>JANPLQ010000070.1:0-110509 GCA_031422395.1 Ilumatobacteraceae bacterium | reverse complement strand
CGACCTAAAACACCTCGTACCGACCTGCAAACACCACCACCACCTGATCCACGAAGGCGGCTGGACACTCACCCTCGCCGACGACCGCACCCTCACCATCCGAACACCCGACGGACAACTACACGCCACCTGTCCCATCCAGATCAGACCCGGCCGACGAGTCGAACAACACCAACAACGCAAACAGACCAAACAACAAGAACACGAACAAGAACAGCGTCGGGTCAAACAGACCGACCAGACGATCCAGACCCTCCAACTGTGAGGGTCACATCGTCGCGTCCCGTGTACCGGCACTACGCCGCTACACGCCTCCTGAGATGACGCCGATCAGTTTGCGATCGGGTGCTGGTCGTGCGCCGGGGTGTTCGATCACCCAGGCGGACACGGTTGTTGCGAACCGGGCTGCCTCGACTGCTGGCGTACCCCTCAGGTACTTGGCCAGGAACGAGCCGGCAAACGAGTCACCGGCCCCGGTGGCATCGACCAGATTGTTCGTGGCGGGGGGAATGTGATGCGCCTCACCATCCTCCCAAACCAGAGCACCATCGGCGTCGAGTTTGAGAATCACGAGAGCGCTCGGATACAGCAAATCGAGTTCACGGGCGATTTCCTCCGGATCCTTGACGCCGGTCAACATCGCCCCCTCCTCCTTGTTGGGGAGGAAGACGTCGACACCGAGATCCTGTGTCACAGCCAGGAAGTGATCAACGCCCATTTCAGAAATCATTTGGAACGAGCTCGGATCGAACGACAGGGTCGCTCCCCCACCGCTCGCCAGTCGAGCAGCCTCGCGGGCCGCTGATCGTGGCGGATCAGTAAAGAATGACCATGCCGTCAGATGCAGATGTGAGGCGCGTCGAATCGCATCGCGGGGCAGCTCGCTTGGCAGCAGGTAGAAGTCGGCTCCGTGTCCAGAGACCATGGATCGTTCGCCGGTGTTGTCGACAAATACGGCTACCGAACCAGTCGGGTGCGCATCCGATTCGACAAGGTACGCGTCGACACCTTCACTTTCGAGATTGTCTTGGGCCAATTGCCCCATTCGATCGCGGCCGATCTTGCCGACGAAATGAGTCGGCAGCCCGCAGCGTGAGGCCCAAACGGCAACGTTCGCAGCACTCCCTCCGGGCATCAGCATGACTTCGCCGAACGTGTCTCCACCACGCAGCAGTTCTGTGTTGGTGCGGATCAGAACGTCCCATGCAAAGTCGCCAAGGACACAAAGTTCAGGCAAAGCGTCGACCACAACCGTCACCGTATCTCGCCGGTCACGTACAGTCGCCGGTCGTGTTTGCTGTCGACGCTCTACTCGTGGGTGGGCTTGCAGCATTCATCGTCGGTTTGTCGAAGACAGGTTTGCCCGGCGGTGGACTGATCGCGATTCCACTGTTCGCCGGCTTGGTCGATGCCGCCTGATTCCGGGAGTGTCGCTACCGATACTCCTGGTCGCTGACCTGTTCGCAGTCGGGCTCTATCATCATCACGCCCGCTGGGACCTGCTCAGATCCCTGATCGTTGGCGTCGGCATTGGGTTTGCTGCAGGGGTCGCGTTCTTCATCTCTGTTGGGAGCGCCGCCCGTCCAATCGAAGTCGTGATTGGCGTGATCATCCTGTTGATGGTTGTGCTCCAGCTCTGGCGTATCGGGCGCAATACTCCTGCCAAACCGGCACCGCCAGCGATTGCCGCCGGATACGGAACGGCGGGCGGGTTCACCACGTTCGTCGCCAACGCCGCTGGCCCGATCATGAACACCTACATGACTGGACTCGGATTGCCGAAGGACGAGCTCGTCGGCACGTCGGCAATGTTCTACTGCTTGGTCAACCTGGCCAAGGTACCGATCTACATTGCGCTTGGCGAATGGACCAGCGGAGGGCGGTTCTTCACGGGGGCGACCTTGGCATTCGACGCAGCGATGATTCCGGCGTTACTGCTCGGCGTGTTCAGCGGCCGAGCGCTGTTCAACGTGATCTCACAGCGTGCGTTCTTGCTGATCGTTCTGGGATTATCTGCAGCCGGCGCCGTCAGGTTACTGCTGTCGTGATCCAAGTAGTTTGACGATCATGCTGCGGAAATCGAGTGTGCAGATCTTGATGATCATCGTCGGGCTCACAGCGGCCTGCACCGATCAGGGATCTCCAACAGCCGAGCCTGGCCCGTCATCAAACAGCCCGACCTCAACGAGCCCGACCTCAACGAGCACGACCTCAACGAGCCCGACATCAACGAGCACGACCTCAACGAGCCCGACATCAACGAGCCCGAGCACGGCAGATACGACGACGACGACGACGACGGAACCCAAGGTCGAAGTCCCGACCGGAATCTTGGCCGTGGTCCCGACGCAGAATCGCGAAGATCCGTCAAAGAATCAGTTCCAGGTCCAGATGATCAACCAGACCCGCGACCGATTCGACGTCATCGGTGTCCAGTTCGTTTGGGAGGGGTTTACGACTTCTCCGACGACCCGCGATTCGATCATCGTCGGTGGTCAGACGATCGACTTCCCCGTCCCGTTCCCCGGCGCTGAGTGCGTAGGAGATGGCACGATCGACACGATGCCAGACGCTGCGACAGCAATCGTCAAGCTGACTCTCGAGGACGGCACCGTGCAGGAGGTGCCGGTGTTCGACGTGTGGCACCTCGCCCGCAAGCTCTACCTCGACGACTGCGAGAAGCAGATGATCGAATCGCTCGTCACGATCGAGTGGGCGGATCTGCACGAGGAGGACTTCGAAGGTCGACCTGTGACCGCCGGTTCGCTTCGTTTGACTCGCAGGAGCTCGACTCAGACGATCAGGATTACAGCAGTCAGCAACACGATCCCGCACGAATTCGATGCCGTCAACGGGCTGCTGAACGGATCAATCATCGAGTTGGCGGCTGCTGAAACTACTGCCGAAACACCTATTCGAATTCTCGAAAGTCGTTGCGACCCGCACGCACTGGCCGAGGTGAAGCAGCCATACAAGTTCATCGCCCAGGTCGATATCGGCGATGGAATCTTGAGGTCGTACATCATCTACCCGCCTCGCGAAATGTGGATACCAATGCGATTGACCGCCGATGCTGCCTGCGTCGCCACAGGACAGGTCGTCTTCGTCGGAGACGAGAGTTCGAGCGCGTGAGTTGATCGCGCCCACGTTCTGCGAGACTCCGCGACTGTGAATCAAACACGAACAGTGACCTTTCCGGACGGCTTCTTGTGGGGTGCGGCTACCGCCGCGTATCAGATCGAGGGCGCAGCGCACGACGGTGGTCGCGGACCATCGGTGTGGGACCACTTCTCGCACACTCCGGGAAAGACCGCCAACGCCGACACCGGCGACACAGCCTGCGATCACTACAACCGGGTCGAATCCGATGTCAAGATGATGGCCGAACTCGGGTTGCAGACCTACCGGTTTTCGATCTCGTGGTCACGCATCATGCCTGACGGTCGCGGCAAGCCGAACACCGAGGGAATCGCGTTTTATCACCGACTCGTCGAACTGCTACTCGCCAACGACATCATGCCGTGCCCCACACTGTTCCACTGGGACCTGCCATCCACATTGGAGGAGATCGGCGGGTTCCGCAACCGTGACACGTGCAGTTGGTTTGCCGACTACGCGGCGATGATGGCGCAGGAACTCGGTGACCGAGTCCACATGTGGTCGACGTTCAACGAGCCATGGTGCTACGCCTACCTCGGACACGCCTCCGGAGTCCACGCCCCCGGTCTGACCGATGATCGCGCCGCTGTGACGGTTGCCCACCATCAACTGCTCGCTCACGGGCTTGCGGTGCAGGCAATGCGCGCTGAACGCGACAATCTGCGACTTGGGATCGTGATCAACCCGAGCAACGTACGCCGCGAAGGCAAACCTCCCGCACCCGAGGATGCGATGCGGCGAATCGATGCGATCCACAACCGCTGGTGGTTCGATTCCGTCCTCAACGGTCGTTATCCGGCCGACATCATGGACGATTTCGGTTGGCTCGCCGACGCTGTTCAGCCGGGCGACGAGGCGACGATCAACCAGCCACTCGACTGGATCGGGATCAACTACTACTCCGACATCCTGGTCAAAGCGACCAGCGCTGACGCAACAGGCCGGATGCGGGCCTATCCGACGGCGCAAGGGATCACCGAGTCGGACGTGCGAGCAAAACACACCGACATGGGTTGGCCGATCACCCCCGATGGCTTCACGGAACTGCTCGTCCGACTCAAGCACGATTACCCGAATCTGCCACCCGTGTACATCACCGAGAACGGTTGCGCCTACGACGATCCGGTGATCGACGGCCGCTGCGCAGACACGCGGCGGATCGAGTATCTCGACATCCATCTCCGAGCGGTCAAGGACGCGATCGACGAGGGTGTCGACGTTCGGGGGTATTTCCAGTGGTCGTTGATGGACAACTTCGAATGGGCACTCGGATACGACAAGCGTTTCGGGCTCGTCCACATCGACTTCGACACCTTGGATCGCACACCGCGAGACAGCGCCTACTGGTATCGCGAGGTGATCAAGCGCAACGGTTTGAGCTCAGCCAACGCCAAGTAGATCGACGACGAAGATCAGTGTCTCGTTGCCCTTGATCACGCCACCGGCACCCTGCGCTCCGTAACCCATATGCGGCGGAATGTGAAGCGTGCGGCGCCCGCCGATCTTCATCCCGACAACTCCTTCGTCCCAACCCTTGATGACCTGTCCACGGCCGAGGCCGAACTGAAACGGCTCCATCCGATCCCATGAGGCATCGAATTGCTTGCCTGTCGACCATGAAACGCCCACATAGTGGACGGTGACCTGATGCCCGTTCTCGGCTTCGTCACCCTCACCTTCGACATCGTCGATGATCACGAGTTGGTCGGGAGCATCGGTTTCCGGCACGGTCACATCGGGCTTGCGCATCTGACGAAGCTACCCAGATCGCTCGATGATCTGACGCAACTCTGGCCAGGTGCTTGCAAACCCGGCGTGGAGTTTGCGTTGCTCGACTTCGTCTGGCGAATCCCAGGCAACTGCATCGGTCTCGAAATTCATGGACGAACCGAACTCGCCGTCGACTTCGATCACGAACGTCGTATACGACCAATCGGTAGCCGGCGCGAACACCACGTGTCCGAGCACGGTGTAGTTCTCCGGCAGGTGGCCAACCTCCTCGGACGCCTCACGCAGGCCGCCGACCAACGCCGATTCGTCCTCGTCGAGCGCCCCGCCGCTGCACGACCAGGTTCCGCCCTCGTGAGCCAACGCAGACCGCTTCTGCAGCATGACACGAGGTCCGTTGGGAAATCGGACGACGAAGACCACCCCGGCGGCCCCGTACACACCCCACCGCACGTGCCCATCGCTGCACCGCAGAAATCCGTCGCCGCTGCGTCGACTCATCATCGGTCACGGCCCATCTGCCGACCACTATCGGCAGACCACATCTGCCGAGCAGCATCGACGGTCGTCATGCCGATCGTGCCGCTCGATGCGCCTTCCGGCCGGTAGCGCGCGCCAAGCAAGGCGCTCAGCGTGCTTCCGACGCTGCGAGTCAGCGCCTGCAGGTCGTAGCCGCCTTCCAGCACGACCAGCACACGCCGGGCAGGGACAAGCGATTGCAGCCGAAGGGCGAGATCGGCGTAGTCGTCAGCCGTCAACTGCAAGCCGGCCAGCGGATCATCGCGATGGGCATCAAAGCCGGCCGAGATGATCAGCCAATCTGGCGAAAATCGCTCGACCACTGGCACGACAACCTGGTCGAAGGCTGCCCGATACGTGTCACCGGCAGTTCCTTCGGGGAACGGGAGGTTAAGCGTCGTCCCGACTCCCGCACCGGCTCCGGTCTCGTGCAACATCCCGGTGCCCGGGTACAGGGGTGACTCGTGCGTCGACACGTACAACACATTTGGGTCATCGTAAAAGATGTCGTGGGTGCCATTGCCGTGGTGCACGTCCCAATCGATGACGGCCACTCGCTCCCCCGCCGCCGCCAACTTGGCTGCGCCAACTGCGGCGTTGTTGAACAAGCAGAAGCCCATTGCACGGTCACGAACTGCGTGATGCCCAGGCGGCCGCCCGGCAGCGAAGGCGAGATCACATCGACCTGCGGACAAGGCGTCGATCGCTCCGAGAACCGCTCCGGCACTACGCCGTGCGGTGACCCACGATCCACTGGTGGCGATCGTATCCGGGTCGAGATACCCGCCACCTTGGCCGCAGAACCGCTCGACACCGGCGACATACACCGGATCATGGACGAGCGCCAGTTCTTCGACGGAGGCCAGTTCGGGGATACACCACTCGGTCGCCTCCGTGAGGCCGGCTTCGTCGATGCCTGCCAACGCAGCGTCGAGCCGTCCACGATTCTCTGGGTGCCGCATCGGCGTGTCGTGCTCGTCAAGCTCAGCCGCTGCGAACACCATCAACTCGGTCATTTCGATAACTCCGGCATCAACACATCACTCGAAATCCGAGCGCTTGAGTCGGCGCGTCCGCCACCAGTACTCGAGCGTCGTACCCTCCCACAACGTGTCGTTGCGACCGTCGGCAGACAGGTACCAACTCTTGCAACCCGACGCCCAAACGGTTCGACCCATACGAGCATTATGGCGGTCGTAGGCGGCGCGTTGGGCACTCCCTGTCACTTCGAGCGCACGCAGGTGCGACCGGCGCTGATGCTTCAAGCCACCGATGATCAGATGCAGTTGCGCTTCCATCATCAGCACAATCGAATTGTGACCGAGTCCAGTCGTCGGCCCAACCATCATCCAAAAGTTCGGAAACCCATGTACCGCCGTACCCAAATACGTAGCCGCGCCGTTACGCCATTGCTCCGACAGTTCGCGACTGTCGCGCCCGAACACCTTCATAGGCGCCAGGAACTCGGTCGCCGCGAACCCAGTCCCCAGGACAATCGTGTCGACGTCATGTTGTGCTCCGTCGGCGTCGATCACTCCGGTCTCTGTCACGGCGACAATCCCAGCGGTCACCAACGACACGTTCTCCCGATTCAACGTCGGATACCAATCGTTCGAAATCAAGAGGCGCTTGCACCCAGGCACATAGTGGGGGGTCACCTTGGTCTGTGTCGCCGGATCGTGTACGAGCGTCTGGATCAAGAGCTTGCCACCATCGGAAATCTCCTTCTGTGGCTTCGCCTTGCCCAAGAATGCGAGAAACAACAACTCCTGACGGAGCCAGATCCGACTGCGCTTGATTCGGCTCAGGATCGGCAGTCGGCGATACCAGCGCCGAGTCCTGTCGCTGATCGGCCCATCTTCACGGGGTAGCACCCACGGCGGCGTACGTTGAAACACGATCACGCTAGCGGCCAGCGGTGCGATCTCTGGCACGAACTGAATCGAACTGGCTCCAGTTCCGACGACAGCTACGCGCTCGCCTGTCAAGTCGTGATCGTGACGCCATTGCTGAGAATGGAACATCGTTCCCTGAAAGCGATCGAGCCCTGGCACGTCAGGAAGCTTTGGTCGGCTGAGCGGACCCGTCGCGTTGATCACCACATCGAATTCTCTGAAATCACCGGTCGACGTGGCGAGTTGCCAGATTCGCCGCTCCTCGATCCAACGCATTTCGGTGATCTCGACCATGAACTCGATCAGCGGTCGCAGTTCGTAGTGCTCGACCATTTCGAGTAGGTACGCCTGGATCTCGGGTTGCGAGGGGAACTCGCGGGTCCAATTCGGATTGCGATGGAACGAGAACGAGTACAGGTGCGATCGGATATCGCAGGCACAGCCCGGGTAGGTGTTGTCGCGCCACGTGCCACCGATCTCTGACGCTTGTTCGAACACCACGAGTTCACCGAAACCGGCTTGGCGAAGCTTGATCGCCGCACCAAGCCCCGAGAACCCACTGCCAACAATCGCGATCCGCATCACCGTCACTTTGCCATCGAGCGACCAACGGGTACGAACCGCGACACCGATTCGGACTACGGTCAACGCCCGTGACAGGAGCATTTCTTCATCCATTTGCCCGCCCGGCCCGAGAACAATTCATCACGCTCGCACGCGGTGAGGGTTCGCTGGTCTGGGACACGAACGGCAAGCAATACGTCGACGGCATGGCCAGCCTGTGGTACTGCGCGATTGGGCACGGTCGTCAGGAGATGGCCGAGACGATCGCCAAGCAGGCCGGCACGTTGGCGGCGTACTCGTGCTTCGATCCATTCACCAACGGACCGGCTGACGAACTTGCCGACAAGTTGGTCGGTCTCACTCCGATCCCCGAAGCGCGTGTGTTCTATTGCCAGTCAGGTTCGGAAGCAGTCGACACGGCAATGAAGTTGGCACGCCTCCACCACGTGCTCACAGGCCACCCTGAACGGACGCTGATCATCAGCCGGATGCGCGGCTACCACGGAACGAACTACGGCGGTACGACTGCCCAGGGTTTACCGCCGAACAAGGAAGGTTGGGGCCCGTTGGTCCCCGAAGTGATCCAGGTACCGAGCGACGACGTCGAGGCGCTTGCATCACTGATGGCCGAGCGAAGTCACGAGGTGGCCGCCGTGCTGACCGAACCCGTGCAGGGTGCTGGCGGTGTCTGGCCGCCCGAACCCGGCTACCTCGAATCGCTTCGTCGACTGTGCGACCAGCATGGTGCGTTGCTGATCTTTGATGAAGTGATCACGGGATACGGTCGACTCGGCACGTGGTTCGCGGCGAACCACTATGGGGTTACACCCGACATCACGACATTCGCCAAAGCGATCACTTCTGGATACCAGCCGCTGGGCGGTGTGTTCGTCGGTAAGCAGGTCCGTGAGGCGCTCGAGTCCGATCCGACATATGTGCTCAAGACCGGATACACCTACTCAGGCCACCCAACGGCATGTGCGGCGGCACTCACCAATTTGGCGATCATGGAGCGCGAGAACTTACTCGGCGAAGCGAAACGAATCGGAAACCGACTTGGTGGTGGCTTGCAGTCGCTCGCCGCCGACGGAATCATCGATTCGGTTCGTGGTGACGTTGCCGTCTGGGCAGCCGGTCTCCGCGACGACCAGAACGCTATGACGATCCGCGACCGGATGCTGGAACTCGGCGTGATCACCCGAGCGATCGCAACCCATTCCCTCACGTTCTGTCCACCGCTCGTGACCACCGACGCCCAACTCGACGAGATCGTCGACGCTGTGGCGACGGCCGCTTCGGAGTAGCCGATGGGGCGACTGGACAAACTCGATCTCTCTCAGCGACTCGGCGAGGTTGAATACAACGAACGGCTGCTCTCCGCCCAACGCCGACTCCTCAATCTTCGTCTGCAGCTCGGTGGCCATTTGGAATCACCCGAGCTAGGTCCGGGAATTCTCGTCGTCTTCGAAGGGTCTGACGCCGGAGGCAAGGGTGGCGCAATCAAACGAATCGTCGAACCGCTCGATCCGCGCCACTACCACGTGTCGGCGTTCGCCAAACCGACCTTCGACGAGAAGCGCAAACATTTCCTCTGGCGTTTCTGGCAGCACGTACCAGGTCTCGGAGGGATGGTGCTGTTCGACCGGAGTTGGTACGGGCGGGTGCTCGTCGAACGAGTCGAGGGTTACGCCACCAAGGACCAATGGAAACGTGCATACGACGAGATCGTCCAGTTCGAGCGCGGGCTCGTCCTCGAAGGAGTGATCATCGTCAAGTTTTGGCTTCAGATCAGCCCTGATGAACAGCTCCGTCGATTCGAGAACCGTCAGAAAGACCCGGTTCGGCACTGGAAGCTGACCGAGGAAGATTGGCGCAATCGGCTCAAGATCGATGTGTACAACGAGGCCGTCGAGGAGATGTTCACTCGCACCGACCACGAACTCGCACCGTGGCACGTCATCTCCGGAGAACAGAAGAAGTGGGCTCGAGTCGCCGTTCTGGAAGCACTGGTGGCCGAGATCGAGGCGGGTATCGACCGGTTCGAACACCCCGACTTCGGTGACGGTTTCGCCTGAGTGACAGTGCTCCGACTCGGCTTCAGGGAAGCTGCAGCAGATGCGCCAGTGAACTCGTATCCCAACGCTTGCCGCCGCGCTCGATCACCTGTTTGTAGAACTGATCGATCAGCGCTGTAACCGGCAGCCGGGCGCCGACGCGATCCGCCTCGGCCAAACAGATCGCCAAGTCCTTCCGCATCCATTCAACGGCGAAACCAAACTCGAACTCCCCGGCCGCCATCGTGCGGGCCCGGTTCTCCATCTGCCAACTTGCAGCGGCCCCTTTACTGATCGTCTCGACGACCAGTTCGACGTCGAGTCCCGCCTTCTTGGCGAACATGATGCCCTCGGCGAGGCCCTGCAAGAGGCCTGCGATGCAGATCTGGTTGACCATCTTGGTCGTCTGACCGGCACCGGCCGAGCCCAACAACCGGCACTCACGGGCGTAGGCCATGATCACCTCGCGCGCCGCCGCGAACACGGGTTCGTCGTCGGAGCCGCACATCACCGTCAGCTGGCCATTCTGGGCACCCGTCTGTCCACCGGACACCGGAGCATCGACGAAGCCGACCCCGCGATCGGAGCACGCCGCGGCGAGCTGGCGAGCAAGGTCTGCAGATGCTGTCGTGTGGTCGATCAACGTCGCACCCGCCGGCATGCCTGCGATCGCTCCGTGCGCCCCGAGTGCGACTGATCGAACGTCGTCGTCGTTGCCGACACAGATCATCACGAACTCGGCAACCTCAACAGCTTCGATCGGTGTCGGCGACGCCTGATGACCGTACGTCGCCACCCATTCGAGCGCTTTCGCAGGAGTCCGATTGAAGACGGTGACCGAATGCCCTGCCGACGCCAAGTGGCCTGCCATTGGACCACCCATCACCCCAAGACCGAGGAACGAAACACGAGCCATGACGATGATTCTCGCAGATCACCGCAGGCGGCCCTGCCGAGCGTTTCGTCGGTCGAACTACAGCTTCTTTTTGACTGCTGGCTTTTCTGGCTTCAGAACGCCCTTGGAAAGCGCCTCGTCGAGGTAGGCCTCAGCTTCCTCGGCCGACACTTTGAGTGCGGGCGAGATTTCGCTGATCAGGTTCACCCTGGCACGTTCATACATCGTGCGCTCGGCGGCCGACAGCGAAGCGTCGCGGTTGCGGGCGGCCAGGTTTCGCACGACCTCAGCGACTTGATAGACATCGCCGCTCTTCAACTTCTCCTGGTGATTCTTGAACCGTCGACTCCAGTTGGACGGCACTCGGGGATCGGGCTTGGCCAACACCGACACGAGGTCTTCGAGCTCATCGGCAGAAACGGGGGGCCTCACGCCGACCTCGGAAGCCATGTCAATCGGGACTTTCAGCGTCATTTCACTGATAACTGTCTCGAGAATCAGGTACTCCTTCTTCTCGCCGAAGGCCTCCATCTTCTTGGTCCCCTTGACGACGCACGCGCCATGTTGGGGGTAGATGACGGTCTCGCCCTTCTTGAAGTTCACGCAGTGCCCTCTCGCCTGTTGTGGTCGCCCCGTTTGTGGTCGCCCGTGATAGGTCGCCGCTTACGGCTCACGCGCCAGTGCTGGCACGGCAAACAGGTGTTCAGGCTACCGTGCCCCTGGCAGGAATCGAACCTACGACCTTGTCATTAGAAGGGACTTGCTCTATCCACTGAGCTACAAGGGCAATCCTGCCACGATACCGTCGCTCTGTCGCCGGTCACTTGATGTCCGGCGGCGAGCCGTCCGGACGAGCATCGCGGTCAGAACCGCCACCACGACGATCGATGCATAGGCGAGGATTTTGAAGACCAGCAGGTCCCCGTCGGACCCCGCCGCGATCCCGTGATAGGTCGCCATCGCATACAGCGGAAGGCTGGTGTGATGTATCCATCGCCATAGGCGGTTCGGAAGACTTCGCCTCAGCAGCGAGGTCAACTCGACGGCAATCAGCGTGTACATCGCCACGATCCCAAACGCGACCGCGCCTGGTTGCCATGAACTCGCCATCGGAACGAACAACTCCGCCCAGCCGAACTCGACGTACGAGTCGGCCCACAACCCGATCAGGTGAATCGCCGTGAAGACAACCGAGAAACCGCCGAGAAAACGATGCAGATCCAGTGTCCACGCCGGGTTCGTCAGCTTCGAAAGCGCCCGACTCGACAGCAGCAGCCCGAGCACAACGGCGAGCGTGAGCAAACCCCATGCAACAATTCCGGACGACCTCGATACGAACCAGGTGATTTGCGAGTTCATACGACGTGACACTGCCCATGTCCGTCGATCAACAAACCAGTGGCCCCATGTCGCCGCATGACCGCCGGGGCGTCGCTGAGGCCCGCCATGAGTGCAACCTTGGCGACCACTTCGGCCCACCACAGTTCTGATGACACCGCCGTGACCGAAGCGAGGTCGGTCGCACTCGGCATACCGGTCGCTGGGTCAATTAAATGGTGGACCTGCTGACCATTGCGTTCCCATCGGTGAGCAAGCACGCTGCTCGTCGCGACCGCACCCTCCGAGACTGAAATCGTCGCAATCACCTCGGTCCGATTGATGGCATCGGTGACGTTGACCGACCATTCGCCGCCGGTCCAGTTCTCACCGATTACTCGAACATCACCACCAAGTTCGACCTGCGCGGTCGTCGCCCCCAAATCGCTCAGCAGCTCGATCACGAGATCACCGGCCAGTCCCTTGCCGATTCCACCAGGATCGAAACCCGCGCCGCGAGGCAAACGGATCCCACATAGTTCCGTAAAGAGGTCGATCGGCTGATCGGAGACTGAGAGCGACACCCGATCGACATCAGCCATCAGTGCCTCGAGCCGGTTCAATACCAACGGATTGAACACACCGTCAGTAGCCAGGCGCGCGAACTCGGCCCGTTCGACCAAATGCATCGTCTGTGGCGAAACGATGCAGAGCGAACCATCTGCCCGATTGAGGACGCCGACTTCGCTGGTCGGTATGAAGCGGCTCCAACGTCGTTCAAGTTCGTGAACGAGGGACTCTCCTGCGGCTGCGAGTTCCTGATTCTCGGCAATGATCCGGCACGGGCTCGCCATTGCCCTGAACTCGGCGACCGCGTACGGTCGCGATCGGACCGGGGCTGGCCACGTCACGTCAGCCCCCGCTTGCTCCACTTGTCGGTGGGGGTGGTGGAGGGGGTGGAGGGGGCTCCGTGACCGGTGGTGGTGGCAGTGTTGGTGGAGGCGATGTTGGTGGAGACGGGGGCGGCGGTTGCGTCGACACCGGTACCGCTAACGGCTGAGTCGTGTCCGGCGGCGTCGTCGCTGCCTGGGCCGTTTCTGGCGGGGCGGTGACAACTGGTGCCAGCGGTTGCGTTACAACGGGTTGTTCGGTCGGCGCCGGACGCGTTACACCTTCCGGCACTGTTGGCAGGTCGGGCGCAGAAGTCGCCGCTGTGATCGTCGTGGAGTTGATGCCCGATTCGACGCGGTCTTTTGGTATCAATTTGATCGCCGTCGTCGAGTTCGGTTGCAATGTCGGTGCTAATGCCGGCAGCGATGTTGTGCCGGGTAGCGATGTCGTGCCGGGCAGCAAGGTGGGAATGACCGTCACCACCGATGCCACAGGGACAACTTGTGGCGGGATCGTCGGAGACGGCTGGGTCGCTGCGCCGGCCTCGGTCTCGGCTGCCTTCAACGGTCCCATCATCGGCACCATTGCCACGAACCCGACACCGGCAACCGATCCCGCGATTCGGCGCGCATGCTTGGCGGGGTGATGGCGTTGCGTCCGTTGCTCCTGGCGCGTCTGTAAGTGAGCGAGTCGCTCGTCACGCGTCTGTTCACCCATCGTCGAATCCTTCGGTCGCTTCCGAATCGTTGTTCGGCCCGCAATGGAGTGAACTTGAGGAATATTGACCGACAGCGGTGCGCTTTGGCGCCCGCTTGACCGTGATTTGTCAGAGTGAGCGGCGCAACAGGTCGAGTGAGTTGATCACGGACATTTGGCGCATTTGCTCACGCTGACCGGGCAACCGAAGTGTTCGGGTCATTTCACCGCCAGGCCATACCAGCCCGACGCACAACGTTCCGACTGGCATCCCATCTTGCTCGGCCGGACCTGCGACACCGGTGAGTGCCAGCCCGACATCAGCGTTGAGCACGTGGCTTGCCCCGTGGGCCATTTCCAGTGCCGCCGACTCGGTCACCACCGGGCCATCGCTGACGCCAAGTACCGATCGTTTCACGTCAGTGGCGTACGACACGATGGACCCGCGAAAGACATCACTGGCACCCGGAACCCCCGTCAAGCGTGAAGCGACCAGTCCCCCGGTGACCGACTCGGCCAACCCAAGTGACCAACCGCGGTGCCGAAGCAGATCGAGCACGACTGATTCCATCGTCTCATTGTCTACGCCGAACACCAGGTCGTCGATCACGTCCCGAACTCGCGCTTCCCAGCGATCAAGCAACTGACCACATTCTGAACTCGTCCTGGCCTTGGCGGTCAGCCTCACCTTGAGGCCTTCCCAGCCGCTGGCGAGGAACGCCAGGGTCGGATTGTCAAGTACATCGAGTTCGGCGATCAGTCCGTCGAGACGTTCGTTGAGACCGCTTTCGCTCTCGCCCCACGTCCGCAGCACGCGGCTGGCAATCACCGATGGATCGCCGGAACGTCGTTGCAACTCGGGCATGATCGCTCGGTCGAACATCTCTTTCATCTCGTGCGGAACGCCTGGAACCGCGAAGACGATCTTGGCGACGCCGCCAACCACGATCGGGCACATCAGACCGGGTGCGGTACCGCGCGTCTGCGGAATGATCGTCGCACCGACTGGCACGAGCGCCTGACGCAAATTGTTGTCAGCCATCCTTCGCCCGCGGGAGGCGAACAACTCACGGATGACGTCGGCGATCGATTCGTGATGTTCGAGCTCGACGTTCATCACTGCTGCGATGGCTTCACGCGTCAAGTCGTCGTGAGTCGGTCCCAGCCCGCCGCACACGATCACGGCGTCGGAATCGCCCAACATTCGAGCAAGCTGTTCAGCGATCCGTCCGATGTTGTCGCCGACCTTCACCTGCACCAGCGAGTCAATCCCCCGAGCGGCCAACTGTTCGCCCATCCACGCCGAGTTGCTGTCAATGATCTGACCGAGCAGCAGTTCGGTACCGACAGCAAGAACGTCGCAGCGCATCTGCGTTTACGCCGGTTGTGATTCGGTCATCCGGGCCAGCGATCCGCGCCCGTGCAGCAGGTAGTGGGCCCCGCTGATCAGCGAAAGTGCGACTGCAATCCAGAGCAGGCCATTCCAGAACCATTTGGCATCGACCGCGAACCACGGCCACAGCGCGAATCCGACGGCCAGTTGTTGGAAGACGGTCTTGTACTTGGCGACCTTGCTGGCTGGCATGCTGACACCCTTCGACCGAGCCACCGTTCGGTACACACTGATCACGAGTTCGCGACCGGCGATGATCGCCACGGGCAGGATCCAGAACACGTCGTGGCGCACGAGTGCATACATTGCGCCGAGCACGAGCACCTTGTCGGCAAGCGGATCAAGAAACGCTCCGGACGAGGTGGTGCCATGGCGACGCGCCAGGTAGCCGTCGATCCCGTCGCTGACGCACAACACGAACCACAAACCGAACGCCAACCACGAACCCCGATTGTGATCGGGTATCACGAGGAACATCAGCGGTGACAGCAGCAGGCGACCGGCCGTGATCGCATTCGCCCACGTCGCCAACGCGGTTGGGTCGACCGGCATCAGTTGACCGTTTCGTCCATCTCGCCGCCATCGGCAACCAGATCGGGCCCAAGCGCATCGACGATCAGCACATCAGTGAACTGCCCCACCCGGACATCATGACCGATATGAATGATTCCGTCGATTTCTGGAGCCTCACGTACGCTCCGGGCAACACCGACTGAATCGACGAGCACATGCACGGTGCGACCGATCATGTCGTCACGGCGCGACGCCGTGATGTCGTCTTGCATCTCACGCAGCTCGGCCAGTCGCTCGTTCATCAGACGACGGTCCACAGCACCGTCAAGCGTGTAGGCGTGAGTGCCTTCCTCCGGTGAGTAGGCGAAGAAACCACACCAATCGAGTTGCGCCTCCTCAACGAAATGCAACAGTTGATCGTGATCGCTTTCGGTCTCGCCGGGGTACCCCACAATGAAGTTCGACCGAAACGCGGCGTCCGGTTCACGGTCACGAATCTCGGCGATTCGCGTGAGGAAGCGACCGCCGTCGCCCCACCGACGCATCCGCCGGAGCAGCGGCTTCGATACATGTTGCAGCGACAGATCGAAGTACGGCACGCCTGTGGCACATATGGCGTCGATCAGGTCGTCCGAGAGGTCGGACGGATACAGGTACAGCAATCGCAACCAGTCGACCCGCTCGGCGACCGCGCTCACGAGTGGCACGATCGAACCGGCTCCCAAATCGTCGGGACGATCCTTGCCGTATGAGGCGAGATCCTGCGCGACGAGCACGATCTCGCGAACTTCGAGCTGCTCG
Source organism: Ilumatobacteraceae bacterium (assembly GCA_031422395.1). Taxonomy (GTDB): domain Bacteria; phylum Actinomycetota; class Acidimicrobiia; order Acidimicrobiales; family Ilumatobacteraceae; genus Ilumatobacter. Next base: position 94,084 of record JANPLQ010000070.1, on the reverse strand, counting down.
ACCTCAGTCAGGATCGAGGCGATGTCACGGCTGCGCTGAGGGCCGCGGAAGCTGGGAATCGCACAAAACCCGCACGAACGGTCACACCCTTCGGCGATTTTGATGTATGCCCACGGCGAAGACGACTTCGGGCGCGGCAGGTTGAGCAGGTCGAGTTCCGGCAGCGGCGCTGACGAAACCGGGATCAGCTTCTTGTTCCTCGTCGGAGTGCCGGCCGATGCAGGCTGGTTGAACCGGACCCCAAACCCGGCGATCTGATCGACCTCCGGAAGGGCCTCGGCGAGCTCGGACCCATACCGTTCGGCCATACAGCCGGTCACGACGAGGCGAGCGCCATCACGACGTTGCTGGTCGAGTGTCAGAATCGTGTCGATCGACTCCTTGCGAGCCTCGTCAATGAACGCGCAGGTGTTGACCACCACCAAGTCGGCAACCTCAGGATCATCGGTTGCCGTCATCCCGTCGGCCAACAAGGTGCCGATCAGTTTGTCGGAGTCGACCTGATTCTTCGGGCAGCCGAGCGTCTCGACATAGAACAGCTGGGACATGACACGACAAGCCTACCCGGCCCAATTCGCGAGCCAGGTTTGAGGCATGGAACACTGCACAACGTGAAGGGAACCGATGTTCAGTTCTGGGTCGATCCGATTTGACCCTGGTGCTGGCTGACGGCTCGTTGGGTTGTCGAAGAAGTTGCACCGAGTCGCAAACTCAGCATCACGTGGCAACCCATCAGTTTGCTGTTCAAGAACGATCCGGCGCCCGGTTCGTCCTACCACGGAAGATCCCAACGCGGGCATCGCATGCTGCGCGTGATGGAGTCGGTGCGATCCAGCGAGGGTGACGAGCGGGCGTTCGACTGGTATTGGGAATGCGGTACCACGATTCATCAACTCGATACCCCGGAGTTCGATTTCGGCGACGCACTCGAAAAACTCGGACTGGATCGTTCTCATTCGGCGGCCGCCGCCGACACCGCCTGGGACGCCGAGATTCGTAGCCGCATGGATGCCGGGCTCGAACTGGTCGGAGACGACGTCGGCACACCGATCATTGCGTTTGTCTGCGACGACGGCGTCAAGCGCGGCATCTTCGGCCCGGTGATCTCACGCATGCCAACCGGTGATCAGGCGTTAGCCCTGTGGGACGCAATGGAAACGGTCGCCACAATGGCTGGCTTCTGGGAACTCAAACGCACACGAACAGAACGCCCGAGCTTCCCACCAATCTCATAACACGAACGAGCAAGCACGCCGTCGGGTTGATCGACCCCGGTACCTGGGCCAGGAAGACGACCGCCTGTAGGGTTCGCGGCATGCAGGCCAATCAAGACGACCTCGCTAAGCAGGCGGGTCTGCGACGGATGAAACTGTTTGCGGCGGCGATGCTTGTGGTCGCCGCCGTCGTGTTCGTGATCAGCAATGTCGACGGGGGCGATGGCTGGGTCGGGTACGTGCGGGCATTCGCAGAGGCGGCCATGATCGGTGCACTCGCCGACTGGTTTGCTGTCACAGCGTTGTTTCGCCACCCGCTCGGCCTTCCAATCCCCCACACGGCGATCATCCCGAACCGCAAAGATCAGATTGGTCGCAGCCTTGGTGAGTTCGTCGAAAGCAACTTCCTGACACACGCGGTGCTCGGCGAGCGACTCGCCGAAGCCAACATTGGGCGACGGATCGGCGGATGGCTGTCTCAGCCCTCACACGCCACCAGGGCGAGCGAGGCGATCGGAGACGCGTTACGCGGCACGCTTGAAGTACTCGATGACAAAGAGGTCCAAGACGGACTCGAACGAATCGTTCGGACCCGGATCCGGGCCACACCTGCCGCACCGTTGGTCGGTAGGGCAATCGATCTGAGCGTGGAAGGTGGCCACCATCAGCGGCTACTCGACGCCGTCCTAGCGGCGCTCGGCGGATTCCTCGACGACAATCGAAGCACATTCCGCAAGCGACTCGACTCGGAATCGCCGTGGTGGGTGCCAGAACCGATCGACGACCGAATCTTCGAGAAGATATTCAGCGCTGTCGGTCGATTCCTGCACGATGTCGGCAACGACCAGAACCACGAGGTTCGACACTCGATCGACGCCCGCGTCCGAGACTTCGCCGGCCGGCTCAAGACCGATCCCGAGTTGTTGGCGAAAGGCGAGCAACTCAAAGAGGAGCTACTGGAACATCCGGATGTCCGGGCCTGGCTCGAGTCGTTGTGGGCGGGTACCAAGCAGGCGCTGATCGTTGCCGCTGATGACCCGGACAGTGAGCTCCGGGCCCGCATCACGTCGAGCCTGCAGCGATTCGGTGAGCGCTTGGCATCGGAATCCGAACTGCAGGCCAAGGTTGACGATTGGGTGCAACGATCACTCGAGTACGTGATCGAGCATTACCGCACCGAGGTCAGCGATCTGATCGCGTCGACAGTCCAACGTTGGGACGGCGAATCAACCGCACGAAAGATGGAGCTGCAAGTCGGTCGCGACCTACAGTTCATTCGGATCAACGGAACACTGGTCGGCGGTTTGGCCGGGATCGCAATCCATGCCGTACGCCATCTGATCTAATCGGGCGATGGCTCGTGTGTTGTTCACCGGTGGGGCTGTCGTCACGTTCGATGGTCGACCGGCTTCGTCGCTTGTCATCGATGGCGACAGGATCACAGCGGTCGGTGACAACGTAGATCCGTTGGCGACCGGCTACGACGAGATCGTGCGGCTCGATGGCCGAGCGCTGCTTCCGGCCTTCCGTGATGCGCACGCCCACCCTCTACACGCTGGGATCAACCGCACCGAACTCGACTTCACGGGCGTCGACTCATTGGATGTCGTACTCGACATGATTCGTCGTTGGGCCGACGATCACCCGACCGACCCCTGGATCGTCGGGCACTGCTATTCGCCTCCTCTGCTGCCCAACGGAATGGGTCGTGCCGAATGGCTCGATGCCGTGTGCCCTAATCGGCCCGTTGCACTGTTTCCGACCGACAATCACGCGGTATGGGCCAACACCCCCGCACTCCGCATCGGCGGAATTACGGTATCTTCGCCAGACGTCGCGCTCGGCACGATCGTTCGCGATGGCGATCGCACGCCAACAGGAATGCTGCTCGAACACGGAGCAATGGACCTCGTTCAACAGCACATGCCTCGGATATCTGCGGAGACTCGTGCCATGGGTCTGACCAACGCCATGCAAGCGCTCGCCGCCGACGGAATCGTTTGGGTACAAGATGCCTCGGTGTCACTCGACGAACTCGACGCATACGTCGCGGGTGCGCTGGCAGGGACGATGACATGCCGATTCAACATGGCCTTTCGCGCCGATCCGGTTCTGTGGGCACAGCAACGCCACGGCTTCAACGTCGCACGAAGCACAACTCGGATTGATCCGATCGGATCACCGTGGGTCACCGCTGAGACGATCAAGTTCTTCGCCGATGGCGTGATCGAGACCGGAACCGGGTTCCTGCTCGAGCCGTACGAAGACGCACCACACTCGTGCGGTCTCCCGAACTGGTCAGCAGAAGGCCTCAAAGAAGCAGTCCGGGCGTTCGACGCCGACGGGTTCCAGATTCACATCCATGCCTTGGGTGACGCCGGCGTTCGGATGGCCCTCGATGCGATCGAACACGCTGCCAGGCTCAACGGTCCACGTGACCGTCGCCCGGTGATCGCCCACACACAACTTGTTGACCTCGCCGATCGACCACGGTTTGCCCAGCTTGGCGTCATTGCCAACTTCGAACCGTTGTGGGCGTGCCTCGATGATCCGCAACTCGACTTGACGATTCCGCGTATCGGATCAGCTCGCAGCGCGCTCCAATACCCGATCGGGTCGCTCGCCGCGCTCGGTGGGCCGATCAGCTTCGGATCCGACTGGCCGGTGTCGTCGCATCGGCCGGTCGACGGGCTTGCGGTCGCCGTCACCCGACAGAATCTCAAGGGCGAACCCGTCGGCGGTTGGCTGCCGGAGGAACGTTTACCGATCCTTCAATCAATCAGTGCTTACACGGCCGGAAGCGCTTACCAGGCGTTCGACGATGACGCCGGTTCACTCGTTGCCGGTCAACGCGCCGACGTGATCGTGCTCGACCGTGACATAACCGCGATCGCCGGCAACGAAGTCGCCGGAGCCCAAGTCGACGAAACCTGGATCAACGGGATACGGGTTTTTGCGCGCTGATCAAAGTTGGCCGTTCTGTTGGAGGAGTTCGAACTCTTCGACGGTCATCAGGACCTCGCGTGCCTTCGAGCCCTCGCTTGGCCCGACGACACCACGTTGTTCCAAGAGATCCATGATTCGCCCAGCTCGGGCGAATCCGACTTTGAGCTTGCGTTGCAGCATCGATGTTGAACCCAACTGGCTGCGAATAATCAACTCCATTGCTTGACGCATCATCGAATCGTCGTCATCGTCGCCTGAGGAGAACGCATTCGAATCTGATGTGACATCGGACCCGTCGTTGAATGACAGGTGTTGACCGAACCCGCCAGTCCCACGGCCATCGTCATCACCTTCGAGATTGCCGCTGTAGACCGGTTCGGGAGCTTGCTGACGCCAGTGAGCGACGACCTTGCGAACCTCTTCCTCGCTCACGAACGAACCTTGGATTCGGTTCGCCACTGAGGTGTTGCCGGGGAGCAGCAACATGTCGCCCTTGCCGACCAACTTCTCGGCACCAGGTTGGTCGAGAATCACGCGAGAGTCGGTAAGACTCGAGACGGCAAACGCGATTCGGGCGGGAATGTTTGCCTTGATCACGCCGGTGATCACGTTCACCGAGGGCCGTTGGGTAGCGATGATCAGGTGGATACCAACGGCCCGCGCCTTCTGGGCGATGCGTGTGATCGATTCCTCCACGTCACGTGCCGCAACCATCATCAGGTCGTTCAACTCGTCGACCACGACGACGATGTACGGCATATGCACGTAGGGCGAATCGTTTGCTGCAACTCCGGGCGGCGGCGGCAACTGCTTGGCACCGACCGCCTTGTTGTAGCCGGTGATGTCCCGATAACCGACCTCGGAGAGCACGTCGTAGCGTCGTTCCATCTCCTTCACCGCCCAGCCGAGCGCGTTGGCGGCTTTCTTCGGATTGGTCACCGGCTGCGTGAGCAGATGCGGGAGTTTTTGGTACTGACCCATCTCGACCTGCTTCGGGTCGATCAGGATCAGGCGGACCTGGTCAGGGGTGGTGCGCATCAGCAACGAGGTGATGATGCAGTTGATTCCGCTCGACTTACCTGCGCCGGTTGCCCCGGCGATCAGCAGATGAGGGGTCGTCGACAGGTCGAGGAACACGGCCCGACCGGCGATGTCCTTACCGATTGCAACCTCCAGTGGATGGGTTGCCTTTGCGGCCTCGGGTGACATCATCAGGTCGCCGAGCGCGACCAGTTGACGTTGATGATTGGGTACCTCGACACCGATCGCTGATCGCCCCGGAATCGGAGCCAGGATTCGGACATCGACCGCCGCCATCGCATAGGCGATGTCCTTCTGCAGGCTGGTGACCCGGGCAACCTTGACGCCTGCGCCAAGTTCGAGTTCGTAGCGAGTCACGGTCGGTCCAACTGTCATGCCGACGAGTTGTGTCTCGACACCGTGCTGCGCCAGCGACTCCTGCAGCGTCTGGCCACGCTTCTCGACCGCGGCCATGTCGATCGCCTGAGTACCGGCCTGCCTCAGATGAGCGAGCGGAGGAAGTACCCACTCACCGACCTCGATGCCATCGACCGGGAGGGCAATCTGGTCGGATCCCGGTTTGACCGTACGACGTTTGGATGCGGCTGTGATCGGCTGCTGCTGGCCAGAGAAATCGTCGGCGTCGTCAGCACCGTCGTACAGCGCTGGAGCGAGCGGCTCGCCGTCAATCTTCGCCACGTTCGCCCGTCGTTTCGAGCCACGCCCCGAGGGCCGCGACGGATCTCGTTCGCTGTTGAGCGTCGAAAGGTCCGCGAGGGCCTTCCTTGCAACCCGGCCCAGCGGACGGGCGACGGTGCCCATCCCCTTCCCGGTGTGCATCGCCATCGTCTTCAAGGACGTGCTCGTGACCAACAGGCCGCCGCCAACACCGAGCGCCAACAGAACCACAACCGCTCCAGCAGAAGCCAGCAACCGCCGCAACGGTTGACCGATTGCAACACCAACCCAGCCGCCCGCGTCAACAACTTCGCCTGCGTCGCTCCACGGCTCAGGGTCGCCAACGATGTGCAGCATGCCGAGCAGGGCGACCGCGAACAATCCCCACCCGACGAACAACCGGATCGGACTCGAGGATCGGCCCTTCTTCACCAATGCGACTCCGGCGGCAACCAACACGATCGGCAAAACGAATCTCCCGAGACCGAGGAACCAGCCGACGAACGTTTCGATCCCGCGCCCGAGTGGACCAGCAAGGTCGAAGTACGTCGCCAGTCCGAGCACGAGACCGACGCCGATACAGATGATTCCGACAAACTCGTGCTCGCGGCCTTCAACAGCGTGGCGTAGATCAGCCTGAGCAATGTAGCGACGACGACTTCCAGGAGGCGGAGTGGCGTCCCTGACCGCGCCGCGTGATCGTTGCGCTGGTCGCTGGACGGAGCCTTTCGAGCGCGTCAGAGCAGTGCGGTGCGGCTTCTTAGAGTTACCCCAGGTGTTCATGACCTGACCCACGGTACCAAGCGGGTGTGGCACCGTTCTGGCATCCAGTTACTCTCCTTGCACACCAAGGATTTCGCCATTGGCGGCAAGCAGCACGAGCAACCGTCCTCCGGAGTCGCTGGCAACGGTTGCGTCGTAGATCACCGAACCGCCGGAGCCGCCTTGAACGGCGAAATCGATGATCACCGGATCGTCCAACTCGGAGCGGACGCGGTCGAAGATACGGTCCGGATCGATCGCCACCGACTCGGCTGAAAATGTTGAGCCAACCGCGCCGGCAACCAATTCGCCGGGCCGCACGGCGCGATCCGTGTACACATACGGAGTTGCGCCACCTTCGGTAGCAACGAACACCGTCACCGTTTTGAGATCAGCGGAGATCTCGTAGAACTGTTGCGGCCCACCAAGCTCAGCCTCGACGGCAGCGATCGCATTACCAATCTCGGCGACCAGCGGGCCCGGTACTGCCTCGCCACCACCGCATGCTGCCAGGACGAGCAATCCCTGCAATCCGACCGGCCAAACGCTCCGCGCAATCACGTCTCCATCACAACAGGGACGATCATCGGCTTGCGCTTCGTACGTTCACTGACGAATTTGCCCGCTGCGCGACGCACCTCACGCTCCAACGCCTCGACATCGCGAACCCCGTTTGCAAGCGCTGCCTCGACCACCGCTGAAACCCGTTCGCACGCTTCGTCGAGAAGATCTTCGGCTTCCGGCGCATACACCCAACCGCGCGTGATGATGTCGGGTCCGGTGATTACCTTCCCTGACTGGATGTCGACGGAGACGACGACCACGACAACACCCTCCTCGCCGAGCACGCGGCGGTCACGAATCACGCCTTGACCGACGTCGCCGACGATCCCATCCACGTAGACGTATCCGGCCGGCACACGACCGGCGTAGTCGAGACCGACGTCAGTGAGTTCGAGCACATCGCCGTCCTCGCACAACAACACCTTGTTGCGAGCCATACCCATTGTGTCAGCCAGTCGGGAGTTGGCGACCATGTGGCGATACTCGCCATGGATCGGAACATAGAACTCTGGCTTGAGCAGCGAGATATACGTTTTGATTTCGTCGGCTTGAGCGTGCCCGGTGGCGTGAACATCAGCGATTCCTGAGTGAACGACCTCTGCGCCCTTTCGCAGGAGCCCGTCGATCACCTTGTTGACGTTGGTCTCGTTACCTGGGATGGCGTGGCTCGACAGGATCACAGTGTCATGCTCACCGAGTTTGAGGAACTTGTTCTCGCCTCGAGCGAGCAGCGCCAACGCCGACATTGCCTCGCCTTGCGAACCGGTCGAGATCACACAAATCTGGCCAGGCAAGTAGTTGTCGATGTCTTCGATGTCGATCATCGCTGACTCGGCGATGTTGATCACGCCAAGCTCGCGGCCGAGCCTCACATTCTTCTTGATGCTCAGTCCGAGCGTGGCGATCTTGCGACCCGAAGCGATCGCAGCGTCGGCGATTTGCTGGATTCGATGAAGATGGCTGGCGAAACTGGCGGTCACGATCCGCCGATCACGATGTTCCTGGAACAGCGAACGGAGCACGCCACCGACCGTGGTTTCACTCGGGGCGTAGCCCGATTCCTCGGCGTTGGTCGAGTCGCACAGGACCACTCGAACGCCGTCGCCAGCCGTGAGTTGTCCAAGCCGGGAGAGGTCGGTGCGGCGCCCGTCGACCGGTGTGAGGTCGAGTTTCCAGTCGCCGGAATGGATGATCGTGCCCTGCACGGTGTGTACGGCGATGGCGTGCGCATGCGGCACCGAGTGCGTGACGGGGATGAACTCGACCTTGAACGGACCGATTTGAACGGTGTCACCGTCCTTCGTCGGCCGCATATCGATCCGCCCGAGCAATCCGGCTTCCTCGATCCGGTTACGCGCCAAGCCGAGCGTCAACGCCGCGCCGTAGACCGGGAGCGGTTGGTCGCGCAGGTGTCCGATTCCGTCGTTGTCGCGGAGCAGGTATTGAATTCCACCGACGTGGTCCTCATGACCATGCGTAGCAATCAAACCGAGGATCTGGCGGGCGTTCTCCTTCAGATACGTGAAGTCGGGAAGCACGAGGTCGATCCCGTGCATGTCCGTGTTCGGGAACATCAGACCACAATCGATCAAGATCATCGATCGGCTCTCGCCCTGACCCTGCTCGATCGCCATGCAGTTGCGGCCGATTTCCCCCAATCCACCGAGGAAGACGATTCGAACGGGTTCTGCGGGGATGGGTTGCGGCATCAATACTCAGCGATCTGGTCGGTCGGGAAACGAATCGCGCCAGCGTTGCAGGTTGGCCCACACTTCCGGCGCGCGTTGATCAACAAATTCGGGCGCATCGCCCATCGGGAGCCGGGCTTGACCGACGGCAAAGCCGAGGTGACGCATCATCGCCTTGGTCGGAATCGGGCTCGGAGCGTCGTCACCAGTCTCAAATGCGAAACTCTCGAGCATCCGACTGTTGACGAGTCTGGCACCGACGACATCGCCCTTGTCCCACAAATCGAACATCATCTGATGATCATCGCCGGTCCAGTGTGTGGCGACGCCGACAGCGCCGACGATCCCGCTCGCCAACAGCGGCAACGTCATGAGATCGTCGCCGCTGTACACCTCGGTGCCGGCCGGAGCTGAACTGATTAGTGCCGCTGTTTCGCCCGGGTTGCCGGCCGCGTCTTTGAGCGCGACGATGTTTGGGACCTCGCCGAAAAGCCGAAGTAGCGTTGCCGTGTTGATCTTGCGACCTGTTCGAACTGGGATGTCGTACACCATGACGGGCAGGTCGCTCGCCTCGGCAATCGCTCGCATATGTGCGGCGATGCCTGTCTGCGACGGACGGTTGTAATACGGGCAGACTGCCAGTACGCCGGCTGCGCCGAGTTGTTTGGCTTGCTTTGTGAGGTGAACCGAGTGACGCGTGTCATTCGTGCCTGTGCCTGCGATCACGGGGATTGTGACCGCCTCGACCACGGCCGCGAACAGGCTCAATCGCTCGTCGTCGTTCAGTGTCGGCGCCTCACCGGTCGTTCCGGCGAGCACCAGGCCGTCGTGTCCATTCGACTGCAAATACTGCGCCAGTTTGGCGGCGACATCGAGGTCGAGTGCACCGCTGTCGTCGAACGGCGTAATCATCGCCGACAGAACTCGGCCAAAGTGTGTCATCAGCACTGCTCCAGTACGTAGGGGTGACAGTTCAATCCCGAATGTTACATCTGGTGTCAGACGCCAGATGTAACACCCGGTGATCTGCAGCCTTACGCGACTACAGCGGGTTGGAGTTCTTGTTGCTCGCCGTCGAGTTCGAACTTGATGTATTCGGTGCCGGTGTCTTCCCAATCTTCGAACTGGATCACGCTCATCTCCTCGAAGCGACGACGCAGCCATCTGTCATTGCGGTCGAGCAAGCCGAGCTTCTTGCAGTTCGGCACGATCTTCGAGAACAGCATCTGCTGAAACAGGTCGCGGGTCGGGTCCTTGAGGATCAAGGGGACGACGTCGCGTGGATTGACACCGTGCTTCTCCCACACCTCTTGCGAGAGCAGGCGATCACGCATCCGGATCGCGGCCTCGAACGCGAACTCCTGGCGATCCTTCATTTCAACATCGGTCATACCTTCGTAGACCTCTTTCAGCGAGAGCACGCCGAAGGCAACGTGGCGGGCCTCGTCACTCATCACGTATCGCAGCAATTGCTTGAGCAGCGGTTCCTCGGTCATCTGATGCATGAACCCAAAGGCCGCCAGCGCGAGTCCCTCGACCATCACCTGCATGCCCAAGTACGTCATGTCCCAGCGTGAGTCGTTGATGATGTCGTCGAGCAACATCCGAAGGTGGGCATTGATCAGGAAGCTGCCACCCATCTTCTCGTCGAGGTAGCGATGGAACACCTCGACGTGACGTGCCTCGTCCATGGTTTGGGTCGAGGCGTACAACTTGGCGTCATACCACGGCACGGTTTCGACGATCTTGGCGGTACACAGCAGTGCGCCCTGCTCACCGTGCAGGAACTGCGACAGTGTCCAGCGGCGCTGGTCGATCCCGAATTCGAGCCATTCCTTGTCGCCCCACTTTTCGACCACGGTGCCGTCGTAGTGGTCGGGTGACAACCCGGCTGAGAACGCCGCTTGATCCTTGGTCACGACCGCGTCGATCTCGACATTGGTGTCCCACGGAAGATCGGTGGTTGCATTCCACTGGCCGACCTTGGCCTTCTCGTACAGCTTTCGGAGTTGCGGGCGAGCCAACGAGTAATCCCAGGTGAAGATTGCATCTGCGTTGTCTTTGACAACGTGGAGCACCTCATCGACATCGGTGTTTGTGACCGACAGGATCGCTTCGATGTTGTTGATGTCGTCGCGACCGATGATCTCGTCGTTGGTGGCATGCGTGAGTGACATGGTTGTACTCCTGTCGTTCAGTGAAGTGGTTCAGAGACTGTCGTTCAGTGAAGTGGTGTGTGGGTGAAAGACCGAGAGCAGCGGGCGGATGAACGACCGTGCCGATACCGGGTCGCCGAGATCGAAATGTTCACTCGGCGCAAGGAAGTACGAAATCGTCGCTCGGGCCAGCACGTCGATCAGTTGGGCCGATTGACGATCGTCGAGATACGGCGTGACGAGTGGCGTGAGATACGTCGTCGCCACCCGGATGATCCGCGGCACACCGGCAGCGGTCAGTTGACCGAGCGTCTCGCCCGGTTCCGTAGCGAGCATGATCGCCAAGTGCTCATCGGCGCGAAGTTCGAGCGTGGCGGTGACGATCGTGCGGACCAGTAGGTCTTCAAAGGATTCGGCCCCGGCAATCTCGGTCAACATGCGAGTGAAGAATTCGTCGAGTTCGCGGACTCGGAGCGCCTCGAACAGGATGTCTTTGCCCCCGGGGAACAATCGATACAGGGTTGCTCGCGAGACACCGGCCTCGGAGGCAATGTCGTCGACAGTGACCCGTTCGATGCCCCAGCGTTCGCAGCAACGCCGTGTGGCGTCGAGAATCTTGTCCTCACTCGACAACATCACTGAGACACTAAGACATAAACCGTCTCAGTGTCAACCAGTTCGATCAAACTTGTCGAATTCTGTACGGTGTAACTCTCAGCGTGAACACCTGAAGAAACTGGAGAACAACCATGCAACGTACTCGTCTCAGCTTTGTTGCCATCGCCCCACTGCTCGCAGGAGCCCTGCTGTTGTCGGCATGTGGCGACGACAACGATTCGGCCTCTGGTGGCGACTGTGAGAATCCCCAAACGATCACCGATGGTGTTGTCACCATCGCGACGGGCGAACCCGCCTTTCCCCCATACGTGGTCAACGACGCCACCCCCGAGGACGGCCAGGGTTTCGAGTCAGCAGTCGCTATGGCCGTTGCCCGCGAACTCGGGTTCGAAGGCGACGCAGTCACGTGGGTCCGTACCGGGTTCGAGGAGGCGATCAGCCCAGGGCCGAAGTCGTTCGACTTCAATCTCCAGCAGTACACGATCACTGACGAGCGGGCGCAGGCAGTCGACTTCAGCGATGGCTACTACACAGCAGCACAGGCCGTATTCGGCCTCAACAGCTCAGCAGGATCGGGTGTCAAGACACTCGACGACATCAAGGGCCTCAAGATCGGTGTCGCTTCGGGCACGACGAGCGTGACCTACATCGAGGACGTGATCAAACCGGACGCTGATCCAGCAATCTTCAACGACAACGCAGGCGTCAAGCAAGCACTCGAGGCGAACCAGATCGACGTTGCGGTTTCTGACCTTCCGACCGCTCTGTTCATGACTGCAGTTGAGTTGACCGATGCCGCGGTATTCGGTCAGATCGAAGGGAGTGGCACCGATGAATTCGGATTGCTGCTCGCAAAGGACAGCCCGCTCACAGGTTGCGTAAACGAAGCGCTTGGTCGCTTGAAGGATTCCGGTGAACTCGACACGATCACGACCGAGTGGATGTCCGAATGGTCGGGCGCGCCCGTGATCGACGCCGGCTGATCTCACAACGTGTCCCCGACCCGGCGGCAACTTTACGAACAGCGCCAGCGGCGACGAAGTTCACTGGTTGCCTCGATCAGCACAGTGATCTTCGTGGCCGCGACGATCACATTGCTACAGGTGTTGCCGGGTTGGCCAAGGGTCCGGCGCTCATTTTTCGATATCGGCACGTTTCGCGACGTCTTTCCCGAACTACTCAAGCCGTTCTGGTATGACATCCAGATTTTTCTCTGGTCGGCACCGCTGATCATCGCGGCCGCGTTGCTGATTTCGTTCGCCCGCAGCGTCCGCTCGCCCGCCCTGTACCCCCTGCGTCTGGCCGCCACCGTCTACGTCGACATCGTGCGCGGTGTGCCAGTCATCTTGTGGATCTACCTGATCGGGTTTGGCGTTGTCGGACTGCTGAACACCCGGACCTGGTACGGCAGTTACATCGTGTGGGGCACGGTCGCCCTCGTGACGACCTATTCGGCCTACGTCTCGGAGGTCTTTCGGGCGGGAATCGAAAGCGTCCACGAAAGCCAACGTGCGGCAGCACGCTCCCTCGGGCTTTCCAGCAGTCAAACCATGCGCCACGTTGTGCTCCCGCAGGCGGTTCGGAGAGTGGTGCCACCATTGATGAACGACATGGTCAGCCTCCAGAAGGACGTCGCATTGATCAGCGTGCTCGGCCCGGTCGAGGTTCTTCGGCGAGCCACGATCGAAACGCAGCGCGATTTCAACTACACGCCGTATGTCGCAGCGGCCGTGCTGTTCCTGTGCGTGTCGATCCCACTCACACGGCTCACCGATCATTTGATCCAACGTGAGCGACGCCAGATGTCTGGGACAAGCGTGCGATGAAACTCCAGGTCAGACAAGTCGTCAAGCGGTTCGGCACGAATACCGTGCTCGACAAGATCAGTCTCGATGTCGCCGAATCGGAGGTGATCTGCCTGATCGGTGCCTCGGGTTCCGGCAAGAGCACATTGCTCCGATGCATCAATCTCCTCGAACCGATCGACGACGGTGAGATCTGGCTCGACGGTGCCGACATCAGCGAACCGGGTCTCGATGCGGACCCGATCAGACGGCGGATCGGGATGGTGTTCCAGAGCTTCAATTTGTTCCCTCACATGACCGTCGCCGACAATGTCGCCCTGGCGCCACGCCGCGTGCTCGGAAAATCCAAAGCTGATGCACGAAGCGACGCCGTTGGCCTGCTGCAACGACTGTCGCTCGGCGACAAGGCAGATGACTACCCGGATCGACTCAGCGGCGGCCAGCAGCAGCGCGTCGCGATAGCACGATCGTTGGCAATCAATCCCGAGGTGATGTTGCTCGATGAGATCACGTCGGCGCTCGATCCAGAACTTGTTGGCGAGGTGCTCGACGTCGTTCGCGAACTCAAGCGTGATGGCATGACGATGCTCATCGCCACTCACGAAATGGCGTTCGCCAAAGAGATCGGCGACCGTGTGTGCTTTCTCGACAAGGGCCGGATCCTCGAATCCGGAACGCCGGAACGCCTGTTCAGCTCACCGACGGAGCAACGCACCCGACAGTTCCTCCAACGAGTCATCGACGCCGGCCGTCTCTAGCACTCAGCAGGCGACGTGCCTACGATTGCGTCGTCCGGCTTGCACTAGTTTGAGCGCCGATGGGGACGCCCCGAAACCCCGATCTGCTTCGTTATGTGGCCAGCCACCTGTTGGCGGTGGTCGCAGAGTGGGCGGTCTTCATTGTGGTGCTCGTATACGCCTTCGACCGAGGCGGGGCTCGGGCGACGGGTTTTGCATCGGTGGCGATGCTGGTTCCCTATGTCCTGTTCGCGCCGTACGCCGGGGCACTCGCCGAGCGCAAACGGCCAGATCGTGTTCGGCTCGGCGGGATGGCGGCGCAAACGATCGGGTATGGATTCGCCGCAGTCGCCGCTGTCAATGACGCTCCCGCTCCACTTGTCGTCGGAGGTTGCATGCTCGGAATCGGAGCCGTCGCCACGATCCGACCGGCCGGCGCAGTGCTGTTGCCGGCGATCGTGCGATCGTCGCGCGAATTGAGCCTCGCCAACATGCGAGTCGGGATCTGTGACAGCGTCGCCGTACTCGCCGGCCCATTGTTCGCGACAGCGCTATTGGCGATCGACGGACCCAATCTCGCTCTGGGCGGAGTCGTCCTTCTGGTCGCGTCGGCGACCGCTGTCGCGTCCTCTCGCGCGATCACTGATGTGCCTGCGGCTCACCATGTCGTCGACCAGAAGGGTGGCGGTCCGATTCGACACCTGATGACGAGCGTTCAGGCGCTGCGCCAGCGTCCCGGCGCCGCAGGAGTGCTTGGCGTCGCCGGCGGACAGTACGTGTTGGTCGGCGCGCTCGACATCATCATGGTGGTCACCGCCGGCGCCCATCTCGACCTTGGTGAGTCCGGAGCCGGGCTGCTGAGCACGCTCGTTGGCGGCGGAGCGCTGATCGCAGCGATCGGATCACCCACGCTGCTCAACCGACGCAGGCTGGCGCCCTACCTATTGATTGCACTGTTGGCAATCATCGGCGCCACCATCGCATTCGGTCTGACGCTCAACCTTGCCGCAGCGTTGATCCTGTTGCCGATAATCGGTCTGAGCAGGTCTGCCCTCGACGTGTTGAGTCGGATGCTGCTGCAGCGGTCGGCACCACCCAATCAGCTGGCGGCTGTTTTCGCCGTGCTTGAACTCTGCTCAGGAGCGGGCATGGTGATTGGGTCGGTATTCGCCCAAATCCTGATCGGATTGTCGGGTGTCAAAGCAGCAATGATCGGGCTGGGTGTGTTGTTCAGCGGAATCGTGGTTGCTGCGTGGCGATCGCTCCGCGTCGCTGATGACGGTGCCGACGTCCCGGTCGTGGCGATGAGTCTGCTTCGTCGGATTCCGGCGTTCTCACCGCTCCCGCCACTGGCGCTCGAATCGCTGGCGCGCGGCGCGCTCGAAATGACGGTGTCGCCCGGAACCGTCGTGGTTCAGCAAGGTGACCACGGCGATCAGTTCTACGCCGTGACGGAGGGGTCGTTCGATGTCACCATGGGTGGCATTCACATTCGCAACCTTGTTCGCGGGGCGTCGTTCGGCGAGGTTGCCCTACTCGCCGACCTTCCCCGAACAGCGACCGTGACAGCCACTCAACCGGGGTCCTTGTTGGCGATTGAGCGAGGGCCATTCCTGATAGCTGTCACGGGCCACGATTCGTCACGTCAGGCAGCGTGGGGCGCAATCCGGACGCTGCAGTTCGACGTCGACGTCGACCTCAAGGTCATCGACCCGGCGATAACGTCGGACGAGTGACCGAGTCTCCGTCGTTCGATCCGGAGCCGGGACCGCACCATCGGCCCGCCTGGGCACCGCTCACACTCGTCGCCTTCGTCGGTTTGGTGATATGCAGCAACTTTGGTTCCGCCTACGCCGCCAAGTGGGTCAACACCAATCCTGTCCAACTGCTGGCCCTCTCGTCGCGCGTCCGTCATCTGTTTCTCGTGGCCGGGACGATCGATTGGTGGGAGTACGTCGGAGTGGCCGGCGTTCGGCTGGCATTCGCGTACGTCGTGTGTCACCTGGTCGGTCGCGCTTACGGGGACGACGTACTGCGTTGGTTCGGTAAGTATCTCGGGGCCAGTGCCGAGAGCATTCGATCGTCGCTCGTCATGTTCGACAAGGCTGACTGGATTGTCGTTCCCTGGTTCGCTGGTTCGAACATCGTCGCCGCCATCACCGGTATCCGAAAAATGCACCCCGCACGACTGGCAGTGCTGCTCTCGATCGGCATCCTCGGACGACTGGCTTTGTATTGGTGGCTGGCTGACGTGTTCGACGATCAGCGCGATGACGTGCTCGACTTCCTCAACCGATACCAGCGGCCAGCCCTGATTATCTCGATCGTGCTTGCAGTCGTTGTCGTTGGGCTGAATCTTCGGCGGGGCAGAAACTTCGAACTGTAGATCTAGCTACGACGCCGCCCTGTCAGCACTCGACTGAGCGACCTCGACCGGCTGGTCGTCCGCCACACGACCAGCCGGTGATGAGCCGAGCATCAGATATCCCTGCAGCATGATGATGATCGCGATTGCCGCCCAGCGCCCACGGGAGATTGCAACCCATAGCGCGCCCAATCGATCGTCACCACCGCCGTCTGCAAGAACACGATCCATCCAAACGTGAGCATCGTCAGCTCGGTGTAACGCAAGCCCGCCACGAACATTGCAAACAGAGCGGAGAACGCCGCCGCGCTCCCGATCAGTTGCCAGTGTTCCCGATGCTGCGTCCACTCCTTCGCCAACACAGCGGCGACGAGGTCCAAGCCAGCCAATGCCAGCATGACCGCAATCACGACGACGGTATGCCAGCCGCCTGTCCCAGTGGTCGCGTTCACGTCGACACAGAGCAACCCACGGTCGGCTTGATACGCCAGAGCTCGACCTATTCAGAGCTGCAATTCAGAGCTGCAGGAACTTGTCGAGACCGACTGTCACCCCAGGGTGCTCGGCAATTCGTTTACAGGCCAAAACGACGCCAGGCATGAAGCTGTCGCGGTCATAACTGTCTTGGCGGATCGTCAGCGATTGACCGCGGGCACCGAGGATCACTTCCTGGTGGGCGATCATGCCGTGCATCCGAACGGCATGAACGCGAATCCCCGAGGCGCCGAGGCCACCCCGTGCACCCGCCAACACCTCGTGTTGCGTCGGGTCCTCAGCCCACGGCTCTTGACGAGCAGCGGCCATCCGCTCTGCGGTGGCGACAGCCGTTCCGGACGGAGCGTCGACCTTACGATCGTGGTGATACTCGATGATCTCTGCTGTCTCGAAGAACGGTGCGGCAATCTCGGCGAAGCGCATCATCAGCACGGCTGAGATCGCGAAGTTGGGTGCGATCAGGCAGTGCGCCGGGCCGGCCCCGAACGCTGACCTCACCGTTTCGAGGTCCCCATCGTTGAGCCCAGTCGTGCCGACAACGGCGTGAATCCCATGCATCGCAAACCAGGGAAGTGAAGCCCGAGCAGCAGCGGCAATCGTGAAATCGACTACGACATCACACTTGGCATCGGCGAATGCACGTAAGTCAGACGAAACGACAACGCCGTAGCGGATCTCGCTGGCCGCCTGCGGATCGACAGCCGCAACCAACTCGAGATCCGCCTCGACAGAAATCGCCTGGCACACGGAGGTACCCATCCTGCCGCCCGCCCCGTTCACGCCAACCCTGATCGAAGTCATGCGCCGACGGTAGCCGCGATCAGATCGTCGGGCCGAGTGTGATGGTCGTGGGGGCGGATGCCCCGAATACTCGTTCAATCACTCGCCGCGTGTCATCGAGGGTTACTGAAGACCACCGCCCAATCTGAGTCTCGACTGGGCGCAACTGGCCAAGCACGGTGAGTTGGCCGCCCATCCGCGACATGCGCGCTCCCGAATCCTCGAGGCCCATCTCGTACGAGCCGGTCAAGTACCCCTGGGCGATTTCGAGTTCTTCGGCGGTGATCCCTCCAAACACGAGTCGATCGAGTTCCTTTCGCACGAGCGATTCGACCTGCGCCGAATTCTCAGGCATCGAGCCGGCGTACACGGACCATGCACCGGCATCGGCATAGGCGGCAATCCCTGAGAACACCGAGTACGCCAAACCCCGCCGTTCGCGGATTTCATCGAACAGGCGACTCGAAAGTCCGCCGCCGAGTACATGATTGACCACATCGAGCGCTTCGCGATCGGTATCCGCCCGTGGAATCGAGCGACCACCCATCACGAGGTGCACCTGTTCGGTGTCGTCGGTGATGTGCTCGTCGACACCGACCGTGGTGGGCGCGTGGCGAGCAACACGACCGTCTCCCGTCGGCATTGTGTCGAACGCCTTGGTGACCGCATCAATCACGGCGTCGGCATCGACGGCTCCGGCAATCGCAACGACCGTATTCTCGGTTCGATAGTGGTTTCCGAAGAACTGACGGACGTCAATCGCCCGCAACGAACGAACCGTCGCACGCTCGCCAGCCGTTTCACGACCCAACGGATGCGACGCAAAGATCTGCTCCGAGAAGGTGCGATGGATCACATCCTCAGGACTGTCATCGTCCATCGCCAACTCTTCGAGGATGACCTGCCGTTCGCTCTCGATGTCGGAGTCACGGAGCGCTGGAGCGGTGAGAACATCCCCGAGCAACTCGATTCCGGTCATCACGCAGCGCGCCGGCACTCGGCAGTAGTAGGCCGTGTACTCCTTCGACGTGAAGGCGTTGATGTCACCTCCAACACGGTCGACGGTCTGCGAGATCTCGATTGCAGACCGCTGGCCGGTGCCCTTGAACAGCAAGTGCTCCAGGAAGTGACTCACCCCTGCGAGATGGTCTGGTTCGTCGCGAGCTCCAACACCGACCCAGACACCGATCGAGGCAGTCCGAGTTGATGCCATCGGTTCGACTGCGACCGTCAGGCCACCCGGCAGTTGGACAACGCGCTCAGTCATGTGATCCCCCATTCAATCGCCAGAACACGCGACACCGCCCCGCCGCCCGGCTGGTTGGCCGAGCGACAGGGCGGTGCCTGAGTTCAGATCACGTTCTAATCAGCGATGACGACGCCGACCACGATCGCCGCCGTTACGGTCGCCGCCACCGTTGCGATCGCCACCACCGCGATCCGGGCGGTCGTCGCTGCGACGCTCGCTAGCCGGACCGAGATCGCCGAGATCGCCGGTCAGTTCGGCATCAAAGCTGTCGGTGAACGAGACCGTCTCGACCGCAACAGCGACCGAACCGCCACCGTTACCGGCAGCCGGAGCAGCTGCAGAAACCAACGCAGGGGCGCTGGCCGGGGCGGCACCCGATGGTTCTGGGGCATCGCCGGCCGGAACCAGGCTGACCTTGCCACGATCGTCGACATCTTCGACCATGACCTCGATCTCGTCGCCAAGCGACAGGATGTCTTCAACGGCATTGATCCGCTTGCCACGGCCCAACTTCGAGATGTGGACGAGGCCGTCACGGCCAGGCAGGATGTTGACAAACGCACCGAACTTGGTGATGTTCACGACACGGCCCAGGTAGACCTTGCCGATTTCGGCCTTGGGCGGATCGACGATCGCCAGGATCGCAGCCTTGGCTTCTTCCATCCGCCAGCCCTCGACAGCACCGATCGTGACAATGCCGACAGCACCGTCGTCATCGACGCTGACGTCGGCACCAGTCTCCTGCTGGATCGTGTTGATGACCTTGCCCTTTGGTCCGATGACCTCACCGATCTTGTCCATCGGAATCGTGAACGTCACGATCTTCGGGGCAGTCTCCGCAACGGTGTCACGTGGCGCAGCGATTGCGGCGTTCATGACCTCGAGGATCTGGAGGCGAGCCTCCTTGGCCTGGTCGAGCGCCGCACTGAGCACGTCAGCGGGGATTCCGTCGATCTTCGTGTCGAGTTGGAGGGCGGTGATCGCGTCAGCGGTGCCGGCGACCTTGAAGTCCATGTCACCGAAGGCATCTTCGGCACCAAGGATGTCGGTCAGGGTGACGTACTTGTCGCCATCCTTCACAAGACCCATCGCGATACCCGCAACGGCTCCACGGATCGGGACGCCAGCGTCCATCAATGCGAGGCTCGACGAGCAGACGGCACCCATCGAGGTCGAACCGTTGGAGGCGAGCACTTCCGACACCAGGCGCAGGGCGTAGGCGAAGTCTTCCTGGCTCGGGACGACCGGCAGGACTGCACGGGCGGCGAGCGCGCCGTGACCGATTTCGCGACGCTTCGGTGAACCGACGCGGCCGGTTTCACCGTTTGCCCACGGCGGCATGTTGTAATGATGCAGGTAACGCTTCTCGTTGTTCGGCGAGAGCGAGTCGATCATCTGGTTCATTCGTGGCATAGCCAGGGTGAGCACGTTCATGACCTGGGTCTCACCACGCTGGAACAGGCCGGAACCGTGAGCGGTCGGCAGGACACCAACTTCGGCAGTGACCGCACGCAAGTCGCGGACACCGCGACCGTCGATCCGCAGGCCCTCGTCGACGATCCGCCTACGGACCAACTTCTTGGTCAGCGAGCGAACGGCTTCCTTGACGGCCTTCTCCTGGCCGACATACTCGCCACCCTCGCCGCACAGCGCTGCAACAGCAGTTGCGGCGGCGGCGTCGGTTGCTGCATTGCGCTCGGCCTTGCCGGCGATCTTGACAGCGTTGGTGATCTGGTCGGAGACGAGGATCTCAACGGTCGTGAAGATCTCTGGGGTGTAGTCGAGAACCGGCGTGAACGACATCGTCTCGATCGGACCGCTGGTGGCGATCACACTGGCGAGCAGTTGCCGCTGCAGGGCGATTGATTCCTTGATCCATACCTTGCAGGCTTGTAGGCCACCGGCGAGGACTGCCTCGTCGACCTTCGGTGCGCCATCTTCGTAGTAGTAGAAGCTCTTCTCGGTGCCACCTGCTTCGACCATCATGATTGCAACATCGCCGTTGTCCATTTCACGGCCGGCAACGACGAGTTCGAACGTGCCCTCCTCGCCCTCCTGGTAGGTCGGGTGAGCAATCCAGGTGCCTTCGGTCGTGTAGGCGATACGGACGGAACCGATCGGACCGTCGAACGGGATACCGGAAATCATCAGCGCAGCCGAAGCGGCGTTGATCGACAAGACGTCGTGCGGGTTGACCTGGTCGGCACCGAGCACGGTGGTGACGATCTGGGTCTCGTTACGGAAACCCTCGGCGAATGACGGGCGGAGCGGCCGGTCGGTCAGACGGCATGTGAGGATTGCGTCCTCGCTCGGACGGCCTTCACGACGGAAGAACGAACCGGGGATCTTGCCGGCGGCGTATGCGCGTTCCTCGACGTCGACCGTCAAGGGGAAGAAGTCGATTCCGGATCGGATTTCACGAGCTGCGTTGGCAGTGGTGAGCACCTTGGTGCCGCCGATGGTCGCCACGACGGCTCCCTGACTCTGCGGCGCAAGCTTGCCGGTCTCGAATGTGAGAGTGCGGTCGGTACCCGAAATGGGCGCGGACACGCGGATTGGATCAGCCACGAATGGCTCCTTTCAGACACTCAGTACTCACTGGCGTCGTTCGGAGCGGCAGGGCCGGTTCCCAGTTGGCGACCCCGTCGACCTGCGGTTCGCAGACACGGAATGGGCAACCGGCAACCGACGGCGAGCCGCTCGGTTGTGCGATACACGGACCTTCCGCATACCGACCGTCAAGGATACCCTATTGACAACCCAAACCAGCGCGACCCTCCCTTGCGGGCGAGCGAACGCACGTAATCCGGGTGAAAGCGCTAGCGGCGGAGCCCGAGTTCGGCGATCAACTTGCGGTAGCGCTCGACGTCGATGCCCTTGATGTAGTCGAGCATCCGGCGACGACGACCGACCAGCATCAACAGGCCACGACGGCTGTGGTGATCCTTCTTGTGCATCTTGAGATGCTCGGTCAAGTGCGTGATCCGGTCGGTCAACAGCGCAATCTGGACTTCCGGTGAACCGGTGTCGTTGGTGCTGGTGCCGTGCTTCGCAATGATCTCGGCTTTTGGCGTGATAGCCATAATGTTCTGCCTTCCACGAATGACTCGTGATGGAGGTCGCGTCGTCCCGGTTGGGCTGATCGCATCTCGCCAGAGCCACGACGATCGCCGTGGCCCCGAACGGACCCTGCAAGGCTAGGTCGGGCTTGCTGCAGTCACAACCGGTACGATCCCGCGTCGTGACGGCCGGAATCCACATCGAGGGGATATCGAAGTCGTTCGGCACGCTCGACGCCCTTGCCCCGGTCGATCTTGAGGTTCAACCTGGAGAGGTCGTCACATTGCTCGGCCCGAGCGGTTGCGGCAAGACCACGTTGCTCCGGATCGTCGCCGGTTTGGAGCGTCCGAGCACTGGCATCGTGTCGATCGACGGTGGTCCGCCCGACACGGCGCGAACTCGCAAGCAGATCGGGTTCGTCCCGCAGTCCCCCGCCCTACTTCCCTGGCGGACCGTCGAGGCGAACGCCCGTTTACTGCAAGACGTCAACAAGGTCTCGAATCCTCGCGTGCTGCCCAACGTCGTCGATCTGCTCGACCAAGTCGGCCTCGCCGACTTCCGCAACGCCTACCCTCACGAATTGTCAGGCGGGATGCAACAGCGAGTCGCACTCGTGCGGGCCTTCGCCCTCGGTGCACCATATTTGCTGATGGACGAACCGTTCGCTGCGCTCGACGAGATCACGAGAGCCGAAATGCGCCACCTGCTCGCCACCCTGTGCGAGCCGCTCAATACTGCCGTGTTGTTCGTTACCCACTCGCTTGCCGAGGCCGTGTACCTGTCAGATCGAGTCGCCGTGCTGTCGGTTCGACCCGGACGAATCACCGAGGCGGTCCGCGTTGAACTCGACCGACCGCGTACTCCAGACCTGGAGAACGACTCGGCCTTCTTTGCAATCGAAACACGGTTACGCCATCTGCTGCAGGAAGGCGCTGAGCGATGAAGCAACGGCCGGCGGTATGGGCGACAATCGGCGTGATCGCGTTCGGGGTCGTATGGGAACTGTTTGTCCGGATCGGCGACATCAAACCGTTCGCGTTGCTCGAGCCGTCCCGTATCGTTCGGGCGCTCGCCGACGATCCGACGTTCTTTCTGCGAATTACCTGGTCAACGGCGTGGCACACACTGGCGGGCGTTGCAATCGGCCTCGTTTTGGCGATTGTGACCGGTGCTGCGCTGGCCGCTTTCCGACCATTGGAGTGGGCTGTCCAGCCGATCCTGGTACTGATCATGGTCACACCGTGGGTGGCGTACATCTCGTCGATCATCCTCCTACTCGGCGCCGGGCTCCCGACGATCCTGTTCATGGTTTCGTTTGTGACGTTTCCACCGTTTGTGTTCGCCACCGTGCTCGGGCTGCGGTCCGCCGACGTGTCAGCGAGGGAAGTGTTTGCATCGATCGACGCCTCGCCGTTCGACGTGTTCTGGCGCTTGCGGCTCCCTTCAGCGTTGCCATCGATATTCACTGCCGCACGATTCTCAGTCGGACTCGGCCTAGCGGCGGCGTTCTTTGCCGAAGGCGGTTCGGCGTCCTCTCTCCCCGGACTTGGTGCGACGGCAGCTCGAACTCGTCTAGATCAAACACTCGGGGCACCAGTCTTGTGGGGCTCGATCCTGTGCTCGACGCTGCTCGGTATCGGATTCCTGCTCGGCGTCACGTTTCTGGAACGCAAGCTTCTCAAGTGGCATCCATCACAACGGTTCACGATTGGATAACACCCAACCCCACGTTCATGTCGCGATAGACACGTCATACAGGGGTTGAGCGCGACATGAAATGGGGGTCTGGGGCGAACGCTCAGTACGCTTGGTAATGCACGACGACTAAGACGTCCGACCGATCCTCTTGCTCCGGCACGGTTGTCTGTTGTGCGCTGGCAAAACAATCGATTCGCTCGTTCCGAGGAGGAACCCATGTTGCGTCAGCGCGCACTGCTACCCATGCTGATCCCGCTTGTCTTGATCGCCGTCGCCTGCGGCGACGACACCGACAATGAGGCCGGGGGTGTGTCGGCTGTTCAGGCCGGTGAGGCATTTCCTGCTGATCGTTGCGAGGCCAACAAGGCTGCCGGAACGATCAAGTACAACACCGGGTTCGATTACGCCGCGGCGGCGTCGATCCTCGAAGTTGTGGTGGCCGAGGCGAAGGGATATTACGAGGATCTGTGTCTCACCGTCGAGATCACCCCGAGTTTCTCGACTGCCAACTATCCACTCGTCGCGGCAAACGATGTGCAGTTTTCGTCGTCCGGTTCGTTCAGCGAGTTAGCCAGTTTCTCGGCCGCCAATGACGCCGACCTCGTAGCACTGTCGGTCGACGGTCACACCGCGATCGACGTGTTGATGGTCAAGCCAGATCAAGCCGGCTCTCTGGCCGATTTGGCCGGCAAGACGATCGGGATCAAGGGTCCTCTACCACCCGCAGTTGCTGTCATGCTGCGACAGGAAGCCGAACTGGTAGAAGGATCAGACTTCGAGACCGTGTTGCTCGAAGGTTTCGACCCGAACGCTCACTGGGCGATCGAGAACATCGCAGCAATCCCTGGATGGCGCAGCAATGAGCCCGGCGCGCTCGAGCGCAGTGGTACCACGTTCGATGTGTACGACCCAGCCGACTTCGGTATCCCTGGCTCGTTCGGGCTGATCTACACGAACCGAGAGTTTCTGTCGATCCACCCGTCAGCGGCCGCAGACTTCATGAGGGCAACGATGCAAGCGCTCGCTGACGCGATCGCCGATCCAGAGGCTGCCGCGGTGATTGCCGTCGAGCGAATTAACGGCGGCGGCAACCCCAACTTTCTCTCCCCGGAGGGCGAAACATTCCGTTGGGTGACCGATGCTGCGGCAATCGTCGCCACGACACCTGACGGCTCGAACATCGGTGTGCCGATCGCCAAGGAACTCGAGGCCCAGGTCAAGGCATACGACGAAGTCGGCGTCTATGGCGATGGTGGCGCACCGACCACCGAAGGCCGATTCGACACCGACCTGGTCGCCAACCTCTACACCGAGGACGGCAAAATCATCTGGCCCGCCTGAACATCGCGATGAGGCTCGATCGCTGTGAGCGTTGTGCGGCCCAGACCACCTCATCGCTCATCGCGGACTAGGTGAGAAGGTGGCGGGCGTGTTCTACGTCGTGTTTGAGCTGGGTAACCAGTGCATCGATGCCGTCGAACTTGCGTTCTGAACGCAAGAAGTCAGTGAATCGAATGCGGGCGGTCTCGCCATAGAGATCGCCCTCGAAATCGAGCAGGTGAGCTTCGAGTAGCGAGCTGTCGGCATGCTCGTAAAACGTGGGTCGACGACCCAGGTTGATCGCGCACGGATGCGTCTCGCCGTCGGCTCGCTCGTACCAGCCGGCGTAGACACCGTCGGCCGGTACGCACACCCGGTTCGAGACCTCCACATTGGCGGTCGGGAATCCGAGCAGGCGACCGCGCTGATCACCTTTGACGACGACACCGCGAGCCTCGAACGGTCGTCCGAGCAGCTCGGTCGCAAGATGAACATTGCCGCCAGCCAACGCTCGTCGAATGGCGGTACTGCTGACCGGTTCGTCGACGCCATCCGTCCGGTCGACAAGATGAATCGGCTCGACCACGAACCCGTACGTGCGGCCAAGATCCTGTAGCAAGCTGACGTTGCCCTCGCGGTGGCGCCCAAAATGGAAGTCGTCACCCACTACGACGCACTCGGTCCGCAGCGACTTGACAAGCACGCGCTCGATAAACGCTAACGGCGCTTCCTGTGACTGGCGCTCGTCGAACGGCAGCACCACCGCCGCATCGACACCGGTCGCTTCGAACAATTCGAGCCGCTGGTCGTGGTCCGTGAGCAACTTCGGTGCCGACTCCGGGCGCACAATCGTGGCCGGATGCCGATCGAAGGTGACGACGGCGGACCGCGCCCCGCGCTCGGCCGCCAGCGCCCGCACCTGAGCAATCACTGCTTGGTGCCCAATGTGGAGCCCGTCGTAGGCGCCGATGGTGATCACCGTGCGTTCCTCGGGAAACGGGATCAACGTGGCATCAGTGACAACCAGCACGAATCGGACGCTACCGCCCGCTCGCCGCTGGGAGCACGACTGAAGGCTTCGCTTCGCCGCCACGGAAATGTTCGTACACGGCGAGCAACGCACCGTCACTGCCGAACAACGCCCAAGGGCCCTCGCCGCCGAACTCAGGCAGTCGTCGTCCGTTGCCGATCAGCCCCGCCGTCTCGACATCGACATCGATGCGCTGGAGTGCCTTCACCGCAGTCTCAACGGGAAGCAGCACGCAGTCGTCGGGGCTACCAGCTTCGGCCAACGTGAACTCACCGACGGCCGTGCGCCGCAGGTTCCGAAGGTGTGCTCCACCGCCGAGCAACGTGCCGAGATCGGCCGCCAACGTGCGGATGTAGGTGCCGGCGGAACACTCGACCTCAATCGCCAGAACGCCGGGCTCCGGACCTTCGTTGACCCGGAACGAATAGATCGTGACCGATCGCGGCTGACGCTCGACCTCGATCCCCTCCCTGGCCAACTCATGGAGCCGGCGCCCGTCGATCTTGATCGCCGACACCATCGGTGGGATCTGCATGATCTCACCGGTCAAGTGGTCGGCAACCACACGACGAGCATCGTCGAGCTTCACCGCGCTCATATCGAATGTGGCCGTCACACTGCCAGCCGCATCGAGCGTGTTGGTTTCGGTGCCGAGCACCACTTCGCCGATATAGATCTTGCGGGTCTTCTCGACGAACCGCAACAGGCGAGTCGACATCCCGACTGCCACCACCAAGACACCGGTGGCGTCAGGGTCGAGCGTCCCGGCGTGGCCGACCTGACGTTCACCGAATCGACGCCGCAGCATGCCGACCACGTCGTGGCTGGTGACGCCCGCCGGTTTATCAACAACACACAGCCCGTGCGTTGCGGCCGGTTTACGCCGTGCCACGCCGCTGGCGATCAGCGCGCAAGATGTCGTCGATCCGCTCGGCGGATCGCAGTGCGACATCAGCGCGGAAGTCGAGAATTGGTGTCTTCTTGGCCCGGATTTGTCGTGCGATCGCCGACTGGAGCCGAACCCGATGCGTCGTCAACGCCTCGATGATCACGTCGTCACCATCTTCGCCAGCCAGTGAATCGAAGAACACGTGGGCACGGTTCAACTCGTTATCGACGTCGATCCCCGTAATCGTGACGAACTCGAGGCGCTCGTCGTTGATCCGAATCAGGTCCTCGGCGATGATCTCTCGCAGGGTTTCGCCGACACGGGCCGAGCGGGGGTACCGGTGAGTCGAGGATGCACGAGAAGCACCCTTCGACCCACTCGACTGGCGACCCCGCCCCGCCATCAGCTCAGGCTCCGCGCGATCTCGCGCTCATCGAAGGTCTCGATGATGTCGCCCGGCTTGAGGTCCTGGAAGTCGGAAAGGCCGATACCACATTCGAAGCCCGCACGAACCTCGGCGGCATCGTCCTTGAAGCGTCGCAGCGATGTAATCGAACCCTTCCAGATGATCGTTCCCTGACGGAGGAAGCGAACCTTTGAACCGCGGGTGATCGCACCGTTCTGCACGAGGCAGCCCGCAATCGCACCCAACTTGGGCACACGGAAGATCTCGCGAACTTCAGCATCACCGGTGACGACTTCCTCGTAGATCGGTGCAAGCATGCCGATCATCGCCTGCTCGATGTCTTCGAGCAGCTTGTAGATGATTTCGTACTCGCGGATCTCGACGTCTTGTTGCTGGGCGACGTCGCGGGTCTTGCGGTCGGCGCGAACATTGAAACCGAGAATCGTGGCACCGGTCGTTTCCGCCAGCGAGATGTCGTTCTCAGTGATTCCGCCGACGGCGCGATGGACGAACGTGATATCGACCTCTGGGCGCTGCAGTCGCTTGAGGCTGTCGGTAACCGCCTCAAGCGAACCCTGAACGTCGGCTTTGAGGATCAGATTCAACGTGGCGGTTTCGCCACTTTGAATCTGATCGAAGATGTCTTCGAGACGAACAGCCGACTTCACACGAGCATCGCCGCGTTGATCGCGAACCTTGCGGTGATGACCGCGGGCCTCGCCAACTGTGCGAGCTGTCTTCTCATCAGGGGCAGCGCGGAACTCGTCGCCGGCATCAGGTACCGACGAAAGACCGAGCACTTCGACCGGCATCGAGGGGCCAGCAACCTTGACCTGTTCACCCTTGTCGTTGAGCATCGCTCGGACACGACCCCACGCAGCACCGGCGACGATCGGGTCACCAATTTTGAGTTCGCCCTTGTCAACGAGGATCGTCGCCACCGGGCCACGACCCTTGTCGAGGTTGGCTTCGAGCACAACTCCCTTGGCGCGACCGGTTGGGTTGGCCTGGAGATCTTCGAGTTCGGCGACAACGAGTAGCTGCTCGAGCAGATCATCGATACCGAGGTTTTGCGTCGCCGACATTTCGACGACGATCGTGTCGCCACCCCACGATTCCGGAACCAGTTGATGTTCGGCAAGCTGGGTGAGCACGCGCTGCGGGTCGGCGTTGTCCTTGTCGACCTTGTTGACGGCCACGACGATCGGGACGTCGGCAGCGCGGGCGTGGTTGATTGCCTCGATCGTCTGCGGCATGACGCCGTCGTCGGCGGCTACGACGAGCACGACAATGTCAGTCGCCTGAGCGCCACGCGCTCGCATTTGGGTGAAGGCGGCGTGACCAGGCGTGTCAATGAAAGTGATCTTGCGGCCACCTTTGTCGACCTGATACGCGCCAATGTGCTGAGTGATACCACCGGCTTCGCCAGCAACCACATTGGCCGACCGGATCTTGTCGAGCACGGTCGTCTTACCGTGGTCGACGTGACCCATGACCGTGATCACGGGCGGGCGCGGCTGGAGCAGTTCCTCGTCGTCGTCGTCACTGTCGTCAAACATCGCCTGGAGCTCGACTTCTTGCTCCTGACCTGGATCAACGAGCAGAAGGTCGACGCCGAGTTCGAGCGCAAACAGCTCCATGTGATCGTCAGACAGACCGACCGTGGCGGTGAGGAACTCACCGTGCTGCAACAGGAACTTCACGACGTCAGCCGCCGTGCGGTTCATTTTCGGGCCGAACTCCTGAGCGGACACACCGCGCTCGACGACGACGGTACCGGTGGGAACCGGCGCATCGCGCGAGGTGTAGTTCTGCTCCTGAGGCTGCAATTCGTCACGGTCACGACGACGACGACGCTTGCTCCGATTCGGCGGGCGACGCTGCCCGCTCGGGCGGCCGTTGGCACCGGGACGACCTGGGCCGCCGGCACCGGGCCCACCTGGGCCACCACCACCGGGCCCACCTGGACCACCACCGTAACCGGGACGGGCAGCTCCGCCAGGACCGCCTCCAGGGCGACCCTGGTATCCGCCGGTACGACCACCAGCACCACCGCCGGGGCCTGATGGGGCGCCACCGGGGCGTGAACCGGGACGCGCCGACCCGGGAGGTGGCGGAATCGGACGACCCGTTGTCGCCGACACCGGACGACCAGGGGGTGGCGGAATCGGACGACCGCCGAGCGACTTCGGTGGTCCAGGTGGCTGGCTCGGTGAGTCGACCATAGGGCGCTGCGTCGGGCGTGCGGCAGGCACTTCCCGGCGGGCGATTGCTGGACGGGGCACTCCAGTTTCCGGGCGGCTGCTCGTAATCCGACCCGGACTTGAAATCGTAGCTTTCGGCTCGGAGACGGCAGCAGCAACTTCGACGGATGGTGTTGATGCCTCAGCGACGAGAGCCTCGACAACAGCCGGTGCCTCGGCGACGGGTACTCGGACGACGGGTGCTTGGACGACGGGTGCGGGGGTCGAGCTCGGCGCAACCGGCGCGACGGGCTCGGCGACGGGCTGGGCGACGGGCTGGGCGACGGGCTCGGTGACGACCACGACCGGGACCGGCTCGGGGACCACGGCGGGCTCGACCACGGCAACAGGCACGTCAGCGATCGGGGTTTCGACGACAGGTGGCGGAGCAACGATCTCGGCGGCCGAGGCAGCAGCCTTCCTGGCGGCAGCCTTCTTCGCAGTCTCGGGCTTGTCGGGCTCAGGTGGCTGCTCGTCACGAACCAGACCGTCGCGATGCGCACGCCGGCGCACCATGTCGGAGTAGGCCTCATTGAGCGAGGACGAGTGGCTCTTGACAGGAATGCCGAGAACAGCACAAAGGTCAACCGCCTCTGTGTTCGTCAGGCCGAGTTCCTTGGCCAATTCGTGTACTCGTAAATTCTTCGCCACGCTGCGGGCAACCTTTCGTCAGTTCATCAGTCTCGCATGGGCGGAGACAATCCCCACCCGGTCAGCCGTTCATGTCGGCCGTAAGTCCATCAATCGTGTCTGGACGCACCGAAGTGCGCCAGGCTCGGTCAAACGCTTTCCTTCGTCGAGCAAGCTCGACACAGTCCGGACCGCACAGCCATGCGCCTCGACCGGTCGCGTTGCGACCGACTCGAACCGACCCATCCGCATCAAGGACGCAGCGGAACAGTTCGGTCTGCGGTCGCCGTTTCCGGCAGCCGATGCACGTGCGGATCGGAACACGAGAGTCACTCGGTTGACGCATCCTCTGCCTCAACCGGTTGTGCCGCTTCGACGTCAACCGCTGGCTCGTCAGCCACCGGTGCGCCTCCGGCCCATTCCGCCTGGCTCATCACCGAACCGTCGGCGGCGTGCCATTCCATCTCACCAGATTCGGCATTGGGCACCCATTCACCCTCGTCGTACTCGACCGGGTCGTCGCGGTAGCCGCCGGCCGGAATCCCTTCGGCGACTTGCGTCTCGGAGCGGATGTCGACACGGACACCGGTCAGGCGGGCGGACAGGCGAGCATTCTGACCCTCACGGCCGATCGCCAGACTGAGCTGGTGGTCAGGCACGATCACGTCGGCCTGCGTACCGTCGGCAGAGATATTGACCTGGCTGACCTTGGCCGGGGAGAGCGCCTTGGCGACAAAGTCGGCGAGGTCCTCGCTGTAGGGAACGATGTCGATCTTCTCGCCCCGCAGCTCGGTGACGACCATCCGGACGCGGGCACCACGTGCCCCGACGCAGGCACCCACCGGATCGACATTGTGATCGTTCGACCAGACGGCGATCTTGGTGCGATGCCCTGGCTCGCGGGCGCACGCCTTGATCTCGACGATTCCGTCGGCGATCTCTGGCACTTCGAGTTCGAAGAGGCGCTTGATTAGACCAGGGTGCGTGCGTGAGACCACGATTTGCGGACCTTTGGCGGTCTTGCGGACCTCGACGATGTAAGCCTTGGACCTGTCGCCGGGCTGCGGGCGCTCGTACGGAACCTGCTCGGCCTGCGGTAGCAGCGCCTCGACTCGACCGAGGTCGAGCAACGTGTACCGAGTGTCGGTCTGTTGAATGATCCCCGTGACGATGTCACCTTCGCGGTTGGCGTACTCCTCGAATTTGCGGTCGCGCTCGACTTCACGGATTCGCTGGCTCATCACCTGACGGAAGGTCTGAGCAGCGATCCGGCCGAGCTCTTCCTTCTTCGGAGTGTCGTCGCGTTCGTTGACCCAGTTACCGTCTTCGTCGAGGTCGTAGGCGGTGAACGTGAACTCCATCGAGTCTGGGTTGACCTCGACCACGACCTCATCAGCGGCACCGGGACGGCGCTTGTACGCACTCGCCAGGGCCTCGACCATAACGTGTAGGAGGGCGTCGACTGACAGACCCTTCTCCTGTGCGAGAAGGCGAATGGCTTCGCTCATATCGAGACTGCTCACGATGGCTCCTTCATACTCGGCGACTTCTTCGTGACTGCCAGCTTCTTCGCTGCCAGCTTTTTGACTTCCGGCTTCTTGACTGCCGATTTCTTGGTGGCAGGCACACCTTTGCCCGCCGGTTTGGGCTGCGGGCCCCATTCGAAAACGGTGCGGGCGCGATCGATCGAAGCGATCGTGACCAAGTGATCGACCGGTTCGTCCAGACTCGAGTCGTTCGTTCGGATGGTCGCCGTCTTGTCGTCGGCGGCAATCAGCAAACCTTCGAGGCGACGCTGCTCGGCATCGACGTTGTTGAGCCGAACGCTGATTCGCTTGCCGATTTCGCGCTGGAAGTGGGCCGGAATCCGTAAGGTGCGCTCGACACCAGGGCTGGTGACCTCGAGCGTGTATTTGCCAGGCACCGGGTCGTCATGATCGAGTTGTCGAGAAATCAGGCGGGTGGCCAGCGACAGCTTGTCCATGTCGACACCGGCCGGCGAGCCGGGGGCCGTATCGAGCGTCACTCGCCAGGTGCCACCGCGTAACTCGATGTCGTACACATCGAGTTCCAGATCGGAGGCGATCGGGTTGACAAGGGCTCGAAGCCGTTCGAGGACCGGGCCTTCTGACATGTCGATTCGCCTCCTTTCATAAAACAAGGCGTGGGGTTTGAGCCCACGCCTTTTCGGTAACGCACCAAATAGGGACCCCGGAGTATACCTCAACGGACGGGTATCTTGCCTGGGTGCTCCGGATGTCAACGCTCTTCCTACGGACCCTTCGCGACGATCCATCAGACGCCGAGGTGCCATCTCACCGATTGCTGGTTCGCGCCGGCTACATCCGGCGCGCCGCTTCCGGCAGCTTTTCGTGGTTGCCGCTTGGTTGGAACGTGTACCGCAACGTCGAGCGTGTGATTCGGGAGGAAATGGACGCCGCCGGGTTCCAGGAGGTTCACTTTCCTGCGCTGCTGCCGAGGGAGCCATACGAGGCGACCGGCCGCTGGACCGACTACGGCGACAACCTGTTTCGTCTCAAGGACCGGCGCGGTAACGACTTCCTGCTGGCACCGACCCACGAGGAAATGTTCACGCTGATCGTCAAGGACCTCTACGCCTCATATCGCGATCTACCTCTGTCGATCTACCAGATCCAGACGAAGTACCGCGACGAGGCGCGCCCTCGGGCCGGGCTGCTGCGAACCCGCGAGTTCGTGATGAAGGACTCATACAGCTTTGACGTCGACGATGCAGGTCTCCAGGTCGCTTATGACAAGCACCGCGCTTCGTATATCAAGACGTTCGATCGTCTGCATCTACCGTTCGTCATCGTGTCGGCGATGTCCGGAGCGATGGGCGGTTCGGCGTCCGAGGAGTTTCTGGCTCCGATCGACATCGGCGAGGACACATTCGTGCGCTGCACATCGTGCAACTACGCCGCCAACACCGAGGCCGTTCAGGTTCCTGTGCCTGCGTCGATTCCCTTCGACGGGCTGCCCGCCGCTCAAATTGTCGACACCCCGAACACGCCGACGATCCAAACGCTCGTCGACCACCTCAACGCTCATCGCGAATTCAATCGCCCGGAGGGGCAGTGGACGGCCGCCGACACGATGAAGAACGTCGTCGTCAAGCTGCGCAACCCCGACGGCACGACTGAGGCGTTGGCGATCGGAGTTCCAGGAGACCGTGACGTCGATGAGAAACGGCTGGCCGCACAGATCTCGCCTGCAGAGTTGGAAGCATTCGACGAGAACGATTTCGTCGCCAACCCGTACCTGGTCAAGGGCTACATCGGGCCCGGCGCGCTGGGCCTCAACGGGACGTCCGGAATCCGATTCCTCGTCGATCCTCGGATCGTCGACGGCACACGTTGGGTGACCGGTGCCAACGAACCGGGCAAGCATGTGATCAACCTCGCATTTGGTCGTGATTTCACTGCCGACGGCGTGATCGAAGCCGCCGAAGTCAGGGCCGGTGACGTGTGCCCGGCATGTGGCTCAGACGTCGAGATCGCCCGCGGGATCGAGATTGGGCACATCTTCCAGCTTGGTCGCAAGTACGCCGAGGCGCTCGGCCTCACTGTGCTCGATCAACACGGCAAGCAAGTCACGGTCACGATGGGATCGTACGGCATCGGTGTGTCACGCGCAGTGGCGGCGATCGCCGAGGCCTCACACGACGAGTTCGGACTGTGCTGGCCCCGAGAGATCGCCCCGGCCGACGTACATCTCGTCATCGCCGGGAAGCAAGGCGGCCCGCAACGGCCCGCCGCCGAAGCGCTAGCAGGCGAGATGGAAGCAGCGGGCCTGCGGGTTCTGTTCGATGACCGCGAAGGTGTCTCCCCCGGCGTCAAGTTCAAAGACGCCGAGTTGATCGGCGTCCCCACGATCGTGATCGTCGGCAGAGGCATCGACGACGGCCTCGTCGAGGTCAAAGACCGCAAGTCGAACACCCGCCAGGACATTCCCGCCACCGACGTCGTCACTCATCTCCGCTCCCTAGTGTGACGTTGCAGTGTGACGTTGCAGAGTGACATTGCTCCAGCGGAGGGTTGGAGTTATCGCCCGTCGTTGATGTACTGCCAGGGTTGATCGGCGTGCATGACGAGGCGATGACGCTGACCCGTTTCGTCGCCGGTGCCCTTGCGATAGCTGGCGTCACCTGCCCACAGGCACACGCCCGTACCAGCTGACGTGCGCGAGATCTCGGTGGCGAACGAGGTCGGTTGAATTTCGGCAATTGACGTCATCGCTGTATCGACGCGGTCGAACCTCCCGAGTTGGTCGAGCGTCACGAACGTCGGCGGCGCGATTTCGATTTCGGCCCGGTCACGCATTGCCAACGCCTCCCTCGGAGCCACCCACAGATGATCGTGGATTTCGTGTCCGTCGATCCCGACGTCACCGTGATCATCATGTGACGGGGCCACGAAAAACCAGGTCGAGAACCTCCGAGGAGCGGCTTTGGGAGGAAGCCAGTGACTGAGGTAGATCAGCGATTGCTCATCGATCGCAAGGCCGACTTCCTCCATCGACTCACGCACCGCTGCACGGCGTGCTGCCGGCATCGGATCCGGCGCTGTGCCAACCGGCACGTCAGCGTCTTCGATCACGCCACCGGGAAATGCCCACATACCGCCGAACGCTGTCTTCGAACTGCGCCTGATCATCAACACTTCGATGCCGACAGTCCCGTCGCGGACGAGCACTAGCGTCGCCGCTGGCACCGCTGGCCGTTCGGCGTTCGGTAGGTCAGGGACGACAATCCGCATGGAACCGAACATTACGACGAAGGTGTGATCTGCTCCCCCCGATATGGCTGGGCTGAGTTCGCGATCCCTCACTTCGATCGCTACATCGAACGAAACCATCAACGCCACGACCAGCGCCACGACCAGCGCCACGACCACAGTCGTTAGCTGCCTGATCGCTTCACGAGCCGACGATCAGGCGAAGGCGGCCCGGAGGAGTGCCGAGCTTTGATCGATAGCTACGCCGGCGGCAGGCATTGCCAATCGGAAACCGTAGAAGCCGTGGATCTGTCCGGAGAAGCGGCGCATCGTCACATCGACACCCAGTGAGCGCATTCGCTGGGCGTATGCCTCACCCTCGTCACGTAACGGGTCGTATTCGGCCGTGATCACGAACGCGGGAGCGACGCCGGCCACGACGTCGTCATTGGCGCGGAGCGGAGACACACGAGGATCGTCAGTGCTCACGCCAGAACCCTCGAGATAATGCTGGGAAAACCATTCCATTGCATCCCTGGTCAGGAAGTAGCCGTCGGCGTTGTCGTCGATTGAAGCGAACGAGCCGGCGAAGTCCGTAGCTGGGTAGATCAGCAACTGGTAGACGAGCCGATCCCCGAACGCTTGCCCCATCAGCGCAGAGAGGTTGCCGCCGGCGGAGTCGCCGCCGACTGCCACGCGGGTAGCGTCACCGCCCAACTCTGCAGCATGGTCGAGCACCCAACCGGTCGCCGCCAGGCAGTCATCAACGGCGGCTGGGGCCTTGTGTTCAGGGGCGAGCCGATAGTCAAGCGACACGACGATGCAGCCCGCTCCCGCAGAGAGGTCACGGCAGATGCCGTGATAGTGCTGCGGTCCGCCGATCACCCATCCGCCACCGTGGATGAAAACGAGGACCGGAAACGGACCGTCACCCTGCGGCATATACACAATCGTGCGGATTCCGGCGATCTCACGCTCCTGAACCGACGCAACGTCAGCACCCTCGCCGGCCAGCGGTGCCAACATGTCCATTCCGAGTCGCGCCATCTCGAGCGTCTGCTTCTCAATTGGAGGCGCTCCGGTCGCTTCGAGTTGAGTGAGAAATGTTGCGACTGCTGGATCAAGTGCCATATGCACAGATCGTGACACATGCACCTACGACGAGCGCCACCGAACCAGGTTTCGATCGATCTCGCTGATCGAAGTGCGACCGGTCAACGCCATGGTTCGTTCGACGCCTTCTTTGATCTGCATCAGTACGTGATCAACACCGCGTTCGCCAGCGGCACCCATCGCATACAGGTAGGCACGCCCGATCGAACAAGCATCGGCACCGAGGGCGATCGCCTTGACGATGTCACTTCCGCGCCGAACTCCACCGTCACACACGATCGTTGCGCGACCCTGTACGACTTGGGCGACCGGCTCAACCAGTTCGATTGGCACCGGTGCATCATCGAGTTGACGGCCACCATGGTTCGACAGCGCGATCCCCTCGACACCGGAATCAATTGCCCGTTCCGCGTCGCTGACGGATTGGATCCCCTTCAGCATCAACGGACCGTCCCAAATCGAACGCAACCAGTCCACGTCGGACCACGAGAGCTTCTGGTCGAAGTTCTGCATCACGTGCTGAGCCATCGGAATGTTGTCGGCCGAACCGTGACCCTCGTGGTGTGCCACGTTGGCAAATGTGAGCGGTTCGTGGGTCAGGAAGTCAAGCGTCCACGCAGGGTGCACGATCCCGTCGATGATTGTCCCTGGGCCGATCTGTGGCGGGATCGAGAAACCACGACGCACGTCGCGTTCGCGCCGCCCGAGCACGGCGGTGTCAACTGTCAGCCACAGCCCGTCGTACCCGGCGGCCGCTGCCCGACCGACCAATTCCTTCACGAGACCACGGTCCTTCCAGGTATAGACCTGGAACCACTTGTTGCCGTCGGAAACGGCGGCGATTTCCTCGATCGTCCTGGTACTCATCGTCGATAACGAGTATGGAAGGCCGGCCCGCGCCGCCGCCCGTGCGACCGACAACTCGCCTTGCGAATGAGTGAGGCGGGTGTAACCGGTCGGAGCCAACATCAGTGGGAGCGCCACCCGGGTTCCGAACAGCACGGTCGAGGTGTCGATCAGGCTGACGTCGCGCAGCACATTCGGGCAGAACTCCAACTTCGAGAACCCGGCGACATTCCTTGCGAGCGATCGTTCGTCTTCGGCACCGCCGTCGATGTAGTCGAACACGCCCCGCGGTAGGCGTCGCTTGGCGATCGTCCGCATGTCGTCGACAGTGATCGCTTTACGGAGCCGACGGGTTACTGGGTCCAGTTCGAACTTCCGGAACTGAACTACCGATCGAAACGTCTCCCACATGCGCACGCCGCAAGCGTAGGCCGCAGCGTGGTGATCAGTTTGGTGAACGGCTTGGCGTTCCGCCCGAAGGCAGCTCGGCGACGCGACCGCCGCTTCGCCAGTACATATTCTGACCATCCACGTGCTCCCGATCGACGAATCCTTCATCGATCAGACCCCGTCGTAGCGTCGACCAGTCTGGATTGAACGCTCCGAGGATCTCGTTGACCTCGAACTCGGTGTAGCGCCGGCCGATGTCGAACTCGAGTGCCAACCGCTGTAGCACAACAACCCGCTTCGCTCGATGTGTTGGAATCTCGTGCAGTACGCGACCCGAGAAGTATCGGCCCAGCGCGGCCCGTTCATCGTCGGTCATGCCGTACCCGATGATCGGATCCATGGGAATCTCGATCTCAGCGGCATCCAAAGCGGCGGCCCGAAGTGCCACCAGGTCGAGCGCATACGACTCACCATCGGCAGCCACGAGGGCTGCTGCGCGAAGGTCGCCGAGAGCCGTGAGCACAGTTCGTCGGTCGCGTCTCGTGATCACCACCAACTCGTCGGTCGACAGCGGTCCTGCTGCCAATGCCCCAGCGACGGCGAGTCGATCGACGTCGAGCAGCAATGTCAGCATCCCTACTGGTTTCACCGCATCAGTCAACCAGGCTCGATGAGACGCCATTCGGACGATTCTGAAAAACTGGACTCATGATCACCATCGCAATCATGTACCCGAAGACCGATGATTCGCATTTCGACATGGACTACTACACGACCAAACACATGCCGATGTTCGCCGAGGCGCTCGGCGAAGCGTGCCACGGATGGGGTGCCAGTGCCGTCACGAGCGGCAAGTTCGCCTGCATGGGATGGGCGATGATCGAAAGCAACGACGCATTGAACGCCACCTTGGCCGAGCACGGTGCCAAGATCATGGGCGACCTTCCGAACTACACCGACGTCCAGCCAGAAATCATCATCGGCGACGTCGTCGTCTAAACCCCGCTCGGCGATTGCGGTTGGGGTGGAGTGCCGGGTTCGCCATTCATGCCTGAGTTAGGGCGGGCACGAGACAGCATCTCAGCGACCATCGGGCCGAGCAGTGTCGGGTCGTCAACCGGCTGGATTCGTGGCCCGCGGACCCAGCCTTCCGCAATCGCCAGCGTCTGACCTGATGCCTCGAACACTCGACCGGTAACGCCCGCGGCTTCCTCCGAGGCGAGCCAGGTGACGATCGGGGCGATCCACATCGGCGACCGAGACTCGCGCTCTTCGTCGGTTTCCGGGGCCGGGCCGAGGTTCTCGGTCATACGGGTCAGTGCCACCGGAGCAACGGCGTTTACCGTGACCCCGTAGCGGGCGACTTCGAGCGCCGCGATCTGCGTGAACGCAGCGATTCCTGCTTTGGCCGCCCCATAGTTGGTCTGGCCTGGATTGCCGTAAATCCCAGACACAGAGGTGGTGTTGATGATCCGACCGCTGACAGGCAGCCCTGCCTTGGCACGATCGCGCCAGTATCCGATTGCATGCCGAGTTGGTGAGAACGTTCCCTTGAGATGCACGTTGATGACCGAATCCCATTCCGCCTCGGTCATGTTCGACAGCATCCGATCACGCAAGATTCCAGCGTTGTTGATCACGATGTGGAGGTCGCCGAACGTGTCGATCGCGGCTTGAATCATGCGAGCTGCGGCTTCGAAATCTGCCACGTTCTCACCATTGGCCACCGCCTCGCCTCCCATCGCTTGGATCTCCTCGACGACCCGATCGGCGGGACTGACGTCGCCCCCCGAGCCGTCGACACCAGCCCCGAGGTCATTGACGACGACCTTGGCTCCGTGACGAGCGAGGCTCAAGGCGTGCTCGCGCCCGATTCCGCGCCCCGCACCGGTAACTATCGCGATCCGACCTTCACAGAGACGACTCATACGACGGCATCGTAGAGTTCCTTCCGTGTGCGACTGCCATCCGATCGGGCCGTAGCCTCAGAGCACGTGAGTTTCGATGCAACCGTTGGCGTGGTCGAAGGTCCGGTCGCGGATGTCGTCGTGGATGTGCTCGTCGTAGGAGCAGGACCGGCTGGCGCGGCGGCAGCAATCGAACTCCGACACTGCGGTCGCTCCGTGATGGTGATCGACAAGGCGATATTCCCTCGCGACAAGTGCTGCGGTGACGGCCTCACCACGCTGGCACTTCGCGAGTTGGAGACGCTTGGGCTCGACCCTGACGAGGTCAAGGGCTGGTTCGATGTCGGTTCAGCCTGGCTCCGTTCGCCGTCGGGTCGCGAGGTCGAGGTTCCGCTGCCGACGACTGGCATCTACGCCGCGGTCGCTCCGCGGCGTGACCTCGACGATGCACTCGTGCGTCTGGCCCTCGAGCGCGGGGCCGACGTCCGACAGGGACACGGCTTCACGTCGATCGACACCAGATCGTCGACGCATGTCGACGTCGTCGTCGATGGGATTGGTGCTGTCCGAACGAGGTACGTGATCGCTGCTGATGGCATGTGGAGCCCTGTTCGTAAGGCCGTTGGGGAGACGACGTCTGACTATCGGGGTGAGTGGCACGCATTTCGCCAGTACGCGACGAGCGTGACCGGTCCTGCCGCCCAACGACTGATGGTGTGGTTCGAAACCGATCTGTTGCCCGGGTACGCATGGTCGTTCCCGTTACCCGGCAACCGTGTCAACATCGGATTCGGAATACTCCGCGACGGCGACCGACGAGTGCAAGACATGGCTGACCTCTGGCGCGATCTGCTCACCCGACCTCACATCATCGACGCCCTCGGACCCGATTTCGAGCTCGAGGGTCGCCACACGGCGTGGCCAATCCCCGCCCGCGTCGACGACGTATCGCTCGCACATGGCCGAATCCTGTTCGTCGGCGATGCGGCCGCAGCCACTGACGTGATGACCGGCGAGGGCATCGGCCAGGCGCTCCTGACCGGTCGCCTGGCTGCCGAAGCGATCTGCGCTGCCGGGGCCGAATCTTCCGACCCCGAGTGCTTTGCGAGCAGGCGCTACGAACACGCCGTCCGTCATCATCTGTTCGCTGACCACCGCATGTCGAAACGGCTCGGAGCAGTACTCAAACACCCGCGAGGCACGCGCGTCGCAATTCGGATCGTCGCCGGCAGTGGAGCTTGGGGTCGCCGCAACTTTGGGCGCTGGATGTTCGAGGACGAACCACGCGCAATCGTCACGTCACCACGACGTTGGCATCGCCGCTTTCTCAAACAGCCCGGTGCCTATCTACACCGGTCAGCCAGATCGAAGTAGCCAGAACCGATTAGCCAGATCGAGCTAGCGGCGGCGAAATCGCTTCGACGGCGGCACGACCGGTTCGATTCGTTCCAGAGCAGGAGCGTGGACGTCGACATCGCCGACCTTGAGATCGACGCCGTCACGTTCGAGGTCATGCGGGTCTCCCGACGCCTCGACGGTGACGGCGACGTCGTCTTTCTTGGGACCGTCGAGAATGTCGGAAACGGCCAACATCGCTCCGGCCATCGCGGCACCCGCAATCCCAGCCTTTCGGCGACCCGCCGCGATGGCGTTCGTCCGAGCCGTGGCGAGGCGCTCCTCATGATCGCTGATCATCGCCTCGTAGGCAGCGTCGCCCTCGGCTGCATGAACAAGCTCGTCGGTCATAGCCGAAGCGTACGCTCGATCAGTCGATCAATGTCCGCAGTTGTTCGATTGTCTTGACCGCATCAGCACCGACCGGCATCACCGACAAATGGGTCACGCCGGCCTCACGATAGGCGGCGATTCGCTCCTTGACCTGCCCGACCGACCCAACGAGGTTGGTGTTGGCAATCATCCCGGCCGGAACCTTTGCTGCGGCTTCGTCCTTCTTGCCGTCGAGATACAGATCCTGGATCTCGATCGCCTCATCGACATAGCCATACCTCCGGCAGATCGAGTTGTAGAAGTTCTTGTCGCGGGCACCCATCCCGCCGATGTAGAGGGCCATGTTCGGGCGCGCCATATCGAGCATCCGGGTCCCACCCTCACCGGCGAACTCGTCACCGATCGCAACCATGCCTCCTGCCGAAATCTGGAGCGGCCCGAGCGACGCGTCTCGTTTGGCGACCCCTGCCTTCAACTCGGCTCCCCACACGGTGTGAAACCTTTCTGGATCGAAGAAGATCGGGAGCCAACCATCCGCGAGTTGCGCTGTGGCAGTGACGGAGAGTCCCATCAGCGAAGCCCAGAAGATCGGGATCTCCGATCGGACGGGATGATTGATCAGCTTCAACGGCTTCGCCAAGCCTGTGCCTTGTCCAGCTGGCAACGGGATCTGGACCGTCGGTCCGTCGTATACGACCGGCTCGCGTCGCCACACCATTCGACACACGTTGATGTAGTCACGGATGCGTGGCATCGGCTTGTCATATTGCACGCCGTGGAACCCTTCGATCACCTGCGGCCCCGACGCGCCGAGTCCGAGAATGAATCGACCGTCGCTGACGAAGTCGAGCCCGGCCGCGGTCTGCGCCATACAGGTCGCAGTGCGCGAGAACACGTTGAGGATTCCCGACCCGATCTGGATCGTGCTGGTCTTGGCTGCCAGATAACCCATTTGGCTGACGGCGTCGAAGCTGTACGCCTCCGGAACCCACACCAGGTCGAGCCCCGCACTCTCAAGTTCCTGAACCTTCTTGACATCCTCGTGAAAGTTCCCCGAGTAGTTGATCGTCATCGACAGCTTCATGAAGCGTGACCCTACGTCCCCGGTTATATCTGCCTGTAACCGTCGGTGCTGACTGCACGCACAGTTGGCGGACGGTTGGCGGACCGTTAGGGCTGGGTGAACTCGATCAGGTTGCCGTCGGGGTCGAGCATGAACGCCTGGCGGATCTCGGTACCGCCAACGCTCTTCGACGCCGACACCTCGACGCCGGCGTCACGGAGCGAAATCAGCACGGACTCAAGGTCGGTGACTCGAAACGAGACGTGTTGACCGAGGTTTGGCGCGATGTGCTCCGACTCGATCAGGTGGACCTGTCGGCCGTTCCCGGCATCGAGCCACGCCCCCTTGAACGAGAAGTCCGGGCGCGGCAGCATCGCTAATCCAAGCGTGTCTCGGTACAAGCCGAGTGAGCGCTCGGTGTCGGTGACGTTGAGCGAGACGTGGTGGATATCGGCGATCAGCACCTGAACAACGTACCCGTCGCCACAACCGGTCATCACAGTCGGTCAGGTCAGCACAACCGGTCAGGTCAGCGCATCGTTCAAGTTGCCGGACCGGAAGCCTTCGAGGTCGAGTGTGACGTAGCGGTACCCGGCGGATCGCACGGCCTCCACGATCGCCTGGCGTTGTGCGATCACGTCGGC
The DNA here is from genome assembly GCA_031422395.1 of Ilumatobacteraceae bacterium. Classification (GTDB taxonomy): domain Bacteria; phylum Actinomycetota; class Acidimicrobiia; order Acidimicrobiales; family Ilumatobacteraceae; genus Ilumatobacter. The sequence continues at coordinate 51,307 of JANPLQ010000070.1, read as the reverse complement.
AAGAGACGCCAGTTCGACCTCGATCCGGGCGGTGTCGTCGTAGTGTCGCACCCTCACCTGCCCAAAACCGAGCCGATGCAGCGCCGCCTCAGCGCGGTCAACCCGCGACAAGATCCCGACGGATACCTGCGTGCCGTACGGCACGCGGCTGGCGAGGCACGCCGCGGCCGGTTTGTCCCATGTCCGCAATCCGAGCCGTTTCGAGGCCTCGCGCACGTCGGCCTTGGTAAAGCCGGCTTCGACCAGCGGAAACACGGCACCCGATTGGGCCGCAGCCTGTTGGCCGGGACGATGCTCGCCGAGATCGTCAAGGTTGACTCCGAGCAGCACCGTGGCGTGCATCGAGCGTGCGATCGGTTCGACGACCGCCATCAGTTCGGCCTTGCAGTGGTAGCAGCGATCACCATCGTTCAATCGGTATGCGGCGCGCTCCATCTCGAACGTCTCGACCGCAGACCAGGCCAGCCCCCATTCAGCCGCCAACGTTGCACAATCGGCACGTTCGTCTCCAGCCAACGACGGCGACACGGCCGTCACCGCCAAGGCATGATCGGGACCCAACTGGCGATGGGCGACGGCGGCAAGGAACGCCGAGTCGGCCCCGCCACTGAAGGCGACGACCACCGATCCAAGCTGACGAAGGTGCTCGCCCAATGCGATCAGTTTGTGATCCAGCGAGCGCTCCTCCACACCCTGAGTGTGCCACGACTCGGCCGACTCCCCCCTTGCCGCGCGAAGATGGGCACCGCATGGGGATTCCTGACTGGTGGAAGCAGCGACGCTTCGGGATCCTGTTTCACACTGATCTTTCCGCGGTACCTGCATGGGCACCGATCGGTCAGTACAGCGAGTGGTATCAGGCTCACATCGAGAGCGATGTGTCCGATGTCTTGCTGCACCCTTCGCCCATGGCCGAAGTGTTGCAGCACCACGCCGACCGTTGGGCCCATATCGAACGGTATGACGACTTCCTCCCGTTCCTGACATTCGACAAGTACGACGCGGATGAATGGGCCGGACTTGCCCGCGACGCCGGTGCCGGATACGCCGTGATGATCGCCAAACACCACGACGGATTGTGTTGGTGGGACGCCCCCAACACCGACCGAACCGTGCTCCGCGATGGCCCTGCGCGCAACGTGCTCGGCGAGTTCGCAGCTGCCTGCGAACGGGCCGACATCGTGTTCGGAACGTCGTATTCACTGTTGGACTGGGGTGACGCCCGATACCCCACGCGGACGTATGTCGATGAACTCGTACATCCCCATATCCTCGACCTGGTCGGACGCTACGGCAGTCAAATGTTGTGGGGCGACGGCCACTGGGCCGGGGGTGAAAGCCGTTGGAGAAGCGACGAGCTGCTCGCAGCCGCACGCTCGATCAACCCCGAGATCGTCATCAATGACCGCTGGTGGTCAGATCGATCTGGTGTACGCACGATGGAGTACCGAATGCCCGATGCAGTCCTCTCATACCCATGGGAGTACCGGTGCGGTCTCGGAGCGGGATTCGGATACAACCGCAACGAGACGACAGAACACCTTCGGACGGCTCATCAGATGGTGACGCTGCTCACCGAAGTGATCGCCAAGGGTGGCCACTTTCTGTTGTCCGTCGGACCCGATGCGCTCGGAGTCGTCCCTGAGTTACACACGCAACGTCTGCTCGACATCGGGTTATGGGTGCGGGCGCATCAGCGAATCATCGACGCCGGTCAACCGTGGGTGGTATGGGGTGATGCCGACTGCCGCTACGTGGTCGTCGATGGGGACCTGCACGTCATTGACGTCACTGGCAAGGGCCAGTTCAACGCGCTCGGAAAGCCTTCGGGACGGGTCACCATCGTGGCCACAACGACTGGTTCGCCGATCGAGTTCGAACAAACGGACAACGGCCTGAGACTCATACTCGGGCGCCACCAGACGGCCTCGATGCCAACCGTGTATCGCGTCACGATCGATGCTCCACCGAGCCAGCCGATCGAACTGTTCCCTCACGTTCCAGCAAGACCGATCGAGCTGAACCGTCTCGTTGCCGACGCCAAACCGGGCAGCATCGTCCAACTCGGCGACGGCGTGTATCTGGGGCCTGCCCGCATCCCGAGTGGCGTCACGGTGCGCGGACTCGGACCGGGACGAACCGTGATCGATGGCTTGGAAGGTTGCGCGATCTCCCTTGAGGCAGGCTCGCGGCTCGAACACTGCGCGGTGCACGGAGGAGGCGAGCGGATCTCGTGGCTGACGAAGCCGGTAGCGAGATTGGCGGGTACCTACGCAACGATGCTCGGCTGCACGATCGATGGGCACGTCGAAATCGGTGCAGATAACTGTCGCATACGGTCGTGCGTCGTTGTCGGCGTCGTTGCAACCGGTGTCAACGGTGTCACGATCTCACATACGACGTTCAGGGGGATCAACTGGGATTGCGCTGTTGATATCAATGGGGGCAGCGGGCACCTGATTGACAGTTGCGAACTCGAACGATTGATCGCCGCCATACGTTTGACCGGAACGACTAGTTCGATCGTGCGCGGCAACTCGATACACGCACGCTGGTGGGGTGTCCAACTAGTCGACACCGAGGGTTCGATCGTGACGGGCAACACAGTTGGTGGTGTGACGCGAGCAGTCGATGTCGACGGCGGTACCCAGGCCGAGGTCACCGGTAACTCGGTGACCGACGGGGACAGCGGCTGCCTCGTTCAACGTGGAGCCTCCGACACGTCCGTGTCAGGCAATCGTTGGCAACGATGCCGAGTCGGGTTGGCCGTGTGGGATGCAGGCAAGGTCAACCACCACGGCAACACGTGTGTCGATCTTGCCGAAACTGGTTCGGCTATAACCGTTGGGCCATAGCGACCCGGACGTGAGTTCAGCTTTCGGCAGCGCCTGAGGTCTTCTTGGCGCTCCGAATACGATCCTGCAGCTCGAGGTGAACCTTTCGAAGACGGATGTTCTTCGGAGTCACCTCGACGCATTCGTCAGTTGCGATGAACTCGAGCGCGTGTTCGAGTGACAACTCACGATACGGCGTCAAGCGGATCGTGTCGTCTGACGACGAGGCGCGCATGTTGGTGAGCTTCTTCTCACGACAGATGTTGACGTCCATGTCTCCCGCTCGGGCGTTCTCGCCGACGATCATGCCGCAGTACACATCGACACCCGGGCCGACCATCATGGTGGAGCGGTCCTGCAGGTTGGTCATGGCGTATGTCGTGGTCGGACCGGTACGGTCGGCCACGAGCGAGCCACGCTCGCGTGCTCGAATGTCGCCGGCCCAAGGTTCGTAACCTTCAAAAATGTGACTGATCACGCCGGTGCCACGGGTTTCGGTAAGAAACTCGGTACGGAAGCCGATGAGACCGCGTGCAGGCACCAGATACTCCAAACGGACCCAACCGAGACCATGGTTGATCATGTTTTCCATCCGGCCCCTACGTCCTGCGAGCAATTGTGTGACGACACCGAGGTGCTCCTCTGGGACGTCGATCGTGACACGCTCGACCGGCTCGTGCTTCTTGCCGTCAACCAATCGGACGACCACTTCCGGCTTACCGACCGTGAGTTCGAAACCTTCACGGCGCATCGTCTCGACCAGCACTGCGAGCTGCAACTCGCCACGCGCCTGGACTTCCCAAGCATCAGGACGCTCGGTCGGGTTGACCCGAATACTCACGTTGCCGACGAGTTCGGCATCGAGCCGAGCCTTCAGGATTCGAGCGGTCAGCTTGGTGCCCTCGCGCCCGGCGAGCGGCGAGGTGTTGATTCCGATCGTCATCGCCAGTGCTGGCTCGTCGACCGTGATCGTAGGGAGCGGGTGCGGATCGTCTGGGTCAGCGAGCGTTTCACCGATCGTGATCTCGGAGATGCCAGCCACGGCGACGAGATCCCCTGGCCCGGCAGAATCGACCGGCACTCGAGTGAGTTGCTCGGTCAGGAACAACTCGACGACCTTGGTGCGTTGGATCGTCCCGTCGATCCGGCACCAGGCGACCTGCTGACCCTTTCGGATCGTGCCTTCCATCACGCGGCAGAGCGCCAGGCGACCGAGATACTGATTGGCGTCGAGGTTCGTGACCCACGCCTGCAGTGGCGCGCCTTCGGTGTAGGTGGGTGCTGGAATCGTTTCGAGAATCACGTCGCAAAGCGCGCTCAGGTCGGCACCGAGCACGTTGACATCGGTCGACGCGAAGCCGTCACGACCCGAGCAGTACACGATCGGGAAATCGAGTTGGTGATCCTTGGCTTCAAGGTCCATGAACAACTCGTAGACCTCATCGACAACTTCGCTGATGCGAGCGTCGGGACGGTCGATCTTGTTGATCACGAGGATCACCGGCATGTCGTATGCCAACGCCTTACGGAGCACGAAGCGCGTCTGAGGGAGCGGCCCTTCGGCTGCATCGACCAGCAGCACGATGCCGTCGACCATCGTAAGTGCTCGCTCGACTTCGCCACCGAAGTCGGCGTGGCCTGGAGTGTCGACGATGTTGAGCGTGACACCGTCCCACAGCACCGACGTGTTCTTGGCGAGGATCGTGATCCCTTTCTCGCGCTCGAGATCGTTCGAGTCCATCACTCGTTCGTTGAACGTTTGGTTGGCGCGGAACGCTCCGGCCTGCTTCAGCAGCGAGTCGACGAGCGTCGTCTTACCGTGGTCGACGTGGGCAACAATTGCGAGGTTCCGCAAGTCAGTGCGGCTCCGAAGATCGTCACGGGTGGCGATGGGGTTCTCAGACATGGCCTACCGAGGCTATCGGGGTGTGTGGCTGGAATCGGCTATATCAGATCCTGGTTCTCTCTGCAACACCCAATCTTGATTTGCATCAAATCACGGCATGGCGATCCAGGTTGACCATCGTTCGTCGTTGATTGATATCGGATCCGACGTAGGTCACGGCGAACACCGCAGTTCCAGCCAGTGTGATCATGGCGCCCGATGGGATATCGGCATACCAGCTGGCATACATCCCGCCCAGCCCGAAGGCGGCACCGAGCAGCGGCGACAGCCACAGCATCCGACCGATCGAATTCGTCAACATGCGTGCAGTCCCGGCTGGCAGGACCAGCATCGCCGAGATCAACAGCGCACCAATCACGCTCACCGACACGAGCACTGTTCCGGACAACACGAGCATCAGAATCGCGTCGGTACGTCCCACATTGATGCCGGACACGCCCGCAACCTCTGGATCGAACGTAACAAACGACAACTCGCGTTGCATCCCGACGACCACGCCGACGACGATTGCCCCGACCACGAGCACGGCGATGACATCGCGGTCGACCACCCCGAGCACGTTGCCGAACAGCACGGTGTCGAGCGTGCGGGCGACCGTGCCGGACCGGGATTGGATAGCCAGACCGATCGCGAACGACGCCGTCGTCACGACGCCAATCGCAGCATCGGCCCCGACAATCCGGCGGCGCGATATCCGTCCGATCGTGAGCGCCGCCAGCACACCCCATAGGCCAGCACCAAGGAAATACGACACACCCATGACTGCCGAGATCGCCGCCCCACCGAACACGGCGTGCGACAGCCCATGTCCGATGTAGCTCATCGAACGCAACACCACATACACACCGACCAAACCGCACAATCCTCCCGCCAACGTCGCGACGAGCAGCCCGCGCTGGAAGAACCCGTACTGGAAAGGCTCGAACGCGTCAAACGCCAGCGCAGTCGCGTTCACGCTGACCGATTCAGGTGGCGTTCGAGAACGACAGGCATCCCACCATGCTGCAGGACCTGCATCGGTGCGCCGTACGTGCGTTCAAGGATGTACGGATGGAGCACCTCGCTCGGTGGCCCGTCGGCGATGACGGTGCGGTTGAAGCAAATCAATCGCGGTAAGTGTGCAGCGAGCCCGTTGATGTCGTGCGTCGTGAGTATGATCGACATTCCGTCGCGGTTGAGGTCCGCAAGCAGGTGCAACATTTCGTGACGGGTTGCCACGTCGACGCTGCCGGCTGGCTCGTCGAGCACGAGCAGGTCCGGCTGTCGCACCAGTGCTCTGGCGAGGAAGACACGCTGCTGTTGCCCGCTGGAGAGCGCCTTGATGTGACGGTCGCGCAGTTCTCCGATACCTAACTGTTCGAGTACGTGATCGATTCGCTGTGTTCGGGTGGCATCGAGGCGACGAAATCGCGGCCGGTCAACACTCATCGTCACGACGTCGCCAACAGTGACCGGAAACGACCAATCGACGGCCTCGACCTGCGGCACATACGCCAGCCGGAGACCGGACCGCAATCGAATCGCCCCATGCACCGGCTGGATGATTCCCAATAGCGCCCGAAGTAACGTGGTCTTGCCACACCCAGAGGGACCTACGATTCCTACAAAGTCACCGTCCGTGACTGCGAAATCGACGTCCTCGATGACGGGAGTACGGAGATACGAACAGGAAACATGTTCGTACCGAGCAAGAACCGGCAACGCCTCCATCGCGTTGGAGCGTATAACACCCCCGTTCAAGTCGCGATGGGCCCGGCATAGAGGGGTTGAGCGCGACATGAACGGGCGGGCTGCGATCTGGTCTAGCGTTCGGTCATGAAGTTCGGGTTTGTGGTTCCTTGGGCTGACGCTGACGAGGTCGGCGAGTTGGCTGCTGTCGCCGAGGAGTCCGGTTGGGACGGGATCTTTCTTTGGGAACCTGTGTGGGGCGTCGACACATGGATCAGCCTCGCCCTTGCCGCCGTACGAACATCGAAGATCCGAGTTGGCACGATGCTGACTCCACCATCGCGCCGCAAGCCTTGGGAACTCGCCGGCCAAGTCGCAACTGTCGATCGACTCAGCGACGGACGTGTCACGTTGTCAGTCGGGATGGGGGCACCAGACACAGGCATGATGGCCTTCGGCGAGGTCTGCGATCGCAAGCAACGCGCCGAGTTGATGGACGAGTGCCTCGACATCGTGTGCGGGCTCTGGCACGGCCAGCCGTTCACGTTCAACGGAAAGCATTACCAGGTCCATCCAACCGACTTCCCGACGATTGGTCACATCGTTCAGAATCCGCGGATTCCGATCTGGTGTGTTGGCGCGCTCGGGTACGAGCGCTCGATGGCAAGGGCACTGCGGTGGGACGGACTGATCCCACAGGTTGTCGAAAGCGGAACAGCGCGGCAGGCCACGCTCGACGAACTGCGATCGATCAAGGGCCAGATCCCCGACCGCAACTACGACGTGATCATCGAAGGCGTCGGGTCCGAGCACTCCCCCGCCGCCTGGGCTGACGCTGGCGCAACGTGGTGGTTGGAGACGCAGTGGGACGCCGTCGGTCAAGCGCGCCCGGCGTTGGCAACATTCGATCGGCTACGAGAGGGGCCTCCTGGCACGTAACCGATTACCTTCGGACGACGTGACCGCGCATGGTTGGAACTTCGCTGACGTCTTCGAGCGGATCGCCGATCAGATCCCCGACGCCTTGGCACAGCAGCAAGGCGAGCGCCGCTTCTCGTGGGCCGAGTTTGATCGCCGGGCCGACGGAGTTGCCAGAGCGCTCTTGACCGGCGGCCTCGTCGAGCAGGACAAGGTTGCCCAATACCTATACAACTCACCCGAGTATCTGGAAAGCCAGTACGCCTGCTGGAAGGCCGGGATGGCGACGGTCAACACCAACTACCGATACGCCGCTGACGAACTTGTGTACCTGTGGAACAACGCAGACGTTGTCGCGGTGGTGTTCCACGGTTCGTTCGCCGACCAGATCGAAGCGATCCGCGATCGCGTACCGGGCGTACGTCTGTGGTTGTGGGTCGAGAGCGATTCGAGCGTTTGTCCCGCGTGGGCGACATCGTACGAGGTGGCGGCGAACGGGGCTCCAGGCCGCACATCTGGCCCGTGGGGGCGGTCAGGTGATCATCTGATCCTGCTCTACACCGGAGGCACAACAGGGATGCCAAAGGGGGTGATGTGGCGACAGGACGACGTGTTCGGTGCGCTCGATGCCAATAACCGCAAGCGGATGCCGCCAGAACAAGATCTCGCCGCGATCGGCGAGCGGGTCACGCGTCCGGGTCCGCGCGGGATGCCCGGTGCGCCGCTGATGCACGGCACCGGTTTCTTCAACGCCGTCGGCACGCTGATGGTGGGCGGATCGATCACCACGATGCCCGGCCGCAACTTCGATCCGGTTGAACTACTCGGCACGATCGAGAACGAACGGATCAACTCGATCTCGATCGTCGGTGACGCGTTCGCCAAACCGATTCTCGCCGCCCTCGATGCCGAACCGGATCGCTGGGACATTTCATCGCTGCGGGTGATCGTGTCATCCGGCGTGATGTGGTCGAAGGAGACCAAGCGGGGTCTCTCGCGGCACAACCCGCGACTGATCATGGTTGACGCACTCGGATCGAGCGAGGCAATCGGGATGGCAACCAACATTTCGACCAGCGACTCTGGTGACGAGACTGCCAAGTTCGAACTGGGCCCCAACGGACGCGTACTCACCGCCGCGGGTCGTGACGTCGTTCCAGGTTCAGGCGAACTCGGTCGAGTTGCCCTGCGGGGCTTCACGCCGATCGGTTACTACAAGGACCCTGAGAAATCTGCGGCCACATTCGAGACGGTGAACGGTATTCGCTACTCAATCCCTGGCGACTGGGCAGAGGTGCTCGCCGATGGCAGTGTCAAACTTCTCGGACGCGGCAGCCAATGCATCAATACGGGAGGCGAGAAGGTCTACCCGGAGGAAGTCGAGGAATGTCTCAAGATGCACCCGTCGGTCGCCGACGCCGCAGTCGTCGGGCTCCCCGACGAACGTTTTGGCGAGGCGATCACAGCACTCGTCGAGCTGACACCGGGTGCAACATTCGACGAACAAGCGCTGATCGGTCATGTCAAGAGCAACCTGGCCCGCTACAAAGCACCGAAAGAGGTGTTCGAGATCGAGACGATCGGACGAGCGGTGAACGGCAAACTCAACTACAAGGCATTGAAATCGCAGATCGTCAGCCGGGGCGGTCGACCTGGAGAATGATCCGGGATCGTGTGTATCGTCTCGATTACTGGCCGGTAGTTTTCCCGGCATGACTGAGGCACTTGGATTCGACGGCAAGGTTGCGATTATTACCGGGGCCGGTGGAGGGCTCGGCCGGCAACACGCCCTGTTGATGGCGTCTCGCGGCGCGTTGGTCCTGGTCAACGACCTCGGTGGCGCGGTCGACGGAACCGGAAGCGACAAAGGCGCTGCGGAACGGGTCGTCGATGAGATCAACGCTGCCGGCGGCGAAGCCGTAGGCGACACGAACTCTGTCGCCACAGCTGACGGCGGGGCGGCGATCGTACAGTCGGCGATCGATGCGTTCGGTCGCGTCGACATCGTGATCAACAACGCCGGCATCCTGCGTGACAAGGCGTTCCACAACATGACGCCCGACCTGTTCGATGCCGTGATCGACGTTCATTTGCGAGGCGCATACCACGTCACCCAGCCGGCCTGGCGGCTGATGCGCGAGCAAGGCTACGGCCGGGTGATTTCGACGGCGTCTGGCGCGGGAATCTTCGGCAGCTTCGGACAAGCGAACTACGGTGCCGCCAAGATGGGCCTGATCGGGTTTACCCGGGTGCTCGCCGTCGAAGGTGCCAAGTTCAACATCAAGGCCAACGTCATCGCGCCGGTGGCGATGACCCGCATGACTGAAGCCATCCTCGGGCCGCTTGGCGACAAGCTCGACCCCAAGTTCGTATCGCCACTCGTCACCTATCTCGCCCACGAGAGCTGCGAGCCGACCGGTCGCGTCTTCTCGGTCGCCGGCGGCAGGGTCGCCGAGGTATTCATTGCCGAAGGTCAGGGCTACGTCAATACGGAGATGACGCCCGAGGATGTCGCCGCCAACCTTGACGCGATTTCGAACCGCGACGACTACGTGATCCCTACCCAAATGAACGACGAGATCGACCTGTACCTCAAACACCTGGCGTGAGCAACGACGTCGACCGGTCGCATCTGACAAACTACGGCGATGAGTGACCAGGTAACCGAACCAAACGGGCAGGGCGGCGAACGCGGTGTCGGCGGGATTCCGTTCAAACTGATCGGGCTCTTGCTGGTCGTCGTGGCTATCGCCGTCGGCTTCTTCCAGAACAATGACGACGCGCCGGTCGAGTTCCTCTGGATGGATTCCACGAAACCCGTTTGGGTCGTGATCGCTCTCAGTGTGATCGCCGGAGTTGCGCTCGATCGATTGTTCACCTGGCAATGGAGACGGGCTCGCAGACGCAAACACCCCAACAACAGATCGTGAGATTGATCCCGTCAACCGACGGAGTCGAAATCGCCCTTCACGACTTCGGTGGTGACGGCCCACCACTCCTGATCGTTCACGCCACCGGATTCCACGCCCGCTGCTACGTGCCGATCGTTCATGACTTGCGGGATCGATTCAGGTGCTGGGGGCTCGACGTTCGCGGCCACGGTGCGTCGTCCGTTGCGCCCGACTGGGTTCCTGACTGGAGGGCGTTCGGCAACGATGTGAGCGCGGCGTGCGAGACGATCGCTCCCGACGGTGGGATTGTCGGATTCGGTCATTCGATGGGGGGCGCAGCACTCTTGATGGCCGCCTATCGATCCGCCAACCGTTTTGACCGACTCGTTCTCTTCGAACCAATCACCCGCCCGACCAACGAGCTCGACAGGCTCGAGAGAGCCCAACTTCCTTTGATTCAGGGTGCACTTCGCCGTCGCCGCAGATTCGATTCATTCGACGACGCCTACGAGAACTATCGCCTCAAACCACCGCTGTCGCTGATGGTTCCCGAAGCGCTACACGAGTACGTGCGCGGTGGGTTCGCGGAGGTCGGTGGCGACGACGGGCTTGGTGTCGAGTTGATCTGCACGCCAGAACTCGAAGCGCAGATCTTCATCAACGCGGGCGAGAACGGCGTGTGGGAGTTGCTTGCCTCGATCACGACTCCCACCACCGTGATCGCCGGCCACATCGTGAACCAGCAACCGGCGGAGGTCGCAGAACGGATCGCCGGCCAACTTTCCGATGGCGAATACCTGTCACTGCCCCACCTCACCCACTTCGGCCCCTTCACCCACCCCACCGAGATCGCCAAGCTGATCGCCCACGGGCAGATCGGGCATCGTGCTGATGCGTCGGTCGGCTGACTATGACAGCCCTCGCGTACGATGACCAACATGTATGACGTGCCGACGAGTTTGTCGCCTTCTCGGGTCGAGTCGTTCCTTTCGTGCCCATTGGCGTTTCGGTTCGCCAGCATCGAAAAGCTGCCTGATCCGCCAACCATCGCTACGACCCGTGGGTCACTCGTTCATCGGGCGTTGGAGCTGCTGTTCATGAACCCGGCGGCCGAGCGCACTCCGGTGGCACTCGATTGCAGTGTCGAATCCGCAATCGTCGAATACCGCACCGATCCCGACTTCACGCAATTGTCCTTGGGGCAGGCCGAGATCGAGGCGTTCGAGCAGGACTGCCGTGCCTTGGCCGCCAACTATCTCACGATGGAAGATCCGACCACCGTTCGCGACATTGGGCTTGAACTGAGACTGGAAGCACGCGTCGGGGACCTCACGTTGCGGGGAATCATCGACCGTCTCGAGTTGGACGACGAGGGCGAGTTGGTCGTCACCGACTACAAGACCGGTCGGGCACCGAGCCAGAACTACGAGCGGAAGAGTTTGTCCGGCGTGCATTTCTATTCGTTCCTGTGTGAGTCGCTGTTCGGCAAACGACCCACCGCTGTCCGATTGATGTACCTCAAGTCTGGCGAGACGATCACGGCGATTCCGACCGAGCAGTCATCGAAGTTCCTGACCACGCGCACCAACGCGGTGTGGAAGGCCGTGGCGACCGCCTGCGAGCGCGACGATTTCCGCCCCAAGCAGGGTGCGCTCTGCAACTATTGCGCTTATCAGCGTTGGTGCCCGGCCTTCGGAGGCGATCCGTCGCTTGCCAAGGTTGAGGCACCACTGGTGCTCGGCAACGCAGTCGCCGCGTGAGTACGCCTGGCGCCGGCCGATTCGGCCCGCGAGTCGATCAGTTCGATCAGCGGATCGACTCGCTCCTCGAACAGGTTCGGGGTACACCGGCGCTCGACAAGTTGATGACGGCCGCCACGCACGCCGGCGAGTTCAGCGCGATCTGGCACGTCCTCAGCATGCTGCGGGGTATCAGGAAGCATCGCCACGATCAAGTCATCGCCCTCGCCATCGGGCTCGGCGCCGAGAGCTTGATTCTCAACCAAGGCCTCAAACGGATCTTTCGCCGGGAACGCCCGACCGAGGCTGGCGACGATCGGTTTGCGATCCGAAAGCCGCTGACCTCGTCATTCCCGAGCGGGCACGCATCCGCAGCTGCATTCGCGGCGATCACGTTGATCCGATGGGACGGCAAGCGATCGATCCCGATATGGGGCGGCGTCGCCGCGGTGGTGGCGGTGAGCCGATCGTACGTCCGAATCCATCATGCCTCTGACGTCGTCGGTGGGATCATCGCAGGCACTGCGATGGCAGCGGTCGCCAAACGAATCTTCCGCGCGACCGGAATCGAGTAGATCGACGCCAAGGACGCTCGTGGCGCGATCTGGTCTGTCACCGATTGATCGCGCCAGCGGACGTCGGGGTGTACTCGGCGTAAGGTTGACGCCATGACGGAGATGCGGTTCGACCGGGCGATGAGCGACGCGGAAGGGCTGATGTGGCGACTCGAGAAGGACCCCCATCTGTCGTCGACGTTCGGTACCGTGACGATCCTCGACCGGGCGCCTGATTTCGACACGTTTCGACGGCGGATGGATCGCGCAGCGATGGCAATCCCGCGCCTACGTCAACGCGTGATGCCGGCTCCCGCGAATCTGTCTCCGCCGATCTGGGTTGACGACCCTGGTTTCGATATCGATCTGCACGTCCGTCGCATCGCCTGCCCGAAACCGGGCAGCTTGCGTCAGGTGCTCGACCTGGCTGCGCTGTGCATGGCTGATCCATTCGATCGGACCCGCCCGCTGTGGCAATTCACCGTCGTGGAAGGGATGCGTGGCGGCAAGGCAGCGGTGATTCAGAAAATGCATCACACGATCACCGATGGTGAGCGCGGTGTCGAACTCTCGCTCCAGTACCTCGACTTCGACCGTGACGCCCCCGAGCCAATGCCAATCGATCCTGACGACATCGACTACGTCGAGCCACCCGAGACCGGCACAGCAGACTCCGTTCGCGAGTTCATGATCGGCAGCATCCGTATTCCACTCGGAATCGCCAAACAAGTTCGCGAGTTACTTGCTGATCCGGCAGGAATTCCGGCCGCGTCGAGCGCCGCAGCGCGGACCGCGAAGGGGATCGTGTCGCAGCTCTCCGACACCGAACACGCCCGCTCACCACTGTGGACGCACCGCTCGTTGAAGCGAACGATCCAGCCTGCCAGGGCCCCATTCAAGGAGACCAAGGCAGCCGCCAAGCGACTCGGCGGCACACTCAACACGGCGTTCCTCACCGCTTCGGCACACGCAGCGTCGCTGTATCACGACGAAATGGGTTCACCCGTCGAGGTGCTGCGCGCATCGATGGCGATCTCGACTCGTACCAAGGACTCTGGCGCCAACGCCTTCTCGATCGTCCGGATCCTGGCACCCACAGGCGAGATGCCGATTGCCGATCGGTTCCTGGCGATCCAGGAGGCAACCTTGATCGGTCGCGAGGCCAGTGCGGCGGCCGGACTCGACACGCTGGCAACTGTCGCCTCGACGTTGCCGACCTCGCTGATCACGCGGCTGGCCCGCCAGCAGGGCCAGACGATCGACTTCGCCACCTCGAACGTCAAAGGTTCACCCGTGCCCTGTTTCATCGCCGGAGCACAACTGCTGGAGATCTATCCGATCGGACCACTCGGCGGCGTGGCATTCAACCTGACGCTGATGTCGTACCTCGGGAGTCTCGACATGGCGCTCAATATCGATACGGCAGCGGTTGCCGAACCGGCCTTGCTCACCGACTGCCTCCAGCGTTCCTTCAAGGAACTCACACGGGTCTAGCCCGCCCGGCAACCGAATGGGATCAGTGTTTGGCGGTGAGCAGTGTTCGCACGTCGAGCAGCAGGTCGGCGACTTCGCCAGACGACACCAACTCGCGACGCATCATCTGCGCCAACGCTTCGTCGATCACGCTGACTGCTTCGATCAGGACGGCCGCGCGGGCTGCCTCTCGGTCAATCGCTGGCGTCTCGGTGAGCTGCGTGTCGGTCATCGCCGTCACGGTATCCCGATTTTCTCCGTCGCGCGCGCACCTACGATGTGATCAATGGAACTCAAAGGAAAGCACGTCGTCGTCACGGGGGCTGCGGGAGGGATCGGATCGGCCCTGGCTCGGGCATTTCATGCCGAGGGAGCACGTGTCGTGCTCTCCGATCTGCACGGGGCGACGACGGTCAGTACGGAGCTTCCGGGCTCGTTGAGTGTCGCCGCCGACATGGGCGTCGAGGCCGGAACCGTCGCCCTGATCGATGCCGCCGAAGCCGCCTTCGGTCCGATCGACCTCTACTTCGCCAACGCCGGAATCGGAGTCGGCACCGACCCAATGGATGCCGAGGAACTCTGGGAGGTGTCGTTCAACGTCAATGTGCACGCCCACCGTTGGGCGGCCCGCCGATTGCTCCCAGGCTGGCTAGAACGCGGCGAGGGCTATTTTTGCTCGACCGCGTCAGCTGCGGGGCTGCTCGCCCAGATTGGCGCAGCGCCATACAGCGTCACCAAGCACGCCGCCGTCGCGTTCGCCGAATGGCTCGATATCACCTACGGCAACCGCGGACTCAAGGTCAGCTGCCTCTGCCCGCAGGGAGTCAACACGAACATGATCAACCAGGGCGATCAACTTGGTAACGGCGGCAACGTGGTCCGCATGGTCGCCGCGATCCTCGAGCCAGAAGACGTAGCGCTCACCGTGGTCGACGCCATTCGACACGAGCAGTTCCTGATCCTCCCCCATCCGGAGGTCGCCGACTACATGGCACTGAAGGGCTCCGATCATTCGCGTTGGCTCGGCGGAATGCGCAAGCTGCAGCGCCGAGTCCTCGGTTTTTGACCCTGCGTGTTCGTGACCCAGTTCGATGCCTGAGCGCACACTGAACGCCGTCGGATTGCGACTTGGCGAAACGATCCGGTTTCGCCGTAACGACACCGGCCGATGGATCGAAGGCAAGGTCGCCCGAATGGAAACCGACGGCAGCATCACGCTTCACGATCCGCAAGGCGCCTCGCGCTCGCTTCGCCCTGAACGAGTTCAGGTTCGTCGCCCTGGCAGCCGCGGGCACCTCGTCTGGAAGACCGTCAGCGACGTTGCCGTCACATGGGAACAACTCGAGATGTTCTAGCGATCCCGCGGCTAACGGCCGCCGGAGCAGTTGATGAACGTGCCAGTGACATAACTCGAAGCCGGCGAAGCGAGCCACATGATCGCTTCGGCAACCTCCTCGGCCTGACCACCGCGTCGCATCGGCACGTTGACCGACAACTTGTCGACCCGATTTTCGATACCGGACCGGTCGTGGATGTCGGTGTAGATCAATCCGGGTCGAACGGCGTTGACCCGTACCCCTTCGGTCGCCACCTCTTTCGCCAAACCGATCGTCATCGAATCGATCGCACCTTTCGTGGCGGCGTAGTCGATGTACTCGTTCGGGCTGCCGAGGTAGGCCGCCGCCGATGACAAATTGACGATCGCGCCACCGGTCCCACCGTGACGGGTGGACATTCGGCGAACCGCCTCGCGGGCGGCGACAATCGCTCCGACGACATTGATCGCGAAAACCTCTTGCAGCCGAGCGAGGTCGAACTCATCGAGTCGGCAAGCCCGATGCAACGTGCCGGCGTTGTTGACGAACGCCGCCATTCCGCCGAATTCGGTCACAGTTCGATCGAACAGGTCGATGATCTGCTGTTCTGACCTGACGTCGGCCCGAATCGCGAGCATCCGCGCCCCTGCGCGTTCTCCACTGGCCACCACCGATGCTGCCGCGTCAACGTCACGGAGGTACGAGATGACTACGTCGTATCCGCGGTCGGCCGCCATGCGGGCCGTTGCCGCGCCGATTCCTCGGCTGCCGCCGGTGACCAGCATGATCGGACGTGCTTCGCTCATCACGCGATTCTGACCGAAAGATTCCGACGGCACGATCACCGGACGAACGAGTAGCGTTACCGCGTGGCTGACGACAATACCGAGGTCCCCCTACACACACGTATCGCCAACGACCTCTTGGATGGCCGATCGGCGGTCAGCTCGCCCCGACTGTCCCCCGACGGCACCCGCGCCGCATGTGTCGTGGCCACGATCGATCTCGATGAGAACACGACTCGCACTCGGGTTTGGCTCGATGGTTCGGCGATCACTGCAGGTCCATACGATGGGCAACCGCGATGGTCACCTGACGGTCGCTGGCTGGCCTTCACGAGTCGGCGCGGCGAGAAGAAGGGCGACTCGACGCTGCACATGTTGCCGATCAGCGGCCCCGGCGAAGTCCGCACCGTGTGCGAGATGCCCGATGGTCTCGAAGACGTGGCTTGGTCACCGGATGGGCGTTGGATCGCGTTCACGAGCCGCACCCGTGACCCGCGCTACGAGGCCAAGGACGTCAGTTGGCAGGCACCCCGCAAGATCGAGAAGTTCATGAGCCGACTGAACGGCGAGGACTGGGTATTCGACCGGCCACAACACATCTACGTTGTCGCCGCCGACGGAACCGCCAAACCGCGCAACCTCACACCTGGGGAGTTCCAACACTCAGGTATTTCGTGGTTGGCCGATTCATCTGGTGTGGTGACGAGTGCGTCGCGACACGACGACTGGGATCTCGATCTTGCGCGTGACCTGTACGTCGTCCCGCGCGACGGAGAGATACGCGCGCTGACAGCCCAAACTGGGCAATACGGATCGCCGGCCGTTTGCCCTGACGGTTCGCACGTTGCTTTTGTCGGCAACGACGATCCCGGCACATACCCGCAGAACAGCAAGGTTGGCGTGATCGGCCTCGACGGCGGTCAACACCGGTGGGTTTCCGACCGACTCGACCGAACGTTCACCGAGGCTCCGGTATGGATCGACAACGAGACCCTGATCGCCCTAGCGGAGGACCGAGGCGAAACGCACGTGCAACGTCTCAACGTTGACGGACGCATGCCAGAGCCGATCTCGAGCGGGCCGCTCACAATATCCGCCCTCGACTACGCCAACGGAGTCACAGCGACAACACGTTCGACTGTCGAAAACCCACCAGAACTCTGGATCGAGCGAGGCGATCAACCCGCCGAACAGGTCACCCATGTCACCCGCTCACATAGCGGTTGGGAGAAGTTCGTTGCACGATGCACCGACGGATCAGGCGAGATCGACGCATGGATCATGCGGCCGGACAACTTCGATCAAACCAAGCGCTACCCGGTGCTACTCAATGTGCATGGTGGGCCATTTGCGCAGTACGAGGAAGTGTTCTTCGACGAAGCTCAGATGCAGGCCGCCGCCGGCTTCGTCGTCGTCATGTCGAACCCACGCGGCGGAAGCGGACGCCACACGACATGGGGCCAGGCGATCATCGGTCCGAAACATCCCGTTACACCTGGCCTCGGCTGGGGATCGGTCGACGTCGACGACGTGATGGCGGTGCTCGATGCAACGCTCGACCGGTACCCGTTCTGCGACTCCGATCGCGTGGGCATGCTGGGTGGCAGTTACGGCGGATACATGGCCACGATGTTGGCCACGCGGTACAGCAACCGGTTCAAAGCAGTGTGCTCAGAACGCTCCGTGAACAACATGCTCACCGAGGAATGGTCAAGCGACATCGGATCGTTCTTCAAGGCCGAGCACGGCCCGAGTCCGGTCGAGGATCCCGGCGAATACGCGCGTATGTCGCCGATTCACTTCGCCAACCACATCGACGTACCCATGCTGTTGATTCATTCGGAAGAGGACTATCGCTGTCCGATCAGCCAGGCCGAGGAACTCTGGATGACACTCCGCATGCTCGGCAAAGACGTGACGTTCTACCGATTTCCCGGTGAGAACCATGAGTTGTCGAGGGGCGGCTCGCCCGTTCATCGCCGCATGCGAGCCGAGATCATTCTTGACTTCTTTGCAGACAAACTCGACCGGGATCGGACCTGATGTCGGCGCGTCGCTGGACGTCGGCGGCGATATGCATCGGCGTGTTCTTGGCGCAGGGGATTTGGCGTCCCGCTGCTGCTGAACCGAGTGTCCAGCAGGCGCGATTCGAGATCATCCTCAACGACGTCACCGATGCTGACGCACTGGCGTCCACGCGCTCTCGTGTGATCGAACTCGGAGGTCGCGTGCTTCAGGAGGCGCCCGGCGTACTTGTCGTGAGGCTGCCGGTCGCCGCCCGAAAGCAGATCGCAGAAAACATCGACGGGCAGATCCGTGAACCACTGCTGCTCGACATCCGTCCTCAACGACTCCCCGTCGCGGAAGACGTTCCCGAATTCGGCCCAACCCTCGGAAGCGAAGTCGGGATCACCAACGCCGACGACTGGCACGTCGCCGGGTTTACTGGAGTTGGCGTCAGGATCGGCGTAATCGACTTCTTCGATATTCCGCTGTACTGGGATACGAACAGTGCCGAACTCCCGCCGCGACCTGTCGCAGGGGTCAACGCCCGATGCTTCGGTTTCGGGACCGACTGCACGTCGGAGTTTTTCGATGGGAATGACCAATTCGACGACGAGGATCACGGTGTTGCTGTGGTCGAGATCATTCGCGACATGGCACCCGATGCCGAAGTGTTTCTCGGGCAAGCGCACGACATCGCCGACTACTACGACCTCGTCGATTGGTTCGCCGACAACGGCGTCTCGATCATCAGCCGTTCGCTCGGCAGTCGCTACGACGGGCCGGGTGATGGCCGCGGCGATCTCGACAGCATCGCCGCGTATGCGACGCAGCGAGGGATCCTGTGGGTCAACTCAGGCGGGAACAACGGCGCCAACAAGTACTACCGCTCTCCCGTTCGGCTCGTGGGTGACAGGGTCGCCTTCGGACCGTCGGGATCGAACACGTTCTTGCCGTTCATCAACTGCATCTCGCTCGGCGGGATTCGCTGGGCGAATGACTGGAATCTCCCGCCAGCCGAACGAACCGACTACGACGTCTACGTCTGGCAAGACCCGGCCGGCCTGGGCACTCCCGTCGCCAGCGGAACCGATGACCAACACCTGGGGGCACCACCGATCGAACATGTACTCGGCGCCATCTGCCCCGACCCCGGACGATCATTGTTTCTGGAGATTCGGTGGCGGGGCGGCGACCCGACGGGCGACGTGATCGAGATTCTCGACTATGGGTTTGGAATTGCTGCGTACTCGCAAGTTGCCTATTCGGCCTCGACGTCGATCGTCGACTCGAACGTCGCCGGCGTGATTTCGGTTGGTGCCATCGACGGGCCGACGACGGGCACGATTGCCGGATACAGCTCCCAGGGGCCGACCAACGACGGGCGAATCGTTCCGTCCGTATCGGCGCCGTCTGGCTTCCAGAGCGCGGTGTTCGCCAGTTCGGGATCCGGTGCCACGTTCTCCGGCACCAGCGCTTCGGCACCCGTCGTCACTGGCGGGGCGGCGTTGCTGCTAGATGCAGACCTCGCCGATGGACCCAACTCGCTCGGCGACCTCGTGCGGAACACCACTATCGACCGTGGGACCGGCGGACCTGACAACGTGTACGGAGTCGGAGAATTCCGGCTTCCGGCACCACCGTCCGGGTTCGGGATCGATCAGACACCTTCACGATTTGTTCCCGCCGTGGTTCCGACCCGAATCCTCGACACCCGTCCAGAATCCGCTATCGAACCACAGGGTGCCGGTCTGATCGGCGCCCTGTGGCCAGGCGAGATACTGCGGTTACCCGTCATCGGATTGGCTGGCGTGCCGTCGACGAACGTGACCGCGGTCGCTGCCAACATCGTCGCAGTCGACTTGGACCGGCCGAGTTTCGTCCAAGCGTTGCCGACATTTCGAGCGTCGGTCGGTGAGTACTCCAACCTGAATACCGATGCAGCCGGACAGACGCGTGCAAACTTTGCCATCGTTCCGGTCGGCGACGACGGCACGATCTCGCTCTATTCGATCGCCGCAGGCAACCTTGTCGTTGATCTACTTGGCTGGTTCGAAGCCACACCTGGACCAGTCTCCGGCGGTCGATTCGTCGAGCTTCCCATCGCAGAACGTGTGCTCGATACCCGATTCGACACTCCGCCGACACCTGTCCAGTCGGGGACCAGCCGTGCAGTCAGATGGCCGGCCGGCGTCGACCCGAGTCAGGTGTCTGCCCTCGTTGTGACGGTAACGGGCACAGCAGCCTCAGATCACGGTTGGGTGCAGGCCTACCCATCCGACCAGCCTGGCATCGTTGGCAGGACATCGACGATCAACCTCACGCCGGGAGGGACTGCGGCCAATACGGCGATCGTCCCTGTCGGGTCGAACGGCATCTCGGTCACCGGGTTCTTTCTCGGTGCCGGCCGCGCTGATGTCGTCGTTGACGCGATCGGGTACATCACGTCAGCGGCCGCACCTGTGCCGGTCACCGACGACGGTCTGTATGTGCCGGTTCGCCCGAATCGGGCCTTCGATTCACGACTCGGAACTGGAGATCTGGTCGATCGTCAAGTCGTGGTCGTCGACGGGTCCGACGCACCGGGGGTCGACATTCCGGCTGATGCATCAGGCGTTGTGTGGAACATCGCGGCGATCGTGGTGACACGACCTGGATTCGTTCGCGGATGGGCAGCCGATCAGAACCAACCCGTCACGTCGGCGTTGAACTGGACGACTCCCGGTGAGGTGCGAGCGGCGGCGGCGATCACTGCCGTGGATCAAGGTCGTGCCCGATTCCTCATGGAGGATGGGTCGGCGAATTTGTCGACCCCCGTCGGAGGATTCATCGCTGACGTGTTTGGTTACTTCACCTGACTAGTCGCTCAGCCAACTGTCGATCAACTTTCTGGCAATCGAGATTCCAGGCGGAATCATCGGCAGGTCGTGGCGCCGATACCAACCAGCGTCGACGATCTCGCGCGTATCGCAAGCGATATCGCCGGACTCGTACTCGGCGCGAAAGCCGACCATCAGGCTGTTCGGGAACGGCCACGGCTGGCTTCCGAAATACGTCGGATTGGTGACCGTCAGGGCGACTTCTTCGTGAACCTCACGGATCACGGCCGCCTCCAGCGACTCGCCCGGCTCGACGAAGCCAGCAAGGCACGAGTACATCGGAACGGTCCATTGCACGCCGCGCGCCAACAACGCTTCCTGTTCGGGGCCAGCTTGGCCCCGCGTGACGAGTGTGATCATCGCTGGCGAGAGCCGCGGGAAAGCAAGCATCGTGCATGCCGGGCAGCGCATCGCCCGCTCGTCCGTTAGCAACTCGGTTGGCTCGCCGCAGCGGCCGCAGAATCGATGTGTGCGCGCCCATTCGACGATTTGAACCGCTCGTCCAGCGGCAAGCCATTGGTGCTCAGGTGCGCGACCAAAGAATGAACGCAGATCGCAGGCAGCGCCGTCGCTGGGGTCGTCACCACCGGGCACGTCGACGGCCCACCACGCATGCCCATCAACCACGCCGATGAAGTGTCGAGTCCAATCATGCTCGGCGGGCCGGTCATCGATCCAGACCGAGGCACCCACGATGTGTAAGTACTGATGCTCCCCACCGTGGTCACCAGGGAGCACATTCAGTGGCCGAAATCGTTCGTCGACCATCACAATCAGCTGACGTCGGCGATCGCCGCTTCGAGGGCGTCGAGGCCGGAGTCGAGCTCGTCGGCGGTGACATTCAGCATCGGAGCAAGCCGCACGACGTTGCCGTACAGACCGCCCTTGCCGACCAGTAGACCGTGGGCTTTGGCGGCTTCATGGATCGCGCCGGTGCGGACTTTGTCGGGCTCGGTAGTGCCAGGATGACACATTTCGAAGGCCCACATCAGACCGCGGCCGCGCAACTCTGCGATCCATGGCGTCGACTCGACAAGCGGCCGGAACCGGGTGTCAAAACGCTCGCCCATGACTTTGGCGTTGGCCTGCAGGTCGTGGTCGAGCACGTACTGCAGGGTCGCTCGCCCAGCGGCCGCCGACAACGGGTTGCCACCGAAGGTCGAGAAGTTGAGCACCTTGATCGTGTCCATGATTTCGGCCCGGGCAACGATCCCGGCCAGCGTGATCCCATTGCCGACGCCCTTGGCGAACGTCAACATGTCGGGTACGAGCCCATGCGCCTGATAGCCCCAGAAGTGTTCGCCGGTACGACCCCAACCGGTCTGGACCTCATCGGAAATGAACAGGATTCCGCGGTTCGACAGTTCCTTGTGGAACTGGCCGAACATGCCATCGGGTGGTGTCGCGAAGCCACCGACACCCTGGATCGGTTCGGCAATCAGACACGCAACATCGCCTGCAGATGTCATGTCGAGCAGTTGCACGAGGTCGTTGACGCAGGCCTGCGAGTAGGCGTCGTCATCCAGTTCCCTGAATGGTGAACGCAACCGATAACCGCCTTGGACGAACTGGACCTGCAACCCGCTCAACGTCGTCGATGACCACGCCGAATGCGACGTGATCGCCTGCGCCGTGAAGGAGCGGCCGTGGTAGCTGTTGCGGATTGCCAGCACCTGATTCGACTTGCGATACGACGTCGCCAGCAGGATCGCCGTGTCGTTGGCTTCGGTTCCCGACGGGGTGAAGAAAACGCGCCCGTCGGGAATTCCAGACTGTGCGGCGATCATCTCGGCCAGTTCGATCATCGGCTCGGACAGATACAACGTGGAGGTGTGCATCACTTTGGAGGCCTGCGCGATCACAGCCGCCGTCACTGCTGGATTGTTGTGCCCCACCATCGTGGTGAGCACGCCGCCGAAGAAATCGAGATAGCGATTGCCTTCCAGATCCCAGACGAAGCTGCCATCGGCATGGTCGATCGAGATCGGCTCTGCATAGTACGGGGAAAGAAACGAAGGAAGCACCCGGCGGTAGCGGGCAGCAAGGTCGGCACTGGTCGTCACAGTCCGAAACGTTACTCCGAGCGGCGGGTACTGTCAGAGGCCGAACTGCGGTCACAGATACGGAGCTGCTGAAAATGGCTGATCTACATCCCCAACTGATCGATGTTGCGTTCCTGCTCGGGACGTGGACCGGGAGCGGTCGCGGCGAGTATCCGACGATCGAACCATTCGAATACACCGAGGCGGTTACGTTCGACCACGTCGGCAAACCGTTCCTGGCGTACACACAACGAACCAGGTCGATCGCCACCAACATGCCGATGCACGCCGAGTCGGGCTATTGGCGGTTTCCGGTACCTGGCCTCGTTGAGGTCGTATTGAGCCACCCGACGGGAATCACGGAGATCGAGCAGGGCACGATCACGACCGATCTGAGCGGAGTGATCGTGATCGAGTTGGTCAGCAAGGTGATCTCGATGACAACAACGGCCAAGACTGTGACGGCGCTTGAACGCTCGATCAGGATCGACGGCGACGTACTCGACTACCAGGTCTCGATGGCTGCCGTCGGACTCCCATTGCAGCACCACCTTGCGGCGCGGCTAGTCCGCAACTAGACCGCTTCCGTAGGTTCGGCCTCGTATCGATGGGCTGCGGCGGCGGGCTCGGCACGGGCACACTCATCGAACGACCGTGACACCCACCAGGTAGAACTGTCGTGTGGTTCTTCGTCGCCCGATACTCGTACTGTTCGTCTGTGCGGCGTGCGGGGGAAGGTCGACGAGTCCCAGCCCTACAACCGCTGCGCCAGGGCGATTGGAGCCGAACGGCACGATCGATTTCGTCGTCGATGGCGACACGGTCGACGTGTTGGTCGACGGTCGGGAGGAACGCGTTCGCTTGATCGGGATCGACACGCCAGAGATCGCCCATCAGGGTAACCCAGATCCCGCCGAGTGTTTCGGCGACGAGGCAACCGCGTTCACCAAATCGTTGCTCCCGGCTGGAACGCCCGTGCGCCTCGAACGCGACATTGTCGGTCGCGACGACTACGGACGGATCCTCGGTTATGTGTACCGGGCGAGCGACGGAATCTTCGTCAATTACGAAATTGTCCGCCAGGGTTTCGCTCAACCACTCACGATCCCGCCCAACGTGACGTTCTCGGAACGAATGGTCGAAGCCGCACGAGACGCGGAATCGGATCAAGCCGGCCTGTGGCTTGCCTGTCGAAGCTGAATCGATCGACGTTTCGTATGCCATAGTGCTTGTCATGGATGCGGGTCATGGATGAGCGCCATGGTTGATGTGCGACATCGGTTTCCAGGAGTCATAGAAGGGGTTCATCGGGCGTGGGCCCGGTTCGATGGCCCCGCCGGAACACAAGTCGTTGACAGCGCGATCCAGGCAACGTCTGCGTGGCAGCGCAGTGGCAACAATGCAAACAGCCACGGTTCGTTCGCCGCCGCTGAGGCGTGCGACGCGCTGGTAGCCGACACGCAACGAATCATGGGTGAGTTCCTTTGCGCTGACCCATCCGGTTTCATCTTCGGTCCGTCGACGACATCCAATGTGTTCTCGATCACGCGTGCAATCGGGCGTGACTTGCACCCCGGTGATGAGATCATCTGCACGCGGCTCGATCACGACTCGAACGTCTCACCGTGGTTGCAAGTTGCCGAAGACTCAGGCGCAACAGTCAGGTTCGCCGAGTTCGACATGGCAACAGGCCGGCTCGAAACGAGCGCCGTCGAGAACCAACTCAGCGGTCGAACAACATGGGTTGCGGTGACAGGCGCATCGAACGGGATCGGCACGATGCCCGACATCACCGCGATCACGGCATCTGCGCATGCCGCCGGGGCGAAGGTCGTGGTCGATGGCGTACACCTCACTCCGCATGCTCCGGTCGACCTGTCGGCAATCGGTTGCGACGTGTACTCGACCAGCGCCTACAAGTGGTATGGCCCGCACGCCGGAGTCACCTGGGTTTGCGCGGAACTGCTCGACGAACTCAAGGCTTACAAGGTCCGCCCGGCCCCCTCGACCGGGCCGGGTAAGTTCATGCTCGGAACGCCGGCATACGAGAACATCGCCTCGCTCGGCGCTGCCGCCGAGTTCCTGATGGGGATCGGTATGCAGAATGTGCGGGCCTACGAGCGGGCCGTGTTCGGGCGACTGCTCGACGGGCTGCTCGCCGACGATCGGATCACTGTCCTTGGGCCACACGACCTCGACAATCGGGCGCCGACGGTGGCCTTCAACGTCGCCGGCACCCCACCAGACGAGGTCGCACGTCGCCTCGCTGCCGAGCAGATTGCAGTCTGGGACGGCAACTACTACGCCGTCGAGTTGATGGAACGCTACGGGTTGCCCGGTGGCGCAGTGCGGGCGGGGATCGCCCTGTATGTCACCGATGACGACGTCGATCGGCTGCTCCTCGCAGTCAACGGCCTGTAAACCAACCGACTCGCCGGATAGCGTCTGAACGGTGAGCACGCTGGTCGAACGCCTCGGGTACGCAGCCGACGCCAAGCTGGTGATCTTGTCGTGTGACGACCTCGGCTCATGCCATGCCGCCAACGTCGGCGTGTATGAGGCGATCCGTGATGGTGTCGCAACGTGCGCCTCGATCATGGTGCCGGCACCGTGGGCGCGCCACGCAGCCGAGATGTACCGGCCGAGCGACGACATCGGCGTCCATCTCACACTCAACGCCGAGCATGCCACGTACCGTTGGGGTCCGTTGACGCACGCTCCGTCGCTGCTCTCCGGGGAAGGCGGCTTTCCCCGCAACATCGACGACCTGTGGGAACATGCCGATCCAGAAGAGGTCTTCCGCGAGTTGCGGGCGCAAATCACGCGAGCAATCGCATGGGGCATCGACGTCACCCACCTCGCACCACACCTGACCGCAATCACGCTGCGACCCGAGTTCTTCGACATCTATCTCGAACTGGCATGCGAGTTCGAACTACCGATCCGACTTCCGTCGTCCGTGACAGCTGAGCAGGCCGGGTTCCCCTTCAGGAAGCTCGCCGCTGATGAAGGGGTCGTATTCCCAGACCATTTCGACCACGACTGGCGGGCGGGTTCACGTGACCGCGTTTATGGCACGCTACGAAACCTGCAGGTGGGCGTGACCGAAGTTCACGTACAGCCTGCAATCGACACGCCGGAGGTTCGGGCGCTGTCCGATAGCGCCGAATCGTGGATCGACGATTACCGGTTCGTCACTGCCGATCCCTCGCTCCCGGCGTTGATCGCCGAAGTCGGAGCGGTCCTGATCGGCTACCGCGAGCTCAGAGCCGCAATGCGAGCCGGCTGAGCGCCGACGTCGCTTCGCCCGACTTCAACAGATCAAGAACCCGGCCCGTATGTCCCGTCGCCTTGAGGCGACCACGCATGAACTCGACCGTGGCATCGAAGTCACCGGCAGCGGCAACCTGGGCGGGCACGACCAGAACGATCTCGGCATCGCTGGGACCGTCGGCGATCTCGTCCTTCTTGCCGACAACGACTCGATACTGCACACTCACGCCGATGCCTCGATCCCGACCTCGATGCCCGCGAACAAGTCGTGTTCCTCGTCGGCTCCCGGAATCTCGCCAACGAGCGAGCGCGCCAGAATCCAATCCTCCCACGGATAGATCTGCGACAGTTGCCCCTCGCTGAGCCCGAACCAGAACGGCTCGGTCGGGTCGACCTGGGTGGCATGAGCCAACAATGCTCCAGTCCGCGCCCACATGAACTCGCTGACTTCGATACGCGTCGTGATCCGATGATCGTGACTTGGTCGCTGGAACCACGCATCGTCGAAGGGTGACTCACCGCGATGGTGCAGCAGCCCTTCGTGCATCGCCAACATGCGGCGCCGACTCCACGTCGTGAAGTACAACTTCGAAGGCTGAAACGGCTCACCAAGGTCGCGATACCACTCAGGGTCGCCGGCCCGCTCGAAGGCGAGAACTGAAACATCGTGGACCTTGAGGTGATCGGGGTGCGGGTAGCCCTGCTGGTCATCGTTGTAGGTCACGACGACCTGCGGCTTCGTGCGGCGTATCACAGCAACGAGCCTCCCCGCTGCTTCGTCAGGATCAGCCTGGTGAAAACAGTCGGCGTGCTCGTTCGGTTCAGTCTCAGCCATCCCGGAATCGCGGTAGCCGAGCATCACCACTTCGTCGAAACCGATCACTGCCGCCGAGGCGGCAAGTTCGGCCGGCCGCATCGAGGCGACCAACGCCCGTTCTTGTTCTGGGGTCAGCTCGTGAAACGGCTGACCGGGTTGGCGGAGCGTTGGATTCTGGAGATCGCCCTCCTCACCACCGGTGCAGCACACGAGAATCGTGTGGACGCCGTCGGCGTGGTACTTCGCAAAGGTCGGCGCACCTTTCGAGGCCTCGTCATCAGGGTGGGCGTGCACGGTGAGAATCGTGCGAGGTTCAACCATCCAGCCACGCTATCCGTCCAAGCGGTCCGAAGGTTGGAGGCCTACGCGGGTAGGTACGCTCCCACAATGGGCCACCCGAGCTCTGACGCAATTGTTCGGTTGTTGATTGCAGTCGGCGCGGTCACAGCCACGTTGACGGCCTGCTCGACTGACGGGCGCACACTTGACAAGCCAACATTTCCGCTGCCTGCGCCGCCGATACCTGCGACGACGGTGGCACCGGAAACGACCGCACCACCCCAGTTGCTGATGATTGCGCCATGGCAGGATGGGGCCAGCATCCCGACCCGCTACACCTGCGACGGTGACGACGTCGCACCGGCACTGACCTGGACAAACGTTCCTGACGGGACCGTCGAGTTAGTAGTCACGGTGACCGACCTCGATGCCGCCGACTTCGCTCACTGGGTCCTGTACGGACTGGAACCGGACGAAACCGGATTGGTCGAGGGCGTCGTCCCGAACGGGGCATTTCAATGGAGCAACTCGTTCGGAGTCAAGGGTTGGAATGGGCCTTGCCCTCCAGCCGGCCAAATACATCGTTATCAGTTTACGATTCACGCGCTCAACCAGCAGCTCGAACTTGCCGATGATGCTCCTGCTAGCGACGTAATTTCAGTGCTCAATCTGACATCAATCGCCAAGCGCTCCGTGTCGGGCACATATCTCCGCACGGAGTGATCAGCGAGGCCAGCCGACCAACACAACCAACCCCACCCCCCAGACCCCCCCCCCACGCAGACCAACGGATCGCTCGATGACCAGGCCCACGACATGACCCACGAAGACATCGACATCACGCCCGGAGCGCGCCTCGCCCCCCGACCGGCGGGACGGATTGCCGATCTGCCAGCCCACGACGTGCTCGCACAACTCCGCGATCTCGTCGCCGCTGATGAAGCCGCAACCGTGATCATCGGGATCGACGGTGCGTTCATCGACGCCAACACGGCTGGCCTCACCTTGTTTCCAGGCGTCGGAACGGCGGAACACACCGACTGTCGCAATGCGTTGGGTCACGTCCTCGACCAGATCCCTCAACGGTTGTTGGTGGATCCTGAGGGGGGAACCTGGCGGGGCGAGATCGATTTGGCATCTGACGTCGGACCCTCGGCTATCTATGCAACCACGGTTCTCGTTCGACATGACGCTTCGTCGGCGTCGGGTGGCTACGTCGCCGTGATGTGCCGTGACGTCTCGGAGCAACATGATCGGGCGAGCGAACTGCTGCACCTGCTCGAACACGATCCGACAACCGGACTCCTGAACCGCACCGCGGCGCTCGAGCGCACAGCCAATGCGCTGCGCCGGATCGACGAAGACGGCGGGTTTGTCGCGGTTTTCATGATTGACGTCGACCGTCTCCGAGACGTCAACGACGCGCTTGGCCACGAAATCGGGGATCGGTTGCTGGCCTCGACCGCCAAGCGCCTCTCGACGGCAGTGCGACCCAACGATACGATTGCCCGCGTCGGCGGTGATGAGTTCATGGTCCTGTGCCGGAACGTGCCCGATTCAACGGTCGCCCTCGAGCTCGCCGATCGCGTCAGACGGGCGCTCACCGGCCGGCTCACGATCCGGCAACTCGAACTCGACGTATCAGTCAGCGTCGGCGTGAGCATCACCGACGACGAGATTCGCGCCGCAAATCCTGAGGCGGGTGCGATCCAACTCATCTCGCACGCAGACACCGCCGTCCACGCCGCCAAAGAAGCGGGACGAGCGCGCACGGCACTGTTCACGGCCCAGCTCAGATCCAAGGCAAAGGTTCGCACCGAGCTTGCGGCGGCACTGTCAAAGGCACTGCGTGAGGGAGAGCTCACGGTCGAGTACCAACCGATCTTCTCAGCGGTTTCCGAGCGCGCCGAGGCTGCTGAAGCTCTGATTCGTTGGAATCACCCGACGCGAGGCCGGATCGAAGCCGGGGAGTTCGTGCCGGTTGCCGAGGAAACGGGTGTGATCGTGCCGATTGGCGACTGGGTGCTCCAGCAAGCCTGCGCCGCAGCCAGAACATGGATCGACAACGGAGTCGTCGGCCAACGATTTGCGGTACACGTCAACGTGTCACGTCTGCAACTCGCGAATACGACGTTCGTCAACCGGGTCGTCGATCTGCTCCGTGAGTACCGCCTGCGTCCACGCCAGGTCGTACTTGAAGCCCGCGAGGCAACGTTGCTCGGCGAAGCGGGTGAAGTGATCCGAACCGTTCGGGCGCTCCGGCGAGTCGGCGTTCGAGTTGCGCTCGACAACTTCGGCACCGGTTCGAACGCGCTCTCGCTACTGACCGACATCGGTGCGGACGTCTTGAAACTCGACGGCACTCTTGCGCTCCCGAGCGGATCGTCCGAGGCAGACACTCGCGTCGTGCGTGCACTCGTGTTGCTCGCCCACGCCCTCAATATGGAAGTCGTCGCCGAGCGCGTCACGGGCCTTGAACAGCTCCGCCGCCTGCGCGCCGCAGGGTGCGATCTCGTACAGGGTCATCTGGTCGGCAAGCCGTGCGCGCCGGACCAGTTGATCGTCCACATGTCGTTGTGACGGGTACCCTCGCGCCGTGAGCGCTACGCAGATCGTCGATGTCGAGTTGGAGCGCCAACTGGAACTCCGAGTCACGTACGACGACGGTGTGGTTGCCACCTTTCCGATCATGCCGCTCAGGCAGGCCTGCCCTTGCGCCGGGTGTCAGGGTCGGCGGGAACGCCAACTCGATGCTTACGCAGGTGAGCAAATCGTGGCGACGAGTGCCGAAATGCATGGCAATTGGGGGATCGCCATCAGGTGGAGCGACGGCCACGACACCGGGATCTACGCTTGGGAACATCTGCGGCGCTGGTGGGACTCCGGTTTAAGCTGAATACTCTCGATCCCGATGTCGTTACCGCCGCCCCCACCACCCCCGACCGCCGTCCGAACCGAAGTACCCGGCGGAGCGTCCGTCTGTTACCGGCACCCCAAACGTGAGACCGGACGAAAGTGCACGCGATGCGGCAAGACGGCCTGCTCGGAGTGTCTCGTTCAGGCCTCGGTAGGGAGCCACTGTGTCGACTGTGCCAAGGCCGCCAGACCGGACGTCAAGACGCGTGCACGTTTCTGGAGCGCCCGGCAACCAGCGATGATCACGTTAGGCATCATCGGTCTCAACGTTCTGCTGTTTCTCTACTCCGCGGTCCGCGACCCGCGAGCCTTGAGCGGAGATCTGACGATCACTCACTTCCAACTCGGTCTGTTCGACGGCGGCCTGAAAGGCGGTGCCCGCGGTCAGCTCCCCGACGGATCGATCTATGTAACAGAGGGTGGACAGTGGTACCGGCTGGTCACGTCCGGTTTCATGCACTACGGGATCATCCATATCGCTCTGAACATGTATCTGCTCTACCAACTTGGGCACATGATCGAGCCGATGATCGGGCGGGTTCGGTTCGGATTGGTGTATCTGGCGGCGCTGCTCGGAGGGAGCGCTGGCGCGTTGATGCTCAGCGGTGGCGGGGTGACCGCTGGTGCGTCCGGTGCGGTATTCGGATTGATGGGCCTTGCCGCGGTGGGTTACTACCTGCGGGGGATCAACCCGCTGAGCACATCAATCGGATCGCTGCTGATGATGAACCTCTTCATCACGTTCATGTTCCGTGGCACGATCTCAGTCGGTGGTCATATCGGTGGACTGGTCGCCGGCGGTCTCTGTGCGTTCGTCGTGGTCGCGCCTGCCCATCGACGTCTCCCGAGGTGGGCAACCTATGCCACTCCGGTGGGCGTTTCGATCCTGAGTGTGGTCGTTGCGGTCATGTCCGTGGGCTAACGAATGTTCGAGATCAGCGCACCCAGCTCGGCGTCGTCGGCATGTTCAGGCGTTTCGTTCAGCATCTGTTGCCGACGCCGCCCGAGTTGTTCCCGACGTGCATACGCCCGCACCCGAGGCTCCCAATCAGGGGTTCCCCACCATGGCAGACCCGGCTGCAATGCGCGAGTGGCGGCGAGCCGCAACATCGGTTGGACGCCATAATCGCTGGCACCCTCGATCGTCAGTCGAACCCGTTCTGCGGCCAACTCACGCACGCCCGGCCATCCATCGCTGAGCAGTTCGGCCACGGTCTGGCTGCCTAACAGCGCCCGCCGAGCCGGATCGGTCACAATCTCGCCAACCGACTGAAGCGGGAATGGCTCCGTTCGCAGCGTTCGTATCAGGGCCTTACTCAAGACGGTCGTAGCCCGATGGAGAACCCTGATATCGACATTCCCGAATTGACGAATCGGTTCGGTGAACAGGTGCAGCGCCAGGCCAACTGCGCAGACGTTGAACCCCGTCGGAGAAGGTTGCATGCCCTCAAGCAGTCTGGCTGTCGATGGTTGCGTTGCCAGAACAAATCCGGCGGGTCGTTCCGTCAATGCCGTGATCATTACCACTTCCATCTCGTCCGGGCCCCAACGGCCAGTGCTGAATCGCCCCGGGACCGGACGACATCAGATACTTTACCTTAACTTAACAATTCTGTCAAGATATCGTCTGAATTCAATGTCAGTCAACAATTACAACACAAATAACCACCGTGCGCGTCTTGACGCACGCATTACCAGCTAGTAACTTCAAGACGAGGCAAACTCACATTTCCGATCCCATGATGTCAAGAATCTCGCTCCTCTCGGTCACCCGGCAAGCCAGTCCGCGATTGCGCTCACGCCTCACAAACCTCCTTGGGAGCGCGCTGGCACAGATCGCCGGGACTTCCGTAGCAGCTCGCCATACTGCCCCGAACGTCATCACACTGAACGTCAATGCGATCGACGACCCGAACGGCAATCTCCGCATCATCGGTGCGCGCGGCGTCATCACCGCGGCGTCGTTCGGATCCCTCTTGGCGGCCGTAGACGATCTCAGCGACGGGTTCGCTGTGCACATCGACTTGGCTGACGCAACATTCAACGACGGGCGCGCCCTCAGGCAACTCGAATCGATGGCTGACGACCTCGAACTGCGCGGTGTCGGCATCCGAATCGTGGGCATCGACCCAAATCACCCTGCCCTCACAAGCACCCGACGCTGACGCCAACAGCCGATGGCTGGCGCTTCGAATTCGGTTGTCACACCCCCATGCGCATGATTGTGGCATGACCAACCACGACACGCCACAGCAACTCACCTTGCTGCCGTCGCCCGATGTTCCCGTGCAGTTCCGGCTGGACGCGGAGACTCGTCGGCGCGGTCTGCAGCACATAGCCGAGATACGCCTCCAACTCGCCGCTCGTCAAGCCGAACGGGCGACCGTCCAACACCTCCCGGCCCGTCAACAGCCCCGACGCTCAACCGCCGCCTGACAACCGGCGTGTTACACCTGGTGTCAGACACCAGGAGTAACAAGTTCAGTGTGCGACTGGGGCGAGGGAGCGGGCGGCGTCCCAGAAGCTCAGTGCCGGGTCGAACGGAAGTAGCGCCAGTGAACTGGTGGTGATCCCGTTGTCGAAGTAGGCCTGGATCCGGGACCGGCAGTACTCAGCCGAACCGTGCACGACAAGCTGATCGACGACCTCGTCAGGAATCGCCGCCAACGCCGCCTTACGATCCCCCGCTTTCCAGGCAGCCCACATCTCGGTCAACATCTCGCCGCGACCCAACCACTCCTGATACTCGGCGTACACCGGCACGTTCATGTAGGCCGCGATCGCATAGCGGGCACCCGCCCGCACGACATCGATATTCTCGCTCGGACACACGAAAATTCGGGCCACCAACTCACGCTCGTCACCGCCCGAACCAGCCAAGATGGCGGCCGCAACCTGCGGCACATCCTCCGGCGAGAGCCAGTTTGTGATTGCCCCGTCAGCCTCTCGCCCTGCCATCTTCAACATGCCCTCGCGCAGCCCGGCCACCAGGATCGGAGGTATCTGTTCCGGCAGGATCCCGAGACGAAAGCCCTGGATCTCGAACGTGTCGTATTTCCGATTCACCTTCTCGCCAGTGAATGCGTCACGCAGGAAACGAACCATGTCACGCACCTTGCGATACGGCTGCTCGAACGGCACACCATTCCAACGTTCCACAATCACACTCGACGACGACCCGATACCCAGCGCGAACCTGCCTGGCGCGGCGTCGGCGAGACTCGCCGCGCTCTGTGCCATACAGGCCGGCGCGCGCGTATAGGCCGGCACGATCGCCGTTCCGAGTCGGAGCCGCGGTTCCCAAGCCGCCGCGAGAGCCAGGGGTGTGAAGCCATCGCCGGCATCTGATTCAGCGGACCACACGTCGGTGTATCCGAGGTCGGCGAGTTCGTTCAGCTGCGGACGCTGCGCGTGCAACGGCCCAGGCAGCGGGATCGTCATGCCATATCGAATCGGTAACGACAAACGAATCGGTAACGACAATCGAATCGGGGGTGACATCGGTCAATCCTTCCAGAATCGGACGATGCAGCTTTGGCTGGCGGTCGCCATCAGCGTGCCGTCCTCGGCGAACATGTGCACGAGGCCATGACCGAAGCCACGTTCGACGCCATGCACGCGAATATCGAGCAGCACCCATTCGGTCGGAACCAACTGCATCACACGGAGTGTGTTGTCGAGGCTGTTTCCGCCGCCGTTGATTCCGAGTGACTGTCCAACACCCATCGGCACGAAATCTCCGAGCACCGCCAGCGTGGCAGCGTCGACACCTTGGATTACATCGGGGATGCGAGCCCACACGATCGTCTGACCGTCGGCCAACGAGCCGTCACGGTCCTCGGAACCGCGACCTTTGACGATTCGTTCTTCGAGTTGATCGTTGATGGATCCAGTCCGATGATGGTGATGGATCCGACCTGGGTACGAGTTCGGAACATCCACATCGGGCATCCGTTCGAACTGCCCAGACGGCATCTCCGGCCTGTCGCCAAGGGCGGCGTTGACGGTCAGGATCTCCCGATTTCCGACTCGTCCGACCGCTCGGGCCTGGGTGATCTGATGTCCCTCGACAGCAACGGTGACATCGATATCGAGCACCTCGTCCGGCTTGGCGTACGAGAGATACTGTCCCGTCGCCCAGACCAGTTGACGCCCGCTGGTTCCCTCCAACGCCGAAATCGCGGCACCCAACCCGCACCCGCCAAAAAGGAATCCACCGCCGGTGCAGAGGTGCTTGCGGACCGGCAACGTCCATCGGAATGGATTGTGACTCTGTTCGAGACCGAGGAATGCACGTGAGTCCATCGGTTCCGCATGCTACGTGGACGCCCAAGCGAAGTACTTTGCCGGTCATGGCAGATTCTCCGTGGCAAGCTGACGCGTGCTCACTCGTCGAGGCGTTCAGGGCCGGCGAGCGCAGTCCGAATGAAGAGCTCGAAGCTACGTTGACGGCGATCGACGCCAGCGATCTGAACGCCTTTTCGCATCTCCACCGCGAGGAGGCCCGACGCGGCGCCGCCGCAGCAGACATCTCGAAACCATTCGGCGGTGTGCCAATCGGCGTCAAGGAGCTTGATCAGGTGACCGGATGGCCGGACACGCATGCCAGTGTCGTCTACCGCCACCAGATCGCCACCGAGACGAGCACCAACGTGGCACGCGCCCGCGATGCCGGCGGGGCCGTGCTGATTGGTCAGACAACAGCGTCGGAATTCGGTGGCGTCAACCTCACGCGAACCGTTCTGAATGGCGCAACCCACAATCCGTGGCAGCACGGCAAAACACCCGGCGGATCATCGGGCGGCAGTGCGGCGGCCGTCGCCGGTGGTCTCGTTACGCTCGCATCTGGCGGCGACGGCGGCGGGTCGATCCGGATCCCGGCCGGTTTCGCCGGGCTGATCGGCCTCAAGGCAACCTATGGCCGGATTCCGCGATCACCAAACGCCAACCTCGGGGCGTTGACAGTCACCGTCGGTTGTCTATCTCGATCCGTTCGAGACACCGCTCGATGGTTCGACGTATGCAACGGGCATGACCCGCGTGACCCGCTCAGCCTTCCCCGAGTCGAAGGTTGGGAAGCTGAACTGGGCACACATCGGGAGGAGTTGCGCGGTAAGCGAGTCGCCGTCGTGCCGACATGGGGCGCCGCCATCGTGTCGCCAGTGGTTTGGGAACAACTCGAACAATCCGCCAGTCAGCTGATCGCCGATTGTGGGATGGTTCGTGTCGTCGGCGTTGACACCGCGCTGCCGCGAATGGGCGCCGCCTGGTCCGTCGCCAACTCGGTCGGACTGATCGAATCGTTGCGTGACTACTGGCCGGCGTGTGCCGACGAGCTCACACCAGAGATCCGTATGGCGATGGAATTGGGCCAGGGCCAGTACGGAGCTGAGGCTCGCATCAAGCTTGAACGGCGACGGACCGAGCTCAACGAGGCAATGGCTCGAATCTTCGACACCAACGCCGGAGGCGTCGATTTCGTGATGACGGCCAGCAACCCAGACGTTGCCTTCGAGGCCGTTGGGCCACTCCCCGACACGTTCGGTGGCATCAAGGCGGGGGCCAAAATCAACGGCCGGCTCACGTTTCCTGCCAACCTCTATGGCAACGCCGCAATCTCGATTCCGGCCGGTTTCGTCGACGGGCTCCCAATCGGGTTGCAGGTCGTTGGGCGCCACTTCAGCGAGCAACTGTTGCTCGACCTCGCTCTCACGGTCGAACGCAACCGGCCCTGGCCGCTCACCAACCCGCTAAGTTCCCGATCATGAAGGTTGCGCTTACGGTCAGTGACTTCCTCCGCCGTGCTGAGCTGGTATACCCCGATCGCACGGCGATCGTTGACGAGCCGTCACAGCCTGCCGAGTCATGGGGCTCGATCACGTATCGCGAAATGGCGCGCCGCGCCAAGGCACTCGCAGCGGGACTCGACGCGCTCGGTATCCGACCCGGGGAGCGGGTGGCGATGGTCTCGCACAACTCGGCTCGGCTGATGACCGCGCTGTTCGGTGTGTCGGGCTCGGGGCGAATCCTGGTGCCGATCAACTTTCGTCTCGCTGCCGAGGAAGTCAGGTACATCGTCGCCCACTCCGGGGCCCGCCTCCTGCTCGTCGACCCCGAACTGGAGGAGGCGATGAACGATGTCGAATGTGAGATGAAGTGGACGATCGGAGCCGACAGCGACGCGATCCTGATGCAGTTCGACACCGAGCCCAACGCGTGGGAAGCCGACGAGGACGTCACGGCCACGATCAACTACACGTCTGGCACGACCGCACGACCGAAAGGCGTTCAGCTCACCCATCGAAACATTTGGCTGAATGCGTCGATTTTTGGGTGGCACATGGGTGTCAGCGACCGAGACGTGTATCTGCACACGCTCCCCCAGTTTCATTGCAACGGATGGGGAATGCTCTACGCCGTAACCGGGATGGGTGCTGAACACATCGTCGTGCGCAAGGTCGACGGTGCAGAGATCCTGCGACGGATCGACGAGCACGGTGTCACGTTGATGTGTGGTGCCCCGACCGTGCTCAACCTGATCCTCGACGCCGCCGCAACGTGGGATGGCCCGATCCCTGGCCACGGGCGGTTGCGGATCGTGGTGGCGGGCGCAGCCCCACCGACCCGAACAATCGAGCGCTGCGAGACAGAACTCGGCTGGGAGTTCGTCCAGATCTACGGGCTCACGGAAACAACTCCGCTCATCACGATCAATCGCACTCGTGCCGAATGGGACGACCTGTCGCCCGGCGATCGAGCGGTGCGGCTGAATCGGGCAGGTGGGCCGGTGATCGGATGCACGATGGCGACAACCCAAACGGGTGAGCTACTCGCCCGCGGCAACATGGTGATGGAGGGCTACTGGGACCAGCCGGAAGCGACCACCGAATCGATCCGCGACGGCTTCTTCCACACCGGCGATGGCGGTTTGATCGACGAGTTCAACTATGTGACGATTGCCGACCGCAAGAAGGACGTGATTATCACGGGTGGTGAGAACGTCTCGTCAATCGAGGTCGAAGATGCGATCTTCCAACACCCAGATGTCTCCGAAGTCGCTGTGATCGGCATCCCCGACGAGAAGTGGGGCGAGCTGGTCACCGCCCTCGTCGTCACGACGCCCGGTTCCGCACTCACCGAAGCCGACGTGATTGCCTGGACCAGACAGAAGCTCGCTGGTTACAAGTGCCCAAAGAAGATCGAATTCAGATCCGAGTTGGCCCGCACTGCCACCGGCAAACTGCAGAAGTTCAAGCTCCGCGAACCCTTCTGGGAAGGTTACGAACGCCAGGTCAACTGACCGGCGTTGTGAATGGCGCGATAGCTTCACCTGATGACGCACATGTTCTTGTCGGATGGTTGGATCGACGCTGCTCGCGAGATTCGTGAACGCTACGAGGATCAACTGCCACAGGTCACACAGAGCATCCGAATCAATCAGGTGATCACCGAGGTCCCGTTCGGCGACGGCACCGTCAACGCCTACATCGACACGACTTCAGGCAGTTTGGTATTCGAGCTCGGCGAACTGGACGACCCGGATGCAGTGCTGATGACCGACTATCTGACCGCCCGGGCGATGCTCGTCGACCGTGATCCAGCAATCGCGATGCAGTCGTTCATGGCAGGCAAGATCAAGATTCAGGGCGACATGATGAAGTTGATGGCGCTGCAAACGGCGATCCCAACGAACGAGTTCTCGGATCAAGTCGCCGCTGAAATCAACGCAATCACCGAGTAGGGCGCTTTACAGGCGAACTCACAGGGCCACGAACTCAACGAGCGTGCCACGCCGATAGGCCTGACCGACGACCGGATCTTCGCCCGCGATCACAATCGACTGGATCGCCCCTTGAGCATCACCGAACGTCAACAAGGGCTCAAAACCGGCGTCACGCAGAAGCTGAGCAGCCTGATCAAAGTTGGCGGCGCCAGCGAGATCGGGGAAGATGACGACGTCCGGTCCCTTCGAAACCACAACGGGAATTGTGGTCCCTCGAGTTACCTCGGTTTCGGCGGCGAGACCCTGGCTGATCACAGCACCGAGTGGGACGTCATCGCTGAACACCTGCTCACCCTCGGTCAGGACGAGCCCGATCGCTTCCAGCGTGGCGGTTGCCTCGCCAACCGGCAATCCGACCATGTTCGGCACGACGCGCGGGGCCGGTCCCTGAGACACGATCAGTTGCACTGGGGTCGCCGGCTCGACCAGCGACCCTGTGGTCAAAGTCAGATCCCCGGGGACCGACCACGAAATCACCGTCCCGTCGAGTACGACCTCGTCGTAAACCAGCACGGCCGTCGGCGCTAACGCCAATTCGACCAGCGCAGTTTGCGCCTCGCTGAACAGCAGATTCGTCGAATCTGGCAACGCCCGCAACGTCGGGCCCTCACTCACCACGATCAGGAACGGCTCACCCTCGGCTAGCTCGACGCCTGCCGCCGGTTCCGTGCGTACGACTTGGCCAACAACGGGAACCGAATCGCTGCGCTCGCGCTCGATACCAAGCACCCACTGATTGGTGGCGATCAGATTGCGAGCCTCGGCCTCCGGCAGGGTCACGAGTTCGGGAACAACGTACGTCGGCGTCTTGAACAACTGAGTCGCCAACACTCCGAGCGTCGCAAGCGCGCCGATCACCAACACTGCAAGCAAGATCTTCCAGGGAAACCGGCGGTGGCGTCGGGGCAGCGACTCCTCGTCGTACATCGCTGGCATCAGGCGAGTCGCCGCGACACCGTCGTCGGGTGCCTCGAGCTCGACACCTGATCCAAGCGGAGGTCCAGCGCCCCCGATCTCGGCGTCGACGGGCAAGATCACGAGATCGCCAACATCATCGCTCCCGACTCCGTCGCCGGTTTCGGTTGATCCGAACTCCGTGATCGGACCGTCGGTCGCAGCCGGGTCGGCGTCAAGCGTCGGCCACGGTTCGTCGACTGGCACGACGATCAATGGTTCAGTAGCTGCAAGCCTCGAAACTGGCCGTGAGACGCCACCGGTTGGATCATCTGGAGATCGGAGTTGTTCGAGGGGCGTTTCGAACAAGCCTGCCGACAACAACGGCAGCGGCTCGGGGCGGGCCAGGTTTGATGCCGCCCCGACCAGGCCCTTGCCGAACTCGGAGGCCGACGAACGCTCCTCCGGTTCGGGGCGACCGGCCCGCTCGAGCACTGACGCCAGCGGACCAAGATCAGCCGACACCGGCATCAATCGCCCAATCCTGGCCGTCAGCGATTGGACTGTGGAGTCGGATGCGAACGGTAATGACCCCGTGACCGCCTCGTGTAACGACAGGCAGAGGGCATAGACGTCGGTCTTGCCATCGATCTCACGACCGAGACCCTGCTCCGGTGAGGCATACCAGGCGACGTGCGTCGAGACATCTTCTGGCTTCGTCCATGCCTGTTCGCCGAGTAGCCCAGCCAGCCCGAAATCAACGATCCTCAGCCGACGATCATCACCGAACACCAGCTTCGAAGGCGTCAGTTCGCCATGAACAAACCCGCGACGGTGGGCGTAGTCGAGTCCACGGCACGCGTCGAGCCCGACCGCCAGCGCTTGTGATGGCGTCAATCGGCGACCTCGGTCGAACATGTCGCGCAGGCTGCCACCCGAGAGATGTTCGATCACCAGGTACGCAGTTGATGTATCACCCATCCGAGAGACGCCCCAGTCGTAGATGGCGGCGATGTTCGGATGGCTGAGTCCGGAAACACCTCGCATCGTCTCGTCGAACCGAGTCCGGAACGAAGGCGATGCAGCCAACTTGGGGCGTACCAGCTTGAGGGTCACATTGCGACCGGTTTGTTGATCGGCAGCGTCATAGATCGCAGAGTTGGCACCCTCCGAGACGAGACGCAGGAGTCGATACCGATCTGCAAACATGGTGCCAACCAGTTGTGCAGGCTCGGTTGCGCGTCCGGAAGGTGTGTCGGTCGACTCCACGATGGCCGAACGCTACCGCCTCACCTTGCCGGAAGGGTGCCGCCCTGGTGTGCCATATCGACCGATCCGGACGTTGGTGCGGCATGATGGTCACCGTGAGCGACCTTCCCCGCAGACGGATAGACAAGAGCCTGCTGGCTATCAGCCTCGTGGTCGCGATCGGCCTGGTGCTTGTCATTCGCGGGTTGTTGGTTGGCGTGACCGGAGACGAGCGCGCCAATCTCCCAACGCTCGTCGAAAGCGTCAATCCCGTGCCCGAAGCGGTGCAGGCGCTCAGCCAAACACAGGTGTTCGCCGACCTCGCCGCCGGTCACACCGGCGTCTTCGTAATCGACGGAATCGAAATCGACACCTTCGACATCAATGACCCAGAATCTGAACGAGGCTCCGTGGAACCCGGTGAGCAGATCGATATTCCCGCGATCACGATCTACGAAGCGGGAAACTCGACACTGACGTACACCCCGTCGGACGGTGCGCCGATCGAGAAGTTCGAGTCGGGCGAACACGACGTCCGGTTGATCTACTGGGACGTCGGCGAAGGCCGCCAACGCGCAAGAACCTTCACCTGGACGTTCAACGTCGTGTAGCCCAATCAGTCGGTCGGCAATTCGCCGGTTGCCAGCAATGCTTCGAAGCGGGAGGCGGGGATCGTCGGGACACCGAGCTCTTCTGCTTTGGTGAGCTTGCTGGCGCCTGGGGATTCTCCGACCACGAGCGCCAATGTCTTCTTCGACACAGTGCCAGGACTCTTCCCTCCGCGGCTGGTGATCGCTTGCTCAGCACCCTCACGGGTGTAGCCGGGAACCGCGCCTGTGACGACGACCGTTTTGCCTGCAAGCGTTTGAACAATGGATGCGCGCGCCTCGGCCACCGCCAACGCTTCCTGTTCACTTCCGAAGTTGACCCCGGCAGCCTCGAGCCGGCCGATGAAATCGGCATTCACCGGCTGCGAGTACCAGCGGCCCAACGCCGTCGCGATCACGCCGCCGACACCCTCGACAGTTGCCCGTTCCTCATCTGATGCGTCAAAGATCCGTCGCAGCGTGCCAAACGCTCCGGCCAATGCCTGGGACGCCGAAGGGCCGAGGTGCCGAATCCCGAGCGCCGTCAGGACCTTCGACAGAGGGCGAGTCTTCGATTCCTGAATCGCCGCAATCAGTTTTTCGGCGCTGATCGCAGCAAACCCTTCGAGCCCCGCTACCTGCTCCACAGTCAACGAATAGATATCGGCAGGGTCATTCACGAACTTGGCTTCAGTGAGTTGCACAACCGTTCGCTCACCCAAGCCCTCGATATCCATCGCCCCACGCGACCCCCAATAGATGATTCGCTGATCGCGTTGGAACGGGCAGGCCGGCTCGACGCAGCGCGTATCGGATTCACCCTCTGGTCGAACCAGCGTGCTCTCCAACGGACACGGACAGATCGTCGGAAACGACCAGGCCGGTAGTCCGACCGGACGCAACGACAACACCGGCCCGACGACTTCGGGGATCACGTCGCCAGCCTTGCGAACGATCACGGTGTCGCCAGGCCGCACGTCTTTGACGGCGACCTGGTCCTGATTGTGCAACGTCGCCATCCCAACCGTCGAGCCGCCGACAAACACCGGTTCCAGCACAGCGAAGGGTGTCGTCCGCCCGGTTCGCCCGACCGAGACCTGGATGTCGCGTAAAAACGTCGTGCGTTCCTCTGGAGGGAACTTGTAGGCAATCGCCCATCGAGGTGCACGCGACGTGAACCCCAACCGCTCACGTTGGGAAAAATCGTCGACCTTGATCACGACCCCGTCGATCTCATACCCCAAGTCATGGCGGTGCTCCTGGCGATAAGCGCAGTACTCGACCACGTCATCGATCGAATCGAGGAGACGAACGTGCGAGTTGACCGGAAACCCCAATTCCCCGATCAGTTCCAGAGTCTCGTGATGCGAGCGAAATGTTGGCCCACCGACGACCTGACCGACCTGATAGGCCCAGAACGACAGGCGACGCCGCGCCGTTGCCGCCGGATCCTTCTGGCGCAGGCTGCCGGCAGCAGCATTGCGAGGATTCACGAGGGGCCGCTCCCCTGCCGCCGCATACTCTTCGTTGAGCGCCTCGAACACGGCGCTCGACATGTACACCTCGCCACGCACTTCGAGCACGTCCGGAGCAGGTCCCGCCAGAACTTGAGGCACATCGGCAATCGTGCGCACGTTGCCAGTCACATCCTCACCGACTTTGCCGTCACCACGAGTGGCGGCCTGTACCAGCTGCCCATGCTCGTACCTCAAGCTCATCGCCAGCCCGTCGAATTTCAACTCGGCGACGAACCGAGGCACGACACCGTCAAGACTGCGAACAACCCGATCGGCCCATGTACATAGCTCGTGAGCGCTCATCGCGTTGTCGAGGCTGGTCATCGGCACGGCGTGAATGACCGGCGCGAACGTTGCGCTGGCCGCTCCACCGACGGCTAGCGATGGCGAGGTTTCGTCGCCGAGCGTTGGATTGGCCGCCTCCAACGACCTGAGCTGGCGCACGAGCGCGTCGTAGTCGGCGTCGGGCAACTCCGGCGAGTCGAGTTCATGGTAGAGCCGGTTGTGCAGCGCCACCTGCTGACGCAGTGAGTTGATCCGGTGGCGTGCGGCGGGCTCGTCTGAAGCGGTGGACATCGAGCGGGATTGTACGGTCAGTCGACGGCCGCGTACCGGTTGGCGACGTGACCACGCAGGC
The DNA here is from genome assembly GCA_031422395.1 of Ilumatobacteraceae bacterium. Taxonomy (GTDB): domain Bacteria; phylum Actinomycetota; class Acidimicrobiia; order Acidimicrobiales; family Ilumatobacteraceae; genus Ilumatobacter. The sequence continues at coordinate 8,347 of JANPLQ010000070.1, read as the reverse complement.
GACGCGAGACGTCGTGTAACGCATGAAAAACGCGTTCGGCGACCACGGGGCTATGTGTTCCAAGCCCGCATTCCGGCGTCAACAAACACTGTTGATGGAGGCGTTGCTCGTCGACACCGAGTTTCACGAGCTCAGTCCACAGCGTCGAGAGTTGGTGCCACGACCGATTCGATGTCACACCAATCGGACCTTCGGTGGCGACGGCCCCCCATGCGATCCAACCGTCATTGCGAAGGAATCGTTCGAGGTAGCCGGCGAGCGGGATCAACGACCGTGAGACCGGCAGGGACAGCACTCTCGGACCGGATTCGAGCACCATTGCGATGTCGACCTCGCCACAACAGTGAACTCCGACCGTGGCGAGCGGTTCAACCGACGCCATCGCAGCCGAGAGCAGATCGATTGCGACTCCAGGAGCAATCGGGAAATCACGCGACATCATTCCATGGGCGAACGGCTCGTCGAGGATCACGAGCTGCGGCGACAGCGGCAAGGCCTCAGCTACGGCAGCGGCGAGTGACCGCAAATGGCTGCGCACTGTGCCGAGGGCAACATCGAACGCGACACACGGGTCGACCCCAGCTCGACGGAGCGCGATCCCGACGCTGATCGGGCCGACGAACTGCCACTTGACGGGACCGCAGTATCCCTGCCCGCTGGCATGTTCGAGAAACGTCCGGAACCCAACGAAGTTGTCACGTCTCAAGTCGGTATCGGTTGGTGCCGTCGAGTCGAGTCGGTCGATATCAATCGCGACCGTTCCGTACTGGCCAAGTGTGACGCCGGTCGCGCCGACCAACGCCTGGGCAATCGATGACTCAGCCGGCGAGCGGCGCGGCAAGCTCGGTATTGCCGGCACGTCGTGCGCGTTCAAGACAAACTCGACCGCTTGCCGGGCGTTGCGGTGCGGCAGGCTCCCGATTCCGGTCGTCGAGGCTGGGGCGATGACTGTGAGTGCCGGGGGCGGCGCGCTAACAACGGCGTCGCCGTCAACACGCGTGCCCATCGCCATCGGACAATCGTTGCACGACGGATCCGCGAACGACGATTTGTCCGACACACTTGCGAGGTGACGCGCCGGCCTCCGATCGCCCGACTGATGCCGTGGGTTCTCCGATTGGGTTGGGTGGCGGTCCTCGTGCTCGGTGATCCGGCGATCGATAGCGCTACCTCCGAACGCAGCGACCTCGTGCAAGCAGTTGCGCAATACGGTGCCGGCATGGCGTGGCTGTTGGGCGTCTGTGCGATGGCAATCCCCGCTGTCACCAGCCTGACGGCTACTCGGGCGCTGGTTCCGCTGTCGATATCCGCCGCCATCCTGGCGCTGGCTTTCGGTGCCGACTCAACACAAGGATGGGCGTTTGCAGGAATCACCGCGCTCACCACGATCGTCGCCTTCAGCGGCGAGTTGGGGCGGCCCTTCGTGCAGGCATCCGCCTATGGCGAGGAGGACCGGCACCTCCTCCGGCCACCCTCCGGCTATGCCGTCGCTTCCGGGTTGGCGTGGCTCCTGTGGGCTGCCGCAATATTCGGTGGATCACTCCTATTGGCAACCAAGCAATGGATCGTCGGTGGCTCAGTTGCACTGATCGCACTGGGAGGCACTGGGCTTCTGTGGCCGCGGTGGCATCGGCTATCACAGCGTTGGTTGGTGATCGTTCCTGCCGGGTTGGTGATTCACGATCAACTCGTCTTGGCCGAAACCGTCATGCTGCGTCGGTCAGAGATCGCCGCCGTCCATCTCGCGCCGGCCGATACGACTGCCGCAGACCTCACCGGGCCAGCCAGTGGGCACGCGATCGAAATCGTGACCCACGAGTCGGTAACCGCGATACTCGCCGCCAGCGCTCAAGAGCCAGGCGGAAAGGCGATTCATCTCACCGCATGTCTGGTGAGTCCAAGTCGCCCCGGTCATGCACTAAAGGGGGCCATCGTACGACGGTTACCCGTCGGCTGATCGACACGTTCTACCGGGCGGCGGTGCCCCCGCCGAGCACGTACTGATCGGATAGTTCGTAGAACACCACGCTCTGACCGGGGGCGATCCGTCGCTGCGGCTCGGCCCAGTTGACGATCACACGCCGGCCGTCGATGACGACATCACCTGGTTTCGGTTCGCCATGCGCGCTGCATTGAATCAGTACGTGACCCTCGAATGGCTCGACATTCCACGTCGGCGAGTCGACTACCAACTGCCGAACGAACAAATCCGCGTCGGTGCCGACCGTGACGACCGCATTGGGTACATCAACGTCGACCACATACCGTTTCGGGCCGCCACCCGGTAAACCGATCCCGCGTCGTTGACCGATCGTGACCATCTCGACCGACTCGACCGTTCCGACCGACGAACCGTCGGTATCGACGACACGGCCGGGCCGGAACGCGATCCGATTACCCAGGAACGTTTCACGACCACCGGTCGATGTGATGAAACACACGTCCTGGCTGTCGGGCTTGCTCGCCGTCCGAAGCCCCAGCTCGGTGGCGAGACGACGAACCTCGGTCTTGTCGATGTCGCCGACGGGGAACAGCGTGCGGGCGAGCGCGTCCTGACCCAACATATGGACCACATAACTCTGATCCTTGGCTGCATCGGCACCGCGGCCGAGCAGGTAGCGCCCATCGGGCGCACGATCGATTCGGGCGTGGTGGCCGGTGGCAACAGCGTCGAAGTCGAGTTGGTCTGCGCGTCGGAGCAGCCGGTCGAACTTGACGTGTCTGTTGCATTCGATGCATGGATTCGGGGTGATCCCCAAGGCGTGATCGCGTACGTATGGCGCGACGACGTGCTCGTTGAAATCGTCGCCGAAGTTGAACACGAGATGGTCGATGTCGAGCTGTTGGGCTACTCGCCGGGCGTCATCGACATCGGACACGCTGCAGCAGCCGGAGTCGCTGTCGCCGCCCCACAATTTCATCGTGACCCCGACGACGTCGTGTCCTTGCTGTTGCAGGAGCGCGCCAGCCACGGAGGAATCGACGCCCCCACTCATTGCCAACATCACCTTCATTGCGCGGTTACCCGACCTTGACACGGCGCAGACGCCGCACGCTGTCTGATACGACGTCGATCGCCCGGTCGATGTCAGCGTCGGTCGTGGTCTTTCCGAGACTCATGCGCAGCGCGCCCCCGGCGAGCCCCCGCTTGACGCCCATCGCCGCCAACACGTGGGACGGCTCCATCGCTCCGCTGGCGCACGCCGAAGCAGCGCTCGCACAGAGTTCGGCCTCATCAAGGAGAAACAACAGCGACTCGCTCTCGATCCCCTCGATGCACACGTGTGCGGACCCGGCAATCTTGCTCTCGCGAGGGACTGTCTCGATCACACCATCAATACGCGCCGTGAGTTCGTCGATCAATCGATCGCGAAACGCCGCGAGTCGACCGTTCTCGTGTTCACGTTCCGCATCGGCTTCGACGAGAGCGACCGCCAGCGACACGATCCCGGCGACGTTGTGAGTGCCACTGCGGCGTTCGCGCTCCTGGCCTCCCCCACGGATGATCGGGGCAAGTTTGACTCCCTCACGGATCGTCAACACACCGACGCCCTTCGGTCCGCCGAACTTGTGGGCGCTCAGTGACATGAGATCGACCAACGGCGCGAACGCACGAATGTCTAACCAGCAGGCGGCCTGCACAGCATCAGTGTGGAGCAACGCGTTCGGCGCGTTGCGACGAACCAACTTCGACACCGAGTGCAGATCTGTGATGGTGCCAACTTCGTTGTTGACCGCCATCACACTGACGATCCGCGTCTCTGCGTTCAATCCACGTTCCAGTTGGTCGAGATCGATATGGCCGGTGGCGTCGACTCCGACGACAACGCCGCCCGACTCCTCGACAGGTTGCAGAACGGCGTGATGTTCGGCGGCCGAGCACAGCGATGCCCCACCGGTACCGACAATCGCCGCATTGTCTGCTTCAGTCCCGCAGCCGGTAAACACGACTTCGCCAGGCCGAACCCCAAGTACCGCGGCGACCTGATCGCGAGCCTCATCGATCGCCCGCCGGGCGTCGCGGGCGAAACGATGCGAGCCGCTCGGGTTCGCAAAACGCTCACTGAAGAACGGGATCATCGCCTCGACCGCGGCCGGTCGCATCGGCGTCGTCGCCGCATGATCGAGGTACGTGATTCCCACGTCACCACGCTATCGACACCGCCTCGCGATGGAGAGCGATACCGTCTTGACCGGATGGACGGTTACGACAACACCACCTACGGCGATGCATTCGCGGACATCTACGACGAGTGGTACCAAGCGATCTCCGATATCGACGCCACCGTCGCCGATCTGCTCGACTTGGCCGGTGACGGGCCGATCATCGAACTTGGCGTTGGAACCGGCCGGATCGCTGTGCCGTTGGCGATTGCCGGCGCCGCCACGCAGGTCCATGTCACCGGCGTCGATTCCAGCGAGGCGATGTTGAGGCGTTTGACTGAGCGCGACCTCGACTCGCTCGTTGCAGTCACCGCAGGCGACATGGTCACCGGGCTCCCCGTAGGACCGTTCTCACTGGCGTTCGTTGCCTACAACACGTTGTTCAATCTGACTGCCGACGATCAACAGCTGGCGTGCTTTCGGTCCGTCATCGAACGGCTCTCGCCAGGCGGCCGATTCGTCGTAGAGGCGTTCGTTCCCGAGGTGCCCGCCAGCCACCCTGCTGACCAGGTATCTGTTCGGTCGATGACGGCCGATCGTGTCGTGCTCTCCGTCACCGTTCATCGCTCAGGTGGCCGGTTGATCGATGGCCAGTTCGTGGAATTTACCGAGGCAGGCGGCGTACGGTTGAGACCGTGGTCGATCCGATATTCGACTCCGATCGAGATCGACGCGATGGCAGCCGAGGCAGGGTTCGAACTCGAATATCGTTGGGAACAGTTTGGCCGTACGCCGTTCACCGACGACTCGCCAAGGCATGTCAGCGTGTATCTGAAAAAGTGATCACGAGGCGATTGGAAGCGCTTCCACAGAGATCCCCACATTCCGACCCGGTATCGCTCTAGCATGTTGATTCTGATGAGTCAGATGCGTTTGAACCAGCTCACGGGGCGATGGGTAACCATCGTTGCTGAGCGAGCCCAACGCCCGACCGATTTCACTCCTCGGGCGCGCTTGGAAGATCTTGACACCGGGCGTCCCTGCCCGTTCTGCCCCGGCAACGAGGAGGCGACCCCTCCTGCCCTCGAAACGATCGATGATGGGGGCAAGTGGTCGGTTCGCGTGATCCCGAACCTGTATCCCGCCTTCCATGGTGACGACGGATTCGCTGTGCATCATGACGGTCCTGTCCACGTGATGGCTGAGGGCACAGGCATTCACGAGGTCTTCGTCTACACACCCGACCACCGCAAAGCGCTCGACCTGCTCGACGACCGCGAGGCTGGTCAGTTCATGCTGGCGCTCAAGAACCGATTCATCGAGCATGCCGCCAGCAACCACATTCGGTACACGCAGGCGATCGTGAATCATGGCCGCGAAGCCGGAGCATCGTTGGCGCACCCGCACGGCCAACTGTTGGGTCTGCCGTTCGTCCCTGGCGAGGTGCTCGACGAGGAGCGCGCCTTCGCCCGTTTCGCCGGTGGATGCCTGCTGTGCACCACGGTCGAGGCCGAGATGGCGACCGGCGATCGGGTTGTCTTCGCCACCGACGATGTCGCCGTGATCTGCCCGTACTGGAGCGGCTCACCGTACGAGTTGCTGATCGTCCCACTGCGCCACGAACTGCATCTACAGGACGCTGATGACGATTCGCTCGAGGCGATTGGTCGGGCGCTCAGAGATGCAACCGCATTCTTGAACAAGGCGATTGGGGACGTGGCGTACAACGTCGGCTTCCACACCGCTCCTCATTCGCACACCGGCGAGTATCACTGGCATATTCATATCTGGCCGAACCTGGTGACGCAGGCCGGCTTCGAACGCGGAACAGGCGTCCTGATCAACATCGTCTCGCCCGAGCAAGCTGCAGAAACGATACGTACCGCCGTTGCCCCGTCCCCGGCGTAACGTCGGCGTCGATGGGGCGGATTCGTGTTGACATCGAGATCGACGCTTCCGTCGACGACGTGTGGCGGGCAGTAGAACCGATTGAACGGCATGTCGATTGGATGGTCGACGCGGTCGCGATTCGCTTCGTCGGACCGCAAACTCGCGGCGTCGGCACACAATTCCTGTGCGATACGAAAGTCGGACCGATCACACTGGTTGACCGCATGGAAGTCGTCGAATGGGAGCCGCCGCGTCGGATGGGAGTCAAGCACACCGGAATCGTGACAGGGATCGGTGTCTTCGAACTTGAAACGATCGACCTCGACCGACGAACACGATTCACCTGGATCGAAGAACTGCGCTTCCCGTGGTACTTCGGTGCCCGATTGGGTGAAGTCGTCGGTGGCCGGGCCGTCATGAAACAGATCTGGCGACGCAACCTACGTCGACTCAAGCAACTCGTTGAAGCAACCGACCAGCCGACGTCGTGAGCGCGCTCGCGGCAGAGACTCGCTGGCTCGACGCCACCGACCAGGCGGCGCTCGTGGCCGCATGCGAGGTCACACCAATCGAACTGCTCGAGGCGGCGATCGAACGGATCGAGGAGATCGACCCCGCTCTGAACGCGGTCGTGATTCGATGGTTCGACCACGCCCGATCGGTGGCGCTCGACCCGCAACTCCCAGTCGGCCCATTTCGCGGGGTGCCATTTCTGTTGAAGGATCTCTGGTCGCACTTTGCGGGGCAGACACTGAGTAACGGCTGTGCCGCCTTGCGCCACGCCGCCTCCGTGAGCACCGTCGACACTACATTGGTCGCCCGATTCAAGGCGTCCGGTTTGGTGACCGCCGGTCGGACGAACAGCCCCGAGTTTGGCTCGTTGCCGACGACCGAACCGCTGGCTTGGGGTCCGACACGGAACCCTTGGAACACCGCACATTCGCCTGGTGGTAGCAGTGGCGGATCGGCCGCCGCGGTCGCCGCCGGATTGGTGTCGATTGCCCATGCCAGCGACGGCGGCGGGAGCATCCGGATTCCGGCGTCGTGCTGTGGCCTGGTTGGATTGAAACCATCGCAAGGGCGGATCACGCTCGGCCCATTCCGCGATGAAAGCAACCTTGGGGTCGAGTTGTGCGTGAGCCGCAGCGTGCGCGACACGGCGACCATGCTCCAGGCCGTCCACGGACCTGGCCTCGGCGACACCGTGATCGCTCCGGCTCCACGCCAGAGCTACATCGACGACCTTCACACGTTGCCTGGCCGACTGCGGATCGGGCTGCTCGATCACCATCCCAACGGCTCACCCGTTCACCCTGATTGCGCTGCCGCTGCACGTCACGCGGCGAGCTTGCTCGAATCGTTGGGTCACCATGTCGAGCACGGATTCCCTGAAGCACTCGCCAATCCGGAGTTCGGCCGACGCTTCTCGGCACTGTGGAGTACGAACATGGCGGTCGCATGTGAACGAGTTGCGGCGCAGCTCGGACGGCCACTCGTCGAAGGCGATATCGAGTTGGTCAATCGGGCACAGGCAGAGTTCGCCCGATCGGTGAGCGGTGTCGACTTTGCCCTGGCTCTCGCCGCCATCGTGGATTTCCGTCGAGCCGTGCAGTCGTGGTGGGCAGACTGCCCGGGCGGAGCCTTCGACTTGCTGCTGACACCCACGCTTGGCGAGCCGCCGGCTGTGCTCGGCACGTTCGCCAACGACTCCGAGTCTCCGATGGCCCCAATCGTTCGGGCCGCACCGTACGTCCCATTCACGCCGGCTTTCAACGCCAGCGGGCAACCGGCAATCAGCTTGCCGTTGTGGTGGAACGAAGCCGGCCTTCCGATCGGTATCCAGCTCGTCGCCGCCTACGGACGCGAAGACTTGTTGATCCAAGTCGCCGCCCAACTCGAAGCCGCCCAACCGTGGACGGACCGGCGCCCCACAATCTGACCGAGGGCGCGCCGGAGCGCCCCGAATCTCGGGGTCTGCCGTCCTAGGGTTGACGATCTAACAATGTGTCGGTTGGTGTTGTTCTGCTGGTTCGGTCAGGAGGCTGGGTCGTTGGCTTGGTTGCCGGTTGATTGTCGATTCGGTGTGCCAGATCGTGCCGTCAGGTCGTCGCCAGGTGGCGATCCGGCCGGCGGTCATGGTCAATCGCCAGCCGCCTTCGTGGACCAGGTGATGGTGCTTTTCGCATAACGGCAACAAATTGTTGACTGCTGTTTTGCCGCCGTTCCGGAAGAACTCGATGTGATGCATCCGACAGTCATCGATCACGGTTCTGCATCCTGGGTGGGCGCAGGTGCGATGCATTGCCCGTAACGCCTTGCGTTGCGCTGGGGTGGCTGTTCGTACGGATTGTCC
>JANPLQ010000069.1:0-18456 GCA_031422395.1 Ilumatobacteraceae bacterium | reverse complement strand
CCGCCGACACTGCCCGCCAACGATCATGTGTTCCATCAGTACACGGTGCGGCTCGACCCGCTTCGCCACGACCGATCAACGGTGAAGCAACAGCTCGCCTTGGCGGGAATCGACACGGCGGTCTACTACCCAAGACTGCTGTTCGACTACCCTTACTTCGCGGCAGCACCCGGCGTCGTCCACGACCATTGTCCGGTGGCGGCGGCGACCACGCATCAGGTACTTTCGCTCCCCGTGCACCAACATCTCACCGCTTCCGATGTCGATCGTATCGCTGACGTGGTCGAGCGAGCATTACGTTGAAATCGTTGGGTGTCGCCTTGATTGGGGCAGGATCGATGGCTGCGAAGCACGCCGCCGCGGTGGCGAGGTCGAACGACACACACCTCGCCCTCGTGATCGATCGCGACCGCACACGCGCTGCCGCCCTTGCCGAACAATATGGGGCAGCCGCGCACACCAGCATCGACGCCGCTCTGACGTGCGATGCAGCGATTGTGGCGTCATCCACTCCGAACCATCGAGAGGACGCGTTGCCGCTCATCGCCTCGGGGTTGCCGGTGCTTGTGGAGAAGCCGATCGGCGCGTCGATGCTCGAGGTGATCGAAATCCTGGCGGCCAGCGACGACATCGACGGAGTGCTGATGTGTGGTTTCGTCGAACGGTTCAACCCGGCGCTCGCTGCGTTCGCAGGCCTTGCCGGCCGGCGCATCTCAGCCGTGACGACGCAACGTGTCGGTCCGCCACCGACACGCACTCACTCGAGCGTGGTCGACGATGTGCTGCTGCACGACCTCGATCTCGTGCTCCGGCTCGTTGATGACCAGGCGCCGGTCACCGTGAGGTTGCATGCGCACGATTGGCCGGCGGGTGCGCCCTGGCCCGAGTCGGCGAGCGTCGACCTCACGTTCGCTGGTGGCGCCACGGCGTCGCTGCGCGCCAGTCGCGCTGCGACGACACGCGTACGAACGATCGGCGTTCGTGCGGGGTCGACGACGAGATCAGCGGACTTGCTCGCCGCGCCCGGCGATCCGCTGCGTGCTCAACTGGCGCACCTGTTGGACCTGACTCGTTACGGCACACCGTCTGAGCGTGCAGCAGAGCGGGCCGGCATCTTGCCGGCCCACGAGCTGGCCGATCGGATCGGAAGCGAGATCGGATCGGCATGCGTCCAGTGATGCCATTCATCGTCGGGTGCGGGCGATCCGGCAACACCCTGTTGCGAATGATGATCGACAGTCACCCCGACATGGCGATTCCTCCCGAGACAGAAGTCGTCGTGGCCGGGGCGGCGGCTGGCGCAAATGTCGCTTCGTTCTGTGATGCGGTCGCCGGACACTGGCGATTCGGCGACCTGCACATTGACGCCGCCGAGTGGCGATCGCGCGTGCGACGGCTCCCGATGTTCACTGCGAGCGAAGGGCTACGTGCCATGTATGCGACCTACGCCGCCAAGTTCGGCAAGTCGCGCTACGGCGACAAGACGCCGTACTACTCGTCCCACCTGCCGCTGATCGCGACCTTGTTTCCAGAAGCCCGTGCGATCCACATGATTCGAGATGGACGCGACGTCGCTGCCTCGATGATGCCGTTGTGGTTCAGTGCAGGCGACGCCGCCGCTACCGCCGACCATTGGTGCCGCGTGATCACCCGAATTCGAGCCGATCAGCACCACCTGCCCACGATCGAGGTGCGCTATCAAGACCTCGTGTTGCAGCCGCGCGAGGAGATGCAACGCGTGCTCGAGTTCTGCGAGCTCGAGTGGCGTGACGAAGTTCTGCGCTATCACGAACGCGCAGCTGCACGTATCTCAGAGGTGACTCACGACGCCCGAACTGCCGATGGAACAGTTCTGGCCCCGGTTGCGGGCCGACATTGGATCCATCGGCGGTTGAACGAGCCGCCGCGCCCCGACCGCATCGGCGCGTGGCGTACCGAGCTGTCGGCAAGCGACCAGGCAGCGTTCGAGGCCCGTGCCGGGTGGTTGCTCGACGAACTTGGAATGCGATGAACCCGGTAAAGGATGTGCGGTTGTCGTGAGGATTCTGATGACCAACATCCAACTCAACCATCGCTCGGGCACCGAGATCGTCGTCCGCGACCTCGAAGCTGCACTCCGTAAACGCGGTCACGAGGTGTGCGTGTACACCGAGAGCCTTGGGATCATCAGCGATGAGATCGCTGAGCGCGGTGGGCTGGTGGTGACGTCTCTGGAGGACGTTCCGTTCATGCCAGACGTGATCCACGGTCATCACAGCGCCCAAGCCACGGCAGCCGCGATCCGGTTCCCGGGTACACCAGTGGTGTTCGTCTGCCACAGCCGGCACGCGTGGTTTGACATGGTAATCGGAGTGCCGGCTGTACAGCGATGCGTCGCCGTTGATCTCAACTGCCGCGACCGGCTGCTGGCGGAGGGCATTGCAGAGTCGGAGATCGAACTGATCACGAATGCCGTCGATCTCGAACGCTTCGCGCTGGGCGTGAAGCCGGCGTCGGACCCCATTCGCGCTGCCATCTTCGGCAACAGCGCGCGCCCGGGCGGCTTCGCCCATGTCGTGGGCGCGGCATGTCTCAGGGCGGGGGTCGAACTCGACGCATTCGGGCGCGGGGTCGGCACCACGATCCACCAGCCCGAGACAGTGTTGGCAGAATACGACCTTGTCTTCGCCAAGGCCCGCTGCGCGATCGAGGCCATGGCGCTCGGGTGTGCGGTGATCGCGGTCGACGCCGCGGGCTACGGCGGCCTCGTAACCGCTCACAACGTCGATCTATTGCTCGACTGGAATGTGGGCGATCGGTGTTTGCAGAGGCCTCACGATGTCGCGACGATCGTTTCCGACATCGCCCGCATCGACTGGTCTGACGTTGCCACTGTCGCTGCAAGGGTTCGAGAGCGATGCGATCTCAGCCGCGCCGCTGAGGCGTACGAGCGGATCTATGGCGCCATGCTGGCCTCGGGCAGGGCCGTCACGCCCGCCCGCTGGAAGGACGCGCATACGTCCGTCGTCGAATTCGCGACGGCGCTCGAGGGTCGGGCGCGAATCGACGACGGAGTGTGGTCGATGCCACCGATCCCGCCGTCCGTCGGCGAGGGTCTCCACGTCGTCGTTCACGAGTCGCCTCACAATGTCCGCCAGCAAGAACTGTTCGTGGTTGATGTCGAGATCGATAACCGCTCGCGTGAACGGCTCGCGTCGTGTGGAGCGACACCTGTGAAGTTCTCCTACCACTGGCTTGATCGTCGGACTTGCCAGGTCGCAGTATTCGATGGCGAACGAACGGAACTGAGTGAACCAGTTCCGGGTGGGCGGCGACATCGCCAACTCGTCAACGTCTCGGCCCCGCCGCAGTCGGGTGAGTACTGGTTGCGGATCACCATGGTGCAAGAGGCGGTCGCGTGGTTCACGAATTTTCCCCATCCGGTGTTCGCCGATGTCGCCGTCGAGGTCGGTCCGGCTCGGAGTGGCTGGTTCCTCAGCGAGATTGGTGCGCTCACTGGCGTCGTAGTCCAACGTGACGCGCTGATCGCCAATCTGGGATTCTTGTCGTCGCCACTTGCGGCGAAGTTGACATTCGCCACCACGATGGGATTTCTGACCGCTGCGCTCGACGCCGGATGCGTCGCCGTTGTAGTGCCGTCGGCGCTTGCAGCCGCGGTGCCACACGAGATCGGCATGGTCACCAGTGACGATCCCGCTGCGACATTCTGGCATTTCCATCAACGCCTGATCGAGGTGACCGATTTCTACGGCCGCGCGGTTCCGAGCCAGATCGACCCGACAGCTTCGATTCACCCCGATGCGACAGTCGCTCGGTGGAACGTGCGGATCGGCGCCGACTCGACGATCGAAGCCGGCGCGGTCATCACCGGCCGCGTCGATATCGGCGATCGCGTGGTGGTCCGTGCTGGCGCCGTCGTGGGCGCCGACGGGTTCCAGACCATCAGTGTCGATGGGGGGATCAGCGACTTCACGCACGCTGGTTCGGTCGTGATCGGCGACGACGCCCGAGTGATGTCGAACGCGACGATCGCTCGCGGACTGTTTCGGCAATCGACCCGTCTCGGCGAGTGGTCGCGGGTGGGCAACAACGCCTTCGTTTCGCACAATTGCATCATCGGTCCCCGTACGATCGTCGGCCACGGCGCCGTGGTCAACGGCAATGTCGTGGCGGGCCACGACGTCTGGATCGGTCCGCTGGCGGTGCTCACCGACAGCATTCACATCGGTGACGGCACCCGGATCGACCTCGGATCGACCGTGATCGGAAGCGTGCGAGACGGCGAGCACGTCGGCGGCGCGCCGGCGATCGATCATCGCGTCATGTTGCGCGAGGTCGCGTCATGGCGTTCGCGCGGGCGTCGTCGATGAACCGGGATATCACAGGGTCGCCGATCGGCGCTGCGCTCGAGCGGCTCGACCCGATCTCGACGCTGCTCACCGACGATGCGGGAAGCAGTTCCGCAGGTGATGTCGTGCGGTTTGTGGAGCAACTCGCCGCAGCATTCCGAACTGCGGCGCTTCCGACATCGCCGCGCCTTGCCGTCGCGCTGCCCAACGGTAGGCCGCTCGCGCTCACCGCGCTGGCGGCGATGTCGATTGCGACGTTCGCGCCGCTCAACCCGCGTCTGACCGAGGAAGGGTACGTCACGATGTTCGACGACCTGTGCGCCGACGTGCTCGTGTCTCGCGGCGGCTTTGCCCCAGCCGCTCATGCCGCCGCAGTTCGATGCGGCATCGGCATCATCGAAATCGGCAACGAGGGTCAGATCGACGTGATCGCGACGGGAAAATCGCCGGTGAGATACATCGAGTCCGACGGTGACTGGTCGCTGCTCCTGCACACGTCGGGCACCACGGCGCGTCCGAAGCTGATCGGTCTCTCGGGACAAAACCTGATGGCCTCGGCGAGTTCGGTAGCGGCCACGGTCGCGATCGGGCCGGACGACCGGTGCCTCAACGTGATGCCCCTGTTTCACATCCACGGACTCGTCGGTGTGCTGCTCTCCAGTCTCGTGGCCGGGGGGAGTGTCCATACCACGGATCGCTTCGACGCGGCCGCCTTCGCGACGCAATTGCGACGCCCAGACATCACATGGACGTCGGCGGTTCCGAGCGCCTACAACACGCTGCTGCTCCGTGGCGACAGGCGTGTGGATGGTCATGCGCTTCGGTTCGTTCGGTCGAGTTCGGCACCGCTCGCCCCAGTCGTCGCCGAACGCCTCGAGCGGATGCTCGGCTGCCCGGTGATCAACTCGTATGGAATGACCGAAGCCTCGCACCAGATGGCCAGCAACCCGTTGCCTCCGCGTGAACGACGCCTCGGCACCGTGGGCCTCCCGGCGGGCGCCGAGGTTGCCGTGCTCTCCGACGGCAGAGTCTCGAGCGCGCCCGGCGCCAGCGGTGAGGTCGTCGTGAACGGTCCGGGCCTGATGGCTGGCTACCTCGCACCTGCAGCCGCCAACGAGTCCGCTTGGCACGGAACCTGGTTCCGCACGGGCGACCTGGGCTCGCTCGACGTCGACGGCTACCTGACTCTGATCGGACGGATCAAGGAGATCATCAACGTTGCCGGCGAGAAGGTGTCTCCGTACGAGGTCGAGGCAGCCATTCGCGAACACCCCGGTGTCGCCGACGTCGTCGCCTTCGGAGCGCCCGATCGGTTGCGTGGCGAGCAGGTTTGTGTTGCTGTGGTCGTCCGGCCGGACGGCGTAGGTTTGAGTCCTGCCTCTCTGCGAGCGTTCGGTGCTGAGCGGCTCGCCAAGTTCATGGTTCCGCGTCAGGTGATCGTGGTGGACGAGATCCCGCTCGGCGCCACCGGCAAGGTCCAGCGCTCGCAGCTCGCGGCCACACTCGGTCTGCCATCTCACTGAGCCGGTCAGCTCATCGCTAGATTCGTATCATCGTCGCTCGGCACACCATCAGTCGCGCGGCGCACGGCGAGCCGATGCCGCCTACACCATCGCCAGCGCCCTGATCGCCACCGGGCATCTGACCGACGACGAAATCACCGAGATATGGCAAGCGCTGGCACTCCTTGACGTCGTCGCCGAAGATGTCGAACTCGACGGTTGGGACTACATCCCGGTGCCAGCCCCCGACGGTCTGACGCGATCAGCGGTCGCCGCCGGAGTCCTCGACGATGAAACAGCGGCCCTGCTCTCGCGAGATGAGATCAACGCAGCAATGGAAGCAGGGTGGGGTCCATCCGGTGCAGATTGAGCTCTCGCACTCGAAGCTGCGCTCCATCGAGCACGATCCAACGCCCGATTCCACGGGGCACATGCATTCGCCGACCGGCGAGCACCACGATGCGGCGGACTGATGCCCCGAGCGAAGCAACCCTGCATTCGCAAACACGGTCACCCAGGTCCCCACAGGTCGGTCGCGTGACTGACGCCGCCACCAGAACCCGCCCTGACACCATCTGTAACACCCGGGCTTAGATACCGATGCGCTGGGCGAGGAGTTCGCGGTGGTAGGTCGGGTCGCCGAACAACAGCTCAGAACTCTTGGCTCGCTTGAAGTACAAGTGGGCCGGGTGTTCCCATGTGAAGCCGATCCCACCGTGGATCTGGATGTTCTCGGCGGTCGCATGGAAATACGCCTCTGAGCAGTAGGCCTTGGCGAGCGACGCAACCGACGGCAGCTCGTCGTTCATTTCGCTGGCACACCACATGCCGTAATAGGCAGCCGACTTGGCCGACTCGACTTCGAGCAGCATGTCGGCGCACTTGTGCTTGATTGCCTGGAACGAACCGATCGGGCGGCCGAACTGGACACGATCCTTGGCGTATTGGACCGCCATTTCGAGCACGAACTGGGCGCCACCGACCTGCTCGGCAGCGAGACCGATCGCCGCCAGATCGAGCACCGTCGACAGGATCGACCAGCCGCCACCATCAACACCGATCAACGTCGCCGGAGTGTTGTCGAACGTGAGTCTGGCCTGCTTACGGGTCTGATCCATCGTCGACAGTGACTCGCGGGTGAGGCCGGCAGCATCTCCATCGACAGCGAACAGGCTGACGCCCGCAGCGGTGCGAGCTGCGACGATGATCAGGTTCGCATGAGCGCCGTCGATCACGAAGCTCTTGACCCCCGACAGCGTGTAGCCGTCACCCGAGGCGGTGGCCGGCATCGTGATCCCGGCTTCGTCCCATTTGCCGGACGGCTCGGTGAACGCCAACGCAGCAATCGTCTCGCCACTGGCAATCCCCGGCAGATGGGCCTGCTTGGCTTCCTCGTCGCCAGAGTGGATCAGCGTGTTGGCCGCCAAAACGACCGACGAGAAGAATGGTGCGCACAGCAGCGCCCGACCCATCTCCTCGAGCACGATCCCGAGCTCGACGTACCCGAATCCGGAACCGCCATACTCCTCAGGAATGTGGAGACCCTGCAGACCCATCTGCCCGGCCATCTGGTTCCAAACCGCGGCGTCGTAGCCGACCTCGGTCTCCATCTGCTCGCGAACGGCACTTTCCGGGCTCTTGGACTCGAGAAACGAGCGGATCGTCGAGCGCAGTTCTTCTTGTTCCTCAGTGAATGCGAAGTTCATGGAGCGAGTCTGGGGTGGGTTGCATTGCCTGAGTAAATCTGATTGTGTACGCATGTGGACTCAATTGGCATTCGAGAACTGCGGACGAATCTGGCAGAGGCAGTTCGACGGGCGGCGACGGGTGACCGAACGATCGTCACCGCTCATGGACGGCCCGTCGCCCAACTCGCCCCGTTGGACGAAGCGGCACCCGACATCGAACGCCTGATCTCGTCCGGCGCACTCATCCCGCCGCGACGGACCGGTGTGTGGCGAGCAGCACAGCCGGTACCGATCTGGTCTGGCGTACGTATCGACCGAGCCCTTCGCGAGTTGCGCGGATGACACTGGCGCTCGACACCAGTGCGTTGCTGGCCCTGGCCGTCGACGGCCCGCAGCGCGCCGTGGTGCTCGACTCGATGGGCGCTGACCCGATCTGGTGTGCCTCGGCATTGGCACTCACCGAGGCGCTACCGGCGATTGATCGGCTGACCGACGAGGCCGTGCTCCGAGCCGACCTCGAGGACGCAATCCGGCTGGCGTGGGATCACATCCACATCGTGCCGATCGACCAACGTTGCCTCGACCGCGCCGCCAACCTGTCTCGCCTGCAACCTGTCCGCCTGACCGACGCAATCCATTTCGCCGCCGCCGAACGGCTGCCGGAACCGGTCACGTTCGTCACATTCGACCCGGCCCAAATCGGCGTAGCAATCGGCCTCGGCTTCGAGGTCGTGTCGGATTGAGCCGACGCCCAGATTCATTCTGTTCACCATCTCGCCGAGGTGGTCCGGCAGCTTGGTGACCAGAACCGGATCGACCCGGCACCACCGACCCGGCACACACATTCCGTTCACCATCTCGCTGCGGCACCCCAGCAACTTGGTGACCAGAACCGGGAGCACCACCTCGCGAGCGTGGCCAGAACCGAAACACGCGCGACACTGGGGGCCATGACGGCTCCAACCATCACACTGCATTGGTCGAACTCCGACGTCGAGGTCCACAAGGTCGTAGTCGGTTCCTACGACAACAACGTGTTTGTCGTTCGCTGCCATCAGACCGGCGAATCCGTCTTGATCGACGCCGCCAACGAGCACGAACTCCTGCTCGAGATGTGTCAACGACTCAACGTTCAACGAGTGCTCGAGACTCACGGCCACTGGGATCACATCGGGGCGGTCGCCAAACTCAGGGAAGCGGGTTACGAGGTTGGTGTCACTGCCGCCGATGCTCCGATGCTCAAAGACGTCGGATACGACGTCTTCCTCGACGACAAAGAAGTGATCGAAGTCGGACGGCTGCGACTCAACGCGATCCACAATCCGGGTCACACACCCGGATCGATTTCCTTCCACGTCGAGGGCACACCACTGCTCTTCAGCGGCGACACCCTGTTCCCCGGTGGCCCTGGCGCCACGAAGTTCGACGGCGGCGACTTCGCCACGATCATCGACTCGATCGACAACAAGCTGTTCACGTTTCCCGAGAACACGATCGTGCTCCCCGGCCACGGCACCGACACCACGATCGGGACCGAACGACCGCACCTCCAAGAATGGGTCGCCAGAGGCTGGTGATCAACCGGCTTGGTCGAGATCGCGTCGGCGGTCGCGGACTCGGGCCTCGGCCAGCAGACGACGCGAAGCCGCCTGCAGATCGGCAAGGAAGGCGACGACCCAGATCTGCACGGCGACGATGATCAACACGCCACCGACGACCAGGCTCGGGAGCCGGCTCCGGTACTCGTCTTCGAAAATCCAGTACAGACCCCACCGAACCAGCAGTGCCACGCCACACACGAATGGAATCAGCCCAACCCGGAAGAAGAACCGGAACGGGTAGTACAACGCAAAACTTCGCACGATCGTCTGACCGGAACGGCGCAGATACTGCCCAGTGCTCTTCGACAACCGTGACGGCCGAGTCTGCGGGTTGACCCGAATCGCAACCGACGACACGGCAAGACCCTCGGCCTTGGCCTGCATCAACGTTTCCATCGTGTAGCTGAATTTGCCGAACACCTGCAGCCGAAGGGCCGCCTCTCGGCTCATCGCCCGGAAGCCGCTCGGGGCATCACGGATATCGGTGCCTGAGAACTTGCGTACGACCCACGAGCCGACACGCTGCAAGACCTTCTTCGTTCGCGAAAACTCGTCGATCTGCTCGATCGGACGCTCGCCAATCACCATGTCGATTCCATCGGTGAGCACGGGGCGAACGAGGTCGGGGATACACGACGCGTCGTATTGATTGTCGGCATCGGTGTTGACCACGACGTCTGCACCTGCCCGCAATGCCGCATCGAGACCGGTCATGAACGCTGCCGCAAGGCCGCGATTCTTGGGATGCCGAACGACATGGTCGACGCCGAGTTCACGAGCGATCTCTGACGTGCGGTCGGCACTGCCATCATCGATCACGAGCCATTCGACAATGTCGATGCCGGCCACTTCACGCGGCAGATCGGCAACGGTCTCAGGAAGCGTCGCCTCCTCGTTGAAGCACGGAATCTGGATGATCAACTTGATCGGGCGACGGACGGTGTCACTCATGCCGCGCAGAGCATAGAAGGCAGGGCGACCAATCGTTACGGCGTGGTCGGCAGAGACCGCTCGCCGCTACCGTGACGAACGTGAACACCGAAGTCGCCAACGTCGCCGGAAACAACTACGACAAGTACGCCTCGACCAACCCGATCGAGAAGCGGATGATGGCCGGTTTCTTCTCCGCTTTGGATCAAATGCTTGATGGTCTCACGCCGTCGATCGTCGTCGAGTTCGGAGCAGGTGAGGGTCGGATCACCGAGCGGCTCGTGTCACGCTTCCCCAACGCATCGGTCGTCGGTCTCGACCTACCCGATGTCGAACTTGCCGCCGATTGGCAGTCGCTCGAGGTGCCGATGTTCTTCGGCGACGCCACCCGGCTCCCGTTCACCGACCACAGCATCGATCTGATCGTCGGGCTCGAAGTGCTTGAGCACATCCCCTCACCCGAACGGGCCCTTCGCGAAATCGCCCGTGTCTGCCGCGGCGCGGCTGTCCTTTCGGTGCCGCGCGAGCCGATCTGGCGGGTCGGCAATCTCGCACGCGGTCGATACGTCAAGGCGCTCGGCAACACCCCTGGGCACATCAACCACTGGTCGGCGCGCTCGTTCGAGCAGTTCGTCAGCCAACAATTCGACGTAGCCGACACGGTCCAACCACTCCCCTGGACAATGCTCCGAGCGACTCCCCGCTAACTCAGCATCGAGGCTGGTGATCAGCTCACCACTCAAACTTTGTGGCAGGGATTACGACGGCGGACGTCGTGATTCCTGCCGCAGAATTCTGAACAAACTTTGTGGCAGGGATTACGACGGCGGACGTCACAATGACTGCCGCAAAGTTGGAGGCCGTCATCGACCGGCGGCACCTAAATGGCGTAACCGGACGGTAGGCCGGTGATCACGGATTGCTGCACGGCGGCGATGATCACACGGATCTGGGCGTAATCAGGGTTGCCGGGTTCGATCAGCGGGGGAATCAGACCGACAGACTCGCCGATCGCGGCATTGTCGCCGAGTAGATCGAGCAAGTCGCTGAACTCACTCGACGACAGTGACGTCCGCACCGAGTCGCCCAGCACACCGGTCACCTGACCGATCCCGCCTACGGCGTCAGACGCCGAGACCTGGGAACCGAGCGCAGCCAGCAACTGTCGCTGACGCCCCATTCGCTGGTAATCGGAATCCTGGGAGCGCGACCTGGCGTACGCAATCGCCAACGTTCCGTCCATTTCGACGGAACCGGGACCGATCGAGGTCGGAATCGGATGCTTGCCACCAGGGATGCTCGGAGGTAGCTGCACTGAGTCACTCAACTCGATCGTGAATCCGCCAACCGCATCGATCACTTCGAGAAACCCCTGCATATTCACGAGCGCATAGTCATCGATGGCGACGTCGAGCGAGTAGCCCAAACCTTCGGTGAGAGCGACAGCCTCAGGCTGCAGCCCGTCTCGACTGTAGGCGGTCATCAAATCCTCGTGCGTCGACACGTACGGGAACACGGCGTTCGTGAGATCGTCGAAGCCGTCAGGGAACTCGGTCGCCATCGGGCTTCCTGGCGGGAACTCGAGTCGTGTCAGGTTACGAGGGATCGAAACCAGCGCCGCCCGACCCGACGCTTCGTGCAGTGAGACGAGGATCATCGTGTCGGTGCGGAGACCCCACCGACCTGGGCCGGCGTCGCCACCCAGCAACAGAATGTTGGTCACCTCGTTCGAACCGGGACTGGCGGGCACATACAGCGCAGGGGTGTCTCCACCTGCGAACACGTCGGCGACGACGCCACGCGCCTCGTTCGCTCGGAACGACGCCCACAACACCGGGGCCGCCAACGCAAGCACGACGATCGTCGCAACGGTCGTCTTGACCCCGATTCCGCGAGAAGCTCGGAACGCATGGGCGATCTCGGCGATCGCCAACAGGCGCGCCAGGACGACCAACAGTCCGATCACGACAACAATCGTCAGGAACTGGGGATCGAGGGCCAGCCCGACAAGATCGTCGCGTCGCGAAAACGCCCACGCCGCCGTCACGATCGGGAAGGCGAAGCCGACCAGCACCAACAGCACGCCGACGACCGGCGCCCGCCGGATCGACGAGGCCCCTGGCACCATCACCGAAACCGCCAGCTGTAGCCCTGGCGAGCCGTCAGGCACAGCAGTTCGACCGGTTTTGGCGGGAAACGCGTCCAAGCGGTCCAAAGCGTGGGTACGAGGTTCTTGTGGCATCGCCGCGGACTCTACGGCGACCACACTGGATATGGGCGGCACCCCGGCTCCGGCGCGATCGTGCGACACTGATTCGGCATGCGTTACGACGAACGACCAGCCGACAACACGCCGGTGCATACGGCCGACCTCCCACCCACACCCATCCGTGATCGCAACATTCCAGCGACTGCGTGGATCGAGTGTCCAGAATCCCTCCGGACACTCGGCAACGATCTGCCGGGAGTACCCGTCGCCGACTACAAACGTCGCATCGGACGTTGGCTGCTCTGGCGCGCCGGCCCCGCGGTCGATGGCGACGCGCGCTACTGGGCAGCTGCCTCCGATGACTTCGATTGTTGCTTCACATACCGGCTGTTCACCGACGGAACTGGAGAGGGTGTCGGCCCGGACGGCGCGACAGTCAACTCATTCAAAGCGTGGAAGCAGTCTCTGCTGGCGGCAAAGGAGCCGAGCCGATAGGCGAGGCGACCAATCGTTACGGTGCCCTATTTCGACTGCGCAGCAGGCGATATGAAAACTCCGGCACAGACAATCCTCACCAACGGGTAGACGATACGTCCGTTCAGTAGCCCGACGGCTGCCCGCTCACGATCGCCAACATCACTTCGGCAACAATCCGGTCGATTTGGGCATAGTCGGGACGGCTCGGTTTCACGAGCGGCGGCACAAGCCCGACCGACTCGACGATCGCCACCTGATCACCGATCGTGGCGATCAACTCGGCGAACTCGTCGGAAGTCATCGTCGTGCGAAGTGCGTTCCCGAGCGCCTCGGTGACTGCCGAGAATCGAAGCACGATGTCGATCATCGAGATCTGCGACCCGAGGGCCGCCAGCAGCACGCGTTGACGGCGCATTCGCTGGTAGTCAGAATCGTCGTGACGGCTGCGCACGTAGCCAAGCGCTGTCGTCCCATCCATCGTGATCGTGCCAGGCCCAAGCGTTGGAGGAAGTTCGTGCTTGGCTCCGGGGACGTTGCCCGGCATCGACAACGTTCCCGGCAGCTCCACAGTCACGCCACCGAGGGCGTCGATCAATTCCAGAAAGCCCTGCATGTTCACCAGGGCAACGTCGTCGATCGAAACGCCGAGCGAGTACCCGATCGCCTGTGCCGTGGCGACCATTCCCGGAGATCGATCGCCGCGACCGTAGTACGCCCGCAGCCGATCGTCTCGCGACACGATCGGATACACGGCGTTCGCCAACTCGGGGAACCCGTCCGGATATCGGTCGGCGAGAGGCGTGCCAGGCGGGAAACGGAGTCGCAGCAGATCACGGGAAATCGAGATCAACCCGGCCCTTCCCGACAACTGATCGACGCTGAGCAGGATCATGCTGTCGGTCCGCAAACCGGTTCGACCCGGCCCTGCATCACCGCCGAGTAGCAGCACCGTCCTCACCGACGCGAGTGGCGTCTTGTCGATCGGTGGGAGAGGGATCGAGGTGGTTGTCACACCAACCGTCGTCGGCGGTGCCAACGTGGCACCGGGCTCCGTCGTGACCGGGATGGTCGATGGTGCCGCGCTGGTAACCCCAGTAGTGCTGGTCGTGGTCGTAGTCGAGTCAGCCGGTTCGTCGAACGCCGAGAGATCGAAGATCGGTTCAGAGTCTCCCTCCACGAACACGTCGTCGAGAGTGGAACGAGCGTCAACCGCGCCCGCCATCACAAATCCAACCGGCACAGTTGCCGCCGCCAACACGGCCACCGCTACCACGCCAGCCCGAACGCGATGTGGTGCCTCACGGTGCCGGCGCACGACCTCGGCGACGGCGAACCACCGCGACGCGATCAGGAGCAGACACGTCACGATCACGGCGAGATGAAAGCGACCGTCGAGCAGCGTTGACAAACGGCTGCCGCCACGGATCAATGACCACATCAACGACCACGCGACCAACCCGATCGGTGCGCCGACACCGGCAACAAGCAGCGCCCAGCCCAACCAACGGCGGCGCTGAACGATCGTCAATCCAGGCACGGCAAGCGCTCCTGCCAACTCGGCATGCAGCGAATACTCGTCAGGCACGAACGAGACAGTACGACAGCGCCCACAGCCAACTCTATTTCCCCTATCCGCGTAGTGATAATAGGATGAACGCGACCCTAGAATCGGCTCCATGACGGAGTTGTTCCGAGTCGACGATCTGCATGCTCGCCCGATGGCCGAGCAGGGTGCCCCCGAACTTGCCGAGATCCTGAAGGGTCTCGACCTCACGGTTGGTGGCGGTGAGGTTCACGCCATCATGGGTCCCAACGGGTCGGGCAAGAGCACACTCGGCAGCACCCTGCTTGGCTCGCCCGAGTACGAAGTCACGGCTGGACGGATCATCTTCAAGGGTGACGACGTCACCTCGTGGCCGACCGACGAACGCGCCAAGGCCGGCATGTTCCTCGCGTTTCAGTACCCGCAGGAAATCCCTGGGGTGTCGGTGATCCAGTTCCTACGCCAGGCGCTATCGGCCCGCAAGGGCATCGACCTGTCGGTGCTCGAACTTCGGCTGGCGACGATGGACTGGATGAAGCGACTCGGAATGGATTCGTCGTTCGTCGACCGGTACCTCAACGAGGGCTTTTCCGGCGGCGAAAAGAAGCGCAACGAGATCATGCAGATGGCGATCCTCGAACCCGAAATCGCGATCCTCGACGAGACCGACTCCGGCCTCGACATCGACGCATTGCGGATCGTGGCCCAGGGAATCCGAGAAGTTCGATCACTGCGTCCGACGATGGGCGTCGTCCTGATCACGCACTACCAGCGACTGCTCGACGAAATCGAACCTGACCACATCCATATCCTCGTCGATGGACGAATCGTCGCGAGTGGTGGGATGGAACTCGCCGAGCAACTCGAACGGGATGGCTATGAGGCCTTCCGGGCCACGGTCTGAAACTGGCTGGATGAGCGCGTCGTGACCGTCGATTGGACAGCCATCCGGGACGACTTCCCGATCCTGAAGCGCGTGATCGACGGCCGCCCACTCGTCTACCTGGATTCGGGCAATACGTCGCAGAAGCCTCGTCAAGTGATCGAAGCGATGGATGAGTTCCAGCGCAACTCATACGCCCCGATCAATCGCAGCGCCTATCGATTGGCGTCGGAGGCGACCGACTTGTTCGAGGGCGCCCGCGCCTCGGTGGCTCGATTCATCAACGCCCCGTCGGCCGACGAAATCGTGTTCACCAAGAACGCCACCGAAGCGCTGAATCTTGTTGCCTCGTCATGGGGAGGCGCCAACCTGCGGGCCGGTGACGCCGTCGTGCTGACGCACATGGAGCATCACGCCAACATCGTGCCGTGGCAGATGCTGGCCGCCGCCAAAGGAATCGAGATCCGCTGGGTTCCGTTGACCGATGACGGTCAACTCGACCTGACCAACCTCGATCAGTTGCTCGACGGTGCCAAGGCGTTCTCATTCACGGCGATGAGCAACGTGTTGGGCACGATCACACCTGTCGCCGCGCTATCCGCCGCCGCCCACCGAGCAGGCGCGATTGCGATCATCGATGCCTGCCAATACGTACCCCACAACGTGACCGACGTGCAGGCGTGGGACGCCGACCTGATCGCGTTTTCCAGCCACAAGATGTGCGGACCATCCGGGATCGGTGTGCTCTGGGGGCGAATGGAACTGCTCGATGCGATCCCGCCCTACATCGGCGGCGGCAACATGATCGCCGACGTCCGGCTCGAAGGGTTCACCGCCGCTCCGGTACCGGCCAAGTTCGAAGCCGGCACACCTGCCATCACCGAGGCCGTCGGATTCGGAGCCGCAGTCGAATACCTCGAATCGATCGGCATGACCCAGGTCCGCCGCCACGAGATGGACTTGACTCAGTACGCGATCGATACGTTGACGGCGCGTTACGGCGACGACATAACGATCCACGGGCCACACAACGTCGAAGTGCGCGGCGGAGTACTGAGCTTCGCCTTCCGAGGAATCCACCCACACGACATCAGCCAGGTACTCGACCAACGCAACGTGTGCGTGCGAGCCGGGCACCACTGCGCCAAGCCTCTGATGCGACTGCTCGGTGCCAACGCGACTGCACGCGCCAGCCTCTACCTCTACAACAACCAATCCGACGTTGACGCGCTGGTCGACGCGCTCGACGGCGCCTCCGATATCTTCGGTTTCTGACGACAGCGGGAGTAACCATGCCTGGACTTGAAGACCTCTATCGAGAAATCATCCTCGATCACTACCGGACGCCTCGGAACCGTGGCGATCTGCCGGTGCCGCCGGCGCTGCATGCCGAGGGACACAACCCGCTGTGCGGCGACGAAATCACGGTGTTCCTCGATGTCGCCTCCGTTGACGGAGTCAGCCGAGTGGTCGATGTCAAGGTCAACGGCCAGGGCTGTTCGATCTCGCAGTCGTCAGCATCGATGATGAGTCAGGCCGTCAAGGGCAAGTCAGTCGCCGAGGTGCGCGCTTTGGTTCGCAAGTTCAAGGGCATGATGTCGATCGAGGACGCGCTTGGCGAGCCTGCCATCGACGTTCCGCTCGGCGATCTCGAAGCGCTCCAGGGTGTCGTCAAGTTCCCGGTCAGGATCAAATGCGCCACACTGGCTTGGAACACCATGCTGCAAGCGCTCGACACACCCATCGACTGATCCACCTGAGTGATCAAGTACATCGGTTCCAAGCGTCGGCTGATCCCCGTCCTGACGGATTTGTTCGAACGATCCGGTGCCCGAACCGCGCTCGATCTGTTCACGGGGACAACGCGAGTTGCTCAGGCGTTCAAGTCGGTCGGCGGCCAGGTGACGGCGGTCGACACCGCTCGATACTCGGAAGTGTTCGCCAAGACGTTTATCGAGACCGACGCAACGTCTGTCGACATGGCGGAACTCGTTGATGTGATCTCTCGGTTGAACTCGTTACCTGGCACCGCCGGATACGTCACAGACACCTTCTGTGTGCAGTCCCGGTTCTTCCAACCGCACAACGGGCAACAGATCGACGCCATCCGCGATGCGATCGCCCAGGAGTACATCGGCACCCCGCTCGAGCCGCTGTTGCTGACGAGTTTGCTGCTCGCCGCCGACCGAGTCGACTCCACGACCGGCCTGCAGATGGCGTACGTCAAGCAGTGGGCTCCACGCTCGTTCAAGCAGCTGGAGATGAAAGTCCCAGGCTTGCTGCCGGGCGCCGGGCGAGCGGTACGTGGCGACGCAACGACGGTTGCCGGCCTACTCGGACCGTTCGACCTCGCCTACCTCGACCCGCCGTACAACCAGCATCGATACTTCACCAACTACCACGTGTGGGAAACGATCGTCGCCTGGGATCACCCTGAGCACTATGGCGTTGCCTGCAAACGGGTCGACGCTCGCGACGACGAAACCAAGAGCGTCTTCAACCGAAAGCGCGAGATGCCGGAAGCGCTCGCACGAACGATTGCCAGCGTCGACGCCGACGTCGTCGTCGTGTCGTACAACGACGAATCGTGGGTGACCGTCGATGAATTGCGCGACATGTGCGCAGTCCACGGTGACGTCGCCGCGTTGGCGTTCGATTCGAAACGCTACGTCGGCGCGCAGATCGGAATCCACAATCCGTCAGGCGACAAGGTCGGCGAGGTCAGCCACACCCGCAATCAGGAGTACGTGCTGGTCGCCGGCCCGTCGGCCAAGGTCGCCAAGATGACCGAACCGTTCGCCACCGCCGTCCGATAGCGATCACACTGTGCTCAGGTGACGAACCCAGGACCGATGATTCGCGTCCCGTGCCACCCAATTCCGACGTACTGAGCCCATGTCTCGAGGTTCGAGATCAACGAGCCGATCGCGAACAATCGAAAATCACGGTGGCGTAGCGCAGTGATCGCATGCCGGTCCCGCATCCGGAAGACACTAGGAGGCGGTAGCGCGATTCACGTCAGGTCTGGCGGTACGACCGCAAATCCCTCAGCGGCCGCGGCAGACCTGAGCGATCGATCGAAGCAGGCAAACTCGACGCTCCCACCGACTGCTCGTCGAAACTCGATCGCTGATGCGAGTTGGACGGCGTCATAGGCGCGGAGCGGATGTCGCCCGACGGCACGAGCGGCTGCGCCCAGCACCAACGCACCAACCTCGACCATCGCGAACCGTGGCCCACCCTCACGGTCGCCACGCAAGTCCGACGAGAACAG
>JANPLQ010000068.1:0-54769 GCA_031422395.1 Ilumatobacteraceae bacterium | reverse complement strand
CGACCGCGGCTGGGTCGGGCCCGACCTGGGCAGCGCTGTCAACCGGTTCGTCGGCTTCGTTGTCGCGTTGTGCCTCACGGACGAGGGCATCGATCTTTTGATCCTGGGTGAAATCCTGCACTCGCTGGTCGTAGTCATCGCGCAGTTCGGCAAGAGCATCCTGCGTACTTTGGCCGGGTGCGGGCTGGAATCGCTCAACAGCGTCGATCAGCTCCTGGCGAAGTTGTTGTGCATCCTCCGGGCTGGTCCCAGGGGGTGCCTCAAAGTCTTCAAGCCGGTTAAGGAGCGTCGTTCGAGCGGTCTCGAACTGCGTGTCGACCACTGGCGTCGCTGTTGCAGCTGGCGTCACGGTCGGCGCAGCCGCAGCCGCAGCGGCTACGTCGACCGGCGCTGGCGCATCGCGGACCGCAGCGGCCGCAGCCGCTATGGGCTGTGCTTCAGCCTGCGCAACCTGTGACGGTGCCGCCTCAGGTCGCTGTTGTGTTGATCGCTGTGCCGGTTGCTGTGCCGGTTGCTGTGGTGATTGCTGCGGTGATTGCTGCGTCGGTTGTTGTGACGGTTGATTCACCGGCTCGGCACGCGGCGTCTGGCGCTGCGCCGCCACCTGAGGGGCTGGTGCCGAATGGTCGCCCAATGGCGTTCCCACCGGGCCAGCCACGGGAGCGGTTGCGGTTCCAGCGTCGAACGCATCCATGCTGTCGGCACTGTCGGCACTGTCGGCACCGTCGGTCTCTCGCTCGATCTGATCGGCAGTTTGGAAAGCCTCGTCGTCCGACACGGTATCTGTCGTGACGGCCTCGTCAGTCGTTGCGTCAGCCGGATTGGCCTGATCGTCGTCGCCAGTCGCGGCCTCCACAGCCTCGTCGCCGTACATCACGCCAGCAGCGACGGCGGCGGCAGCGGCAGCGGCGCCACCGACCAGCTTGGCTGCTTTCGAGGGGCCGCGCTTGTCGGGAGCCGGGGGTGGCGGCGGAGTGGATCTGACCGGCGTGGTCGTACCGGGAACGCTGTCGGACGGAGTCTTCGTTTGCTCACTCATGAGTGTCTCCCTGTGGGAAGCCGAGGTGGGATCGGCAACGGATATCGGTTGGGTAGGCGCGACCCGGGAAGCAGCGCCGGATGCAATGACGAGCTTGGGGTCGAAGTCGTTGAGTACTGGACGACCAAGGTGACCGGCGACCATCTCGGCGACGAGCGGGATCCGAGATCCTGCGCCGGACAAGATCACGCCGACGAGATCAGCCGGTTCGAGGTTCGCCGACGCGATCGCCCGGTCGAGCGCCTGAAGTGTCTCGACGATAATCGGGCGAAGGGCCGCCTCGAACTCGTCGCGCGTCACTCGAACGCGGGTATCGAGGCCAGGCAGGACGACGCGAATCGAGGTTTCACTTTCGACGGAAAGCTGGTGTTTTGCGGCGGTGCAGGCGGACCGGAGGTCCGTCACTGACTGACGCAATGTCGCGTCGTTGCGGTCGAGCGTGGCAAGGTCGATTCCGAGTGAGGTGATGACGTGATCGAACACCAACTGGTCGATCTCGGCTCCGCCGAGACGCTCGAGTACGTGCGGCGTACCGATTTGCGTCACCTCATCGGTCGAGACGGTCACAATCGCCGCATTGAACGTTCCTCCGAGGTCATACACGGCGACGTGATCACCGGCAGCAATTCGCCCACTGCCTTCGTAGTGTCGAGCAGCTGCGATCGGATCGGAGATCAACTCGATGTCGGTGAAACCCTGCGCGGCGGCGATCTCGCGTAGCAACTCGAGTTTGTATCCACGCCAGGTCGCCGGATGCGTGATCGACAGCGCCGTGCTTGCGGGGTCAATACCTGCGGAACGCGTGACCGCCCGCAGCAGTTCCGCACTCAATTCATGTGCGTCGATCGGCTCGCCGTCGAGCACGATCGGCGTGGTGTCACCGAACCGGCGTTTGGCTTCACGCGAGCCGCGCCCGGGTTGAACCGCCACAATCCTTGCCGCTTCATCGCCAACGACGAATCCGGTCTCATCACGAGCGACCACCGAAGGGATCTCGGTTGCTGGATTCGTCGAGCGATGCCGAACGGCAACGGTGACGAGTGTGCCCAGGTCAACGCCAAGTTGGGGGTGCGGTTCAACTCCAAGTTGAGGGCGACTGTCGGTGTTGCTCACTGATTGCACCGTACGACATTCACTTGATCGGTGGAACCGGGAGGATTCCCTGTTTCAGCCCGGACTGGCATCCGGTCCACTGTCATCCGGTCCACTGTCATCCGGTCCAAAGTCGTCGTCACCGATGCCATGGATTGGGGACTCGGTGACTTGCGCCAGAAATGCACGTTGTTCGGGCGTCAACTCGGATTCGTCGGGAGTCAGCCCAATCGAACCCCACGGGTCAGGCGCATCGTCGCCTCGCCGCTCGAGTTCCTGCTCGACATCTCGCCACCAGTCAGTCATCGTTGCTCCCCCGTGGTGGTTCGAAGTTGGTCATCCGGACAGCGAGTTCAGTTCTCGACCGTATCCCGAGTTTGCGGTACATCTGTTGCAAATGGAAGTCGACGGTTTTCACCGAGATGATCAACGTAGCGGCTGCTTCGCGGTTGGTGAGTCCATTGGCGACCGCCTCGGCAACCCGGAATTCTGCCTGGCTGAGGGCGCTCAGTCCCGGATCGGCTCGACGAGGCGAGTGTCTTGGTGAGGTCTCGTCTGCAAGTAGTGAAAGAAGTGCGAGTCGCTGGTCCCATGCTCGGACCCCGCTGCGTTGGAGTCCGGCCCGACTGATCTTGATCGTCGCCGATCGATCGTCCGCTGGCTGCAACTCGCTCAGCCACAGACGCCCCTCACCCGCTTCGATTGGCAGCGAGTGCTGTTCGGCGAGGTCGATCGCGAGCTGCATCGAAGTCTGATCTCTGTTGAGTACTCCACTGCGGATCGCCTCCCGGATTTCGCCGAGTGCTCCTGTTCCGAGCGGTGTGAACGCGGCTGGTTCCGTTGTGGGTGACAGGTTGGGGTCACGTTGTAAGCGAGCGCGCGCCATCAGGGTGATCGCGTGTTCCTGCAACGCTCGTGGAAGTCGGTCCCTGATCGATTGGATCGTCGAGATCGCGTCGTCCCCGCGTCCTTGCAGGATGTCGAGGTCGGCACCCACCAGAAAGGCGGTCCACGAACGAAACGAGTCGGAGTGCTCGAGGATCGCGGAGGCAGCTGTGGCCGCGTCGCGAGCGTCGCGGGTTCGACCGGAATGCCGTAAAGCACATGCCGTCGAGATTAAGTCGGTCGCTGTGGTTCGGAGCGATCCCGTTTCACCGAGTGTTCGCAGTGCGGTCCGGTGGTCACCTTGCTCACACGCCGTTCCGACCGCCAATCGGCGACTTCGTTGTCGGGTCCAAGGTCCGTCAACAGGAGTGTCTTCCCAGGTCACGGGCGCGAAACCACCATCGAGGAACTCGATCGCCTCAGCTTGCGCAGCCGCCGCGTCGTGGTCGAGCGGATCGATGGATCGCAACACACGGCGGACGCCGTCTGTCGACGCCGTGTCGATCCACCAGCGCAACGCCGCCAGTAGGTGATGTTGGCGATCTTGAGGCGTCGTCGCAAACTCGGACGCCCTCTCGGCTGTGAGCGCAGCAGTTGCCAGGCCGCCTCGCCGTGCGGCGTCGACCGCAACAAGTTCGAGTGCTTCGGCAACCGCATGATTCGGTCCGTCGGCACCCGCCGCCAAATGCCAGGCCCGTTCGGCGGCCTGTTCAGCGGAGGCGAACCAGGCGGCAAGGGCGCGGTGGGCCGCCCGTCGGCTGCTCGGTGCAACCAGGTGATAGGCAACGCTTCTGACCCACGGGTCGGTAAAGCCAAACCGTGAGCCGACGATCTCGAGCAGCCCAAGCGACTCGGCTTCGTCGAGTCCGCCGAGTGGTTCCCCCAACGTCGTCAGAGCGGCGCGAACGGCCGCTGTGGTCCCATGGTGTTCTGCGGCCGCAACGACCAGTGATCTGCAGACTGCGTCGCCGTGGGCGCGAAGCCGATTCTGGAGTTCGTCGATCAGGTTGCCGCTCGGTCGAGGGAGCAGTGCAACCGGTGCTGTTCCGGCCCGTTGTGCGTCGGTGAGTCCGTCGGCCAAGGCAATCGCAATCCCTGGATTTCCGTATGCCGCATCAACGCAACGGTTCGCCACACCGTCGTCGAGCCCATTGGCGACGAGCATGCGATGAACCGTCACAGGCGACGTCGGTTCCAGCCTGACGGTTGTCGATCCGATCGTCGACCGATCTTGTGTTGATGTGCTGATGAAGGCAATCGCGTCTGCGTCGGTGCGACGAGCGGCGAATGCGAGGACATCCAACGACTCGGCGTCGAACCAGTGAACGTCATCGAGAAGCAGGCAGATCGGTTGCTCAGCGGCCAGCGTGCAGAGAAACTGGAAGGCCGTGAGCTTGACGTCGAGTGGGTCGACACGTCGGTGATCAAGTGCCATGATCGGTCGAAGTGTTGCCCAAGCGGGGTCATCAAGTCCGCCGATGAACGGTGCCAACAACACCGACAGCGCACCGAACGGAATCTGGCGATCCTCTACAACTGCACCGGTTCGGGCAGTCGTCATCCCTCGTTCGGCGGCGATGTTGCCGGCTCGATCGAGCCACCAACTCTTTCCCGACCCGCGTGGGCCGTGCATGTGCAGCGAGCTGGACCGTCCACCGGCGGCGGCATCGACGGTCGTCACCACGAGCTGCTCGAGCGCCGTCACGAGGGCTTCACCTCGTAGATCATGTCATGGTGCGCGAGTCCGGTGGCGAGGTCGACATAGCCCTCGCCCACGACAACGAAACCGAACCGTTCGTAGAAACCGAGCGCTTCGTCTCGTGCCCTTGCCCACACCATCGCAGCGCCGAGGTTCCGGCAGCGCTCGATTCCGGCCTTCAAGAGCATCAAACCGAGGCCACTTCCACGTTGGGCAGGAGCACTCGCCATGCCGCGCAACTGATAACCGAAGAGTGCTGAGCGGCCTGCATAACCTCGCTGCATCCACGTCGAGGTGGCAACGATCACGCCGCCGGCTCGACCGTCGATTTCGACGCCAAGATGGAACGTTTCTGGGTCATCGTCGCCATCGAAGGTCACCGACTCAGTTGCCGTGCCATCACGTAGCACCGACTTCCTCAAGTGGTGTGTCTGCTCGGCCAGCAGTTCGACGACCCGTGGATGGATCGCTGGAGACGGCGCGGCGGACATCCCCCAGGACGCTAGTGCCGTGTCAGTGAACGTTGGTGGGTAGCCGTGTTACTGCGCCCGCCGCACCCCATCGCCGTCCGGCTCGCTGGCGCTCGCTTCTCGACGGAACATGTCGATCGGCGGCCGCAAGCTCCTACTTGAGCGACTCGATTCGGTTGGCGACGGCCGCTGCCTCACCGTGGTCGTGGGTGACCCAAATTGCCGTCGTGTGGGTCTGGTCGAGGATCGCAGCCACGTCGATCATCAGACGGTCGTGTAAATCGCGGTCGAGACCAGTCAGCGGTTCGTCGAGTAACAGCACCTTGGGTGTCGCCGCCATCGATCTCGCCAGGGCGACCCGCTTGGCTTCGCCGCCGGAGAGGTTGTCGATGCGACGCTCTGCGAACCCATCGAGTCCGACCAGTTCCAACAACTCGTTGACCTTGCCGATTCGCTGTACCGATGGCATGCCCGCAATCTTGAGCGCGAAGCCGACGTTGCCACCGACGGAGAGGTGGGGGAACAGTTGCTCGTTCTGAAACACCATGCCGATCGAGCGACGATGAGTTGGCAGCCCGGTTACATCGACACCATTGACCGTGACCGTTCCCTGATCAGGTGTGATCAAGCCGGCAATCAGCCGCAACAGCGTGCTCTTTCCGCTGCCGGACGGGCCGACCAAGGCGACGACTTCTCCCGCATCGACGTGCAAACTGAGATGATCCAGCACCACTGTTGCGTCAAACGACGCGCTCACGTCACGAACGTCGAGCATGACCGCCTCGCTCCCCCCGGCTATCGCCGACATCGACCAGCATCACGATCACGATCGTTGCAATTGCAAGGATCGTCGACAACGCGAACGCCTGCGCCTGAAAAATCCGCCCTGTGCGTCCGAGCAGGCGCTCGATGGCGATCGGAAGTGTCTCCGAACCAGAACGACTGAGAAAGCTGGTTGCACCGAACTCGCCGAGTGAGATCGCCGCCGCCAACCCTGCCCCGGTCGCCAGCGGGCGAAGTAGGAACGGCAAGGTCGTCGATCGCCATGCCCGCACCGGTGATGCGCCAAGTGTTGCCGCCGCCGCTCGCAGATCTGGGTCGACACTGCGGAGGACACCAAGTGCGGTGCGCACAACAAACGGTACAGCCACCAATCCGTGGCCGACCGGCACGAGCCACCACGATGCTCGCCAGTCGAACGGCGGCGTGTCGAACGTGATCAGCATCCCGAATCCGATCGTCACTGCCGACGTTCCGAGCGGCAACATCAGGCCCGTATCCAGCCATCTGCCTGAGCGGCCGAGTGCCGCGATGGAGATCACCGCCGCGCCGCCGATCACAACCGCCAAGATCGTCGCCAACAAAGCGGTTACAACGCTGTTCGTCAACGCGCCGAGCGGATCGACGTTGAGTCGCAATCCTGGTCGGATCTCGTTGTTGTCGAGTGACTGCCAGGCAACAAGCGAGTATCCGTCGTCACCTCGCAATGAGCGCTCGACAAGCGCCAAGAGCGGAGCCGTGACGAGCATGAGTGTGGCACCGACCGCAGCTCCGACGAACCATCGATGTTTGCCTTTCGGGAACTGACGCGACGACGACTCATGCATGTCGAGCACGTGCGTCGTGCGGCGTTGAACGAGGGAAGTCCACGCCACGAGAACGCCGAGCACGAGCAGTTGCAGAACTGCCAGCACCGCTGCGCCTCCGAGATCGCCGAGTTGTGTCGCACGTCGCCACACCTCGACTTCGAGTGTCGCTCGGTCGGCCGTGCCGAGCACTCGAATCACACCGAACGATGTGAAGGTGAACAGAAAGACGATCGACGCTGCTGCGGCCAGCGATGGTCGCAGCAGTGGCAGCGTGACCCTCAGGAATACCTGCCGAGGACTGGCGCCGAGCGTTGCTCCGGCGTGTTCAAGATCTGCCGGAAGCTTCTCCCACACCGCACCAACCGCACGCACGACGACTGCCAGGTTGAACACGACGTGTGCGCCAAGGATGGCCCAGATACTCCGATCGAGCGATCCCGGTAGCAAGGCCACGAACGCCGCCCCGACGACAACGGTCGGCAGCACGAACACTGCGGTCAGCATGCTCAGCAGGGCCCGTCTTCCAGGGAAACTGAATCGTGAAACTGCCCACGTGGGCGCCAGTCCGATCACCAAGGTCAGGGCTGTGCTGGCGGCTGCCTGCCACAGCGTGAACCACAGCACGCGCCACGTCGCACTCCGTCCGAAGGTGTCGCTCAGCGAGTCGACGTTGAAACCGTTGGCGACCAGGGTCGCAAACGGCCACACGTAGAACACGAGCAGGAATGCGGTCGGCGGAGCGGTCACCGCAATCAGCGACCAGCGTGGAAGCTGGTTCGGCTTCAGCGGGTGACGACGTTCGTCCACCGGTCGATCCAATCGGCACGGTTGGCTTCGATCAGTTGCGGATCGAGTCGAAGGGGCTCGTCGGGGAACGTTGCGTAGTCGGTGAACGCCTCGTCGAGTACGACGTCGGGGTCAACCGGGAACACAAACAGATTGAGCGCGATCTCGCGCTGGAAGCGCTCGGACACGAGGAAGTCGACGAGTCGTCGAGCACCGTTCGGTGAGTCGGTTCCGCGTAGAACTCCGGCGAACTCGACCTGACGAAAGCACGTCGACTCGATCACGCCGGTCGGTGCTTCGGTCAGCGGCTCGGCTGCATACAGGACCTCGAACGGCGGGCTCGACCCGTAGCTGACGACGAGCGGACGTGAGCCTCCGGGCAGCGAGAACTCCTCGTAGTAGGCCTGCGACCAGCCGTCGACGACGAGTACACCGTTGTCACGCAACGTCGCCCAGTAGCCCTCCCATCCGTCGTCGCCGAACTCGGCAATGGTGGCCATCAGGAACGCCAGCCCTGGCGACGACGTTGCCGGATTCTCGACGACCAGCCGACTGGCGTACTCAGGTTGTTGGAGGTCGGCGAGTGATGATGGTGGAACGATTCCGTCGGATTCGAGGGCGGCTATGTCGTAGTTGACGCACACGTCACCAAAATCAACGGGTGTCGCCTCACCTTCTGGTACGAGATCGGTGAACTCCGTCGGTAGGTCATCGATACCGGCTGCCTCATAGCGGTCGAACACATCGGCCTCGACGGCGCGCGATAGGAATGAGTTGTCGATTCCCCACATCACGTCGCCTTCGGGATTGCCGGCAGTCAGAGCGGCTTTCGAGATCATCGTGCCGGTGTCGCCTGCAATCAGAATCTCGACTGAGATCCCGGTCTGCGCGGTGAACTCGTCAAGCGCAACGACAACCGGGTTAGAAGGGTCGGCTGAGCGATCGGGGAACGACTCGTACGCAACGAGTGTCAACGATTGGGACTCCTCGCGACCGCCGCCGCAGGCGGTCAGCCACAGAACGGCGACGCCGATCAGTGTGGGCCGGGGAGTCATGATCCGTTTTCGGTCGTGACGAAGATTGTGAGCACGCCCGACAAGACAGTGATGGCGACTTGTTCTGTGGTGGCGACGTTGCTGACACCGAGCCCCACAACGGGTGCCAACTCGGTGTCGATCAGCGGCCACTGGACTCCGCTGATGCTGACTCCTGTCGCCGTGCCATGCAGCGCGAGCAGCGAGATCGTGGTGCCGACCGGCAGTTCGAGGGTTCGTCGGCCTGGTCCCTGCAGCACATGAAACTGCTGTTCGCCCCACCATCCGTCGATCATCGGCACGCTGGTCAGCGAGATGTTCCCAAGCGCCCCGATGGCCGCAAGCGTGTGATCCAGCCGATCGCCGCCGCCGGCGATCAGGATCAGTCGAGCTGGGCTGAAGTCGATTGCCATCGCCAGGGCCAGTTCCGTGTCGGTGCGGTCCTTGTCGGGGCTATGGCGATCGATCGTCGAGTGTGCCTCGGCCCACCGCAGCCCTGCGTCAGACACCGAGTCGAGGTCACCAACCAACCCGGCCGGCTGAAGTCCTGCCGCAAGGGCATGATCGAGCGCACCGTCGGCCGCCAATACGATCGCGTTGTCTGGAAGCGACGACAATGCTCGCGGATGGAGCGGCTCTGCTCCGGTGACCACCACGACGACTTCGTTCATTGCATTCCCTCCGCCGGCATTATCCGGATCAGGTTCTTGGGTCGGTGTGGCGAACACCCTCTCAGCCCGCCGTTCCCGCGAGCTCCCCACGTATGTGTAGCGCTCAGGTTACTCCGTCGACGTCGAACTGGCGTCGGTGATAGCACCAATCTGGCGGAGAAACGTGAGGCTGTCCCAGACGTCGGTGCGCTTGGCGATCAGCCCGTCTTCGATCAGGAACAACATCACACCCGGAATGTCGATCGGATGCCCGCCGTCCGCGCTCGTGAGGTGGTGCGCTGTGAGGCGGTATTGAACGGCAACGCGATCACCCTCGGCGATCGTGCTGACGACCTCGTAGTTCAACCCGACGAACTGAGCCAGGAACGCTGGTAGCCGGTCGTGGTAGCCGAGTTGTCCGTACGAGCTCGACCCGAGTGCGCTCGTTTGCTCGTTTTCGAAGTCAAATGTGACGCAGGCGGCGATCGCATCCGGATCGCCGGCAGACAGCGCAGCGAGATACCGCTCGGCAACTGATCTGGAATCCATCACGTCACCGTAGCCAACGCGCTCTCACTGCCGGGTCGCAATGTGGTGAGATGTGGTGCGACGGAGGGGAGTGACCAGTGACGGTGGACGGATAGCGATGGTGGACAAACGGTCTGAGCCACAGCGAATCGAGATCGAACTCACCTCGCATGCCCCGGCGACCGGACGTCGCGCCGCCGCAATCCGAACGCTCCCCGTCGAGCCCACGCCTGGTGCCGCCGGCGATGATGGGCGGCCGGTCCGTTCGGATTCCGATGACCGTCGCCGATTGATCGTGACCGGGATAGCGGCGGCGGCTGTGGCGTTGCTGCTCGGATGGATACTCGGTCGAGCGGGAGGCGACCCAGACGTTGCCACCACGGGAAGTTCGACTCCGGCCGAATCGTCGATTCCGTCGTCGTCGCCGCCGACCGGTGACACGCTGCTAGTCGCCGTGATTACGGTGCCCCGCACAACGGTTCAGCGACCGCCAACTACGACGATTGCTCCGATAGTCACGTCAGTGATCGAGGTCGACCCGGCCTTGTTCGGCACCGGGTTGCAAGTCGTCGGAGTTGACCAGACCGGCAGACTGTTCGAGCTGGATCTCGACTCAGGAAAGATGGTCTCGTCGAGGTTCGCAAGCGTGATTCAGTCGCAAAGCTTCGGCGGGGGAGCGACCGTGTTCGCCGGCAGCAACTGGGTGATGGGGCTCAACGCCGAGACTGGATCCACGATGGTGCGAGTCGGCGATGGCGAGCCTGCGCGAACGACGATGCTGTCATGGCAGTTGCGGTGGGCAACGGGGAACGAGACGCTGTGGCGGGTCGACGACACGGTGAGTCCGTTGACGGCCCGCGAAATTGCCCCGGACGGCACCTATATCGGACCGACATTCGAACTGCCCGGTTACCCGACGCAGTCGGATCCGGCTGGCGGAATCGTGATCGAGCTCCCTGGTGGAACATTCACGGTCGATCCGGCCGGCGGCGAACTGTTGACGACCGGCAGATTGTTGGCGATCGGCAACGATCTGATCCTCGCCCTCAAATGTGATCAGACAATGACCTGCGGGTTGTATCGAACGAATCGGACAACCGGCGACGAATCGCGACTAGCGGTGGAACTTCCGAGCGCGGACGAATTTCAGACCGCCTCATGGTGGGGCGGTGGGCAGATGGGGATCGCACCGGATGGTGGCGCTGCGCCAGTCATTCAGTTTGACCCGACGTTTGGGGCGATGATGGTGTCGTTGATCGACATGACCACTGGCGAACTGACCCCACTGGGAAATTTGGACAGCGTGCCATCGATTTCCTGGTCACCCGACGGTCGGTTTGCGTTCTACCTTGATCGCTCGCGGTTGTTTGCCTACGATCGCCAACAACGGACTTCGATCCGTGTTAGCACGTCGCTCCCCAACTTGACGGCAATGACGGTGAGGCCGCTACCGACTCAGCAGGCGGTCGAGGGCTGATTCGGGTTTGGTGAGGTCGGTGCGTTGTGCCGCTTCGAGGCGCGACAGGTAGGTGACGGTGACGAAGCCGCGTTCGATCGCGCCGCCATCAGTGTGGGCGGGCAACTCGACGGCATCGCCGTACGCCATCGCCACACCGAACTTGGCAGGGTCGTCGGTGGGCGTCATGACGGCGGTCGACATCGATCGCGGCGGTTCCAGCCCGACCGACGTCAGCTCCCATCCGGCGATCTCGTCGAGTTCGGTGTTCGGCACGTTGATGTTGACCACCACCGGCTGTCTTGGCATCTCGGCGATCACACCTTCCACGAATGTGCGAGCGACTTCAGCGGCAACGTCCCACTTCTGGTTGGCAACCACATCCGGCCAGGATTGGCCTTCAGCACCCCAGCCGCTCACCGATTGGCTGACGGCGACGCCGGAAATCCCTCCGTTGCGGGCTGTCAAGCAGGCGCCGATCGTCCCGGAGTGATACACGGAGCGCCCGACGTTGGCTCCAGGGTTGATGCCCGACACGACGAGGTCGAACTGCTCGCCGAACGTTCCTAGCCTTGCGTACAACACGCACAGCGCTGGCGGGCCGTTCAACGACCAGGCTTCCGGTACTCCCTCGATCTGGCAGCGCGTGATCACCGCTTCGAACTGGGTCAGCGCACCTACGGCTGCGCCAGCACCGGAAAACTCGCGGTCGGGCGCAATGACCACGACCTCCCCGAGGGTGGTCATCGCCCGAGCGAGATGGTGGAGACCGAGGCTGTCGATCCCGTCGTCATTGGTGAGAAGAATGCGCACGACTCTTGGATACCAGGCGAAGGTGAACTTTGTGTGACTCGGCCGCAAGGGCCTTATGGTCAACCGTCACACAGCGACCATCTTGGACAACGATCCTGCCGGATGCGACCACGTCGCGTACGGCCCTTCCGTCGCTGGCCCAGACCAGGGCGGTGACCGGATCGTCAGCGTGAGGGGTCCACGTCGGACCTGTCGTGTCGATCACGATGACGTCGGCGCGCTTGCCGACCTCCAACGATCCGATCTCGTGATCCATGCCGATCGCTCGGGCACCACCGATCGTCGCCATCGCCAGTGCGTCGATCGCAGCGAAGTGGGTCGGATCCATCGCAATGTCCTTGACTAGCCCGGCGAACAGTCGTGCCGCCAGGAAGATATCGATCGCGTCGCCGGCGTTCTCGCTGTCGCAGCCGAGCGCAACACGACCGCCGTGATGGAGCAGTTGTGGATGCCGAAACGTTCGAGTGACGCCTTGACCGAGCCGGAGGTATGCCCAAGGGCACGAGGCGACAGCGACGTCGTGGTCGAGGAGCAGATCGAACTCGGAGTCGTCGATGTGGACGGCATGGGCGATCAGTATGTGCGGCCCCAGTACGCCGAGCCGAGCGAGATGATCGATTGGGCGCAATCCCGTGCGCTTGCGGTACGACTTGGCGTCAGCGTTACTGGGGGAGAGGTGAAAGCTGAAGCCGGTGCCGGCCCGCCGAGCGAGCTCACTTGCCGCCACGACCAACTCGTCGGACATCAGATCGTGACCGACCAATGTGACCCACCCTGCAATGCTCCGATGCCCTTTGGTCAGCTCGAGCACGCCGGTTTGTCTGGCGATCACGACATCGACAGGCGCGACGTGAGGGCCGTCTCCAACGTCCCATCCCCACACACCAAGCGTGCCTCCGACGCCGACGCGGTCGAACGCCGCCAGCACCCGATCGGGGTGCGCCACGGTGCCCGCTTCGACCGTGAACGTGATGCCGTTCGTGACCGCTTCCACGAGCGACAGCGTGGCGGAGAGTTCGTCGTCGTCCCCGGAGTGCGCGGCATGCGCCGGCAGTGCCCAGTTGGTCAAGGCGACCCCGGATGGTAGGTCATCAGGAATTGTCGAACGCAACAGCCGGTCTCCGGTGAGGTGCTGATGAGCGTTGATCAGGCCCGGCATGATGACTGTGCCGGCGCCACCGATGGTGGTCGTCGATTCGAATCGATCAATCGCATCGGTATGAGTCGTGACCGCCACGATGCGGTCTCCGGCGATAACGACGGCACCGCCACGAATCTGTGATCGAGCGACGTCCATCGTC
Organism: Ilumatobacteraceae bacterium; assembly: GCA_031422395.1. Lineage (GTDB taxonomy): Bacteria > Actinomycetota > Acidimicrobiia > Acidimicrobiales > Ilumatobacteraceae > Ilumatobacter. Next base: position 41,427 of record JANPLQ010000068.1, on the reverse strand, counting down.
ACGACGACCTCGCCGTGGATCAGCAAGTCGGCGGGCTGGCGCATCGCACTACGGTAGGCCGCACAATGGCACAACTGTTCGATGCTCCGTTGGTGACGTCGCGTCGGTTTTCGGAGAACGTTGACTGAACCACATCACCAGTGCCATTCCGATCATGACGAGTGCCATGCCGGGGATTTGGACCGCCCGAATCGACTCTCCGAGGAACAGCCAGGCGAAGAACACGGAGAAAGCAGGTTGGCTGACCTGGATCGTCGACATCGTCGCAATTGGAACAATTCGATGTGCAAACGCCAACATGCCGTGACCGACCATCCCCGTCAACACCGACATGATCGCCGCCGCCGCCCATGTCTTTCCGCTGAGCGGCCACATCTCTTCGCCTGCGATCGAGAACGCAACTGGGGTCGCCGTGATGAGTGCGACGGGCATCACGATTGCCATGAATTCCCACGTGTCGACGCCTTCGCCGCCATGAGCACCGCGTGCTCGCTTCGATGCAAGCAGATACGACGACAACGATGCGAGGCCCAGGACGGCCAGCAGGTCGCCGTTCAGTGTGGCGACACCCTTCTCGGGGCCGAGGAACAACACGATTGCGATCCCTGCCAGGGAAAGCACCCCCCACATCAGGGCGCGCCATTTCGGTCGTTCTCTGAACAGCACGAATCCGGCCGGGATCATGACGAGCGGAAGCATTGCGGCGATGAACTCGGCGTGGGCGATGCTCGTCCGGGTGACCGCCGTGAATAGCACCGAGATGTTGATGCCAAACAGCAGGCCGGGCGGGATCGTTCGCTTCCAGGTAGCGCGAGTTGGCAGCGGCCGACCAGTCCGGGCTCGGCGAACGAGCAGCACGATCCACCACAAGATCGATGAGCCGACGAGCCGCCACCAGGCGACCACTGCACCTGGAACCTTGGGCCACTTCAGCACGGAAAAGCTGAGCGCGAAGCAGACGACTGCGCCGGAAACGGCGAGCAAGCCGACGGCCCGAGAATCCCGCCCGAGGCGACGCGTCATGTGTCGCGGCGAACGTCAGGTTCGATGTAGATCACACGGGCGGCGGGTACGGCCTGTCGGACATGCGCTTCGACGACGTTGATCGCATCGGCCAGCTGACTCAGTGTGAGCGCCGAATCGAATTCCAATTTGGCAGCGACGAGGATCTCCTCCGGTCCGAGGTGTTGCGTCTTGAGGTGAATCAGCGCATCGACCTGCTGCGAACCCTCGAGCGCGCCGACAATCGCCGCATAATCGGCGTCGCTCGCCGATTCCCCGATCAGCAGGCCCTTCATCTCGATGATCAAAATGACGGCGATGACGATCAGCAACACGCCGATGCCGATTGAGCCAACCGCGTCCCAACGACCGTCGTCGGTCCATTTCGCCATCAGCACTCCGAACAACGCCATCAGCAGCCCCAGCTCGGCGCCGGTGTCCTCGAGCAGCACAACAGGCAGTTCGGGTTGCTTCGACGTGCGGATGAACTTCCACCAGCTCATATCGGGACTCTTGACGTGGTTGGCTTCCTTCACTGCAGTGCGTAGCGAGTAGGTCTCGAGGATCAAACCGAACACGAGAATCCCGACCGCGACCCACAGGCTGTCGATCTCGTGTGGGTGCCGGAACTTGCTGATCCCTTCGTAGAGCGCGAACAGTCCACCCATCGAGAACAACACCAGAGCAACAGCAAACGACCAGAAGTACCGCTCGCGGCCATACCCGAAAGGGTGTTCCTTGTCGGCCCGCTGCTTGGCGCGGTTACCTCCGAGGAACAGGAGTCCCTGATTGCCGGTGTCGGCGAGCGAGTGGACCGCCTCGGCCAACAAACCTGCCGATCCGGTGATGATGAACCCTACGAACTTCGAGATGGCGATCCCCAAGTTCGCAAAGAACGCCGCAACGATTGCTTTTCTACTGCCTTCAGTCACTCGTCAAGGTTGCCACAACGGCACCTACATCCCTGCGATTGCGAGCCATCCGGCGAGCACCGATTCGTCGCCGACCGGATTCAGTTCGTGATTGCGCGGTGTATCCCGGTTCCACAGCTTGAGCAGGATTGCCTCGGCCGGGCCACGCAGGGCGGCATCACCCTTGCGGTGTTCTCGGACGATCGCGATCGCGTCGTCCTCGAATGAGATCAGCCACTCGCCCGGGACATCGGTGCAATGCAGGTGAAGACTTCCAGCCGGTGGATGGGCGCGACCGCGTTGGATCAGCCGGGGAAGGGCGATCGCGAAGTACTCGTCGATACCGTCGCTGGCAAGCTCGGGATCGAGCGTTGCCACGATCCCAGCTGCCGTTTCGGCATCCCACCGGTGAACTGCTGTCTCGTGGGCCTGCCGACGAGGCCAAATTCGCCCGATTTTCTCGACCGGAAACGGACACCATGTCGGGGCGTCCGGGTCGATGCTGAGCAGTGTCCCGGCCAGATCGTGAGCACCGGTACGCAGCCAATCGGCAAGTTCGTCGTCCGACGGTGTTTCCGTGCCGAACGATGGTGGTTGGGCGGCTGTCTCGGCTGATTGGCGGGCCCACCGGTGGACACTGCCGGTGTGATGGGTGAGTTGTCGTAGGTCCCATTCGGGGCAGCCCGACACGACCGCATCGAGCGGCCCGAGTTCGACGGCTGCTGCGAACCTCTCGACGTCAGCGAGGAGATGATCGACATACCACTGGGCGGAGCGGGTCTCTGTGTTCACAAGACGCGACGGTAGCCTCAAGTACATGAGCCCACTCGAAGCAGCCAGGTCCCCCCTCGGCGGTGTGCTCATCAGCCAGCCGATCATTTCGATCACCGAGCACGCCTTCGACAAACTGCTCGAACTGCGTGCCGAGGAGTCCGACGCCGATCAACTCGGGCTTCGCCTGGCGATCGCCTCGAACCCTGGCGAGGATTTTCGCTATGACCTCAGCTTCGACGAGTACCTGAAGGCGGCGTTCACCGATGAGGTGCGCACCCACGAGGTCGACGGCAAGGGTGCGGTCAAGGTCATCATTCCCGGCAAGGACGTCGAGTTGCTGCAGGGTGCCACGCTCGACTGCACCGACTCGCAGGGTCTCGTGATCCGGAACCCGAACCGGCCGGCCGCTCCCAGCGCCGAGGGTTTGACCCGCGACGACGAACTGTCGGCCGAGATCGAGGCGCTGGTGTCGTCCGATGTCAACCCCGCACTCGCCGCCCACGGCGGGTTCGTGACCTACGTCGGTCACGACGGTGAAGGAACCGCCTACATGACGATGGGTGGCGGCTGCCACGGATGTTCGATGAGCAAGATGACGATGCTGGAAGGTGTCCAAACCATGCTCAGCGAGGCGCTCCCAGCGGTGCAGCGCGTCAAGGATCTCACCGATCACGCCACCGGCGAAAACCCGTACTACAGCTGACGTGATCAGGCTGCGCTGATCAGGAGCACGAGGCCGAAGACTGCGAACAGGACCGCCGACGCGAGTCGAAGGATTCTCGGATTGATCTTCGTACCGAGCTTGAGACCGGCGATTGCGCCGAGCATGCCGGCTGACACCTCGCCGAGCGTCGAACCGAACCAGATCGCGAACGGGTTCGAACGTGCTGCCAACGCGGCGGTCGCCAGTTGTGTCTTGTCGCCCATCTCGCCGACGGCGATCGTCAAGGCGATCGAGGCGATGACAGTCGAGGCCTTGATCACACGTGCGCCGTCGCCGTCTTCAATTTCGGCACCGCTGCGTAACGCCAACACGGCGAACAGGAGAAACAGCACCCCACCGGCGAGCGCGATCGGCCGTTCCGGCAGCGCCGCACCGAGCACGCCGCCGACCAGCGCGGCTATCGCCCCGGCGACTCCATAGCCGATCGTCAGACCGATTGCGACTTGACGAAGGCTGTGCCGGGCGCCGAATCCGAGCGCAAGTAGCTGAGTCTTGTCGCCGAGTTCGGCCACGAAAATGATGCCGAACGCAGACCCGGCGGCGGCGATCAATTCCAACATGCTGCCCTCAGCATGCCAGCGAGGTCGTGGCGATGCCTACGCTACGGCGATGGAGATCGCCCGCATGTATGTCGATGCTCAACGGTCGTTTGTTGGGCTGTGCGAGACGTTGGGCGATGACGAATGGGCGATGCCCGTGGCGTGCAATCCCGGCTGGACCGTTCGAGACGTGTTGTCGCATGTGGCTGGGGTGACCGATGACGTCGCCAACGGGCGTCTCGACGGCGCCGCGACGGACTCGTGGACAAATGCCCAAGTGGAACGTTGGCGCGACATGCCGTGGCAAACGCTGATAGCTCAGTGGAAGGGACAGATCGGAGCAGTGGCGGAACTGTTGCAGACAGTCCGCGAGTTCCGACCGCCCTTCGACTGTCACAGCCACGAGCACGACGTTCGGCACGCAATCGGGCGGCCGGGCAATCGCAGTTCGGAACTGATCGGCGTGATGGCGCACGGGTTTGGTCGTGCGTCGTTGGGTCGGCCTGTATCGGTCGAGTTGGTCGATGCCGAACCGCTTTCGTTGGCCGGCGACGGTGAGCCGATCGCACTGCGTGGCCTGACACAGTTCGAGTTGGTCCGCTCACGACTCGGTCGACGTTCGACTGCCCAGGTTCGGGCCTTCGACTGGAGCGAACCACCGACCGACGCGATGCTGGCGGCGTTCTTCTCGTTCGGTCCAAGCCAACTCGACATCATCGAGTAGTAACCACGATCAGCGGCGCGATTGTGTGCTGCTAGCGCGTGACCGCGCAACCCGAATCCGGTCAGACGGTCGAGCGTTACGATTTGGCGAGGGCTTGGGTGAAATCGGCGATGATGTCGTCGGGGTCTTCCAGGCCGACTGAGACTCGCACGAGACCCTCGGTCACCCCAGCTTGAAGCTGCTCCTCCGGCGTCAGGCTGGCATGCGTTGTCGTGGCCGGGTGACATATCAGCGTCTCTGGACCGCCGAGTGAGGTTGCACAGTGGGCAAGTTCGATCGAACCGAGTAGTGATCGAACTGCCTCGCGACCGCCCGACAACTCGAACGCCATCACCGTACCGAACTGACGCATCTGGCGTTTGGCGAGATCGTGTTGGGCGTGCGACGTGAGACCCGGGTAGTGCACTCTGGATACGGCAGGGTGGCGCTCGAGCCACTCGCCGAGCCGTTGAGCGGTCGCCGCCTGATGCGCAGTGCGAACCGCCATCGTGCGGATTCCGCGGATCGCGTTGAGGGCGTCAAAGGGAGAAGCGGTTGCGCCGTGCAGGACGGCGTAGCTCCAGATCGCGTCGATCAGGTCCTTCTCACCAGCGACGACGCCCAGTGTCGCGTCGTTGTGACCTGCGATCCCCTTTGTTGCGGAGTGAATCACCAGATCGATTCCGTAAGCCAGTGGCTGCTGGCCGAGCGGAGTTGCAAATGTCGAGTCGACAACCGTGAACGGACCCACGATCGATCCGAGCTCTTCGAGGTCGACCAATTCGAGCAGCGGATTCGATGGTGTTTCGGCGATCACCAACGTTGTGCGTCCGCGCTGGACAGCGGCTGCGAGGGCCCCGGGCTGGGTTCCGTCGACCAGCGTGAGCTCGATCCCGAATCGTGCGCACGGGCCCTGAAGGAACGCAAGCGTGCCCGAGTAGAGCTGGCGGGCAGCGACGATATGGTCGCCCGCCGAACACAACGCCAGCACGGTCGAGGCGATCGCACCCATCCCAGATCCGAACGCCATCGCGTCCTCGGCACCTTCGAGTTCAGCAACGGCCTGCTCGAACGAGCGCACCGTCGGATTGCCATAGCGTCCGTAAAACTCGTCGGCCCGCAGCGAAGTGGCGCGCTGGTGCGCGTCGTCCATGCACGTCGAGTGCCACACGCTCGACGCCCACAACGCCGGAGCCAGCGACGACCCGCTGGCTCCACGCCCGGCGCGAATCGCTGTGGTTCCGGGTTTCAGGTGCTCGTCACGTGACACAGAACTCATTTCCTTCGGGATCGGTCATAACGGTCCACCACTGGTCCTTTTCGTCAACACGCCGGACTTCGGTTGCGCCGGCGGCGACCAGCTGTTCGACTTTCCTCGTACGTTCCTCGTCGGAGCGCCCTGCCCTGATATCGAGATGGACTCGATTCTTCAACGACTTCTTCTCCGGCACGCGCAGAAACAGAATTCGTGGACCAGTGGTTGCCGGATCGACGATCGCCCCGATCGAACCGGTCGGCGGCATCGGAATCTCGTTGGCACGCAGGAAATCTTCCCACGAGAGATAGCCGGCAGGCGGCGGCTCCTCGACGTAGTCGAGGGCCACAGCCCAGAAGCGACACATCGCGTCAGCGTTCTCACAATCGAAGGTGATCTGGAATGGCGTCGCCATGGGACGTACGGTAGCTGGCATGGCTATCGGCTCACTGCATGAGATCGTGTTTGATTGTGCGAATCCAAAGGCGCTGGCGCGATTCTGGCAAGCCCTGATCGGCGGAGAGGTCGAGATCGAGAGCGACAACTGGGTCGTCCTCGACGGCGACGACGTCGGTTTCTATATCGGGTTTCAACGTGTCGCGGAACCCAAGACGGCCAAGAACCGCCTACACCTCGACGTCTCCGTCGACGATCTGGCGAGCGCCATCGACAACGCCGAAATGCTCGGCGCCAGAAAGATCGGCGATCTGGTCGAAGAAGACGACGGCGACTACCAAGTCATGGCCGACCCAGGAGGCAACGAATTCTGCTTCATCACCGAGGAGTAGGTTTGATCGATCGCCCGTCAGGGGTGCGGCGGCGGCAAGACTTACCGCGTGATCGTCGACTGTGGTGTGTACGAGCGGGGAGTTCGACTCGACGTCGGTCTGTACCCGGAGGGCGCGATTGGTTGGCTCGACCACCCGGACTCGTTCGTCTGGCTCGGGCTCCGGATCCCCAACGAGGACGAGTTGACCGCCGCGTGCGAGGCGTTCGACCTATTGGATGTCGACCCGGGTGAGGTCCTGGCGCCCCACGATCGACCCGTGTTGAGTGTCGACGACGGAGTGCTGCACATGGTTCTGCGAACGGCGCGGTACGACGATGTAGACGAGACCATCGCGCTCGGTGAAATGACGGTGTTGCTTGGGAGGCGGACGATCATCTCGATCCGGCACGGCCACGCCAGCCCGCTGTCGACGGTACGTCACGAACTCGAATCTGATCCCGAGCGTCTCGCCCATGGACCCCACGCTGTGCTATCGGCGATTATCACGCAGGTGATCGCCGACTACCGACCGGCTCTCGATGGGTTCGAGAAAGATGTTATCGAGGTCGAACGTGACGTCTTCTCTGAGACACGTTCGCAACCGATTCGGCGGCTGTACAAACTGAAACGTGAGATCCGATCATTGCTCGTGGCGATCGACGCGCTCGAGGAGCCCCTCCATCGTTTGATTCGCAAGGTCGGTCCGTCGACGACTCAGGAAGTGCACGACGATCTCGTCGAAGCAGCCGATCAACTGACCCGAACCGTCAACAGAACGCAATCGTTGTCTGGCCTGATCGACGCCGCACTCACGGCCAGCCTCGCTCAAATCTCGGTTCAGCAGAATGAGGACATGCGTCGGATCAGCGCATGGATCGCGATGGCCGCCGTGCCGACCTTGATCGCCGGTATCTATGGCATGAACTTCGAGTACTTCCCGGAAACGCAGTGGCGCATCGGGTACCCCCTGATATTGGGCTCGATGGTGTTGATCGTGGTGCTCATGTACCGCGGGTTCAAGCGCGGGGGCTGGTTCTAGCGACGGCCGACGGGCGCCGACTAATTCAGCCGCGACAGCACACCGGGGTGCAGGCGACCGTTGCTGCTCACCGCGCTGGGTTTCTGATAGGTGACGCGGCCTTTACGGTCTGTAAAAGTTCCGCCTGCTTCCTCCACGATCACCTTCACCGCCGCTAGGTCGTATGGGGCGACTCCGACGGCGTCGACAGCGAGATCCAAAGCGCCCTCGGCGACGAGGCAATGCTGCCAGAAGTCACCGAAACCACGTGCCCGGCGGGCTTCCTGCACGATTTTGACCAACTCGCCGGTGAGCCCCAGGTCTTCCCATCCTTGGCTGAAGGTGATACTGACCTGAGCCTCCTGGAGTTCGGCAACGTCGGAGACGCGGCACGGCCGCCCGTCGACGAAGGCCCCCAAACGTCGCGCCGCCCACCATCGCTTGCCCATCGCAGGGGCCGACGCAACTCCGACGACCGGGCCATAGTCGATGTGGGTGAGGGCGATCAAGGTCGCCCAAACTGGGATGCCGCGCACGAATCCAGACGTCCCGTCGATCGGATCGACGATCCATCGCCAGGGTGAATCGGGGTCACCCTGTAGTCCGTGTTCCTCGCCGAAGAACCCGTGTCGTGGTCGAGTCTCGAGCACGATGTTGGCGAGCAATGTCTCACAGCCCCGGTCGGCTTCGGTGACTTCGGTTCGGTTGTCCTTCCAACCGAGGGTGAAGTCCTGCTGCTCGAACCGTGGGAGCGTGAACCCGTCGGCGGCGTCGGCCAACGTCAGCGCCAGTTCGAGTTCGGATCGCAGGTCCTCGAGATCAGCCACGAGGCGAACCTTACGCGGTCAACTCTATTCTGTGAACCCGTTTCGCAGGTGAGCGCGGATCGTCGTAGCGATGCCCTCGGCGTCGAGCCCAAGGCGAGCCAGGATGTGGTGCGCTTCGCCGTGGGGGATGAACTGTGTCGGAAGGCCCAACACCTCGACGGGCACCTCGGGGCGTAGTGTGCCGATTCGGTCGGCAATCATCATCCCGATCCCACCCTCCCGCACGCCGTCCTCAACCGTCACCACCGCAGAGTGCGTCGCCGCAGTGGCAATCATCTCGTCGTCGAGCGGGGCGCAGCATCGAACGTCCCAGACCTCGACCGAATGACCCTGTGCTGCGAGGCGGTCAGCTGCCTTCAATGACGCCTCGACCATCTTGCCGATCGCCAGCACGCAGATCGAACCCGGACCAGCGACACCGGCGCGGGCCAGTCGTGCCTTGAGTCCGCGACCAACTTCGTGTTCGCCGACCTGACGGGCCGACCCTCGCGGGTACCGGATCGCCACCGGACCTTCGTCCGCTAGCGAAACCGCATCGAGCAACATCTGTTGGAGCTCTTGCGCGCTGGACGGAGCCAGCACCCTCATACCCGGCACCTTCGAGAGCAGAGCCATGTCGTAGACGCCGTGGTGCGATGCCCCGTCAGGCCCGGTCACGCCCGCTCGATCAAGGCAGAAGATCACCGGCAGGCGGTGCATCGCGACGTCGTAGACAACCTGGTCCCACGCCCTATTGAGGAACGTCGAATAGATCGCGACTACTGGTCGCATTCCCCACATCGCCATACCGGCGGCGGCCGTGACGGCATGTTGTTCGGCGATCCCGACATCGAAGAACCGGTCGGGAAAATGCGCCTGGAACGGCAACAGACCGGTCGGGCCGGGCATCGCTGCAGTAATCGCCACGAGCCGAGGGTCCTCCTCGGCGGCCTTGATCACCGCTTCGGCGAAGGCCTGCGTGTAGCCGGTCGGCATCGCTTTCGGCGGGCCCTTGAGGGGGTCGAACACGGGGGCGTCGTGGAGGTGCTTCTCGTCGTCGTCCTCAGCGGGGGGATACCCGCGACCTTTCTGCGTGAGCACATGGACGATGATCGGGCCTTCGGCTGACAACGTCTCAGCGTTGCGAAAGGCGGCCTCCAATTCGGCGACCGAATGGCCATTGACAGGGCCGACATACCGCACGCCGAGTGCCTCGAAGAACGATGGTGGTTGCAGAAACTCGCGGACCCCGGCCTTGAACGCGTCCATTGCCCGCTCGGCTTGCGGGCCGACACCAGGCAGGTTATGAAGGAAATCCTCGAGCCGCCGTTGGCGACGGACGTACACCGGATTGAGCCGGATGTCGGTCAAGGCGTGTGCCAATTTGCCGGTCACACGATCGGGCAGGCTCGGGTGATTCGATCGTTCGTCTAAGCCTTGCATGTTGGCCGACAGGTTCGACACGGTCGGCGCGTAGCTGCGACCGTTGTCGTTGAGCACCATGATCACTCGACGCCTGTTGTGGCCGAGGTTGTTGAGAGCCTCGTACGCCATTCCGCCGGTCATCGCGCCGTCGCCAATCACAGCGACGATGTGGCGGTGGCTGGTGACGCCGGCATCTCTGGCGACCGCCATGCCGTAGGCGTAGCTCAGGATTGTGGAGGCGTGGCTGTTTTCGACGAAGTCGTGCGGACTTTCCTCACGGCTCGGGTAACCGGACATGCCGCCCGCTTGACGCAGTTGCGAGAACTGCTTGCGCCGCCCGGTGAGGATCTTGTGAACGTATGCCTGATGCCCGGTGTCCCACAGGATCGCGTCGGTTGGCGACTCGAACACCCGGTGCAACGCAAGCGACAACTCGACTGCGCCGAGGTTGGAACCGAGATGCCCGGCGTTTTCACTGACGGCTTCGACGATCAGGTCGCGAATCTCACCGGCGAGCGCGTCGAGTTCGTCGTACGACATCCCTCGCAGGTCGGAGGGCTGGTTCACGCGTTCCAGCATCATTGAGCGGTGAACGATACCCCTGAACAGATACCCGTGCGCGTTCAGTCCCGAGCTGTCAGGCGGGCAGTTCAGAAACCTCCGTCGAGATTTGCTTCGGCGGGCGCGAGGTCGTCGATCTCGACCGATCGTTGCGCAAACGGCTCGTCGATCAGTTCGTCGACTGGATCGTCAATCGCCAGCTGAACTTCCACGACGCTGTCGTCGATCGGGTCGAGCGGCGTCGGCGATGCCCAATCACTCTGGTTCTCGGCCTCGTGCCCGATGATCGGACCAACGATTGGGATAGTCGCCACGGCGTCAGAGCCATCAGCAGGCGCTGACGCACCTCGCGGTGACGCTTCGACTCCGAGTGCGATTCCGAGTGCCACGTCGCCGGCGACTGCGACTCCGGCGGCCTCGAACTCAAGAATCGGCGCGATCACGTCTCCAACCGTCGCCACAGGCAGCGATACAGGACCTGATTCGGACGTTGATACATCGTCGGCAGGTGCAGGGACGTCGCTTCCAGCGGAGCCGCCATTCGAGTCTCCACCTGTCGGATCAACAGGTGCGCTTGTCGCACCAATGTAGATCTCGTCCTCCGTCTGCGTGCCGGGACCTGCGGCGGCCATATCGGCGCGTTGGACTTCGAGTTCGTCGAGGTCGTCGTCGTCGCCGGCCATCATCGCGTAGCTCTGCGATACCCGGCCTGAGTTGTCGGTTGTTGCTGTGGCTCCGGTGTCGTCGCCGGCGACTGTCTGGATGCCACCGGCAGCGCCGCCGCCGATGTTGGTGACGCCGCTTCCGAATCCAGGAGAACCGGTGCCGGTTGCCGCTGTGGCGGCGCTCGAGAAGCCGTCGCGGCCGGTGTTGTCGCCACCGTCACCGCCGCCGTTTCCTGTTCCTGACCCGGGTGGTAGCCCACCTCCAGGGAGGTTGTCCTGCGGGTTGACCGGTTTGCTGATCTGCTGATCTGGTGGTGGCACCGTACCGTCGTTTTCGCCAGCGCCGGGGTCTTCGTCGCCTCCGTCGGTGACGAGATCGATCGGACGCTTCGGGGGTGCATCACCATCGATGTGTGTTCCCGCACCTGGAACGAAATCGGTGTCGCCGCCATGTATAACGATTGCTCGCTCGATCTGTTCGTCAGTCACGACTCCGCCCCCGCCGGTGTCCGCATCCGGATTCACCGTCTTGCCGGACTGTTCCTTCTTCCATTTGTCGTAGTCACGATTTTCCTTGTTTGAATCCCTTGCCTTCACTTTCTCTTCGGCTGTCATCGGCGGGGCATGCGGGTCGGGTGCCGGCGTGCCTCCATCAGCTGAGTCACTCACGAGCGACATATTCGGCGCACGGAAACTGAGTTCCGTGCCGGAAGGTGGCGCAGTGGCGATGCCACCCTCGGATTTCTGCTCGCCACCGACGCCCGAACCTGCCTCCCGACCAAGTGTGTCAGTGGTGGGGTTCCGGCCTTCGGCCGATTCGGCGGGGTTGTTGCCAGTGAACGATTCTCTTCCCATGTTGAGCGGTGAGTTGGGGTCCATGCCGCGTCCTGCGAGTACTCCTTCGGCATCGGCGTTTCCGTAGTGATCGGTTGACTTGCCGATCGGCTTACCGGCGAGCCCTGTTCCAAGTGTTTGGTCGAGCGTGTGTCCCTCGGGCAGGCCGCCAAGCACGTCGACGACTGTTTCGCGTTCGCGGTTGATCTCATCGATCACAGCGCGTGGATCGTTCAACTCGAGTGGGTTGAGTTCTGGCTCGCTGACCGGAGGGCGGCCGTTCGGATCGATCACCGGAGCGGGTTCGGTCACATGATCGTGGGCATTGTTCGGATCTGTGCCGTCGAGGATTTCTTGGGTGTCGCTGACCCCGTCACCGTCGCTGTCGACCGCTCGTGGCTCCGCATCGAGGCTGTCGGCTCGTTGGACTTCGAGTTCTTCGAGATCGTCGTCGTCGCCTGCCATCATCGCGTAGCTCTGCGATACCCGGCCTGAGTTGTCGGTTGTTGCTGTGGCTCCGGTGTCGTCGCCGGCAACCGATTGGATGCCACCCGTCGATCCCGTGCCGATGTTAACGACGCCGCTTCCGGCGTCTGGAGCAGCAGTGTTGGTCGCTGCCGTAGCGGCGCTCGAGGAGCCGTCGCGGCCGGTGTTGTCGGCACCGTCACCGCCACCCGATCCGCCGCCGCCGTCTGGGCTCCAGCCTGGGGCCCGTATGCCACCGGGCAGACCATCATTTGGGTTGACCGGTCTGCTGATCTGCTGATCTGGTGGTGTCACCGTACCGTCAGCGTCAGCGCCAGCGCCTGGGTCTTCGTCACCAGGGTCGGTAACGAGATCGCCTGGGCGTCGTGGCGGTGAATCAACGTCGATCTGCGTTCCGGCGCCGGGAACGAAGTCGGTGTCGGTGCCCTGCAGCACGATTGCCCGCTCGATCTGATCCTCGGTGACGACTCCGCCCCCGCCGGTGTCTGCATCCGGGTTGGTCAGGTAGTCGTCCGGACCTCCCGGAACCACCGGCTTCTTCGGCGGTGGCTTCGGAACCGGCTTGTCACCATCCGGCCGGACGGTGCCGGCGTCCGGCGTTGGCGTCGGCGTCATCAAGTCGATCAACGTGTCGATGATCCCTTTTTCCGGCGTGCCACCATCAGCCCCTGCACTGATCTGATCCCAGTGGGGTGCCCGGAAACTCAAATCTGCGTCCGGAGGAGGAGTTGAATTTGAACCACTGCCGGACTTCTGATCGCCGCCAGCGCCGGGGCCTGCTTCACGTCCGAGGGTGTCGATGGTGGCGTCTCGACCTTCGGGTGGCTTGGCTGCGGTGTTGCCTACCAGCGGGTTGCGGTCCATGTTGAGCGGGGAGTTGGGGTCGGTCCCGCGCCCTTCCAGCAACGTGTCCCCGTCGCCGTATCCGAGGTCGATTGGTGACCTGCCGATCGGCTTACCGTCGAGCCCGGTCCCGAGCGTCTGCTCAAGTGAATGCCCTTCGGGCGTCGAGCCGACGACGTCAATGATGGTTTCGCGTTCGAGGATGGTTCCCTCGACTCCAACGCGTGGGTCGCCGCCGAATTGATTGAGTACCGGTGCGTCGTGTCTGATCTTGCTGTCCGCGTCGTTCGGATCTGTGCCGTCGAGGCTCTCCTGGACGTCGCTCACACCGTCGCCGTCGGTGTCGCGTGCCCGGGTGTTTTCCGCTCCAAAAAGTAGCTCGTCGCTTTGGTTCGTCATGTCGGCTCCGTTCGTCTGGCCCTTTCGGGGCGGTGTCACGAACGTACGCCAAATACCTCTCCGTGTCACCTAGGACAATTACCAGTTGTTTACGAGAGGCTCAGCCGTCAAATCAGTCGGTGAGGAGTCGGCCAGTAACGTCGGTCGAGTCGACGTCGATCGCCGAGTACGGCAGGCGAGCGAAGAACTCGTCGGCGTGGCGGCCGAGCGAGCGGATCGCCAGGTAGTTGGCACTCCCACCGATCACGGCACCGAGTCCGAGCGGTACCGCTGTGCCGAGCGCGACGACGCCGCGTCGAGCGCCGTAGCGGCGAAGCAGCAGCTTGCTCATCACGCGGTTGGCCATCTGCAGTGTTGCCAAAGGAACCCGGTTGTTCGTCGCGAGTGTCGTGCCTGTCGTTGCTTGGTTGAGGGCCTTGGCAAACCCGTCGCGCGCCGAGCCGCCGTAGATCAGTACCGCAAGCACCCACGCTCGACGTTCCTCGACGGTCGGGTCAGGTCGGCCATGTAGTGCCGCGATCGTGAGGATCAGATCGCCGGCTCGCGTGGTGAACCACGCCAGCTCGGCGGTGGTTGCGAGTAAGGTCGCAGCGGTGCCGACCGCCGGCGCCGCGGCGGCGACGCCGGCTCCTGCCCCGAAAGTCCCGAGTTCTCGGGCGAACGAATCGACGAGCGACTTGATTTTCTCGGGGCGGATGTCGCCAGGGAGTGCGGAGGCACGCCGCACGGCAGCGTCCCATCGCTTAGCCGAAACCTCATCGACGCTGGCCATCACCTTCTGCGCGATCCGCTCGGCATCCGCCGGGTTGATCTTGGCCGCAAGCCGAGGTGCCCAATCGGAGGTGGCCCGTCTCATGGGCGAACAGTACCGTCACAACCTCTAAGGTCATCTCGTGGTGACCGAACGATTACACGCTGAACACCCGTCAGAACCGCGTTGGACACACATCGCCCTGCGCGTTGGCGATATCGATCGAACGATTGCATGGTTCACCGAATTCACCCCGTTGGAACTGCTCGATCGTCGTTCCGATGAGTTCGGTCACGGTGCCTGGCTCGGTCAACCCGGCGCTGCCAACCACCCGTTCATACTCGTCATTGTCCAGTTCTTCCCGGAGAGCGACCCGTTCGCTGACGCACCTCAGGAGGTACTGGCACCCTTCGCCCATCTTGGGATCGAACTGACGACCCGCCAGGCGGTCGATTCGATCGCGGCGCGGGGCCTCGAGGCCGGTTGCCTGGCGATGGAGGCGACGCAAATGCCTTCCCCAATCGGCTACATCTGCATGCTCCGCGATCCAGACGGGAACATGGTCGAGTTCTCATTCGACCAGGGCGTGTATGCCAAAGCCAGACAGGTGTGGGGGATCGGCGATGTCACGGATTGAGGGTCACGCCGGGCAACAGGCGGTTGCGGCGATGCTGCAGTTCGGCACCGATGTGATGTTCACGCTGAACGGCGCCCACATCTGGCCGCTGTACGAGGCGGCACGTGACCAGGGAATGCGGGTTGTCGACACACGTCACGAGCAATCGGCCACGTTCGCCGCCGAGGCGTACGCCAAGTTGACGCGCCGGCCTGGTCTGGTGGCGCTGACTGCTGGGCCCGGCGTGACGAATGGCATCTCGGCCGTGACGTCTGCGCACTTCAACGGATCGCCGGTCGTCGCGCTCGGAGGTCGCGCACCGCAGCACCGCTGGGGGTCCGGTTCACTCCAAGAGTTCGATCACGTGCCCGTGCTGGCTCCGATCACCAAGCGGTCGGAGACCGTGACAAATGGAGGGATGGCTGGCATGCAGGTGCATGCCGCCGCTCAACTGGCCGCCATGGCGCATCGCGGCCCGGTGTTCCTCGACTTCCCGATGGATGTGTTCGGCCCGAGTGGCGGTGAAGTTCCGGTTAGTGGTTTGGCTCCCGGTGTCGCTCCCGATCCCGACCTCGTGGCGCGGCTGGCGTCACTGATCGCGAACGCGCAGCGTCCAGCGTTGCTCGTCGGCAGTGATGCCTACTGGGACGGCGCATGGGAGCAGTTGGCGGCCGCCGCACAGTCGCTTGACGTGCCATGTTTTTTCAACGGCTTGGGGCGCGGCATGTTGCCCGCTGATCATCGGTTGGCGTTCCTGCGCACCCGTGGTGTCCTCAAGCAGCGAGCTGACCTCGTCGTCGTGATCGGTACCCCGTTGGATTTCCGAGTTGGCTTCGGTCGGTTTGGGTCGGCTGAGATTGTTCACGTCGTCGATTCGGTCGGTCAGACGGCGCGTCACGTCGACGTGGTGACGGTTGCCGGTGACATCTCGGCGACGTTGCGCGGCCTTGCCGACTTCGCCGGCGATCGTGTCGATCACACCTCGTGGATCGAAGAGTTGCGAGCCGCCGAGCAAGCTGAAATCGATGCTGAGGCACCCCTTCTGGCGGCAGGCGGCGACGTGATCAAGCCGACCCGAATCTATGGCGAACTACGAAAGCGGCTGGCGCGCGACGCCGTCGTGATCTGCGATGGCGGCGACTTCGTGTCGTACGCCGGCAAGTACGTCGAGGTCTTCGAGCCTGGCTGTTGGCTCGACACCGGGCCGTACGGGTGCCTGGGCAACGGGTTGGGATACGCGATCGCGGCACGCGTGGTACGCCCTGACTGCCAGATCGTGTTGATGCTCGGCGATGGCGCGGCGGGTTTCTCGCTGATGGATGTCGACACCCTGGTGCGTCACAATCTGCCGGTCGTGATGATCGTCGGGAACAACAGTTGCTGGGGGCTCGAGAAGCACCCGATGCAGTTCATCTACGGTTGGGACATCGCCTGCGACCTGCAGCCGAACACCCGCTACGACGAGGTCGTGATCGCGCTCGGCGGCGGCGGTGAAACCGTAACGAGCCCAGACCAGATCGGCCCCGCACTCGACAGAGCGTTCGCCAGTGGGATTCCGTATCTGGTCAACGTGATGACCGACCCAACCGACGTCTACCCCAGAACCAGCAACCTCGCCTAACGCTGCCTTCAATCGTGCTGCGGTGCTTTGCGGCAGGAACTATGACGACTCCCGTCGTAATGGCTGCCGCAAAGAAGCTGTCAGAATTCTGCGGCAGCGATCAGGACGTCTGACGTCGTGATTCCTGCCGCAAAATCGGCGGTGCCAGATCGACCGCTATCCGGTCACGGGCTCCACCGGGGTCAGGGGACGCAGTCGGGGTGCTGGGGAACCAACTCGCCGTTCACGATGTTCCAGAGTTCCGACTCCTCACGGAGGAACGCGTTGGCAACCAACGTGGCTTCGTCCGGTGCAGGCGAGCTGTTCAGGATCTCGTACGCCTCCATAGCCGTGCGAAGCGTCTCAGCGTCACCGTTGCATGCCAAGACCTTCGACTCGTTCAGGGCGGTAATGCCCGGCTCGATCACGTTGTCTCGGATCGCGCCGCCGTCGCCGGTGCACCCTGCCAAGAATACGACGCCAGCGAAGCTGGCTATGGAGCGGGTCAGCTTGCTTTGCAACATTTCGACATGAACTTTTCGACATCGACCACGACGCGGGTGACCTTGCCGGCGGCGATCAGGCCGCCTGAGTCGGAGGCCGTGACCGTAAATGTGATCCGTCGGCCCTCGATCTTGTCGAGGTATGCCTCGACCTCGACCTCGGCACCAATTGGGGTCGGCTGCAGATGGTCGATCTGTACCCGCATGCCGACCGTCGACTGTCCGGTGTCCATCATCCCTGACAGCGCGTCGCACGTTGCTTGTTCGAAGAGGGCGACCAATCGCGGGGTCCCAAGTACGTCGACGTCACCCGACCCCAGAGCGCGCGCGGTGTCAGCTTCACCAACCAGCAACCTCGCCTCGCCCTTGAGCCCGACAGCCACGTTCACAGGGCTGTGACGTTAACGCCGGACGTAGCATGAACCTCGTGATCGACAGTGACGTCATTGAACGGACTCTTGGGCTCGCCCTCCGCACCGGTGCCGAGTTCGCGGAGGTGTATGCAGAAGACAAGCGCAACACGTCCGTTGCGCTCGACGACGGTCGAATCGAACAAGTCACCTCCGGCCGAGATCGGGGTGCAGGTATCCGCGTGATCAAGGGCGAGACAACCGGATTCGCGCACACCAGCGACCTCTCGGAGGCAGGCCTGGCGGCCGCTGCCTCAGCGGCAGCGGCGGCTGCAAGTCAGGGCGACGGTGGTACGCGAACGGTCTCGCTGTCATCGTTCGAGACGCGCAGGATCAACGTGATCGAGCAGTATCCAGAGTCGATTTCGAAGGCCGCCAAGGTCGCGTTGCTACAACGGGTCGATGAGGCGGCCCGCTCGTCCGGGTCCGAGATCGTCCAGGTGTCTGCCGGCTACGGCGACAGCCGGAAGCGAGTCTTGATCGCCAACAGCGACGGAGTATGGGTCGACGACGACATCGTGCGGGTGCTCGCCCGGATCAGCGTCGTCGCCAATGGTGACGCCGGAATGCAGACCGGGTTCCAATCGATGGGACACACGATTGGGTGGGAAGCATTCGACGCCGTCGACGTCGAGCACCTCGCCCGTGAGGCCGCCCGGCAGGCGATCGTCAAACTCAACGCCCGCCCGGCGCCGTCAGGGGCGATGCCGGTCGTCATCAAGAATGGCACAGGCGGCGTGTTGTTCCACGAGGCCTGCGGCCACGGGCTCGAGGCCGATCACATCCAAAAGGGTTCCTCGGTGTATGCCGGCAAAGTCGGTGAACTGGTTGCATCGCCGCTGGTCACGCTGGTCGACGACGGCACGATTCCCGGTGAGTGGGGCACGCTGTCGGTCGACGACGAAGGCCACCAAACGCAGCGCAACGTGCTGATCGAAGACGGCGTGCTGACCGACTACATGTGGGACTATCTACGCAGCCGCAAGGAAGGTCGCCGCCCTTCTGGGAACGGTCGCCGTCAGAGTTACATGCATCTCCCGATGGTGCGGATGACGAACACCTTCGTGCTCGACGGGCCCGACGACGCTGACGACATCATCGCCTCGACCGACCATGGCGTGTACGTCGCACATCTCGGCGGTGGCAGCGTCAACACCGCCACCGGTGACTTCGTGTTCGGGATGACTGAGGCGTACCTGATCGAAGGTGGCGAAATCACAGAGCCGCTGCGGGAAGGCAACCTGATCGGCAATGGACCACAGGTGCTCCGCGACATCGACATGCTCGCCAACGACTTCGCCTGGGGGAATCCGGGCACGTGTGGAAAGGACGGCCAGGGTGTGCCGGTCGGCGACGGCCAGCCAACGTTGCGGGTCAAGTCATTGACGATCGGCGGCACAGCAGCATGAGCGCAGCGAATGATGCCAGGACGAGCGAGCGCCAGCGAGCCGTCCGGTCTGGGGTGCGGGGGCGGAGCCCTCGGGAGTGGACAGCATGAGTTCCAGCGACAATGGCAGCGGCTTACTCGCGATAGTCGACAGCGTCGTGGCTCAGGCCCAGCCCGGGGAACAGGTCGAGGCGTTCGTGTCGCGTGGCGGCGATACCGAGGTGCGCGTGTACGAAGGCGAAATCGAGCAGTTCGTCTCAGCCCAATCCGAAGGCATTGGGATTCGAATCATTCGCGGCGGCCGCACCGGCTTTGCATACGCCGGCACGCTGGATGCCGCAGCAATCGCCGAAGTGCTGACCGAGGCCCGCGACAACATCCAGTTCGGAACGGTCGATGAATGGGCTGGATTGGCCGCCTCGGATGGTGTTGCGGTAACCGACCAGTCACTCTGGGACGACGAGCTGTCAGCGTTCGCGACCGACCGCAAGATCCAGTTAGCCAAGGACCTCGAACGCCTGACCCTGGCGGTCGACAAACGTGTTCGGGTCGACCATTCGAGTTACTCCGATGCCTACGGCGAAGCGGCTGTCGCGACTACGACCGGCATCCGTCAGTGGGGGCGCGAGAACGGCTGTTACGTGAGCGTGTCGACACTCGCCGACGACGGTGACGAGACGCAAACCGGGTTCGGTTTCAGCGTCGGCCGCACGCCGACGACGCTCGATCCGGCGCGAGCCGCCAAGGAGGCGGCAGATCGGGCAACTCGGTTGTTGGGTGCCGTGAAACCGGCGTCGAAACGCACCACGGTGGTGCTCGACCCGTTCGTGACCGCCCAGTTCCTGTCGATCATCGCCTCGACCCTCAACGGGGAAGCCGTCGTCAAGGGTCGCAGCCTGTTCCAGGACCGGCTCGGCGACGAGGTCGCCCCATCCTTCGTCAACTTGATCGACGACCCGACCAATCCGCTGGCGTACACGGCGACCGACGTCGATGGAGAAGGGCTCGCCGCACGGCGCAACGGTCTGATCGAGGGCGGCGTATTGCGGCAGTTCACTCACAACTCGTACTCGGCCCGACGGGCCAACACGGTGTCGACCGGCAATGCGATCCGCGGCGGTTACGCAGGGACTCCTGGCGTTGGGGCGATCGCCTTGTACCTCGAACCTGGCTGTCGGTCGCAGGCCGAACTCGTGGCCGACATCGACGAAGGCCTGCTCGTGCAGAGCGTGACCGGCATTCACTCAGGTGTCAACGCCATCAGCGGCGACTTCTCGACAGGAGCTGCGGGTCTGATGATCCGTGGTGGTGCCGTTGCCGAACCGGTGCGTGAATTCACGATTGCATCGACGTTGCAGCGAATGTTGCTCGACATCGTCGCGGTTGGCAACGACGTCGACTGGCTGCCGATGCGAGCTGCGGGCGTCAGCCTCGTGATCCGCGATGTCACGATGAGCGGCGCCTGACAATCGCGCTGCCGAGCCCTGGTCTGCCGAGCCCTGGTCTGCCGAGCCTTGGTCTGACGATTATGGCCAGCTCGTGGGGCCGCGGACGGCGAGGCCCTGGGATCTTGCCAGCGACGAGTCGAGCACGACCTGACCTGGTCGACTCAGGCCGGAGTCCACCAGCGTGCTGAACCGCAGGCGAGTCGCGTCCCAACCGTGCCGTCGGGCGATCATCCGAGCCAAGTCGGCTCGGGTAACAGCCTCGGGCCCGGCCAGATGCAACACGCCGACGATTTCGGGTCGGCCTGCCAATTCGGTCAACGAAGCGGCCAGGTCGTCGACCAGCACCGGACTCCTGACCTCATCGGTGAAGAATGTCATCGGTGAGCGACTGTTGATTGCGTCTCGAACGGCGATCTCGTGGCCGGATAGTTCGGTGCCTCCGGACCGCGATCCTCCAAGCAGTAACGACGTCCGCACGCTCACGGCACCCGGGCAGAACTCGGCGACGATCTGTTCGGCTTCAGCTTTTTGACGGCCGTAGTCGTGGACGGGCGTCGGCGAGTCCTGCTCGGTGTACGGCGCGGGTCTCCCGGCGAACAGGGCGTCGGTCGACACGTGCACGAGCCTCGAGCCGAACGTGGCGGCCGCTTCGGCAACATGTCGCGTGGCGTCGACGTTGGAGCGCCGGTCGTTGCGTCGATAGGCGGTGTGGATGATCGCCGTCGGGCGCCAGTCTCGGATCACGTTGATCACGGAATCGCGGTTGCGGAGGTCGAGTGCCTGCGATGTCTGGGCGACGATTTCCCATGGCTCGGCGGCGATCCCGTTGACGATGTGGCGACCGAGAAACCCGGAACTGCCTGTCACATACAACAACTTCAGCCGTTTCGGTCGAACGCGTCGGATGGTCACGATTCGGGATCGTAGGCACGGTA
This sequence comes from Ilumatobacteraceae bacterium, assembly GCA_031422395.1. Lineage (GTDB taxonomy): Bacteria > Actinomycetota > Acidimicrobiia > Acidimicrobiales > Ilumatobacteraceae > Ilumatobacter. The sequence goes on along the minus strand of JANPLQ010000068.1, from coordinate 20,063 downwards.
CGGTCGTCAACCGTGCCGATTCTTCACGCAATCGTTCTCGGACTTGTCCAGGGGCTCTCCGAGTTTCTCCCGATTTCGTCGAGCGGTCACCTGATTCTGGTGCCATGGTTGTTCGGCTGGAACGACTTCGACGATCCGTCGGTCAAGAAGGCCTTTGACGTAGCGCTCCACATCGGCACGTTGGTCGCAGCACTCGGATACTTCCGACACGATCTGGTCAAATACGTGCGAGAAGGCCTTCGATTGGTTTGGCGGCGAGAGCGACCGGTCACCACCGACGGCCGGGTCGCCTGGCTGCTGGTCGTGGCGACTATCCCTGCGGCATTGATCGGGGCGGCGTTCGAGGAGTGGATCGATAAGAAACTTGGTACTCCGACGATCATCGCTATCTCACTGATCGTGTTCGGGTTGGTGTTGGCGTGGGTCGATCGACAATCGGGTGACCGTGGGGTCGATGATTTCCGTGCCAGGGACTCGCTGATAGTCGGCGCCGCCCAGGCACTCGCCCTCAACCCGGGCACGTCTCGTAGCGGAATCACGATGACAGCCGCACGCCAGCTCGGTTTCGACCGGGACGCGGCGGCCCGTCTGAGTTTTCTGATGAGCTTGCCGGTGATCGCCGGCGCCGTCGTGCTCAAGGTCGGCAAGCTGCTCGCTGACGGGATCCCCGAAGGGCTCGCAACACCGATGATCGTCGGAATCATCACGAGCGGAATCTCCGGCTGGGCCGCCGTGTGGGGCACGCTGCGTTTGATCCGCACGAGCAGTTTCATGCCGTTCGTGATCTATCGAATCGCCCTCGGCGTCGTCGTGCTCACCGTCGTCGCTGCCGGATGGCGCTGAACTCGCCGCCCATCAGCGCGAGGAAACGCGCCATTCGACCAGGTGTGGTGATTCAGGACGTCGCTGATCGTTGACCGTTGACAACGAGTCAGGGCACCAGCAGCAAGTCAACGCTGCTTGCCGCCGCAGCAGCAGGCAACAGCGGTGCTTCGTCTGCCGGCGCGGCGACCAGTGTGGCATCATCGACGAAGCCGACGACCAGGGCATCGGTGCTGATTACGACACCATCGCTGGCGACCTGCACCCGGTCGCCGATTGCTGCTCCGGACGGCGGCGATTCGACAATCGCCACCGCCAACCAACCGGCGGGCACGAGCGTCTGTGGCCCACCGCCGGCGGCGACATCGGCGCTCGTGATCACTTCGCCCGCAGCTACTCGTTGTCGGGCGATCTGATTCGCCACATCGCTGACCGCCGACTCGGGAATCATGGCGACGGGAACCTTGCGGCTCAAGACTGCGGTCGACAGGAACTCACCCGGAGACACATCTCGCGCTGCCACGAGCACGACTCGGGTGTCACCCCAGCGAGCGCGTTCGGACTCGACCTCGACGAGTTGTGCACGGACCTCTGCGGCACTCACCAACGCCACGGCCACGACGATCAACCAATAGATCCATCGTCGTCGCACCAGTATTCGACGAATCGACACAGCGACATGTGGAATGGGGGACATCAACCCTCCCTGGAACGCCGGTGATGCGACGCAGGTGAAACGAGCAGGCGAAGGGAAAGTCGGACCGCCAGCCTACCGCTAGGGAAACGCGGGAAGCGCGACCGCGAGCAATTCGCCGAGACGGGCGACATTGACTCGCATCACCTCGAAGATCGCCTCCATCGTCACCGGTTCCTGCCCGTCGACCCCGGCGTCGTAATCGGTCACCAATGCCACCGTGGCGTAGGGAATACCGGCCTCGGCAGCCAGCACTGCTTCCGGGTAGCCGGTCATATTGACGACCGACCAACCCATCTCACGGAACCAGCTGCTTTCCGCCCGAGTCGAGAAGCGAGGACCGTTGATCACGACCATCGTTCCGCCGTCGTGTGTCGCCACGCCGGTGAGGTGGCCGGCATCGACGAGCGCAGTTCGGAGGTCGATGTCGTAGGGGTCGGCGAATGCTTGGTGGTGAATCGGGCCCTCGTCGTGAAACGTGTCGGCTCGGCCGGACGTCCGATCGATGAGTTGGTCGACGACGACGAACTCACCAGGATGCAGGTCGGGTTGGAGCGAACCGGCGGAGCATGGCCCGATCAGCGATCGCACTCCGAGCGACGCCATCGCCCAGACGTTTGCGCGAAACGGGACCTTGTGGGCAACGAACTCGTGGCGGCGACCGTGGCGCGGCAGAAATGCAATCCGACGACCGGAAAGCGTTCCGACGGTCACGGGTGCTGCGGGCGAGCCGTAGGGGGTCGAGATTTCAATCTCTGTGGCGTCGTCGAGAAACTCGTAGAATCCTGACCCGCCAAACACACCGATCTCGGCTCCCAGCTCAGAAGCCTGATCGCTGAGCGGTATCAGCATCTCGGTCAGTCGCTCGACGATGAAGTCGAAGCGCTCGCCTTCGGCTTCTCGGATGACCCGGAACCCGAGCCAGAGGAAGCCCCTGAACCGGAGTCGCTCGATGACGAAGAGCTGGACGAATCGGACGACTTGCTGTCAGACGACTTGCCGTCGGACGACTTGCTGTCAGACGACTTGCTGTCAGACGACTTGCTGTCGGACGACTCCGATTTGGCGGCTGACGACGAGGACTTCGATCCTGACCTGCTGTCGGTCTTGTAGAAGCCGTCGCCCTTGAACGTCACACCGACGGGAAGAAACACCTTCTTGACCGCCATGGTCGTGCCTGAGGCCGGGTGCACAGCCTCAGTGAGCGCGTCGTCGTGAAACGATTGTTGAACTTCGATCACTTCGCCGGTCTCGAGAAACTTGTAAACATACGTTGGCATCGGCTGGAAAGATATCGTCGGTTCCATGCAGGTCCGCAGCGCCGTGATTCCAGCAGCCGGAATGGGGACTCGATTCCTTCCGGCTACCAAAGCGATTCCGAAGGAACTGATGCCGATCGGCGACACGCCGGCGATCCAGATCATCATCGATGAAGCACTCGGTGCCGGGATCGAACACATCGTCGTGGTGAGCAGTCGCAGCAAACCGGCGATTGCCCGATACTTCGAACGTGACGACGCGCTGGTTGAGGCGATGCGGGCGAAAGGTGAGGACGCGATCGCCGATCGTCTGGCCAGTATTGGCAAGGACTGGCGGGTCACGATCACCTATCAGGACAATCCCCGCGGCCTTGGCCACGCGGTTGGCTGCGCTCGTGTTGCGGTCGGCGACGAACCGTTCGCGGTGTTACTGCCGGACGAGCTGATGGGCGATTCGTCGTTGTTGGCGCACATGAACGGGGTGTGTGCGAGTACCGGCGGGAGCGTCGTCGCAGTCAAGCAGGTGCCGCGCGACCAGGTGAGTTCCTACGGTGTGCTCGCTCCGTCCGGCCCGATGGATGATGACGGCGTGATCCCGGTCGCAGACCTGGTCGAAAAACCGTCGGTCGATGAGGCTCCGAGTGATTTGATCCTGATCGGTCGTTACGTCCTCACACCGGACGTCTTCGACGAGATCGAGAATCTCACTCCAGGGCGTGGCGGCGAACTCCAACTCACTGACGCGCTCCGAGCGCAGGCCGCCCGATCACCGTTCTCCGGTGTTCTGTCCAGAATCGCCAGGTACGACACCGGCAACCCTGCCGGCTTCCTCGAAGCCGCCATCGAACTGGCGCTCAAGAACCCCGCCCTAGCCGGGCACGTCCGCGCCCACCTCGCAACTCTCTGCCCGTAACCGTCACTAGTGGCGGCGGAATGATCCTTCGATGTGGCGGGCGAGGGCATGGTCGTCGACCTCGAAGCTCGACACGACCTCGTGCCGGATGAGCTGCCAGTCGCGCCTCGACAGCCGGGTGTACTCGACCTGGACGGGAGTCGTCGCCAAGGTCTCGACGTCGATTTCGATCACGGTCAGCTCGACCGAGTCCCCGACGAGCAGTGGGTGGCGGCGGATCGGCAACGTGTGACTGAACGGAGTACAGGGGAGTGCAAGGTCGAATGCTCCGTCGAGCTCCGTTCGGTGGGCGCCGTTGATCTCACCCCATCGGCCATGCCCATCGGTCCCGAGCCACAGATCGGGCTCGTCCATATCGCGGAACAGCATGAACTGCCTGATCTGCCAGAGCGGCGTCAGTCGGATCACATACTCGACCTGCTCGCGCCCGACGCGACCGCACGCGGTCCAGGCTTCGTTCTCCCAGCACAGCGAGAGGTGCTCGGTGTGAGCGCCGTCCCACGTCGACCACTGGGCGTCGAAGCCGTCGGCTGGGAAGGCGAGGTAGTCGCTCACACGACCAGTCTGCCGGTACCGTGCCCGCTGTGACACCGCTCGAAGACGCCCAGTCGTTTGTGATCGGCGCGTGCCCGCCGTTGGCCGCGATCGAGGTGCCATTCGAGCAGGCTGAGGGTCTGGTACTGGCCGCCGACGTGGTATCTGCCGAGCAGGTCCCGCCGTTCGACAACACGGCTGTCGACGGGTATGCGGTGGTCGCCTCAGACACTGCGAACGGCCCCGTCGAACTCCCCGTTGTCGACGAGGTTGCCGCGGGTGCGGCTTCCGATCGTGTGCTGCGGTCCGGGGAGGCAGTCCGGATCATGACCGGTGCCCCGATGCCCGCCGGAGCTGATGCCGTGGTGATGGTGGAGAACACTGAACGGGTAGGCGCTGATCGGGTGTTGATCAAGTTGGGCGTTGCTGCTGGTGTCGCCATTCGTCGTGCAGGCGACGACGTGCAGATCGGCGACCTGGTGTTCCCAGCGGGCACCGAAGTTCGTGGGGCGGTAGTCGGCGTGCTGGCGAGCATCAATGCCCGCACCGTCAGCGTGTACCGGCGCGCCCGCGTCGCCGTGCTCTCGACCGGTGACGAACTGATCGAGGGTGGCGGACCGCTCGCGCCGGGTCAGATTCGCGAGAGCAACCGGCGGATGCTGTCGGCGATGCTGCGCGAGGCGGGCTGCGTAGTTATCGATCTGGGGACGGTGCGAGACGACGAAGCGGAACTCGAACGCGTGCTACGAGGTGCCGCCGGGGGCTGCGATGCGATCGTCACCAGCGGCGGCGTGAGTATGGGTGACTACGACATCGTCAAGGCGGTGCTCGGCCGGATCGCCGAAATGCACTGGATGCAGATCGCCATCAAACCGGCCAAGCCCTTCGCGTTCGGCACCCTTGAGGGCACGCCGATTTTTGGACTTCCCGGTAACCCAGTGAGTTCGATCGTGAGTTTCGAGATGCTGGCCCGCCCGGCCCTCAGGCGGATGATGGGGCACCATCGGTTGGCGCGCCCAAGCCACGTCGCGATCGCCGACGAAGGCTTCACACGACGGCCGGATGGCAAGGCCCATCTCAACCGAGTGAACGCCACGTTCAACGATGATGGCCGATGTCACGTTCGATCCGTTGGTGTTCAGGGCAGCCACCAGCTAGCCGCGACAGCACTTGCCAACGCCATCGCCGTGATCCCCGACGGTGATGGAATCCCCGCCGGTGCCGACGTCGCGATCGTGATGCTGGTCGGCTGACCCGTAGAGTCAAGAGGATGATCTTGCAGACGGGAGCGCATGACCTGGTTGATCCGTTCGGCCGCGTTGTGCGCGACCTGCGAATCTCTGTCACCGATCGCTGCAACTTCCGCTGCACCTACTGCATGCCATCTGAGGGAATGACCTGGCTGCCCCGGTCAGAGGTGCTCTCGTTCGAGGAAATCGAGCGGCTCGCACGGATCTGCGTCGAACGGTATGGATTCGAGGGAATTCGTTTGACCGGTGGCGAACCGACGATCCGCGCCCATATCACGACGCTCGTGTCCAAACTGGCGGCGTTGGGTGTCGATTTGGCGATGACGACCAACGGCGCAACGCTTCAAAACATCGCTCATGATCTTCGTCAAGCAGGCTTGCGACGGATCAACATCAGCCTCGACACGCTCGACCGGGCCAAGTTCGAACGGATGACCCGCCGCGACGAACTCGACAACGTGCTGGCCGGGATCGCCGCCGCCAAGGATGCCGGGTTTGCCCCGGTCAAGATCAACGCAGTGATCGAGCGCGGCACTAACGACGACGAAATCATCGACCTCGCCCGGTTCGGCCGGGACGAAGGTGTCGAGATGCGGTTCATCGAATTCATGCCGCTCGACGCCGGCGGGCACTGGCTGAACGACAAGGTCGTCGGTCAAGACGAGATCGTGGCCATCCTGTCGGCGGTGTTCCCGATCGAGCAGGTGCCGGCCCGCGGTGCCGCGCCCGCTGATCGTTGGCGCTACCTCGATGGCGGAGGGTCGGGCGGTGGTGCCACGGTCGGGATCATTCCGACGGTCACCAAGCCGTTCTGTGGCGACTGTGATCGGGTTCGTCTCACCGCCGACGGCCAGTTTCGGACCTGTCTGTTCGCGACCAACGAGTTCGATCTGCGTGACGCTCTACGTGATGGTGAATCCGATGACCAGATCGCCGCTCGCATCCAGCGGGCGGTTGGTACGAAGTGGGCCGGCCACCAAATCAATCAGGTCAACTTCATTCGCCCTGTCCGCAGCATGAGCCAAATCGGCGGCTGATGCGGCGACGTGTGGCGACCTTGGCGGTTGCCGCCACGATGGCGATCGGGGGTGTGGCCGTCGCCGCGATTGCAACCGTTGATCGGCCTGCGACAGTTGGGCAGGTAGCCGATCGAATCACACCACCCGGCCCGCAGGTTGGCGGCTGCACGGTGTTCCCACCAGACAATCCGTGGAATCGAAACGTTGCGTCTGACCCGTTGCATCCCGATTCGGCTCGAATCATCGCCAAGATCCAATCGATCGGAGGCGACAATTTGCATCCGGATTTTGGTGAGAATCCTGACTATGGAATCCCGTTCGTGATCGTGCCTGATGGGCAATCGATCGTTCCGATCACCTATGACGCGTACGGCGACGAAAGCGACCCAGGACCGTTTCCGATTCCGCTCGACGCTCCCGTCGAAGGTGGCGCGGCGTCGGGAGGTGATCGTCATGTGCTGGTCGTGCGGTCAGGGACCTGCGAGCTGTTCGAGTTGTACCGGTCGTTTCAGTCAGGCGCCGGCTGGACTGCCGACAGCGGGGCACGGTTCGATTTGAACTCGAATGCGTTACGCCCGCTCGGTTGGACCAGCGCCGACGCCGCCGGGCTCCCGATCCTGCCCGGTCTCGTACGATTCGACGAGGTTGCCGGCGGCGTGATCCGGCACGCGATCCGAATCACATTCGCGCAGACGCGTGATGGCTACATCCTTCCGGCGACGCATGCGGCGTCGTCTCGGACCGACGCCACGTTGCCGCCGATGGGTATGCGGCTCCGGTTGAGTGCCGATTTCAACGTGAGTGGGCTGACGGGTCAGGCGCGTGTGATCGCCGTGGCGATGCAGGAGTACGGCGTGATCGTCGCCGACAACGGCTCCAACTGGTTCTTTCAGGGTGCACCTGATCCCGGGTGGAGCGATGACGACCTCAATCAACTCAAATCGATCTCTGGATCGAACTTCGAGGTCGTCGACACCGGGCCGGTGCAGCGGTGAGCGGCTACTGTTGAATCCTCATGAATGATCTCGAGTTCACGCACCTCGACCCGCTCGGGCATGCCCGGATGGTCGATGTCACGCCGAAGGAACCCACCCATCGTCGAGCCGTCGCTCGGGCCAAGGTTTTCATGAAGCCCGAGACGACCGAAGCGATTGCGAATCGGGAGGTCAAGAAAGGTGATGTGCTGGCGGTCGCCCGAGTGGCTGCAATCCAGGCAGCCAAACGGACCTCCGACATGATCCCGCTCTGCCACCCGCTGTTGATCGGCGCCGTCTCGGTCAGTTTCGAAATCGGTGACGACCACGTCGCCGTCGAGGCGTCGGTCGAAACGATCGATCGCACCGGCGTTGAGATGGAAGCCCTGCATGCATGCTCAGTCGCCGCGTTGACGATCTACGACATGTGTAAATCGGCCGATCGAGGTATGACGATCGGCGATTTGGCCTTGTGGGAGAAGACCGGTGGCCGGTCCGGCACGTACCGTCGGGTGAACGACTCATGAACGCAGAGTGACGAATCGCATCTGCGATGTTGCCGACTGTGTTACAATCGTCGTAGAATCGTAATGAAATGTTGTGTTCCTTACTATTGCGTTTCGGATCAACATTGAATGTTGTTATCGCGACAATCACTTATCCGTCAACCAAAGGATTTCGAACATGGGCGAACTCGTCCTGCTGGTCGTAACAGCCGCTTGGGCAGCTGTGCTGATTCCCCCGTTGTTGCGTTCCCGCATCGAGAACCGTCCGAATTCGTCGGTGACCGATTTCCGCCGCCAGCTCAACAAGCTGCAGAGCACCGTCCCGTCTCGTGCGTCTGGTTCGATGCGCGGCATGGCCCGCCCGCTGGCGCAGTCGCCTCTGTACCGTCCCGTCGCTGGTGGTCGTCCAGGGATGCAGAGCGCCCAGGTGCGTCGAGGGGGAACTCGAACACACGGTGGGCGAACCGCAACGGCAGCTCCAGTCGCCCGAGAAGCCGCTGCTCGTCGTCGTACACACGGTGATCCGACGGGTGGTGCGCATCGCCCGCAGCAGCACCGTCAGGCTCATCTCACCCGTCACGATGTGTCAGCGTCAGACCACGTTCGTCGTCGTCGTTCGAACGTGATGTTCATGCTCGGGCTGGCGACCGCCTGCACGTTGTTCCTGGCGGCAACGACCAAATCGACAGCGATGCTGTACCTGTTCGCGACGAGCTTTCTGGCGCTTTGCGCCTACGCCTACATGCTTGCCCAGGCGCGCCAGCGTGAGACCACAACCTGGCCAAACGACTGGATGTACCGGTAAGGAGGCGAGCCGACAGGCGAGGCGACCAATCGTTACGTTGCGCTATTTCGACTGCGCAGCAGGCGAAATGAAAAATCCCGCACGGAGAATCCTCACCTCTTCGGAAGACCCCAAACGGGTATCGCATCCAAAGCGTCACCGATACACTTTCGGTCGCTACGGGGCTGTAGCTCAGTTGGTAGAGCGCCACAATCGCACTGTGGAGGCCAGGGGTTCGATTCCCCTCAGCTCCACTTCTAGGTGTTTCTGCGTCGGCGGACGTCCGCTGATGACCGCTGAGCTGGGATGAGGGGAACGTACGTGGATGCCGCCGGTGGCCGGCAGCATCAGTGGTTCCCCACCGCCAGTTTCCGACGGACTGACTGCGATCAGCCCGGTCGCCAAGTCAGGGCAGATTGTCGAGGTCGGCGAGGTCCTTGTTTCGGCCACTCGCCCTTTTGTTCGTCTTCAAGTCCTCGAGCCCGATGACAGGTATCGGACACCCGTCGACCATACGAACGATCGAATGTTTGACGCACTCGTCGAAGTCGACCCCGTCGATGGCCATGAGGATTTCGATCCGCAGTGGCGCTACGCCCATGCGGACGATCCGGTCTGGTCCGAGGAACAGATCCTCGGTCAGCGACGGCACGTCGAAACCGAACTCACGTAAAGCGGCGACGATTCGGATGGCGTTGTCCGCCCGGCGGGCGACCCAGACGTCAAGGTCGGCGGTTGCCCGCGGATACCCGTGAAGAGCGACGGCGAAGCCACCGACAAGGAGGTACTCAACGTCGTGGACGTTCAACAACCTCAAGAACTCGCTGAAGTCGCTGGGAAACTCGATCCGTTCCATAGTTGAGCCTCCGCAGCCAAAGGGCGTGGTTCAGGCGAGCGGATGGCGACTGCGACCACCAAAACCGTCGATCGATTTCATCCGCAGCCTCGAATCCAGACGCCACCTCGAAGCCATGCTCGATCACGAACTGAAGTGTAACTCGGATTCCCGAACAGCGAATCGGCATCCATCTCGCCGGTTACCTTCATCTGGCTGGAGTGCAACCGAGCCGGACCACCACCGACGTCGACAACGTTGCCGACAACGTTGCCGACATCCTTCGCCGTTGACAGCTCGTATAAGGCGTGCGCTGGCGACGATCTCGGTGTGGTCGAGCTTCCCGGCAGCGCCCGAGTGGGGGGACTCATCTGTCGGGAGAACCGAATGCCATTGGCGCGAAGGAGCATCTACCAGCGCGGCCAACACCGCCGCGCTGTGTCGGAGTGGGGCAACGTCGACGTGTTCGTGGCGCTGCGCTCTGACGAATTCACGACGTCATGGCTTGCACGGCGGGTCGCCGACATGCTTCCGATGGGACCGAGCCCGCGTAACGTGTCAGGCGAGGCTGGCGCTGAGCGTGATGGTGGTGCCGGCCAGCGCCTGGCTGACCGGACAGCCGATCTTTGCCGCCTCCGCCGCGTCGGCGAACTCATCGGGAGTCATACCGGGGACTTCGCCCCGCACCGTAAGGTGGATCCCGGTGATCCCCTCGCCCGGCTGGAACGTGACCTCGGCCTTCGTCTCGAGCATCTCCGGAGGTGTTCCCGACTTGGCGAGCGCGTGCGAGAGTGCCATCGAGAAACACGACGAATGAGCAGCTCCGATCAGCTCCTCCGGGCTGGTGCGACCGGCGGGGTCTTCTGCGCGGGACACCCACGTGACGTCGAAGCCTCCGAGACCTGACGAGTCGAGCTCGACCCGGCCAGCGCCTTCCATGAGGGATCCGCGCCAGATGGTGGTGGCGGAGCGGGTGGTGGCCATGAGAACCTCGCTTCTCTCGCGTTCGAGCAGTAGAGAGCCCACCCTAACGATGTTGGGGCGCCATGCGGTCAACGAACGCCCGTGCGGCGAGTCGTATTCGGTTCGCTGCGCGCCGCTGGCTCCATCGCGTGTGGTTCGCCTACGGTGAGTTCGATGCCACTCGATGCAGCCGTCCCCGACATCGCCACACCGCTCCGATTTGCTGTCGTTGGCGCGGGACGTCTCGGCACGGCGCTGGTGGCGGCATTGCCGGAGGCCGAGGGACCGTTTGGACGGGGCTTCGACGGGGGCGACCATGAGATCGTCCTACTCGCCGTCCCCGACCGTGAGATCGGCACGGCGGCGGCCGCCATCACACCTGGTCGACTCGTCGGGCATTGTTCCGGTGCGACCGGGCTCGATGAGCTGGCCCCCCATGAGTGCTTCGGGCTGCATCCGCTGATGACGTTTGCCCATCGATCGGCTACCGGCCAAGCAACACCGTTCAACGGTGCAGGTGCAGCGGTCGCGGGCAGTTCGGAGCGCGCCCTGGCGACGGCGAGGTGGATTGCCCGCCGGCTGGGGATGGAGCCGTTCGTGGTCGCCGATGCAGACCGCGTCGCCTACCACGCAGCGGCTTCGATAGCCGCCAACTTCCTCGTTACCATCGAGGATGCAGCGGAGGTGCTGATGCGCAGCGCCGGACACGGCCGGCAGATCCTGTTGCCGCTCATCCGGGCGAGCGTCGAAAACTGGGGGATCGAGGGTAGACATGCGCTGACCGGGCCGGTTGCACGTGGGGATCACGCAACCGTCACCCGTCAGCGTGCCGCAATCGCCGGCCGGGCGCCCGAACTGCTGGCGTTGTTCGACGCCCTCGTGGATCGAACTCAAGTGATCGCGGTGAAGAAATAGCGAGCAGGCAGAGATCGTCGTGATCTTCTTTCACCGAACTGTTCGCACGCTTGACTTGCGAACCATGATCAGGCCGAGCGCCGACGATCACGCGCCCCGTGCGATGCGGTCGATGTCGATTGACGCGATCAATGTAGGAGATACCCCAAGTTCGGTCGCAACGTCTTGGATACTGCGCCCGGAGCGCGTCGCTTCTCGCACGATTTGTTCCACGACGTCGTAGCCGAGAGCACCATTCAACACGGTCGCTGTCGCTGTACTTCGCATCGCCAACTCCCGGCAGTGTGCGTCGTTGGCGGTGATCGTGGAAACACAGTCGTCTGCGAGCGCCCCGCACGCAGCAGCAAGCAGGTTGATCGACTGCAGTAGATTCCGAGTCATCACCGGCAACATCACGTTGAGTTCGAAGTTGCCCTGCATCCCGGCGATCGTGATCGCGAGATGGTTTCCGATGACCTGAGCGGCGACCTGCAGAACGATTTCAGGCACAACTGGGTTGACCTTGCCCGGCATAATTGACGAGCCCTTCTGCAACTCGGCAATCGTGATCTCGCCGAGGCCGGTGCGCGGTCCACTGGCCATCCAGCGCAGGTCGTTGCAGATCTTGGTGAGTGCGACGGCGAGAGTGTTCAGTGTTGCTGACATGGCGACCATTGCGTCATGGGAGGCTTGCGCCGCCAGTCGGCTGGTTGCGATCGTTGGTATGACGCCGAGGCGGTTGATGTCGGTGACGAGCCGAAGCACGCGCGCGGCAAGATCGGGGTGGGCGCCGACACCGGTGGCAACCGCTGTGCCGCCGAGTGGAACCCGAGCGAGTGCACCGAGTGCCGCCTGTGTCGCTTGCAGGCACTCGTCAACTTGGGCTGCGTAGCTCTTGAACTCGTCGCCCATCAGCACCGGGAGGGCGTCCATGAGGTGGGTTCGCCCAGGTTTGACGATGTCACCGAACTCGTCGCCCTTGTGTCGTAACGTGGTGATCAGCGTTCGAGCAGCTGGTGCCAGTCGCATCGTGATTGCTTCACACGCCGCCAATTGAACAGCGGTCGGCATGAGGTCGTTTGAGCTTTGCCCGAGGTTGACGTGGTCATTGGGGTGAGCGCGGTGCCCGGTGAGTGCACTGATCACCTCGTTGACGTTCATGTTCGACGACGTCCCGGAGCCAGTTTGGAACACGTCAACTGGAAACTGATCGCGGTGTTCGCCGGCCGCGATCGAGTTGGCGGCCTCGCAGATCTCGCTCGCCAGCTCATGTTGCAACTGACCGAGATCGGCGTTGGCTGTTGCGGCGGCCGACTTGAGCCGGGCGAGCCAGCGAATCACGTCGGGGGGGAATTGTTCACCTGAAATTGTGAAGCTGGCAATTGCGCGCTCGGTCTCGATTCCCCACAGGCGGATCGGGAGGTCGGACACGGTTGCAGAAGTACCCATCGATTGCCGAAGCTACTCGTGTTCGCCGAGGTACTCGTGACGTTGGATCCTGAGCGTCGGTTCGTTTCGTAGCCTCACGCGCGGTGGTCTGTGAATCGTTCGACCGGGGTCTTGCCGCCATCAGTCGGTTCGTAGGTCCAATCGGGTTGCTTGCGGAGAAACTCGGTGTCGATGTCGCCCGAATCGATCGAGATCAGTTCGGCGACGAGTTCCACCTTGACCGGTTCGGCTGACACTGCAACCTGAGTTTGGAATTCATCCACAAACGACCTCATCAGGCTCGAAATCACCGTTTGGTGTTGGGCGGCCAAGCTGCACCGGGCTCCATCGGCCACGGTGCCAAGAAGATCGTTGACGCGGCCTAGTTCCTCAGCGCTCGCTTCGCCGCCGGCGACAGCGGCGAGGCAATTGGAAATCGACAGCCCGTCAACTTTGCACGGTGTGCATTGCCCGCACGATTCGACCGCCAAGAACCGAGACACTCCGGCGGCAACACCGACAGCCGATTGATCGTCGGCGATCACGATGTATCCACCTGAACCGAGGCTGCTCCCAATCTCCGCCATTGCCTCGTACGTCAATGGCGTTGACAGGCCACCGGGTTCGATCACCGCACCGGACACGCCGACGAGCACCGCCTTCAGGTCTCTGCCCGGCTGCATTCCGCCGCCAACTTGCTCAATCAGATCACCCAGCAAGGTCCCCATTGGAACCTCGGCGACAGCCGGATGCTGCACCGCACCAGTCACCGTGCACACGATCGAGCCGGGCGAATCGGCGGTGCCAACCGCCCTGAACCAGTCGGCACCGTAGGCGAGGATCGCTGGGACATTGGCGAACGTTTCGACGTTGTTGACCAGGGTCGGCGGGGCGTTTGTTCCGGCGTCGGGACCAGCCATCAGCACCGCTGCCGGCAGACCGCTGCCGGACAAGATGTCGGTGTCATTCGAGACGACTTCGACGACACCCTGCCGGTAGGGCGGAGCGATCCGGGGGAAAGGTGGTCGGCCGTCGATGACTTCCAGGAGCGCCGTTTCTTCACCGAACAGGTACTCGCCGGGTCCCTCGACGATGCGGATCTCGACACCGTCAGACCAACCGGCCGCGATGCATTCGTTGATTGCCTGTCTGATCCGCAGGATCTGTGCCGTGAATCGTGCCTTTGTGGCGACCACGATCGACGACGCTCCCATCACGACCGCGGCGATTAACGCTCCTTCCAGCACGGCGTACGGGTTGGCATCGAGGATTGCTCGGTCCTTGAAGGTTCCGGGCTCGCCCTCTGCGGCGTTGACAACGATTGTTGTTCGTAGCGTGGGGGACTGGTTGGCCTGAATCGTTCGCCATTTGTGCCCCGTCGGAAATCCGGCGCCTCCACGTCCGCGTAGGCCGGATGCGGTCAACGCGTCGATCACCGTTTCCGGTGACACGGATCTGGCCGCCATCAGGCCACGCCCCCCGCCTGAAGCTTGGTACTCGCCGATCGAGACGTACGCAGACTCGGGAAGCACACGTAGAGCAAGCGGATCGGGATGTGAGTCGGGTTGTGACATTGTCAGATCTGATGCCCGGAATCGACCTGACGCAAACATCACCGCAAGGACGAGAGCAGACTGATAAGCACTTCTGGCGCTCGGTTCTCGTTAATCGCGAAGTTCGGCGATCAGGTGAGCTTGGTTACGCTGGCGGTTGGCGGCGTTGACCTTCTGGCGTTCGAGAATCTGCTCAAGGGTCTTGGCACCTTGCGGGATCGGGTGTTCGGCGAAGAACGACTGGACATCAGCGACGTCGGTCTCGTGATCGAGCAGCTTGACGGTTTCGACCATCCGGACGATCGTGTTGCGCGGGAACTTGTCGTTGACGTCTGCCCAGTGGCGTCGCACGAACGCCCACGCCTGAGCGCCATGTTTGCGATTGCCGATCGCCGAGCGCAGCAGGAACGGCGCGTTCTGCGTCTTGACATCGTCACTGACCGCCAACATGCATGTGCGAGTCATCAGGTCGGGATCATCGAACTCGGCGAGGGCGGACAGGTGGCGGAGTTGCTCCTGCGGAGTGGAACCGTGGAGTGCTCGGTGCAGCATCTGTTCGTACTCGTCGAGTCCGCCGGTCGAGGCGACGATCGTCGTCGCCGAAGCGGCAAGTTCGGCGTCGACCGACCCTGGGTCGTCAACCCATTGCGAATAGTAGTCGTGGCCGCGCTGCTGAGCATTTGCATCGCCAACCTGGATCGCAAGCATCGACAACAGCAGTCCACGTGCCTTGCCGGTCAAGTCCGATTCACCTGCTGCCGGTTCGCCGAATGCTTCGAGTGCCGGGCGAACAACGTTGGCAACTCGTCGCTGGAAGCCGATCAACGCCGAAGCGTCGTCGGCAACCATACGCCTGACACCTTTCAAGCCGATGGCGATGCTGGCCCACACGCCGTACTCGCGCTCGTCGCCGAATCGTTCAACCAGATCAAGAAACTCGGTGGCGGCCATTGCCCCGCCAACAACGGCGTTCCAGGCGTCGTCAACGACGTTGTATCGCTCGAGCGTCGACATCTCTGACACGACTTCCCTCGTGAGCAATGCCCGCAGGTCATCGGCGTAATCGACGCGGTAGAAGCCGTGCCCACCTGCGTTGATGATCACCGGCCCACCGTCGTACGCCACCCGCGTCTCGTCACCGGTGAGTAACACCGAGGCAGTCGTCGAGCCCGTCATAGGGCCCTGGCGAACGGCGACTGGAATCGACCAGAGCGCCGCTGATTGATCCTCCGCGTCGAACGTGAACCGGCGTTGCCCGAGGACTAGCTGATCGCCGTCGACTCGAACCGAAACGAGCGGGTAGCCCGGTTGCCAAATCCACGAATCCATGATCTGGCGAACGGGCTCGCCCGAGGTGTGTTCGATCGCGTCCCACAGGTCGCTCGTGTCAGTGTTCCCATAGGCATGGGTGCGCAGGTAATGGCTGACACCCTTACGGAACCGCTCGACTCCGAGGTACTGCTCGAGCATTCGCAGCAATGCACCACCTTTTTGATACGTGAGCACATCGAACATGCCTTCGCAATCGGCGGGCGACAGCACGGGATATTCGACCGAACGAGTCGACGACAGCGAGTCGGTTTCGAAGGCCGCGCTGCGTTCCAGGCCGAACGTCGTCCAACGTTCCCACGATGGGCGAAAGGCGTCGCAGGCGGCGATCTCCATGAACGTGGCGAACGCTTCGTTGAGCCAGATTCCGTTCCACCAGCCCATCGTGACGAGGTCACCGAACCACATGTGGGCGAGTTCGTGGGCGACGACGTCGGCGACTAGCTCACGTTCGTTCTGCGTCGCCGTCGACGGGTCGACCAGCAGCAGGTTCTCACGGAACGTGATACAGCCGAGGTTCTCCATCGCCCCGGCGGCAAAATCGGGAAGGGCCAGCAGATCGACTTTGTCGCTCGGGTACGGAATGCCGTAGTAGTTCTGGAACCAGCGCAGCGAGAATGTCGCCACCTCGAGACCGAACTCGGTCAAACCACCCTTGCCTGGGACATGCACGATCCGGATCGGAATGCCGTCGACATCGACCCAAGGAGTGGCCTCGAGCGGGCCGACCACGAACGCCACGAGATACGTGCTCATGATCATCGTGTCTTTGAATCGGATCGCCACCTTGCCGTCGGACCGAGTTCGGCGCTCCGCCTCGCTGCCGTTCGACACGGCCATCAGCTCGGGGTCGATCACCAGTGTGATCGCGAAGACTGCCTTGAAGTCAGGTTCATCCCAACAAGGGAATCCGCGCCGGCAGTCGGTGGCCTGCATCTGCGTCGTGGCGATCACGCACTCGTTACCGTCAGCGTCGCGATAGGTGCTTCGATACCAGCCGCGCAGTTGATCGTTGAGAATCCCGTTGAAGACGATCGTCAGCTGATGTTCTCCTGCGCCAACGCCTCCGGTCGGCGTGATGAACAGCCGTTCCGAATCTTCGTCGAGTCGGAAGTCGGTGGACTCACCGTCGAGCGAACACGAGACGATATCGAGCTCGATCGCGTTGAGCACCAACTCCCCGGTTGTCTCGTCGGCGTTGACGTCGATCGTGACCGTGCCAGCGAAGGTCGCCGAGTCGAGATCCGGCTCGAGTGTCACGTCGTAGCGGCTCGGCACGACCGTGCGGGGCAGCCGATAGGGGTCGAGCACGGGCGAAGTCACGGAAACGCTCACGATTTGATCGTATCTGCGCTGGCCGGTGCCTCGGAGTCGATTACCGACCCGGTAGCGTGCCCGCACGTGACCGTCAACCACGATCAAAGGCCATCACGTGACGGTGCACTGTTCGATGTCGTTGGCATCGGAAATGCGCTTGTCGACGTGATTGCCCATGCCCCCGACTCGTTCCTCGATGAACACAGCTTGGTGAAGGGCTGGATGGATTTGATCGACACCGATCGGGCGCTCGAGCTGTATCGCGCACTCGGATCGGCCGTCGAAATGAGTGGCGGATCGGCCGCCAACACGATGTGTGGGATCGCTAGTTTCGGTGGGACCGCGGCGTATGTCGGCAAGGTCAGCGACGATGAGCTCGGCAAGGTGTTCGGCCACGACCTGCTCGCGGTCGGAGTGCAGTTCAAGCCCGGCGATCACCGCAATGCGGTCCCGACCGGGCGTTGCATCATCGTCGTCACGCCTGACGCCGAACGCACCATGAACACCTACCTCGGCGCATCGAGCTTGCTCGGCGTGAGTGATGTCGATGACGTCGTCGTGGCCGCCGGTCAGGTGCTCTATATGGAGGGTTACCTGTACGACCGGCCCGAGGCCAAGCAAGCATTTCGGCACGCCGCCGGAATCGCCCACGGTGCCGCCCGAATGGTGTCGCTCACGCTCTCCGACTCGTTTTGTGTCGATCGTCACCGTGACGACTTTCTCTCGCTCGTCGACGACGAGGTCGACCTGTTGTTCGGCAACAAGGCCGAGTTGTTGGCGCTCTACCAGACGGAATCGTTTGACGAGGCGATTGCAGTGTTGCGCACACAATGCCCGCTGGCCGCCGTCACTGTCGGTGCCAACGGTTCGATCATTGTGACGCCTGACGACATGATCGAAGTGCCCGCTGTCCCGGTCCGCAAGGTGATCGACACGACCGGTGCCGGTGACCTGTTCGCCTCTGGCTTCTTGCATGGGCTGACTCGCGGACTGGCGCTGGGGGAGTGCGGGCGGCTCGGTTCGGTCGCCGCCGCCGAAGTGATTTCGCATGTCGGTCCAAGGCCGCTTGTCGATTTGCGTACGCTGGTCGAGTGACCGACGACCACAGCACCGACACCGCCCACAAATGGCTCGCAGCTGAACCCGACGCCGATATCCGAACTGAGCTTCAGGGTCTGATCGACGAAGGTGGCGAGGCGCTATCAGAACGATTCGCAGGGCGACTGCAGTTCGGAACAGCTGGACTGCGGGCGGCCGTGGGAGCCGGCCCGCTGTGTATGAATCGGCTGGTTGTGCAGCAGGCGGCGGCGGGGTTGGCGCAGTATCTGCTCGACACCGACCCTCGCGCCCGCGAGCGCGGCGTCGTGATCGGATATGACGCCCGTCGCAAGAGTGACGTGTTCGCCTCTGATACGGCGCGGGTGATGGCTGCAGCCGGAATTCGGTCGATGTTGTTCGACCGGATGGTTCCGACTCCGGTGCTGGCCTGGTCGATCATCGAGCTCGGTGCGGCGGCCGGTGTCGTTGTGACGGCCTCGCATAACCCGCCGGCCGACAACGGTTACAAGGTGTACCTCGGCGACAGCGCACAAATTGTGCCGCCGCATGACGTTGGTATTTCGGCTTGTATCGACGCCGTCGACCCGACTGCCGTGGAGATGAGTGATCTGGATGACCCGCTGATCTCGATGCTCGACGGAACCCTGATCGACGCCTACATCGCTGCCATCCCTGCGGTCCGTCGGCGTCCCGACGTGACCGGTGTGCCGGTCGCCTACACCGCGATGCACGGAGTCGGGGGCGATGTCTTGATGCGCGCCTTCGAGGCTGCCGGGTTTCCCGCTCCGGCTGTCGTGGCTGAGCAGTTCGTTCCCGACGGCACGTTTCCGACGGTGTCGTTCCCGAACCCAGAGGAGCCTGGCGCGCTGGATCTGCTGATGGCCGTGGCGCGTGACACCGGCGCGCATGTGGCGATTGCCAACGATCCTGACGCTGATCGGCTGGGTGCCGCAATACCTCAGCCTGATGGCTCGTGGCGGAGGCTCGGCGGCGACGAAATCGGCTGGCTGTTCGCCGATTACCTGCTGTCGCAGACGAGCGGAGACGATCGGTTGGTGATCACCACGCTGGTGTCGTCGTCGTTGCTCGGCAAAATGGCCGCCTTTCACGGCGTCCATTCGAAGGAGACGTTCACCGGGTTCAAGTGGATCGGTCGCACCGTGCTCGACCATCCTGAACTCGATTTCGTACTCGGGTACGAACAGGCTCTCGGCTATCTCGTGGCCAAGCGACCGCTCGACAAGGACGGTATTTCTGCGGCCGTGCTGTTCGCAGAAATCGCCGCCGTCGCCGCAGCAGATGGCAGAACGTTGCAGGAATGGCTCGACGACATCTCCGCCCGCTTCGGGCGTCACATGCTCGCCGACCGCTCGATCCGCATGTCACCGGCCGATGCGGCCGCCAAAGTCGAAGCACTGCGCGCCGACCCACCGAACGAGATTGGCGGTCGGGCCGTGCTGAGCACCGAGTCGTATCCGCTGGCGGATCTGCTGAGGTTCGAACTGGACGGTGGGATTCGGGTCCAGATCCGACCGAGCGGCACCGAACCCAAAGTCAAGCTGTATGGCGAAGCCGTAGGCGAAGACCCGACCCCCTACCTCACCGCGCTGGCCGAGTTGCTTGCCTAGCCCGTACTCAGCGTGCCGGCGGATTTCTGGTGGCGCGATCGTGTGGTGCGAGCGGGTGATCGCGCCAGCCGAGTCTCTGGGCGGTTTGACTGGTCAGCCGCTGGTGCCGACGGTTTGGATTTCGTCGACGTCATAGTCGACCGTCATCGTGCGTAACAACGGTGCCAACACGCCAGCACCACCGGATGACGTGTAGGCCAACTCCCACGTCGAGGTGATCGACAACTGATACGGATCGTCATCAGCCGAACGCCGCAGATAGGTGTACCCGCACGGACCCTGCTCGACCGTGCTCAGATCAA
>JANPLQ010000067.1:0-12974 GCA_031422395.1 Ilumatobacteraceae bacterium | reverse complement strand
GACATCGCGTTGATCACCGATCCCGTCTACAAGGAGATCTCGAAGCGGTTCTTCGAGAACCCCGATCAACTCGCCGACGCGTTCGCCCGCGCCTGGTACAAGTTGCTGCACCGTGACATGGGGCCCGTGGCCCGCTACCTCGGCCCGTGGGTTCCCGACGAGGAGCTGCTGTGGCAGGATCCCGTCCCCTCGGTCACGCACGAGCTGATCGACGACGCCGACATCGCTGGGCTCAAAGGCACGATCCTTGCCTCCGGGCTGTCCGTCTCCCAGCTGGTCTCGACCGCCTGGGCGTCGGCGTCGACCTACCGTGACACCGACAAGCGCGGTGGGGCAAACGGGGCGCGGATCCGCCTCTCGCCGCAGGCTGAATGGGACGTCAACGTGATCTCCGGCGTTTCGCGCGTGTTGTCGACTCTCGAGGGCATTCAAGCCGAGTTCAACGCCACCCATGTTGGCGGCAAGGCGGTCTCACTGGCCGACCTGATCGTGCTGGGCGGCTGCGCGGCTGTCGAGCAGGCCGCCAAGCAGGCCGGCCACGACGTGCAGGTCCCCTTTACGCCGGGGCGCGCGGATGCTACGCAGGCGCAGACCGACATCGAGTCCTTCGCTGTTCTCGAGCCGAGGGCCGACGGGTTCCGCAACTATCTCCAGAAAGGTCACGATCTCGCCGCCGAGCACCTGTTACTCGACAAGGCGTTCATGCTGACGCTGTCGGCGCCAGAGATGACAGCGCTTCTCGGTGGCATGCGTGTCCTGAACGCCAACGCCGCGCAGTCCGAGCACGGGGTTTTCACTGACCGGCCGGAGACGCTCACCAACGACTTCTTCGTGAATTTGCTCGACATCCGGACGGCGTGGAAGGCAACCTCGGAATCCGAGGACGCGTTCGAGGGTCGCGATCGGGCGACCGGCGAGCTTCGCTGGACCGGCACCCGCGTCGACCTCATCTTCGGCTCGAGCTCCGAGCTCCGGGCCCTCGCCGAGGTCTACGCCTGCGACGACGCCGAGCCGAAGTTCGTACGTGACTTCGTAGCTGCGTGGAGCAAGGTCATGAACCTCGATCGTTTCGACCTCGCCTGATCCGAGCGCGGCCCGGTGTGGCCTGCGGCGGTGGACGTGATCGACTGGTTGCTCCAGGGCGATCCCGCCATTCGCTGGCAGGTGCTGCGCGATCTCACGGATGCCCCGCCCTACGAGGTTGCTACCGAGCGAGGGCGCGTGGAGCACGAGGGCTGGGGGGCACGCTTTCTGGCGCTCGAGGATGCCGACGGGATGTGGGCGGGCGGTGCCTGCTTCCCGGCCGCGTACGCCGGCGGCGAGTCCGGACAACCTTGGACAGCGACGACGGCTGCGTCACTCGTCACTGGTGCTGTCAGTTGTCGTAGGCGTCGTGGCGTCGGAGCCGTTGCATGGGCCAGGCGAGGTCGTCCTCGTCGCGTCCGCAGGGAGCGAGGTCGAGGAGCTGGTAGGCGGTGTTGAGCGGGTCGAGACCGCGCGAGTAGGTCGAGTAGGTGTGGAACACCTGGCCCTGTTCGTCGATCGCGAACGCGCTCAGCCCGGGTGTTTCCTCGGGTGGATGTTCGAGGTGAGCGAAGTTGTAGTCGCCGCCGTGCTCCTGCTGCTCTGGCGTGAAAGTCACGCCGAAGTCGGCGTTGAAGTCACTCGGTGCGGAGGAGTACCAGGGGAACGTCCAACCCATGCGGGCCTTGTAGGCGGCGAGCTTGGCGTAGGGGGCGCGCGAGACGCAGACGAAGGTCACGTCACGGTGGGCGAGGTGCACCGTGTTGCCTTCGAAGCTGTCGGCCCAGAACGAGCAGTTTGGGCAGCCTTCGTCCCACTCGGGACCGAACATGAAGTGATAGACGAGGAGTTGGCTGCGCCGGTCGAACAGGTCAAGGAGTGTGAGCTCGCCGTCGAGTGCTTCGAAGCGGTAATGCGTGTTGATGGGTACCCACGGAAGCTGGCGTCGTTGTTCGGCGAGTTCGTCGCGTTGACGGCTGAGGTCCTTCTCGCGGTCGAGTAGCTTGGTGCGTGCCTCCACCCACTCCTCGCGGGTGCCGATCTTCTGGGGTTTCATGGTTGCCGGCCGAGGAAGCCGACGAGCTGCTCGGTCGGCCCGGCGCCGGTGGGCGCGGGTACCTCTGGGCCGAAGCGTCCGGGACGGATCTCCGCTGAGATCGTTGCTCGGCTCGCTTCCAGGGCGGCTTCGGCGACGCCGGTCGGAAGCTGGGTGGGTTGTCCGGTGGCGGTCGCGAGATCCCACGTGTGGGTTGCGGTGTCGAGGAGGTTGATGCCGGCGAGCACGCGGCCGGGCATCGGACCTGGACCGGCATCGACGATCTTGTCCAGGACGCCGGGTGTACGCCACGCCGCGAGCGCGACCGCGGCCGCCTCGCGGAACTGGGCTGCCGGATCAGTCCCGAGCGCGAACTCGGCCGGAGTGTCTCCGGATGCAGCCGCGCCGAGGCCTGCGACGACGCCGATCGTGTGGCCGAGCAGGTCGCGAACGGCCCAGTCCGGGCATGGTGTGGGGTCGTCGTACTGCTCGGTGCGGACGTTGCCGATCACGCCTGCGGCGTGTTGGAAGGCCTGCTCGAGTGCGTCGATGAGTTCCATCGTGTCTCCGATCTGTGTAAGATAGTGCTTACATAGTCGCAAAGATATAGCGACAATGCAAGACCACGTTTACGCAGCGGAGGTGAGACCGATGGATGAGACACTGAGAGCCGTGGCCGACCCCACTAGACGCGCCATCCTTCGTCTCGTTCGTGACGGTGAACTCGCCGCCGGGGAGATTGCCACCCACTTTCCGTCGATGACCCGCCCTGCGGTGTCTCAGCATTTGCGGGTGCTGGCCGATTCCGGGCTCGTCGAGGTTCGCCCCGATGGCAACCGTCGTATGTACCGATGGCACCGGGAGGGGCTGCGCGATGCGGCAGCGTTCCTCGACGAGATGTGGTCCGACCGACTCACCCGTCTCAAGATTGCGGCGGAGCGCGAGGACTGGCCGGAGCGGACACGAGCCGAACGAGCCGAACAAGCCTCGCATGGACAGCAACGAAAGGACTGTTCGTCGTGACGGAAATCAACACGAACGTGGTCGAGCAGACCGTGAGGATCAGCGCCCACCCGGAGACGGTGTGGAAGTACTGGACCGACCCGAGACGAATGTGCGACTGGTGGGGCGCAGCAGCCGAGCTCGAACCACGGCCAGGTGGCGTGTGTCGCGTCGAGATGGACGGCGGGCCAGTTATGCAGGGCGAGTATCTCGAACTCGTGCCGTTCGAACGGCTCGTGTTCAGCTTCGGCTGGGAGCCGACCGACGGCGCGCCCGCAATCGCCCCAGGCCAGAGCCGGGTCGAGGTCACGCTGATCGAAGACGCCGGAGACACGATCCTCACCCTCCGCCACACCGGCATCCCCGACGCGTTCGTCGAGCGGCACGCGTCCGGTTGGTCGCACTTCCTGCCGCTCCTTGCCGCCGCCGTGGATTGTCCGCCGTGAACGTCGACGTCGTGACCGAGAGCGTGATCGCCCGCCCGGTGGGCGTCGTGTCGGCGTACGCCACCGACCCGTCCAACGCGCCGGAGTGGTACGTCAACATCGACTCGGTCGAATGGAAAACACCTCCACCGGTCCAGATCGGCTCGCAAGTCGAGTTCGTCGCCAGGTTCCTCGGTCGCACGCTGCGCTACACGTACGACTTCGCCGAACTCGTCCCCGGCGAACGCCTTGTCATGCGCACTCACCAAGGCCCGTTCCCGATGGAGACCACCTACACCTGGGAGCCCGCGCCGAACGATGAGACGCTGATGACGTTGCGCAACTGCGGTCAACCGGCAGGGTGCTCGAAGCTGATGGTCCCGATCATGAAGCCGGCGATGCGCCGCGCCAACCGCAAGGATCTCACCAAACTCAAGACGATCCTAGAATCTCAACCCCGGTGAGCTGCGGGCGACGACGGCGAATCCCGCTCGGGTTTACGGGCGAGGAAGGCGTACCCGTACACCTCGAACGTGCGGGCGTTGGACTCTCCGCGGGCGCCGCCGAAGGTGTCGACGGCGGGTCCGATCTCGACGTCGACGAAGCCGATCTCGGTGAGCATCTGACGCCAGCCCTCACGGGGCAGCCCGCCGGCTATTCAACCGGTCCACAGGTCGACGTCGCGCATCGCCTCGATCGGCACGGGGCGGCCGTTGGCGATGTCGGCGAACTGCAGCATCCCGCCTGGGCGCAGCACACGGTGGATCTCGTCGAACACGGCGCGCTTATCGGCGCACAGGTTGATGACTCCGTTGGAGATCACGGCATCGGCCCACCCGTCGTCGACCGGGAGGGCCTCGGCGAGCCCGTGCCGGAACACGACATGAGTCAGCTCGAGCCGATCGGCGGTATCGGTGGCCTTGGTGAGCATCTCGGTGGTCATGTCGACCCCGACGACGGCACCATCCTGCCCAACGTGGTGGGCGGCGACTAAGCTGTCGAACCCGGCTCCGGAGCCGACGTCGACGACGCGTTCACGTGGCTCGATCGTCCGCAGCGAGAAGGGGTTGCCGACCCCGGCGAACGACTCGACGGCGCGGTCGGGCAGGGCGTCGACGATCGCCGGGTCGTAGCCGAGCCGGGCTGCGAGCGATCGTCCGGTGTGGAAGTGGTACGTCGCGTCGGGATCGACGGCGACGGCGCGGTACTTCTCGCGGACTTGGCTGCGCAAGACGTCGGTGTCCACGACGGATGTTTCGGACATGATCAGTCACCTCCGGTGACAATGGGCGGATGGGTTTCGTACATGCGGACGATCACGACGACGCCGGAGAGCGCAGTGAGCGCGGCGACGGCGTAGATCGCGGCTTCGATCGAGACGAGGTCGGCGAGAATGCCGGCCAGTAGGGCACCGACGGCGAACCCGGCGTCGCGCCACAACCGGTAGACCCCGATCGATCGGGCCCGCCACAGCGGGTGAGCGACGTCGCCGATGGTAGCCAACAACGTCGGGTAGACCATGGCCGTTCCGGCGCCGAGCAAGGCGGCGCCGAGCGCCCAGACCCCGAACCCACGTGTGGCGGCGATCATCGCGATTGCCACGGCCTGGGTGAACATGCCACCGGCGATCAGCGGTTTACGACCGATTCGATCGGACAGGCCGCCGGTGATCAGTTGGCCGAATCCCCACACGGCCGGATACACGGCGGCGAGCACGCCGATCCGGGCGACGGAGAGGCCGGCGTTGGCGAAGAAGATCGGGAACAAACCCCAAGCGAGGCCGTCGTTGAGGTTGTTGACGAGCCCGGCTTGCGACGCCGAGGACAACGACTTCTCGCGGAACGAGGTGAGGGTGAAGATCTCGCGGGTAGTGAGCTGGTCGTGGAGCGCGTCGTTAGTGACGACGTGGTTGGCGGCTTCGTGGCGGGCGAGACCGCGGGTCTCGCGGACGAACAGCGCCGAGATCCCGAGGCCGAGACCAGCATAGGCGAGACCGAGGAAGAACGGGGCAGGACGCAGCCCGTGCCGCTCGGCGATGTACCCGGTGGCGAGGGCGGTGACGGCGACGGCGATGTAACCGGCGGCCTCGTTGAACCCCATTGCCAACCCGCGCTTGGCCGGTCCGACGAGGTCGATCTTCATGATCACCGTCGTCGACCAGGTAAGCCCCTGGTTGACGCCGAGCAGCACGTTGGCGAACACGACCCAGCTCCACGTCGGCGCCCACATCAACAGGAGCGGGACGGGGAGACCGATCAACCAGCCGGCGACCAGCACCGGCTTGCGGCCGTAGTGATCTGACAGCGTGCCTGCGAAGAAGTTGGTGCCCGCTTTGACGATCCCGAAGGCGGCGATGAACGTCAACGTGGCGGTGAACTTGGTGAGGCCGAATTCCTCCCCGGCGAGCAACGGCAGGACGGTGCGTTCCTGGCCGATCATGCCGCCGACAAGGGCGTTGACACCGACCAGCAGCGAGAACTGGGCCAGGTTTTCCCGCAACCCGAGCCGGGGTGGCGTCGGCGTGGTCGCCGTGGGCGCGCTCATCGGTCGACCGTCAGCGGTTGACCGCTCCACGCCGTCCAGGTGTCAGGTCCACCGTCGAGGACAGTGACGTCGCGGTGGCCGCGCCTGGTGAGGATGCTGGCACCGGTCATGGCGCGCTCGCCGTGCCCGCACATCAACGTCACCGGAGTGTCCGGAACTTCTGTGTCCGTCAGGCTGCCGAGCTCGACGTTGATCGCACCGGGAAGGTGACCGGCCCCGTACTCGCTGCGCTGTCGAACATCGATCACGGTCGAGACGATCTCGGGTGGAGAGACGAGCGGGATTCCGGCGAGCAGGCCGCCCGCTGCGCGCCACGCGTCGATGCCGCCGTCGAGTTCGCCGACAATGTTGTCGTGACCTATATCGAGGCACTGGCGGACAATCTCATCACGGTCCTGCCCGGCGCCGGCGACGATCACGATCGGCTGGTCGAGGCCGGTGACCCAGCCGAGCCAGCTGGCGAATACCGGTCGCAGGGCGTCGGAGATCGACCCGGAGATGTGGCCGGCGGCGAACTCGCCGATCGGCCGAGCATCGACCACGAGCGCGCCGCCGGCGACGTGTCGTCCGACTGAATCGACGTCGATCCGGTTGAGTCGAGGTAGCTGCGAGTAGTGGCGTGGCCCGCGCCGGTTGACCTCGGGCAGCACGGCGAAGTAGGTCGGGAACGATCCGAACCCGTCGAGCAGCCGTTCGACGAAGGTGTCCTCGTCGTCGATCCGGAACAGCGTGTTGGTGGCGCGCTCACGTCCCAACGTGGTCGTGCGGTCGGCGCCACCCGGCGCGGAGCAGAACGAGCCGGCGCCGTGCGTTGGGTAGACGGCGAGTTCGTCGGGGAGTCCGGCGAGCCGGCGCAGCGAGTGAAACATCTCATGAGCGAGGGGCTCTGCGAGATCCGGGCCGCAGAGATCGGTGCGGCCCACGGCGCCGACCATCAAGGAACCTCCGGTGAACAGCGCCACGGGTGACCCGCCGTGCTCGACGAGATAGACGTGATGGTCGGGCGTGTGTCCTGGGGTCCAGATCGCCCGCAACGCCACGCCAGGTGCCAAACCGATCAGCTCGTCGTCGCGCACCGCTCGGTGGGGGGTCTCCAATTTCGATGCAGCGGGAGCGATGAACGTCATGTCGTTGTCGGTCGCGAGCGAAGGGCTGCCAGTCACGTAGTCTGCGTGGGAGTGCGTGTCGACCGTCCACCGCGGCGCGACTCCCGACATGCGGGCCGTGGCGAGGTGCTCGGCAGGGAACCGGGGCGGGTCGATGATCGCCGCGGTGCCATGGCCGAGGTCGACGAGATAGGACGAGTGGCCGAGGCCTTCGTCGACGAACATCCGGATCCCATCCATCCTCACTCCTCAAGTACTATCTTGAATATAGATGGAGCGCTGTGTATATTGTCAAGTGATTCTTTGAGAAAGACGAGGTTGGTGTGGGTGACCGGCAAGTCAAGGACCAGTTGTTCGATGCGTTCGGGGAGGTCGCCAAGGCGCTCGGCAACGGACGACGCGCCGAGCTGATCGACGTGCTCGCCCAAGGCGAACGTCACGTCGACGAGCTGTCTGGTGAGATCGGCCACAGCGTCGCCAACACCTCGTTCCATCTCCGCGCGCTCGCCAACGCCGGGCTGGTGACCACGCGACGCGACGGCACCCGGATCTACTACCGGCTGGCATCGACCCGCGTGTCCGACTTGTGGGCGGCGCTGCGCGATGTCGCAGCGGCGCACCACGAGCAGATCGACCGGCTCGCCATCGCATACCTGGGCGACCGGACTCGATTGGAGCAGATCGGACGCGCCGAGCTTGCCGAACGCATCGCCGCCGGCGACGTCGTGGTGGTCGACGTCCGACCGGCCGCCGAACACGCAGCCGGGCACATCGCAGGGGCGCGCTCGATCCCGATCAACCAGCTCGCCGCCAAGGTGAAGGACCTCCCGGCTGGGGTCGAGGTCGTCGCCTACTGCCGGGGGCCGTACTGTGTGTTCGCCGACGACGCCGTCCGACTCCTGCTCCGCCGCGGGCGTACTGCGCGACGGCTCGAAGACGGTTTCCCGGAATGGCAACGCGCCGAATTGCCGATCGAAACGGCGGCGTCGTGACGATCGCGACCC
The DNA here is from genome assembly GCA_031422395.1 of Ilumatobacteraceae bacterium. Classification (GTDB taxonomy): domain Bacteria; phylum Actinomycetota; class Acidimicrobiia; order Acidimicrobiales; family Ilumatobacteraceae; genus Ilumatobacter. The sequence goes on along the minus strand of JANPLQ010000067.1, from coordinate 4,834 downwards.
GGCACGTCACTTGGCGGCGGCCCCACCGTGTTCACCGCCCCGCTCAACATCGGACGGACGCTGAGGGAACCGGGAGATCGTCGGCGCAGTCGCAAATGCCGAGGCCGGCGAGTGACGTCGGCTCTGACGCGACTCGGCCGACCTCCTGCGCGCGGAGCAACGCATCGACGACGTGCGGGTCCCATTGCGAGCCGGAGTGTTCCAGCAGGACCGCGCGGACGTCGTCGAGTTGCATCCCCTGGCGATACTGGCGCGTGTGCGCCATCGCGTCGAAGGCGTCACAGACGCTCACGATGCGAGCAAGCAGCGGGATCTCCTCGCCCGCCAGTCCATCTGGGTAGCCGCGCCCGTCGATCCGTTCGTGATGATGGCGCACGATCGGTGCGACGTCGTGGAGCAGGACTGACGATCGGACCAGTTGCTCACCGAGCACCGTGTGCTGCTTGACATGTTCGAACTCGTCGGGAGTGAGACGCCCTGGTTTGGTGAGCACGGCGTCATCAACGCGCAGCTTGCCGATGTCGTGCAGCAACGCTCCGAGCCCGACCTGGCGAAGAGAATCGGCGGGCAGGCCGAGCTCCTCTCCGACCACGATCGCAGCCTCCGCGGTGCGCTTGACATGTTCTCGAGTCACCGCGTCTTTGCGGCCGAGGTCGGTCATGAACTCCCTGACCACCGGGTCTAGGCCGAACTCGAGCGCGTCGAGCGGGTTGCGGATGGTGAGCGGTCGCAGCACGGAAACTTCGACCGTATTGCGGCGGTAGGCGATCGCGCCCACGATGGTGGCGGCGAACACGCCGGCGATGTCGAGCACGTGGGCGAGCCAGAACCCGACCGTCATCGGGGCACCGTTGACCCACACCAGGTTGGCGGCCGCGACCAACGCGAACGCGAGCGCGACTGCGAGCACCGATCGACGCTGACTGATGCGGTACAGACGGAGATGGCGGGCTGAGAAGGCGACGCTCGGAAGGATCGAGCCCAGTGCGATCACGACGGCCAGGCGATCGCCGAACGCGGCGAACGGCAACAACGACGGTGACACGAGCAGGCCGATCGCAAGCATGACCTGGATGCAAACGTGAACTGCGACCCAGACCCGCCAGTAGCGCAACAGGCCGAGGCATGATCTCGGGGTCAGTAGCGGCAACGCCGCGATCGAGGCGATCGGGAGCGCCCACAGCACCGCCGTCATTGTCGCCTCGTTCGGACCGTAGATGACCCCCGGTGTCGTCAGGCCGTGCACGAGCGGAAGCACCGACACCCCGAAGAAGTAGACGGCGATCAGTCCGAGCTCGGCGGCGTCGTCGCGGAACGCCCGGATCAGCAGCCAGGTGGCGGTGGCGACACAGCCGGAAGCTGCGACGACAACCAGCCAGAAGAGCACGCTCGGCGAGCCGAACTGCCGGTCGGAGAACCTCGACGAAGACAGCTGCAGCGCGACAAGGAGCACCCAACCACACAACCACGTTCGACCACCCGCTCGCCTCCGCTCGTTCACACCAGAGCATCGGCAGATGCCGGCGACGGCTTGACTCTCGCGAAGGCTGGTCGTCAGCCAACAAGCGCGACCACGGGTTGAACTTCCACGACGTCTACGGTGTCGGCGATGGTCACAAGACACACAGCCACGTCGGACACATCTCGGTGAGCACCGATGAGATCGTGCGACGCAACGTCGACGGGATCGACGTATTCGACTTCGGCGAGACGCCTTGTTCTCCTTCCGTCCCTCTGAGCCAGGCTCGTATTGCGATCGTGACGACGGCCGGTTTACGGCCAGACGGGATCGCGACATGGACCGACGGGCAGGGCTTCGTCGTGCTCGACGGTGCCGAGCGGGTGCTGACCTTGGCGCACAGTTCCCCGAACTTCGACCGCACCGGGGTTGCCGCCGATCTCAACGTCGTCTACCCCGTCGACCGGCTCGACGAACTCGCCGCACGCGGCGCGATCGGTTCGGTCGCAAGTCGACACATCGCGTTCATGGGGGCGCAGCCGGATCACACCCTGACGACGCTGCGGCTCGACACCGGCCCGGCTGCAGCTCGGTTACTGCGAGACGACGGGGTCGATGTCGTGCTGCTCACACCGGTTTGACCGTTCTGCACGCGTACCGTGAGTGCGCTCGCCCACGTTCTCGAAGCTGCGGGGCTGTCGACGGTCGGGATCAGCTTGGTGCGTGGGCAAGCCGAGCGCTCACGGCCTCCGAGGATGCTGCATTGCGACTTCCCGCTCGGTCGCCCGCTCGGACGTCCCCGCGACCCGGTCTTCCAGCATCGCGTGCTCGAAGCGGCGTTCGGTCTGCTCGCCCGCGACGACGTTCCGGTACTCGTCGACTTCGAGGAATCGATCGTCGACGAGGCCGATCAGCCGCTGGCGTGCGCGTTGCCGCCGCGCCACGATCCGTCGCTGCATCCCGCGGTTGACGAAGCGCTCGGACTGCGAGTCGCCTACGAACGTCAGTGGGCATCGTCCGGTACGACCAACGTCCGACGGATGGGAGGTCCGGATCGGATCCCCGATCTGATCGCGTCCTTCGTCAGCATCGTGGATGGTGCTGCCTGGGACGCTGTCGGGTTCGAGCCGGGCCAACTCGGTCAGGCGGCACTCGACATCCGCGCCTACTACGAGGAAGCGGCGCTGGCGCTCGTCGATCACGTCCCAGCCGCCCGCCAGGCCGAGTCGTGGTTCTACCGGTCGACCGCCACGGGTGCGCTGCTCCGCCGAGCTCAACAGATCATCCGCGCCGCGGATGCACCCCGGGCGGCCTGGTTCGCGCTCGTCCCGACCGGCCAGCCGTCATCGTGACTGCGAGCGACCGCCCCTCGACCGTTACACGGTACGGCCGAGGAACGCGGCGAGCCGGTCGGCGGCGCAGGCCGTGTCGTCGATGCTTGTTTCGGGGCCGAACGGTGCGACCCCGTCAGGGCCTCTGAACTCGTCGGAGATCATGCCCCGTGCGGCTGTCAGCAGCTGCTCGGCCATCGCTGGTGCCAGGTCCGTCGACTGTCCGGTCGCCCTGGCGAGATCCCAGGCATGAGTGAAGTGGTCGACTGTCGCGAGTCCCATGAAGGCCGCGCCGGGAAACGTGCCGAACGGCAATGTGATCATGCGCTCGAGTGCCCCGTCGGCTCCGAACGCGGCGAGCGCCCCGGCGGTTGCGGTGTCGTAAGCGGCGACCATGTCACCAACGGTGTAGTCCGTGTCTTCGGTGTCGTCGACCTCCGGTGACGCTCCGGCGTTGGTCGTGATCTCGAACCAATGCGCGCCCCCGACGAGGTGATTGACGAGTCGGCGCACGTTCCACGACGCGCACGATGTGGCGTTGTCCAACTGGTCGACCATGACGTTGTCGAGCACGCCCCTGGTCGTGGCGAATGTGGCGGCGAGTGTGTCTGTGCTCATTCCGAGCCTCCTGTCCTGTAGTCCCCACCCAAGGTTCGCGCCAAACCCTCGGAGGTTCAAGCCCGGGTTCGGCGACGGCGAGTGTCAGGTTGGGGTGAGGGTAGCTTCTCCGAACGGGCTGGAGAAGCGCACACAACAGATCGTCTGCGTTCGGTCCTGCTCGCCGGTCGTCCACACGGCGACGTGCTCGAGTCCACCAAGACCCACCCCCACGCCGAACGCATCCTCGCCTCGCAGCTGGACCCACATCATCTGGCGACGCTGGCAAGACAACACCGCCTACGACCCCACCCGACACGGCAGCCACCAACGCCTCAACACCGTAGCGGCTTCACAAAGGGCTACTCGCTGGTGTGACCGAGTTCCCGAACTTGCATCGCCGCAACCGCGAAGGACACCCCGCGCACGCGCAAGTCGGTCAAAGACGGCCGGATCGGCCGCACCTGTCAGGCAAGCGCCGAGCGGAGGTGCAGCAACCTGCAGTCCTCCCTAGACTGGGCGAATGGCTGTGCCGCTGCCACCTGTGAGCGGCCGGGGTTGCGCCTTCCGGTGCAGGCGGTTGATTCGGGTCGGGTTTGTCCTCGGCTGTGTCGCCTGCTCGAGCGGTGGCGGAACCACGACCGACTCCGGAACGAACGCGCCCCGTGCATTCGAAACCGCGGTCGCGACCACCACGACTCCCACCACGGTGGCAATGACGACGCCGCTGACCGAACCGACGACCGCGGCAGCGACGACGACGATCGCGACGACGGTGACCACTCCGCTGCCCGAAGGTCTGCGTTGGTGCGAGTACGTCCCTGGTGCGCCGACGGCGCCCGAACACGCCGACATGATCGAACCCGCTGCCTCAGCGTTCGTGCCACCCGCGAACAGCCCGGTCGACACGGCAACGACTGCCACTCAGCTCGATCTACTCGACGAGTTCGCCGACGCCGTTGTCGACCACTACGTCGATCCGACGTTCAACGGCAAGGACTGGCCGGCGATCGTCGAGCGCTATCGCGAGCTCGTCAGCGGCGGCCTCAACAACGACGACTTCTATTTGGCGATGAAAGGCCTCATCAAGGAACTCGGTGACGACCACTCGAACTTCCAGAGTCCGGTGGATGTCGCCGCTTCTGACGCCGAGCTGGCCGGGCAGGTCGACTACGTCGGCATCGGTGGGTACTTCCAGCCGATCCCAGAGTCCGGCGGTGTGAGCGTCATCCTCGTCTTCCACGGCAGCCCCGCCGAGGGCGCAGGGCTGCGGGCTCACGACACGATCACGGCGGTCGACGGCGTCTCGCCGCTACCCGTTGCGGGGGAGGTGTGGCACAACCCATTCCTCGGGCCGGAAGGTTCGACGGTGGCGATCACCGTTTCGCGCCCGGGGCAGACGACCGAGACGCACAGCCTCGTTCGTGCCCGCGTCGAGGGTGCCAAG
>JANPLQ010000066.1:0-1579 GCA_031422395.1 Ilumatobacteraceae bacterium | reverse complement strand
GCTGATGCAGTTCACGTCGCGGGTTGCCGGCAAGCACGCCGACGTAAAGATCCTTACCAGTCGAGTGCAATGGACCGTTCGGGGACATCAACAGGTCGTCCGTATGCTCCCGCTCTGGGCAATCTCGTCAGTCGGGACCAGAAAGGCTCTGGCAGGGAAGTCAACACTGACCGTTTCCTCAAAGGCCGGCGTGATCGAATTTCGAGTCGACAAGGCGGTCGCCAAGCAAGCCGAGAACACGCTCACCCACCTCGTGGCGCAACAGGAGTCCACAACGCTTGACGATTCGCGGGCGGTGGGACGTGGCAGCATCGCCGACGAACTGGCGAGCTTGACGTGGCTTCGAGACATGGGAGTCCTAAGTGCCATCGAGTTCGACGAGCAGAGCAATCGACTGCTCAGATTTTGTTGAGTTCGGCAGCAAGCTGGCCGCCTCCTGGCGCAGATGGTGTCGTGAGGCCCGAAGGCCGGTGCAATGACGGCGAGCCCGTCTGGAGCCGAGACCTTGCGAAACACAGGGCTTCCTCGCCGCGAACGGCGGAGGTCACACGAGGTAAGTGTTGCGGCTTTCAGCTTGGCCGGGAGCGACCGGTCGACTTCGTCCCTGCTGGATCCGCCAGCGATATGAAGCCGTAGCCGCTGTCGGCATCCGCTTTCGTGTGGGTGTAGAACATGGCGGCCGCGTGATCCTCGGTCACGATGAGGAAAATGAGTACTAGCTCAGTGTCGTCAGTCGCCTCGATGGTGTGTTCCGCCTCGGTGGTCAAAGCGCGAGCTGCTTTCGCAGTGACGGCACCTGCGTACTCCAGGGTCAGCGAGCCGTCGGCGTCGAGATAGATCTCGCCAGGCTCGAAGGCCTCGGGCCGGTACCAATCATTCATAGCCACCCCACTCGGTCGACCTGCTGTGCTGGGGATCCGGTGGACCTGAACCCCCCCACCCACTGAGCCCATTCAACTCCCGTTTGATACATCGGATTCGATCACCAACGCCTTGAGGCCAACGATCAACTGTCGATCGAAAGTGCAGCGTGGATCGCGGGTGACGGACGCGAGACCTACGACTCGCACCGTGTTGTAGCCGCCAGTACCGCCATCCGACAACGCAGTCGACGACCTCGGCGGTCCGCCCAATGACCTGCTTCGCCGACAAGTACGGCGGAGTCGTATGGTCGTCGACGCGTGGACGGGAGCTGCCTGGGGCGTCAGCTAGCCAGGCAAACGGTGTTCTTGCCAGAGTTTTTGGCGTTGTAGAGCGCTTCGTCAGCTCGTCGAGCGAGGATCGCTGGGATCAGTGGCTGTGCGCCGAGTGCCACTCCCACCGAGGCACCGACCGTCAGACGGAGCCCCTCGGCGATGAGCGGAACCCGGATCGCTTGGATGATCCGATCGCCGATGGCGCGACCGTGCATGGCATCGCTCAGGCCGGGACAAATGACGGCGAACTCGTCGCCGCCGAGGCGCCCGACGAAGTCTTTCGGGCCGAGAACGCTGGCGATGCGCCGGCCGACCTCTGTAAGCACGTAGTCGCCTACTGGGTGACCGTAGGTATCGTTGATCGGCTTGAAGTCGTCGAGGTC
>JANPLQ010000065.1:0-4957 GCA_031422395.1 Ilumatobacteraceae bacterium | reverse complement strand
GGCCACGACTGCCTCGGGCAACGCGTGCTGCTGCCCGCTGACCACCGGAACCAGCGCGTCGACAATGTACATCGCGACGACGAAGGCGGCACCGACGAGGACCGTTGTGTAGGGCCGTCGGTCGTCGCCGTGGGCGCCATGGCGAGCGACCGCGAGACCGATGAGTGCGATCAATGTGGCAACGAAACTGATCAACCGCGCGATCGCAGGCAGTCCGATTGCAAACTCGGCTGCTGGCGTCCCGGCGATACCGGGGGAGTCGAGGAGCTCCACCGCATTCCTCGCCGCCACGGGAAGCGAGACGACAGCGGCGATGGCCGTCAGGATGCCGATGACTGCCCCCAAAACTGTTGCGAACCAGAACCAGCGCCGGGTGCGGGCGCGGCCGGTCGGGAAGAGCACAAGTGGTGCGACGAGGACCAGTGGCCACGGCAACGCCGACAGCCACAGTGACAGCCAGGCGGCGAAAGGCCCGCCCGGTAGCGATCCCGGGTCGTTGACCATCGTCTCAGACGCCCACCACGTTGCAAGGAACGTGGCGGTGCCAACGCTGCCACCGGCGAGGAACAACCAACCGATGGGCAGCTCAGCTCGCCGTCCACTGACGGCCCAACCCAACAAGGCGAAACCGATGAACGATGCCGCGATTCCCCAACTGTCACCGTTGCCGGGCAAGTCACCTGTACGCAGTGATCCGAAAACACCAGCGGCCCCGAGTGCCACGGTGGCACCGAGTAGGCCGTGCCGAATCCACGCACGTGTCATCGGGTCATCTTCGGCCCTCTGGCCGGAACGTGCAAGGGCTTGGTGTCACTCGTTCATTGTGACAAACCGATGACCGGGGGCCGATGCGCCGTCAACGACGTTGCATGCATCGTGCAGCACACCCTATTCGTCACTCGGAGGAACTGCCATGAAACATCTCGCCCTCATCCCCGGCACCGTCTTCGCCATCACGCTCGCCGCTGCGTGTGGCAGTGATCCGCCGGACCGGTCCGCCGGGCCGGGCAAGGTGGAGCTCGCCGATTACTCCATCACCATGCCGAAAACCTTCGAGGGGCCTCTGGTCGATCTCGACATCACCAACCTTGGTTCGGTCGCTCACGAGCTCGACCTAGCCCAGGTCGAACCGGGCACAACCCTCGAGGAGGCTGCGGCCCTCTTGGAGCAGGGCGGTCCGCAGGGTGCGGTGCTGATTGCGGATCCGGGTGGCGCCACTGCCATCGGGACTGGCGCCCATTTCGGCTACGCGCGAACGCTCACTCCCGGCACCTACGTCCTTTCCTGCCACTTTCCCGCCGCCGACGGAATGAACCACATGCAGCACGGGATGATCACGATGTTCACGGTGACCGACGGGAACAAGCGCGACCTACCCAAGGCCGACCTCACCATCACGCTCGGCGACGATGCGATCACTGTGCCACCCCTCACGGCGGGAACGCACGTTGTCGCTGTCAGCAACATCGGCACGCTGCCTCACGAGATGAACACCGGCGGAGTTCCCATTGGCACCGATCTCAGCCGAGGCGAAGAGATCGGTGCCTGGATGGAAGGTGGACAGGTTGGCCCGGCGCCGCTTCCCATCGAATTCCCCGGCGGCCTCAAGTCGATCGCTCCGGGCGTCACGGTCGTATTGACACTCACCTTGAAGGCAGGGCACACGTACATGTTCAGCGACGACACCAACGAGCTCATGGCTCTGGTCGACGTGCCATGACTCTGCACTGCCGCAGCGCTGTAGCGCTCCTCGTCGGCCGTGCGACCCGACGTTCGGAACTCCCAACCGCGTGGGGGACCGCCTGCCGGTTCATGACCTCGCGGGCCAGTTCGGTGGCTTCCTCGCGAGTTGGTCAGGCGTCGCTTACGCGTCAGACTGACTTGTTCCGTTCACAGAGTCGACATCGCCGGGAAACCCCCGATCCATAGGTTGACCTGCGTGTATACAGCGCAGTACACAACTGATACGTCTCGTCGGTCGCTGACCTCGCTCGCCTACGACGAACTCAAGCATCGTTTGCTCATGGGCGAATTCCTACTCGGCCGCCGGCTTGGGGAGGTCTCGCTTGCGGATCGTCTCGGCGTCTCTCGGACTCCGATCCGCGAAGCACTCGTGCGGCTCCACGTCGAGGGTTTCGTCGAGCGCCTCCCGGACGGCGGCTTCTCCCCGGCGGCACCTGACCTCCATACGATCGGCGAGCTCTATGTAGTTCGGCGGGGTCTCGAGTTGGCCGCCCTCGAGATCGACGACGGGCATGACGAACGGCTGCTCGTTGCGCTCCGCGACGAATGGGGCGCAATTGAGGTACCCGACGGGGCTGATCCTGATTTCGTCCTCCAGGACGAGGATTTTCATGTGAGACTTGCAGGCGCCGCCGGGAACAGTGCGCTGGTCGAGATCCTGACGCGGGTCAGTGAGCGAATTCGAGTCGTTCGAATCTACGACTTCCTTACCGCTGATCGGATCCGCAAGACCATCGACGAACACCTGTCGATTGTGGAGGCGTTGATTGCGGGTGACCGCCCCCTTGCCGTACGGCGCTTGAACAGGCACCTTCGGATCTCCCGTCAGGTGGTCGAACAACGTTCGGCAATGGCCTTGGCCCGGATGATTCATGGGGGCGGCGGTGAGTGACCCATTTGATCAAACTGGCGAAGCCGACGAGATGACGCCGATCCTCGAAGCCCGCGACATCACGGTTCGTTTCGGGAGCGTCGTAGCCAACGACAAGGTCTCACTGCGAGTCGCCAAGGGAGAGGTGCATGCCCTGCTCGGCGAGAACGGGGCAGGCAAGAGCACGTTGATGAAAGTGCTCTACGGGGTCAATCGACCATCGACCGGAACACTCGCTTTCGACGGTCGGGAAGTGACCATCGCGTCACCCACCGACGCACGTGAACTCGGTATCGGGATGGTGTTTCAAGATCTCCGCCTGATTCCTGCATTGAGTGTGGCCGAAAATGTCGCCCTCTCAGTCGGGCTCGATCGTTACTCGCAGCGTGCCGCGAGGCTGGCGGTAGCAGAGGCAGCCGAACAGTTCGGTCTAGACGTCGATCCCACCGCATTGGTCCGGAATCTTGCTCTCGCGCAGCGTCAGCAGATCGAAATCCTCAGAGTGCTGATGACCGGCGCCCGAATGATTATCCTTGACGAACCTACTAGCGCGCTGGCGCCCCAGGAGGTCGACGCGCTGTTCGAGACGGTGGCTGGGCTTCGCCAACGCGGTTTGTCGGTAGTGCTGATCACGCACAAGCTGCGCGAAGCCCGGGCGGCATGCGACCGCTTGACGGTGCTTCGGGGAGGCAAGCTGATTCTCGACGCGGTCAGCCCCGACTCGTTGAACGACGTTGAACTCGTCGAAGCAATGGTCGGCCGTACCGTCCGTCCTTTGGCCGGCGCACCGAACTCGGTGAAACGAGGCGAGCAAGCTTTGCGAATGCGAGATGTGTACATCACGGGTGACCGTGGGGGAGACGTGCTGAAGGCAGTCGAGTTGGACGTCGACCAGGGTGAACTCGTTGGTGTCGCAGGCGTCGCAGGAAGTGGTCAACGCGAACTGTACGAGGCAATCCTCGGGCTGAGACCGCTTCGCCACGGAGAAATTCACATCAACGGACACCACGTCCGGCCGAACCGCCCGCGTGCCGCAAGGAGTGCAGGTGTGGTCGGAATGTGTGAAGACCCGATCGCCGACGAGGTCGTTCCCGGTCTCGACGTGTTGAGGACGTTGAGCCTTGATGGTCGCTTGCCACGAAAGGGTGTGCGGATCGACTGGCCGACTGTCGAGAAGTGGGCGTCGAACCTGCCGGAACTCGAAGCGCTCGGTGTGGCTGCACTCGGGCGCGAGGTAGCGACCTTGTCCGGCGGAAACGTCCAACGCGTGCTGTTTGCCCGCGCGCTAGCCGCCGAGGTCGGCCTGATCGTGCTGGCGTACCCGAGCCGCGGCCTCGACATCGCCACCGTCCGAACGGGCTTGGACCTGATCAGAAAGCGATGCGAAGCCGGAACTGGGGTGTTGATGATCTCCGAGGATCTCGATGAGTTGCTCGCCGTCTGCGACCGAATTGTCGTTCTGCACGATGGCCACATCGCCGCCTCGGTCAAGCCGTCATCGACCGATCGACATCACCTCGGCCAACTCATGTTGGGGGCGGCATGATCACCACCGATTCGGTTCTCGCCGCACCAGACGGCGTCGCCACGGCACGGTATGACGCCGGGACGCGGTTGCCGGAATGGGTCGGCCCCACTGTCCGAGTGGCGTGCACGTTCCTTGCCTCGTTGCTGCTGTTCGCCGTGTTGCTGATCACGAAGGGCGCCAATCCGCTCGACGGCTATCGCGCCATGTGGGATTCGGTGGCGCGTGACTCGACCGCCTTCGGCGACGTGATGGTCCGGCTGGTGCCGTACCTGCTTGCCGCGCTGGCGGTTGTCGTCCCGGCCCGGGCTGGGCTGTTCAACATCGGCGGAGAGGGGCAACTCGTGCTCGGCGCGATCGGAGCGATGTTCGCCGCGAATGCGTTGGACCAGTCGGCGCCGAGAATAGTGACACTGGCCGTGATGGCGATCTCCGGCATGATCTTCGCCGCCGGTTGGGCGGCAATTGCGGCGGCCCTTCGAGTCGTGGCCAGAACGAACGAGGCAATCTCGACCCTGCTGTTGAACTATCTGGCAACGCTGGTGCTCGGCTGGTTGGTCTTCGACAAGTGGAAGGACCCTGCCTCGACCGGCTTCCCCAGAACGCGTGCGTTCACCGAATCCGAGTCCCTCCCGATCCTTTGGGGTCGCGTGCATGTCGGCCTCGTCGTGGCGCTCCTCGCTGCAGTAGCGGTTTGGGCGGTGCTTCGGTACACCGCCTGGGGTTTCAAACTCGGTGTCCTCGGCGGTAACGCCGAGGCGGCACGCCGGGCAGGATTTCGGACAGGAATGTTGTCGGTTTCGGCGCTGATGGTCGGC
>JANPLQ010000064.1:0-24734 GCA_031422395.1 Ilumatobacteraceae bacterium | reverse complement strand
CGTACGTGTAGGGCCAGTTGTAGAAGTGCGGGCCGTAATAGTGGCTCTTGAGCAGCCACATGTAGGGGTGACGAGTGTCGAGGTCTAGGCCTTCTCCGTAGGCGTCGGCCTGTGCCTGCAACATCAGGTCCTTGAGTTCACCAACGCCAAGCGTGCGGCGTTGGCGACGTGTGAAGACGGCAGTCTCGAACAGGAATCGAGAGTGGATGTCGACGACGACCTGGTTCGCTCCGGCGAGATCGATGTCGAGCAGGGCCAGCCGTTCGACGCTGTGTGTGCGAGCGAGTCCTGCCTCCACCGCGAGCGTCTCACAAAAGATGCTTGCCGTTTCTGCGAGCGCCATCGGGATCCGCTTTTGCAGCGCGGTGCGGCCAGCCAACGTGGTGTTGTGATAGGCGTGGCCGAGTTCATGGGCTGTGGTCTGCGCAGATTCGAGTGAGTTCGACCAGTTGAGCAACACAAGCGACCGGTCATCGACAAAGTTCATGCAGAACGCGCCGCCTGTCTTCCCGTCACGCGGTCCTGCGTCGATCCACGACTCATCGAGTGCCCGATCGACGAGGCCAGCGAGTTCGGCGCTGTACGTGGCGAAGGCCGATCGCACCCAGTCGAGACCCTGATCCCACTTGATTGACGCCCCGACGTTGGGAATCGGTGCGACGAGGTCCCACCAGGGCAACCTGCCCTGATGGCCGTGCAACCGTGCCTTGATTCGCATCCAGCGGTGGAAGTCGGGAAGCGCCTCGATGACCGCCGATTGCATGGCGTCGAATGTCGCTCTGCTGACGCTGTTGGCGAACAATGATGCGTCGAGCGGCGATTCCCAATGACGTCGTCGATTGATTGTGTTCGCTTCGCCTTTGAGGGCGTTCATCGCGGCCGCGATCGGCGTCGCAATGGTCGGCCACGCACCGAGTTCGGTTTCGTACGCCGCTTTACGGACAGCGGGGTCGGACGCGGTAGCGAGACCCCGAATGGCTGCGATCGGGAGACGTTCGATGCGTCCGTCTGGATGCACCAAATCGGCCGCCAGCTGCGATGTCATGTCGTGTTGCAGGCGACTCCACGCTGATGCCGCGTTGGTCGAGAGCTCGGCGTAGAGGCCCTCCTCGGCCTCACTCATCTGGTGCCCGGCCCGTTCGTCGAGCCGCGTCAAGGGGCCCTGATGCTCGTGCACTTCGTTGCTCACCGCGCCGAGGCGGTCAAGGCCGAGGGAATGAACCCAGTCGGCAAGTCGGGACAGCAACGGTGCGATCGAGGCACCCTGCACGTCGAGTTGACTGAGCAGCGATTGCGCCTGCTCATCGCATGAATCGGTGGCGACGGTCGCATACACGACTGCTTCGAGCGTCTCGAGTTGTTGACTGACTCTGTTGAAAGCGACTACTACTGTGTCGGCAACGTCACCGTCGGCAGCGGTGACGGGGCGTGGCTCGATGGCTCTCACATTGTGTTCGTCGAACAAGCCGATCAGCCGCGTTGTCTCAGCGCCGAGCCGCTCGACGGCGTCCCGAAAACTTTGCGCGTCAAGCGACTCGTGCACGTCGGCGACGCTCCAACGGGGGAGTTCTTCGGATGTTGCGGTGATGGACATCGGACTCCTTAAAGAATGGCGCTCAACACGGCCGAAAAGGCTTGCCTGGTGCGCTGAATCGTAAAGCCCATTCGCGTATACAGCGCGACCGCAGCGACGTTGTCGGCATCGACGTACAGCATGGCATCGGTTACACCGCGATCGGCGATCGAGTCGAGTCCCGCCAGGGTGAGTTGACGTCCGAGACCCTGACCATGGAATTCTGGGTCGACGGCGATCACGTAGATCTCGCCGATGGATGGGTCGTGATCGTAATGGATCTTCGTCCAGCAGAACGCCGCAAGCCGGCCGTGGCGCTCATGTAGCCGGAATCCGTCGGCGTCAAACCACGGTTCGGCAAGACGCAACGCCAGTGTTTCGTTGGTCCAGCCTCCCTGTTCGCCGTGCGTCGCGAAGGCGCGGTTGTTCACTGTCAGCCAGGCGTCGTCGTCGGCCCCTGGAACGAACGAGCGGGTCTCGACCGATGCGTGCTCGCCGATCGGGAGATCGTGCCGCATTTCATGCAGCCGACGGTCCGGTGCCATGAGGTGACGTGCGGCGATCGTGACGTCATCTGCGGTCGGGTTGTCGACCCACCACTGCAGTGGTCCGCCGCCGCGTCGTCGAAAGCAGTCGATAGCTGTGTCAAACGCGTCGTCGTATACCTGGCGTGCGTCACTGAAGTTGGACCGAACGACGAGTTCGAGCGACGACGTGTCGTTGCCAGCGGAGATCTGCGCAATCGCCAGCGTGCGATCGGCTTCGGCGATTCGGACAGCGATGAAACCGACCGCGCCGCCGGCTTGTAAGTCGAGCCAGAGATGATCGCTGAGCGGTCTAGCGCCTAACTCGTCGGTCATCGCGGCGATGAAATCGACGAGCGTTTGGCGTTCTCGATAGTCCGGTTTGCGGATGATTTCTACGAGTCGCACATGAGAGGTCTACCGGAAATGTGAGCGTTCTCGGTGCCAGAGTGCGGCGAGTCGTAGCCTCGGCTCGCATGAGTAGAACGTCGAAGCGGCCAAGGACGCCGAAGGGCCGGGCGAGGGAAGTCGCTTGGCGCCTCTCAGGTGTGTATCCGGAAGCCCTATGCGAACTGAATCACTCGAATCCGTTCGAACTGTTGGTGGCCACGATCCTGTCGGCTCAGTGCACTGACGCGCGGGTCAACCTGGTCACGCCGGCGTTGTTCGCCCGCTACCCGACTCCAGACGATTTGGCGCACGCCGAGAGCAGCGAACTCGAGGAGATTGTCCGCTCGACGGGGTTCTATTCCGCCAAGTCGAGGAGTTTGATGGGTATGGCCAACGCATTGATCGATCGATACGACGGTGAGGTTCCGACCGCCCTTGACGACTTGGTGTCGATCCCGGGAGTCGGCCGCAAGACCGCCAATGTGGTGCGCAGCGTGGCGTTTGGGTTGCCGGGCTTGCCGGTCGACACGCACGTGATCAGGTTGTCGAACCGGCTTGGTCTCACTAGTGAGACTGACCCGGTCAAGATCGAACATGAGCTCAATAGCTACCTGCCAGGCCCTGATCGCGGTCCGTTCAGCCTGCGCCTCATCTTGCACGGCCGACGTGTCTGCGACGCCAAGAAGCCGAATTGTGGAAGGTGCGCCTTGGAGGACATATGCCCGTCGTCGTTACTGCGTGTCAAGACACGGTCGCGATAACCGACCAATGTCCAAGATTCGGACAATGGTAGGGCCGGATTTGGAAGGAATCTCCGAGCATGCTTGCATCGAACGGTGCCCTAGTGTGACAATAGTCTCAACAGGTTCCCGCCACCTGGATAATGAACGAGCGCTGGGTCCGCCGCCTAGCCCGTTCAACGGGTCGCATGACCCCCGGTTCGCCGGGGGTCATCCCCACTCCTGATCGTCGACTTAGGGGTCTAGCGGATAGGTAAGGGTTCTCTGTGCTGGAGTTTTCATTTTCGCCTGCTGCGCCGTCGAAATAGGGCGACGTAACGATTGGTCGCCTCGCCTATCGGCTCCCTATCGTTCGATCGCTTTGATTGCTCGCTGCATAGCTCGGGTTGCCATTTGCAGTTGGCGTTCAGCCTCGTGAATGGCAATCACGATGTCTTCCCTCGACGTGCCAAGAAATGGCTCGGCGAGTGCACCGACCCGGTCTCGTTGTCGAATCAACGTTTCGGTGACGGACTGAAGTTCTGCTGAAACGGTGGAGACGTCTGGCTGCGGCACGATCCCAACCTATTCCGTTCCACCACCAAGTGGTCGGTAGCCTCGCCTGCGTGATTCCTGTTCGCGACGATCTCGTTGCCCTCGAGGGCTACCACTCGCCGCAGGTCGACGTTCGTGTCCGACTCAACACCAACGAGTCGCCACTGCCGCCGCCGACGGCCTGGCGAGATGCATTCGCAGCCGAATTGTCGCGTGTCGAGTGGCACCGGTACCCCGATCGTCAAGCGACCGACCTACGGGCAGCGATCGCCGAGATGCACGATGTCAGCCCGGAAATGGTGTTCGCAGCCAATGGCTCGAACGAGGTGTTGCAGACGATCTTGCTGACATATGCCGGACCCGGTCGTACGGTTGCGACGTTCGAACCGACCTATCAAATGCACGCTCAGATTGCCCGCGTCGTCGGCTCGCGAGTGGTCGAGGGCGAACGCGATGCCGACTTCACGCTCAACCCGGTCGAGATGCGACGCGTCATCGACGAGTATCAGCCGCATGTCACGTTCCTCACGTCCCCAAACAACCCAACCGGGATCGTCGAGCCGGCCGAACGAATCGAACAACTGCTGAACATCGCACCAGGACTCGTAGTCGCTGACGAGGCATACGCACAGTTCGCCGACTGGTCGGCACTCACGCTCCTCGCCGAGGACCGACCGCTCGTCGTCACTCGCACGTTCTCGAAGACGTGGAGCATGGCAGGGATGCGGCTTGGGTATGTGATCGGTCCCGAGTGGTTCGTGGCCGAACTTGACAAGGTTGCCCTGCCGTATCACCTCGATGTAGCCAAGCAGATTGCAGGTCGGCTTGCGTTGCGGTACGTCGATGAGATGGATGACCGCGTGCGTCTGATCGTGGCTGAGCGTGAACGGCTTTCGCAAGCGATGCGAGAGTTGCCGATTGATGTCGTACCGAGCGGTGCCAATTTCATTCTCTTCCGCCCGCGCAACATCACCGGCCGCGCCCTGTGGCAGGGTCTGCTCGATCGCAGCGTGCTCGTTCGTGATTGCTCGAGCTGGCCACGGCTTGACAACTGCTTGCGGATCACCGTCGGCACGCCCGACGAAAACGACGCCTTCCTGACCGCCCTCGACGAGATCATTGAGAGAGACCGATGAGCCGTACTGCAACACGTAGCCGCACCACGAAGGAGACCTCGATCGAGATTTCGATCGACCTCGACGGCATCGGGGTGACCAGTGTGTCGACTGGAATTCCGTTCTATGACCACATGCTCGATCAGCTCGGCCGCCACAGCGGTTTCGACCTGAGCGTGCAGGCGACCGGGGACCTTCACATCGATACGCATCACACGATCGAGGACGTCGCGATCACGCTCGGGGAGGCGTTCCGGGATGCGCTCGGTGACAAGGCCGGGATACGTCGGTTCGCTAGCGGGCGGTTCCCATTGGATGAGGCGCTGATCGACATCGCCCTCGATCTGTCAGGGCGTGCACACGTCGAGTGGCTGGTCGAGATGCCCGAAGCGTTGCCGTTGGGTGAGCCGGCGTTCGACCCGCAACTTGCCGAACACGCCGTGTCGTCATTTGCCAATGCGGCAGCGATGACATTGCATGTCGAGCTGATCCGTGGTCGCAATGTGCACCACATCATCGAGGCCACATTCAAGGGTCTCGCCCGGTCGTTGCGCGACGCAGTCCGGATCGAGAGTTCTGGCGGTGTTCCGTCGACCAAGGGCGTGCTGTGACGTTGACTGACGTCCGTCCGCTCGTGGCGGTGCTCGATTACGGGATCGGCAATCTGCACTCGGCTCAAAAGGCGTTGGAGCGGATGGGTGCTGACGCTCGCCTGACGACTGATGCAGCGTTGGTGGCCGATGCCGACGGTGTCGTACTGCCCGGGGTCGGAGCGTTCGGCGCCTGCATGACATCACTGCGCGAGTGCGGGCTGGAGACGCCGGCCCTCGATGCGGCTGCCTCAGGACGCCCGTTTCTCGGGATCTGCGTCGGTATGCAAATGCTGTTCGACGGCAGCGAAGAGGACGACGTCGCCCGAGGGTTGGGCGTGATTCCAGGAACGATTCGATGGATTCCGCCGGGTGTCAAGCGCCCTCAGATGCAGTGGAATCGTCTGGACCTGACGCAACCCGATGACCCGATCCTGGTCGGTCTCGGCCATAACCCGTGGGTGTATTTCGTCCACTCCTTGCACGGGGTGCCGACGGATCCGTCGTCGGTGGCGGCGACTTGTGAGTACGGGGGCATCGTGAACGCTGCATTCCGGATCGGCAACGTCTTCGCCACGCAGTTTCATCCCGAGAAATCTGGTTCGACCGGTCTGCATCTGCTCCGCAACTTTGTCGACGTGTGCGCCGGATCGCGAGCGTGCTGATGGTGTTTGTCACCGATCTGTACCCGGCGATCGACTTGCGCGGTGGACGGGTCGTGCGCCTCGCCAAGGGCGACTACGACGCCGAAACGGTATACGGCGACGACCCTGTTGCTGTTGCTGTTGCGTTCGCCGACGCCGGGGCTCCGTGGATCCATGTCGTCGATCTCGATGCCGCCCGATCTGGCGATCCGGTCAACCGCCCGGTCGTCGCTTCGATCGGACGCGCACTCGAAGGTCGGGCGCGCCTACAGAACGGTGGCGGAATCCGATCTTTGGACGACGTCGAAGCCCTATTTGACGCCGGTGTCAGCCGAGTTGTGATGGGATCGGCCGCAGTTCGCGACCCAGAGCTCGTGACTGCGGCCAGCGCCGTCATGCCGGTCGCCGTCGGTTTGGATCATCGTGATGGCGAACTGGCCGTTCACGGTTGGACGCAGGGGAGTGGCGTTTATCTCGATGAGGCACTGTCGATGTTTCCGTACGCGGCCGCGTTCGTGATCACCGACATCAGCCGTGATGGAATGCTGACCGGCCCCGACATCGACGGGCTGGCCGCCGCGGTGGCGGCCACCACCGTGCCAGTGATCGCAAGCGGTGGCGTCGCATCGCTGGCCGACATCGTGGCTTTGGCCTCGATTCCAGGTTTGGGCGGGATCATCACCGGCAAGGCGCTGTACGAGGGCAGATTCACGGTACGTGACGCGCTCGACGCGCTGGAGGTCGGCTGATGCTGGTCGCCAGGGTGATCCCATGTCTCGATGTGACTGGTGGTCGGGTCGTGAAAGGCACCAACTTCGTCGACCTACGCGATGCCGGTGATCCGGTCGAACTCGCTGCGCGTTACGACGCAGAGGGTGCCGACGAACTGGTGTTTCTCGACATCACGGCGTCGTCGGATGACCGCGCCACGACTGTCGACATGGTCTACCGAGTTGCCGAGCAGGTGTACATCCCGTTCACCGTCGGTGGTGGTATCCGGTCCTTGGAGGATGGACGCCGGATGTTGCGGGCCGGTGCCGACAAGGTGAGCGTGAACACTGCTGCGGTGCAGCGCCCCGAACTGATCAGTGAGATCGCATTCGTCTTCGGCGCGCAGTGCGTCGTGTGTGCGATCGACGCCAAGCGCCGCGGGCCGTCAGCGAGTGACGGTTTTGAGGTGTATTTGCATGGTGGGCGGACACCGACAGGGATCGACGCCATCGAATGGGCCGAGCGGGCAGTCAGGCTTGGTGCCGGGGAGATCCTGTTGACGTCGATGGATCGTGACGGAACCCGCGAGGGGTTCGATCTCGAACTGACTCGGGCGATTGCTGACGCCGTGAACGTGCCCCTGATCGCCAGCGGGGGAGTCGGCACGCTCGATCATCTCGCCGACGGAATCATCGAGGGAGGGGCCGACGCCGTTCTCGCCGCCTCCATCTTCCACTTCAGGGAGCACACGATTGCCGAAGCCAAACGGGTCATGATCGATCGCGGCATCACCGTTCGTCCGCCCGACTGAGACCCGAAAGTTACCGACAGGTAACGTCGGGCACATGTCGACAGATTCCCTGACCGTTGAACTGCGCAGTCAAGTCTTGATCCTCGGCCTCGATGATGGCCGCGCCAACGCGTTGACCGCTGAGCTGATTGGCGCAATCCGAGCTCAGATCCGTGTCGCCGTACTTGACGACGAGATTCGAGCGGTCGTGATTCATGGCCGTGAGGGGCGCTTTTCCGGGGGGTTCGATCTCGCCGTGATGATGAGCGGTGATGCCAAAGCGATCGTCAGTTTGGTCGGCGACGGCGGGGACCTCGTCCGCGACATCTACGCCGCCACGGTGCCGGTGGTTGCCGCTTGCACCGGGAGCGCGGTCGCTGGCGGTGCGTTGATGCTGCTCGGCTGCGACTTACGAATCGGCGCCGACGCGCCGGCCAAGATCGGTCTCAACGAGGTGGCGATCGGGATGGTGCTACCCGAGTGGGCAATCACGATTGCCGAGGCGCGGTTGAGTAATCGTGATTTTCAGCGAGTGACCGCGCTCGCACAACTTGTGTCGCCACGGGAAGCGGTTGACATCGGATTTCTCGACGAGATCGTCGCCCCAGAGTTGGTGATCGAGACCGCCATCGCCCGTGCAGAAGCGTTCGCCGCCACACTCGACCCGCGGGCGTACGCGGGGACCATCAAGCTGACGCGAGCGACGGTGATCGCCGAACTTGACACTGAACTCGTCGCCTGGCGGGCACTCGCCTAGCCTCCGAGCTATGGCAATCCCGCACCCCCAGATGGAATATCGGCGACTCGGTAACTCAGGCGTGAAGGTCAGTGTGCTCGGGTTCGGAAGTTGGGTGACGTTCGACACACAACTGGCTACGCATGCGGCGATCGAATGCATGCAGGCTGCACACGATTCGGGATGCAACTTTTTCGACAACGCAGAGGCGTACGCCGGTGGGCGCAGCGAATCGATCATGGGGGAGGCGTTGCGCGAGTTGGCGTGGCCGCGCTGGTCGTACGTACTCACCACCAAGTTGTTCTGGGGCCTTCACGGCCGTGACCCGAACATGCGTAACACGCTCAACCGTAAGTACCTACGGCAGGCGATCGACGCCTCGTTGGAACGGTTTGGGCAGGACTTCATCGACATCGTCTACTGCCACCGCGCCGATCCTGACACGCCGATGGAAGAAACAGTCTGGGCGATGAGCGACATGATCGTGGCCGGTAAAGCACTCTATTGGGGCACGAGCGAGTGGTCGGCTGACGAGATCCGTCACGCGATCGACATTGCCGAACGCCACCATCTCCACAAGCCGGTCACCGAGCAGTCGCAGTACAACCTGCTTGACCGGCGCAAGGTCGAGCGCGAGTACGCCCGACTTCACGCCGATACCGGCTATGGCAACACCACGTTCAGCCCTCTGGCGTCAGGGATGCTGACCGGCAAGTATCGCGACGGGATTCCTGAGAACTCGCGGGCGACCCTTGCAGGTTACGAATGGTTCACAGACGACGTCACTGACGCTGCGCGGGTCGCCAAGGTCGAACGCCTGCGCCCGATTGCCGACCGACTCGGCTGCACGCTGGCCCAACTCTCGTTGGCCTGGTGTACCAAACACCCGATGGTCTCCAGCGTGATCACCGGCGCAAGCAAAGCCAGCCAGGTAGTGGAGAACTTCGGAGCGCTGGACGTGATCCCGTTGCTGACAGCAGACATCAAAGCCGAGATGGAACGGGCGGTCCGCTAAGCGAGGCGGTTGTTGAGGGAGCACGATGGTTTTCGCTGGACCACGCTCGCCGACCCGGAAGGAAACGAATTCTGCATCACCCCGGCAGGAGCGCACTGAGCTAGTCGCTTGTGCGATTCCCGACGGTACCCTCAGCTTCGTGGCCGGAGCGGACCAGAAGATCCCGATCAAAATGCTCAATGACCGCTTGCTCGTGAAGATGAGCAGGGAGGACGGCGAACGCACCTCGTCGGGCGGCATCTTGATCCCGGCGACCGCCACGATTGCGAAGCGGTTGGTGTGGGCCGACGTCGTGGCGCTCGGACCAAACGTTCGGACTGCCGAGATGAACGACAAGGTGCTGTTCAGCCCCGACGATCGGTACGAAGTCGAAGTCGGTGGGGAGGACTACATCATGCTCCGCGAACGCGATCTCCACGCGGTTGCCGCCCAACGAATTGAAGCCTCCACAGGCCTCTACCTCTGACCCAGCCCGCACAGAACGTCCTGGGACGCGGGCGCGGGGCGGCCGTAAGATGGGTGGATGCCAACGGGAGTTCGGATTGATGCAACGAGTGAGCAGCTTGACGCGGTCGCGTTCAACTCCGACGGACTGGTACCGGCGATCGCTCAAGATGCTGATTCTCGTCAGATCTTGATGATGGCGTGGATGAATCGTGAATCGTTGGCCCGCACGTTCGACGAGGGGCGGATGGTCTACTGGTCTCGCAGCCGCCAGGAACTTTGGCGAAAGGGCGACACGAGCGGCGACCGTCAGTTCGTTCGCGAGGCGTACTACGACTGTGACGGTGACACGTTGCTGTTTCTGGTCGAGCAGGAGGGAGCGGGCGCCTGCCACACCGGGGCGCGCACGTGCTTTTTCCGTTCGTTTGGGCCCGAATCCGACTCGTGAAGGTCCAGCCCACCCGCCAGGAGTTCACGCGTCTGGCGGCCGACTACAGCGTGGTACCTGTGTGGACGGAAGTGCTCGGCGATCTCGAGACCCCCGTCGCTGCGTTCGCCAAACTGGTCGGTAACGAGCCGGGCTTTCTGCTCGAGTCGGTCGAACACGGTGAGCGTTGGAGTCGTTTCTCGTTCGTCGGCCGCAACCCGTCAGCGACGATGGTGTTGCGTGACGGCCACCTCACTGTCACTGGCGACCTACCGACTTCGATTCCGACCGATCAGGGCATCCTCGTAGCGATCGAGGAGTTGCTCAAGATCTATACGAGTCCGGCATTCGCCGAGTTGCCGCCGATGCATGGCGGGATCATGGGATACCTCGGATACGACGTGATTCGCGAGGTCGAACACCTTCCGAACACGCCGCCAGATGATCACGGCCTTCCTGATGCGGTGATGAGTGTGATTGGTTCGTTGGCGGCGTTCGATCATTGGCGGCAACGGATCTTCGTGATCGAAAGCGTACGAACCCACGGCCTGTCGGATGATCAGCTTGCTGACGCCTATGACCAAGCCTCGGTGCGCGTTCATATGTCGGTCGATCGGCTCGCTCAACCGCTTCCGTATATTCCGGTAGAGCCGCCGGTCGTTGGCGAGTCGTTGCCTGAGGTCAAGTCGTCGATGCCGAATGGCATGTATCAGCGCGCCGTGGAGGTTGCCAAGGAATACATCCTGGATGGTGACATCTTCCAAGTGGTCCTAGCGCAGAGGTACGACATCGAGTTGGAGGCAGACCCATTCGACGTGTACCGCGTTCTGCGCCAGGTCAACCCGAGTCCCTACATGTACTTCTTGAGGCACGATGAGATCACGATCGTGGGGTCATCGCCGGAACCGATGGTGCAACTTCTCGACCGCAAGGTGATCTCGCGCCCGATTGCCGGCACCCGAAAACGTGGCGCCACCGACGAACATGACCGTCGCCTCGCTGCGGAATTGTTGGAGCATCCCAAGGAACGCGCCGAGCACGTGATGCTGGTCGATTTGGCTCGCAATGATGTCGGTCGTGTCGCCAAATTCGGCACGGTGGTTCCGGACGAGTTGATGACCTTGGAGCGTTACAGCCACGTGATGCACCTCACGTCTCAGGTGTCGGGCGATCTGCGCGACGGGCTGGGTCCGATCGACGTGCTCCGCGCCACTCTGCCTGCCGGAACGGTGAGCGGCGCGCCAAAGGTGCGAGCGATGGAAATCATCGACGCACTCGAACCGTTCAAGCGCGGGCCGTATGCGGGCGTCGTGGGCTACGTCGACTGGTCAGGCAATCTCGACACCGCGATTGCCATCAGGACGATGTTCGTGCGGCCGGGTGAGCAGCTCGCTTCACTCCAGGCGGGTGCCGGAATCGTCGCCGACTCGGTGCCCGACGATGAGGACATGGAGTGTCGTAACAAGGCTGCAGCGCTGCTGGCGGCGATCCCGGCAGCTCGCCGTATGACGGCGGCCCGTCGCACCGCGGGCACCCAGGCGTAAACAACGAGTATCCACCGCATCAGGGCCGGCATCGTTCACAATCACGATGTGGATGCACTCGACGTTGATGAGCGAGCCGCGATTCGAGCGTTCCTGCAGCGTTCGGAAGTCCGCCTCTCGACCGTCCATCGCGTGGCAACAGCGTTGCTGTCGGGCGCTGGGTTGATGGTGTTGTTGCCGGCGATCGCGCGCGACTCGATTGTGACCGTGATCAGTTCGCTGGTCAACGGTGAGCTCGACGCTGCCCATCTCTGCCTTGTGGCGGCGATCACGGTCTGCTTGACGCTGCCGATTGCCGCGCTCGGCCTGCTGCTTCGAGATCTCACCCGTTTCTACTTCCACGCTCAACATTTCCGTCACGAGGGTTCCGAGCTGTTCACGCCCCGGTTCACACTGACCGCACTGCGTCTTCCGTCCGACGAACTGACGGCGTCCTCAGCGACATTGCTCGCCAGGGCCCGCGTCGAGCCGAGCACAGTCGAGCTCTTGGTGCCGGCCAACGACTCGACTCGTCAGCACATCGATCAACAGTTGACGGCCTACGGTGGTCTTGGGATCGATATCGATCCGACCGATCGCGGGCGGGCGGCGGGATTGTTCCAACTGGCGGCGTCGCGCGAACGCCTACTCATCGAAGAAGTCGCCAAGGTCGAGCACGGGATGGTGCGCCACATGCTGCGGTTGCAGGTGATCGTGCTCAGGTATGTCAAGGCGTTGCTGGCCTTCTTGATGACGGCTCTGGCGATGTACTTGGCAGCCGCGATCGTGGCGTCGAGCCCGGTCACCGTCGGCCAGGAGTTGGGCCTGATTGTGGTGATCACAATGTGGGCGCCGTGCATTTTGGCTGTCGTGTCGGCCCCGGTCCGTTGGCTCGACGAGCTCTTGCGGGCCGAGGGTGCGGTTCGTACCGGCGTGGCCGCCGACCCGGAATTTACGCAGGTCGAGCGAATCGCGATTTGGCTTGCATCGATCGGTTGGATCCTGGGAGTTCTAGCCTTCGTCGCTGTACTAGTTGATGGTGACGGCAAGTCGTCCGAACTGACGGCGACGTTCGTGCTGGTGGCGATCAGCGGCGCGGCTCTTGCGTTCCGGCTCATCAAATGGACACGACGGCAGCACACCTCACTTGTCCGAAGCAGGTCGCACACCAACTGACCGGGATCTCTACAGCGCAAGGGCGAGTAGGAAGATCAGGCTCAGGAAGCCGAACACGGTGGAGATCGCGATCACCGTGAGCATCAGCCACGGGAAACTCGTGAGTGCCGTCACCGCTGCGGTGAACCGAGCTGAACTCTCGAGGCCTCCACCGATCACGCTCCTGAAATGGAACACCTCTCGTGAGAGTTCGATCGCCGACCCTGCCTTGGATTGGTCGTCGTTGACATCGAATGTTTCGATCACATCCCTGGTCGTCGAGGTTCCGTCGGAGATCAGCGCCTTGATCTCGTTGGCGATTTCCGGCACATGTCGCCGGATCGAACCGACGCGCCAGCAGGCAGTCAAACCGGCGGCGATTGCGATCGCGCCGAACACGATCCCGAGCACGATCCATACCGACTCAATACCGCCGGACAATGCGGCGATCCCCAACAGGAACGAGCCCGCGCACACGATCGTTGCCAGCGCGGCGACGATTCCAGAGAACTTCGCAGCCTTGCGGGCGATCATCGTGATCGTGGCAATCGTGCGCTCGACGAGTGCTTCCACATCATTCATCGGAATCTGAGTGTGTCACGCCAGACTGGGTCAATGGAACTGCCAGCCGAGCTGACCGCCGCACTGGGACCTCGCGACACCGTGGTCGTCGAAGGTCCTGATGCGTTGACGTATCTTCACTCGCAGGTCTCGCAGGATCTGCGTGATCAGGTAGTCGGCGAGCAGCGGTGGACGTTCGTCCTACAGCCGACAGGCAAGATCGATGGGCTTGCGCGTGTCACGCGTTCGGACGATGAGCGTTTCGAACTCGACGTCGATGCAGGATTCGGTGAAGTGCTCTTGGCGAGAATCAACCGATTCAAAATCCGAGTCAAGGCCGACACGACGTTGATCGTTGGCGATGTGAGTGAGCTGGATTCCGACACCGAGCGGACACGAATTGTGCTTGGGTGGCCGAGGATGGGTTCCGAGATCATTCCGGGCGAGACGATCCCGGCCAGCACCGGATTGAACGGAATCGCTGTGTGCTTCACGAAGGGCTGCTATCCCGGCCAGGAGCTCGTCGAACGGATGGACAGTAGGGCGGCCGAAGCCCCAAAGTCGTTGCGTCGGCTCACAGTGGCCGCCGGGGCTGCGATCGGTGATCCCGTTCTCGACGGAGATGACGTCGTCGGTGAACTGACGAGTGTGTCTGGAACTGCGGCGCTCGGATGGGTCAAGCGTTCGAGCGATGTTGGTGAGCCGGTCGAGTTCTAGTGCCGTGTCAGTGAACGTTGGTGGGTAAACGTCGAGCCAGGTTCGTTCGATGCAAGGCGCGGCGACGATGCACTGGCCCTGCCCCAATGTGAGGAGTCCGCAACGCAGCAGCGGGGGAACCGGGCCGGCGGAACACGCAAACGTTTGCTGACACGGCACTAGCTCGGTTTCGGGTAGTACAAATCCGTTTGGAACTACTAGCAGCGGCGTTATGTCAGGGCAGCCCGGATGCTGGTGAAACTGGGCGAGTTGCGCACCGACACGAATTCGGGCGCGGTGTCCATCACTCGTCCGAGCACGTCGAGATAGATCTGATGCTCTGAGCCGGCCATATCTTTGGCGGCCTCGAGCCAGAGCAGGGCGTTGGTCTCGTCGCCCATCGACGCGGCAGCTCGCGCAACGGTCGTCGCCAGCGTCGACGTGCGATGTTGGGCGTACGCCTCCACGGCGTAGGCACCTGCCCGCTGAGGGTAACCGACCGAGAGCATCACGTCAGCCAGCACTCGTCCGCTGTAGGCGTTGCCAACTGGCAGGTCGGCGGGAAGTATGTCGACGATCGCTCGTAGCTGTTGCCGGTTGGCTGCCGGTGACAACGCCCATCGACCTTCCGATGTCGACCCCAAATCGTCGAGAACGATCCGTGCCGCTCCCGACTCGTCACCCTTGGCGAGGGAACGATGCGCCAGGTACCACGGCGAGAGGCGTTGCCCGGGTTCGAGCATCCCTGGTCGGCCAGTCGTCCAAGCCGCCGATTCTGCATCGTCGATCTGACGTCCCTGTCCCTTGTGTTTCGGCGAGGTGATCTGTACAAGTTGCCACTGATTCATCAGGAGGAAGGCGATGAAGATCCCGAAACCACCGCGCCCGGTGGAGAACACGAAGATCGCAACGCCGACAGTGATCGTCAGGCTGGCGATCGCCATCACCCGAAACGCTCGCTTGCCGAGGAAAACCTCCAAACCAGTCTGCGCCAGATGGCCGCCGTCGAGCGGCAAGACCGGGATCAGGTTGATCAATCCGATCACGGGGCCTGCCCACCAGATCGCAGCTGACGCGTCAGACTGGCGTGCGCTGTCGACGGACAACGGGTTGACCCCCATCCCTGCGAGGACGCCAGCGCTGATCGCGATTTGTGTGAATGGGCCTGCTACAGAGATCAACGCTCGCCGCACGCGGGGGATCGGGCGAGTCGGCTGAAACGACGTGTACCCGGCGAGGAAGTCGAGCGAGATCGAGGCCTTGGCACCTGACGAACGAGCGGCGATGGCGTGACCGAGTTCGTGCAGCAGGGTGAATACGGCAATCGAAGCGCCAAGCCACAACCCGAACGCGTCTTGATACAGGAACACGATCAGGCCGAGAAAGATGAGAAATCCGGGCCGCACGCGTACGTCGAACCCGAGCAATCGGAACATCGAACAGATTGTAAGGCGAGTTACGCGCCGGTAACCGGGGCAACTGCGCCAGCACGCCTAGACTTTCGCCCCGTGCCTTACGTCTATTCCTTTGATCACAAGCATCGCAAGTCCCCCATGACCTACAAGGATCTCTTGGGTGGTAAGGGGGCCAACCTTGCCGAGATGACCACGGTCTTGAAATTGCCGGTGCCGCCGGGCTTCACCGTGTCGACCGATGCATGCCGGGACTACATGCGCGGCGGTTGGCCAGCAGAGCTCGACGACGAGATTGCCGCTCATGTCTTCAAGCTCGAGAAGTCGATGGGACGAAAATTGGGTGATCCCCACGATCCGCTGCTGGTTTCAGTGCGATCTGGTGCCAAGTTTTCGATGCCAGGGATGATGGACACGGTCCTTAACCTTGGACTCAACGACGACAGCGTGCAGGGACTCGCCCACGTCACAGGGAATGACCGATTCGCCTACGACTCATACCGCCGATTTATCGCGATGTACGGACGAATCGTGCTTGACATCGACGGCCATCTATTCGAGCGGCCACTCGAGGATGCGAAGGCTCTGATCGGGACGCACAACGACGCCGACTTGAGCGCCGATGTGCTGAAGGGTCTGTGCAAGACGTATCTGGCGGTTGTCAAGAAGGCCACGGGTGAGCCTTTTCCCCAGCGTCCGCGCCTGCAGCTGAACGGCGCAATCGAGGCGGTGTTCCGAAGCTGGAATGGTGCCAGGGCGATCGCCTACCGTGTTCGCGAAAAGATCAGCCATGATCTCGGCACGGCCGTCAACGTGCAGGCCATGGTGTTCGGAAATCGCGACGAAAACTCCGCCACCGGTGTCGGTTTTACCCGCAACGCGGCAACCGGCAAGAACCTGGCGTACGGCGACTTCCTCGTCAATGCCCAAGGTGAGGACGTCGTGGCGGGCATTCGTAACACCGAGACACTCGACCACATGAAGGACCAGTTCCCGATCAACCACAAGGAACTGATGTCGATTTTCGCCCGCCTCGAAGCGCACTACACTGACATGTGCGACACCGAGTTCACGATCGAGCAGGGCAAGTTGTGGATGCTGCAGACGCGCGTTGGCAAGCGCACGGGCGCTGCCGCGCTCACAATGGCCGTCGACATGACGAAGGGCACCAGGAACGGCTCCGGCGGCACCTGGAAAATCAGCCGGGCGGAGGCCGTGTCCCGCGTCACTGCTGAGCATCTCGATTCAGTGCTGCATCCCCAGTTCGCTCACAAGGGCACGCCGATTGCCAAGGGCCTCGGCGCCTCGCCGGGCGCCGCTGTAGGCAAGGTCTATTTTACTGCTGACGACGCCGTGGCGGCATCCAAGAAGGGTGAGTCGGTCGTGCTCGTTCGTAACGAGACCAGCCCGGAAGACGTCCACGGCATGATGGTGTCGCAAGGCATCCTGACGGCCCGAGGTGGACTGGTGAGCCATGCCGCCGTGGTCGCACGAGGTTGGGGCACTCCGGCGATCGTTGGTGCTGATGCTCTCAAGATCGACGGCAACCAGTTCATGGTCGGCGACATCATCGTCAAGCAGGGTGATGTCATCTCGCTCGACGGCGCTACCGGAGAGGTGATGTTGGGCGCGCTCGAAATGGCGGCTTCCACGCCGCCGGCCGAGTTCGACACGATCCTGTCGTGGGCCGACGCGATCCGCAAGGGCAAGCTGGCGGTGCGGGCGAATGCTGACACGGGAGAAGATGCCGCCAACGCTCGCAAATTGGGCGCCGAAGGCATCGGCCTGTGCCGTACCGAGCACATGTTCCTCGCGCCTGACCGACTCCCGATTGTGCGTGAGATGATTCTCGCCAACACACCGGCTAAGGAAACCAAGGCACTCGAGAAGTTGCGGGCTGCACAGCAGGCCGACTTCGAGGAGATTCTCGAAGCGATGGACGGCCTGCCGGTCACCGTGCGGCTGCTCGATCCGCCGCTTCACGAGTTCCTTCCGTCAGTCGAAGAGCTTCGAGTCAAGGAAGCCAAGCACGGCCTCTCGAAGAAGGAGCATCAGCTGCTTGCTGCCGCCGAAAGTTGGTCAGAGCACAACCCGATGATTGGCACCCGTGGTGTCCGTCTCGGCGTGATCAAGCCTGGTCTGTACGCCATGCAGGTGCGGGCGCTGATGGCCGCCGCCGCCAAGCTCCGTGACGCCGGCAAGAACCCGATTGTCGAGATCATGATCCCGTTGACGGTCACTCGCGAGGAGCTGGCCCTCGCCCGTAGCTGGGTGCAGACCGAGGTTGATGCTGCAGTCAAGGGCCTCAAGAAGAAGCCGAAGATCACGATTGGCACGATGATCGAAACGCCACGTGCGGCGATCCGGGCCGACGAGCTGGCTGAGGAAGCCGATTTCTTTAGCTTCGGAACCAACGACCTGACACAACTGACGTTCGGGTTCAGCCGAGATGACGTCGAGAGCCGGATGATGCCCGCCTACCTCGAACAGGGCCTCCTCAAACGAAACCCGTTCGACACCATCGATCAGGACGGCGTCGGCGATTTGGTGCGGATGGGCGCCGAGCGTGGCCGTCAGACGAAGCCGGATCTCAAGCTCGGCGTGTGCGGTGAGCATGGCGGCGACCCTGAGTCGATCGACCTGTTCTACAAGGCCGGCCTCGACTACGTCAGCTGCTCACCGTTCCGAGTTCCGATTGCTCGGCTGGCCGCTGCACAGGCGATCGTCGGTTCCAGTACCACCAAGTAGCCGAACTCCGAAGGACCGGCAGCAAACCGCTGTCGGTCCTTTCTCGTGCGACTACTGTCCGGTTCATGGAAATCGCAACACGACACACACCGGCTTATGGCGTAGCTCGCCTGACCCTTGGCGGAGGTGAGCAGGTGCGCGTCGAGTCAGGAGCGATGATGGCGATGTCGGCCGGCGTCACGCTCGCCGCAAAGGCCGAGGGCGGCATGATGAAATCGCTCAAGCGCGCCGCACTTGGCGGCGAGAGCTTTTTCATTGCGACGTACACGGCACCTTCGCAGGGCGGGTTCGTTGATGTCGCGGCGCGGCTGCCGGGCGACATCAGCTACTACACCGTCGACAACAGTCGAGCGCTGTTCATCTCGAAGGGTTCTTGGGTCGCCAACGAGGCAACCGTGGCGATCAACACGCAGTGGGGCGGGTTCAAGAACATGTTCGGCTCGGAGGGCGCGTTTATCCTGCGTGCCGAGGGAACAGGGGAAGTGGTCTTCGCCTGCTACGGCGCCCTCGAGGTGTGGAACCTTCAAGCGGGGCAGAGCATCACGATCGATTCCGGACACATGGTCGCCTACGAGGAAACCGTCACGATGACACTGCGCAAGGCCGCCGGTGGCCTGGTGCAAACGTTCAAGAGTGGTGAGGGCCTCGTGTTCGATTTCACCGGACCAGGCAAGGTCTGGACTCAAACCCGTAATCCGAACGAACTGCTTGGTTGGATCTCAGCCGCAGTCGGTGGCGGCAGCTCGTCGCCAGGCGGCGCGGGAGGCGTGCTCGGCGGTCTGATGGGTCGCGGCTGACCTGCTCCGGAGTGACGATTGATTGATCGTCGCTAGCCTTCGACAAATGTTCTCGTCATTGTTGGGCTCTGAATCGTCGCGCGAGAACTTCGTTGAACTCAACGTGCACTGGTGGCACTGGGTGGTGCTGCTGGCAGTTATCTTCTCGATGTTGCTGCTTGATCTGCTCGTGTTACATCGCGAAGCCAAGGTGCTCCCGATCAAGCGGGCGGCGGTCGAGTCGGCTGTCTGGATCGCCTGCGGACTCGGCTTTGCGTTGGTCGTCTGGGCGTGGTTCGGTGGAGCGGCGACCGGCGAATACGTATCCGGCTACCTCATCGAGGAGAGCCTGAGTATCGACAACGTGTTCGTGTGGGCCCTGATCATGGGCTACTTCAAAGTTCCAGCGCTGTATCAGCATCGGGTGTTGTTCTGGGGGATTTTTGGTGCCCTGGTCCTGCGTGCGACGTTCATTTTTGCCGGCGTGGCGGTGATTGAACGCTTCGACTGGGTGCTGTATGTCTTTGGTGCGTTCCTTCTGTACACGGCTGCCAA
This sequence comes from Ilumatobacteraceae bacterium, assembly GCA_031422395.1. GTDB lineage: Bacteria > Actinomycetota > Acidimicrobiia > Acidimicrobiales > Ilumatobacteraceae > Ilumatobacter. The sequence goes on along the minus strand of JANPLQ010000064.1, from coordinate 5,075 downwards.
ATTGGTGTTCACCGACAACGACCATGTCGATCCTGGCGAGAGCAAGTTTCTGAAACTCGTCAATACGTTGGTGAAGACCACTGACGAGCTGGACGGTCAGAAGATGTTCACCAAGCGCGACGGGCATCGACTGGCGACGCCGCTGTTCTCGGTGCTGCTCTTGGTCGAAGCCACCGACGTGATCTTCGCTGTCGACAGCGTGCCTGCGGTGTTGGCGGTCAGCCGCGAACAGTTCCTGGTCTTTTCGTCGAACGCGTTCGCGATTCTGGGGTTGCGGGCGTTGTACTTCCTGATCGCCGATATGCACAGCCGGTTCGCCTTCTTGCAACAGGGTTTGGCGATCATCCTGGCGTTCGTCGGCGTCAAGATGATCATTGCCGATTGGTATCACATCCCGACTTGGTTGTCGCTGCTCGTGATCGCGATCGTGTTGATTGCATCGGTCGGATTCTCGTTGAAGCTTGAGCGCTCGTTGGCCGACGCAGAACTTGCCGACGCCGCATTCGAGCGCCACGAACCGATGCCTCCGACGTCGGAACGCTGATCGGGGCTACCGGCGGGTTCCGTCGACGGCGTTAGATTCGAGCGCATGGCGATTGCGGATGACGACATTGAGCGGATTCGCTCGACGGTGTCGATTGTCGACGTCATCGGCCAGCACGTTCAGCTGAAGCGGGCTGGCCGCAACTGGGTTGGGCTGTGTCCGTTTCACGCGGAGCGATCGCCGTCGTTCAATGTGCGTGAGGAGACGGCCCGGTACAAGTGTTTCGGCTGCGACAAGTCGGGCGATGTATTCACATTCGTTCAGGAGATCGAGCACACCGACTTCCTCGGAGCAGTCGAATATCTCGCCAACAGGGCAGGGATTCAACTCACGGAAACGTCGACCGGGCAGACCAAGGAACGCGCTCGTCGCAAGAAACTGATCGAGGCGATGAACCAGGCCGTCGACTGGTACCACGAACGACTGTTGAAGGGCACTGACGCTCGAGTCGCACGCGACTACCTGCGAAGTCGCGGGCTGGCCGGCGACGTGGCCCGTCAGTTCAAGATCGGCTGGGCGCCAGACGACTGGGATCTGCTGGCGCGTGAATCGGGGATTGCCCCTGATCTTCTGCGCGACAACGGGCTGGCGTTCACGAACAGCCGCCACAAGCTGCAAGACGCCTTCCGGGGGCGGGTGATCTTCCCGATTTTCAGCGAGAACGGAGATGCTGTAGCGCTTGGCGGACGAATCCTGCCTGGCTCCACTGATCCGGCCAAGTACAAGAACAGTTCGGAGACGCCGATCTATACCAAGTCGAAGACGCTCTACGGGTTGAACTGGGCCAAGTCGAACATCGTCAACGGCAACCAGGTGATCGTCTGCGAGGGTTACACCGACGTGATCGGATTCCACCTTGCCGGAGTACCCCGCGCGGTGGCGACGTGCGGCACTGCCTTCACAGAGGAGCATGTGCGGTTGCTCAAGAAGTACGCCAGTCGCGTCGTGCTGGCGTTCGACGCTGATGCGGCCGGTCAGGGTGCCGCAGAACGGTTCTACGAGTGGGAGGAGAAGTATCAGGTCGAAGTCAGCGTGGCGTCGTTCCCTGGCGGAAAGGACCCTGGTGAGATCGCCCAAAAGGATCCGGGCGCACTTGCGAACGCAGTCGATGCCGCCAAGCCGTTCCTCGGTTTCCGGCTCGGCCGCGTGCTCGATGGCAAGGCACCCCAGTCGCCCGAAGCAGTAGCAAGGCTCGGCGAGCAGGCAATGGCCGTGATCAACGAGCATCCCAATGTCGATATTCGGAAGTTGTATGCCGGCCAGATGGCGGTCCAGATTGGCCTGCCGGTCAACGACATGGTCGCGATTGCCGAGCGCCGTGCGCGTCGTCCGCATGTCAATGTGGCGCGACCCAAAGCTCGTCTGGAACGCAGGCAGAACGCCGAGTTCGTGGCGATTGCGTTGCTGGTGCAGAACTGGAACCTGATTGCCTCATGGCTGGTCGAGGCACTGTTTGTCGACGAGGTCTATCGGCGCGCCTTCCTCGCAATTGCCGAGGCCGGCGGGAATCTCGACGTTGCTCTCGCGAATGTCGACCCCGAGGCTCGCGATGTGTTGGAACGGGCAGCAGTGATCGATCTCGAGGTCGATGCAGAGACCGAGGCGCGTAACCTGATCGTGGCGGCGGTGCGTCGAGAGGTCACAGCCAGCGGGCGGGGCTCTGATCCTGAACGGATACGCGAAGACGCGGAGGTTCGAGTGGCGACAGAAAAACTGAGAAACTCGGAACTGGGCCTCGACGCGGCGGGCTGGTTGCTAGGTTGGCTGGAAGGACGTATGGAAGGGCGCTCTGGTGGGGGGACCTGACCAGGTTGAGCTGCCGGCGATCACGCCGCCCGTTGAGGGTGTGGATCGATCGGAATGGGACGACTTGATCGTGCGCGGGCGCACGGTGGGCGTCGTGCCGGCCGAGGAGGTTGCGCAGGTACTCCGTCATGTGGAGTTGACCGGCGACGTGCTGCACGCGTTGAACGCTTCGCTGAATTCAGCCGGGATCGCCATCGATGATGAGGTCTACGACATCGTTGACGATGACACTCCGACTGAAGGCGCTGTTCGCCCTGTCGCGACTGACGACGAAGCTGACGAAAAGTTGCTGACGCGCCGTCGCGGCCGTCGCAACCAGAAGCGCCCTGCTCGGGTTGATGTCGGTTCATCTGATGGCGTGCGTATGTACCTACGCGAGATCGGCCAGGTCGATCTACTGACAACTGACGACGAGCGTCGGTTGGCCCAGCTAATCGAGAATGGTCACGTTGCCGCTGGGCGGATCGATGACGGTGTTGCTGAGGGTGCCGAGCAGAGGATGCTGCTACGAGCCGTGCAGCGCGGCGAGCGGGCAAAGAGCGAGTTGATCCAGGCCAACCTGCGGCTCGTGGTCAGCATTGCCAAGCGTTACTCGGGGCGCGGGATGCAACTGCTCGACCTGATCCAAGAGGGCAACCTCGGGCTGATGCGGGCAGTCGACAAGTTTGACCATACGAAGGGCTTCAAGTTCTCGACGTACGCGACGTGGTGGATTCGCCAGGCGATCACTCGCTCGATCGCCGATCAGGCGCGCACGATTCGGATTCCTGTCCACATGGTCGAGCACATGAATCGGCTGACTCGGATGCGGCGGCAGCTCCATCAGGATCTTGAGCGTGAACCGACGGTCGACGAGTTGGCAGACAAGCTGCAGATGGAGCCGGAACGCGTACGCGATCTGTTGCGGATCTCACTCGATCCGTTGTCGCTCGATTCGCCGGTAGGCGAGGAAGACGAATCGAACCTCGCCGACTTCATCCAAGACTCATCGATCGACACGCCGGCAGACGCGGCGACCAAGGCGATGCTGCACGACGCGGTCGAGCAGGTGCTGGGTGAATTGTCGGAACGCGAGCAGGAAATCGTCCGGATGCGGTTCGGTCTGGACGGTGGGCAAGCCAAGACGCTCGAGGAGGTCGGCCGCGATTTCGGTGTCACCCGCGAACGGATTCGCCAGATCGAAGCCAAGACGCTAGCCAAGCTGCGCCACCCGCAGCGGTCGCAACGTCTCAGAGAGTTCCTCGAAAACGAGTGACAGGTATCACACCGCCCCGAACCGGTTGTTTACCTCGTGTCCATCTGGTTGAAATCTGGGTTCCGTAACCTTACTGACATGAATGTAAGTTTGAATTCCCCCCGAACCCTGGTCCTTGTTGACCCATCAAGCATCGTTGGCGAAGGCGGTCTGGAGGTGCTCACCACACAGGACCGTTCCTTGACCGTGATGCTCTCCCTCGATGGCCAGTCTGCCGAACCGTTGCACGAGTTCGCCGAGTCCGAAGATATTGATGTTGCGATGGCTGGCGAGATCTATCTCGAACAGATCGTTCGTCGACTCAAACCTGTCCACGACGACGTCGAAGCGCTGACTACGAACGGAACCGACGCGGTCGTTTCGATCATGGAGGCGATGCAACGTCGCAATGTGCAGCGGGTCATTATTCCGGCGTCGCTTCCCGGTCTCAAAGGCGGCCTGCTGCGGACCCTCTTCCAGATCTGCCCGGTCCCCGTGATGGTTGCTCCGGCGCTTCCGCTCGCCTCCTAGGTCTCGACCTCACTGCCATACCCCCTCGTCAAGATGGGGACATGGGCAACGCGGGCAAGTTTGTAGAACGTGCGAGGGCTCGTGAATTACGCGCCCAGTCGTGGACATTGCAGGCGATCGCCAACGACCTTGGTGTCGCCAAGAGTTCCGTGTCGCTGTGGTGCCGCGACATCATCGACTTCACCCCAAACCCCCGCAACCGTGGTCATTCAAGTATGAAGCCGCATCCGATGAGGGTGAAGCGTCTCGCCGAGGTTGACCGATGCCAACGCGAAGCGGTTGCGTTGATCGGAATGCTGACCGAGCGCGAGTTTCTGATGTACGGCCTCGGTCTGTACCACGGCGAAGGATCCAAGACAGATGGCGTGGTGAAAGTAACGAACACGTCGCCGCAGATTCTGTTGGCCTCGGTCGCATGGCTCCGCCGCTTCTTTACAATCGACGAAAGTCGATTGCGTCTCCGCCTGTACCTGCACGAGGGTTTGGATCTCGGGGTAGCAACTGAATACTGGTCGACAACTCTGGGCATTCCTATGACTCAGTTTCACAAGCCATACCGGGCAGAACCGAGATCAATCGGCGGAAGCAAGCACCTGATGGGGTGCGCCACGGTCGTCTACGCGTGTTCTCGCACGCATCGAAGTGTGATGGCGATGATCGAGGCGATATCCTCATCGTTCGCCGGTCCGGGGTAGCTCAGCTGGCAGAGCGATCGACTGTTAATCGATTTGTCGCAGGTTCGAGCCCTGCTCCCGGAGCCACGCCGCAGGGTCCCCGATGTGGGACCCTGTAGACGTTTTCGGGGCGGTAGCTCAGTGGTTAGAGCAGGGGACTCATAATCCCTGGGTCGTGGGTTCGATCCCCACCCGCCCCACACATATCTACCAGGCATGATGTCGGATTTCGAGTCGTTCGCCGAGGCGAAAATCCAAGATTTCCAAGACTTTTCCAAGATTGCTG
>JANPLQ010000063.1:0-29177 GCA_031422395.1 Ilumatobacteraceae bacterium | reverse complement strand
AGTCGTACGGGCTCGGCACCCGCATGCAACGTGGACGACGGTACGCCCGCTCTGGTCAAGTGCTCTCGCTCGACGTCGACCCAGGTCTGATTGCTGCACAGGTGCAAGGCTCGCGTCGCACTCCCTACGTTGTGACGATCCAGACCAAGCAGCCCTCCGACGTCCAATGGCGCAAGGTCGACGACGCACTCCGAGCCCGCATCGGGTTTGTCGCACGTCTCCTCGCGGGTGAGCTTCCATCCGAACTGGAAGATGTGTTCCGCGAAGCCGGGGTCAGCCTGTTCCCCGCCAGTTGGGGCGAACTGCGCGCAAAGTGCAGCTGCCCTGACTGGGAGAACCCATGCAAGCACATCGCCGCAGTGCTCTACGTCTACGCCGACCACCTCGATACCGACCCCTGGCTTGCCCTCGCCTGGCGGGGTCGCGATCGTGAACATGTGCTCGCATCGCTCCAACCGGACAACAAGGTCGACACCTTGCAGGCGGGGCTGCCGCCATGGTGGCCACTCACGCCAGGCCTGACGGTTCCGGCTCAGGATCGATCGGTCGAACCCGAGGCCGTGCAGCCGATCCCACCTCACCGCGTCCTCACCCGTCTCGAACCACTCGACGCCGACGTCGACAGCGTCTCAGTAGTCGAACTGCTCGCCCCCGCCTACGAGGCGCTCCGCATCGATCTCTGATCGTGGCCGACCCCTGGGTTCCGAACCACGCCAAATCTGCATGTACCCCGTCGCCGGCACCGGCGTCATCAACCTTCTCGAAGGACGCGGACGAAGCATGATCGACCTCGTCGCCAACCACCTCAACGCCACAATCGCAACCCGAGACAACGAAGCGTGACGGCCGAGTGCGAATCTCCGCGTCGTTCGGTGCAAGTGGTATCGATGTTGCGGCCGCTATCGGATGGCCCACGCGAGTATCGAACCTCGGGGCAACCAGAATGGGAATCACGATTCCGGCTCGATCCGGTTGGCGATCGCCGCGCCGACAGCAGGCAACCCGTGAACGAGCGTTTCCCAGCACATTGTTTGATGTTGCGGGGCTGCATGACGATCTGGTTGAACTGCTCGGCCGTGAGGTCGACATTCTGACACCGGGGTCGTTGCGTGGTCGGCTGGCTCACGTGGCGTTGGAGGCAGTGCCACTGTGAGGAGCCATGAAGATCGGCTGGTTGACATCGTCTCGGCTGTGAATGACGCCGCCGTGTTGGTGCAGCGCGGTCACAGTGAGTTCCTCGTGGATCCGTTGTTGATCCGGGCGGCGAAGAACATCATCAGTGAGATTGGTGAAGCGGCCAAGGGTCTCGACGATGAGTTGTTGGCGACGATGCCGGGGGTTCCGTGGAAGAATGTGAAGGGCATGCGCGACAAGGTGGTGCATGACTATCCAGACGTCGACTTGGACTTGTTGTGGGAAACGCTCGTTCATGGGTTGCCTGCTGTCGGCGCGGCGATCGCCAACCGGATCGAGCCGGGATCTTGATCCTCAGTCTGGTTGCTCACAAGGTTCGTTACCGTTTGAGCCATTCGATCGCGGGTCGCAACTCGATGCCCACTTGCACCGAACGACGCGGAGCTTCGTACTCGGCCGCGAGGGGGTAGTGGCCGTCCTGTGGAGAGCTCCGTCTGTGAAGCGAATATCGTGTTCATCGCTACGTGGTTCAGCGTCTCGTGCGACCGGATCAAGGTCCTGCCGACGTAGCACTCGTTCCTCCTTACCGGGTCAGGAATCGCGGTGCCACGCGATTCCTTGATCCATTAGGGTTGGAGTTCGGCGCCGAGATATCTTGGCTGGCCTGTCGAGTATCCGATTTCTGATCCGTCCTAGTGTGGTTGTCTATCGTTCCAAGGAGCAGTCATTGTGAGAACTCCCAATACAGGCTCATCTTTGGGCTTGTTGGCTCGTTTGGCGGGCGGCTGCGTTCGTCACCGCTGGATCGTGATCGGTGTCTGGTTGGCACTACTGGTCGGCATCAACATTGTCGCCGGTGTCGTAGGACCCGACTATCGCACCGATTTCACGTTGCCCGACAGTGAGTCCAAGCAGGTCCAAGACGTGCTCGAGGCGACCGACCCTGACCGCGCCGGTTTCACCGCACAGATCGTTGCCCGCAGCGAGGCTGGTTTTGATGACCCGGCGGTGCGTTCGACGTTGGAGCAGATCTACGAGTACACCGCGTCGAAGGGAGACATCAGCGTCACAAGCCCGTACGACAGCCCACAGCAGATCAGCCAGGACGGCACCGTCGCATTCGCGCAGCTCGACATCCGCGATAGTCGAACGTTCCCCGAAATGGTGGATGTCGGCAACGAGATCATCGACTTCGGCGATCAACTGGCGGCGGTCGACGGTCTCAACGTCGAGTACGGAGGTGACCTGTTCGCCGAGTTCGAGATGCCTCAGAGCGAGATTTACGGCCTGATCGCGGCGGTCATCATCTTGATCCTGGCATTCGGATCGGTGCTGGCGATGGGCTTGCCGATCGGTACAGCCCTGTTTGGACTTGGTGTCGCTTCGGCGTTCGTCTCGCTCGGCAGCAACGTCATCTCGATGCCCGACTTCACGACCGCGATGGTGGCGATGATCGGCATCGGCGTGGGCATCGACTACGCGTTGTTCATCGTGACTCGTTACCGCGAGAACTTGCATGCCGGCGCGTCCGTCGAGGACGCCGTGGTCGACGCGCTCGACACCAGTGGTCGCGCGGTACTGTTCGCCGGGATCACGGTGATCATCTCACTGATGGGCCTGTTCCTGATGGGCCTCAACTTCGTGCAAGGCGTCGCTGCCGCCTCGTCGGCCGGAGTGCTGCTGGTCATGGCAAGCTCGCTGACGCTTCTGCCGGCATTGCTTGGCTGGGTCGGCAACCGGATCGACGAAACCACATGGGCGGCGATGGGCTCGATCGGTGTCGCTCTGGTCGCAATCATCGTCGGCATCGTGACCGGTCAGGGTGCCATATTCCTCGGCGGGCTCGTGTTGGCGATCGTGTTCTTCGTGGCAAGTTTCGCGGTCAAGCCGTTGCGGCGTCGGGTACCGCATCGCCCAGAACGACCGAAAGAGGAACGCTTTTGGTACAAGTGGAGCCGCTTCATCCAGCATCGGCCATGGCCGAGCGCGATTGGCGCGGTCGTCGTTCTCTTGGTGTTGTCGATCCCGCTGTTGTCGATCCGGCTCGGCTTCGGTGACTACGGCAACTATCCGGAAGACACCACCGTGCGACGTGCGTACGACCTGATCGCTGAAGGCTTCGGGCCTGGCACCAACGGCCCGCTGTTCATCATGATCGAGGGTGAGACCGCCGCCGATCCGGAAGCTCTGGCGACGTTCGCCGAAGCGATCGGTGCCGCCGACGATGTCGCCTTCACCGTCCCAACGCCGATCAACGATTCGCTGGCGTTGGTGATCGTGTACCCGGAGAGTGCGCCACAGGACGCCGAAACGGCAACGCTGGTCGGCGACCTCCGCGACACGGTGATACCTGCCACGGGTGTCGACGCCAAGGTCGGCGGTCTCACTGCCGCATCCACCGACTTCGCCAAGTTTCTCGGTGGCCGGATGCCGATCCTTATCGGAGTCGTGCTACTGCTCAGCTTCTTGTTGTTGATGGCGGTGTTCCGCAGTGTTCTCGTCCCGCTCAAGGCGGTCGTCATGAACCTGCTCTCGATCGGCGCCGCCTACGGCGTGATCGTGGCGATCTTCCAATGGGGTTGGGCGAGCAGCTTGATCGGCGTTGCTAAACCGGGTCCGATCGATGCCTGGATTCCGATGTTCCTGTTCGCGATCGTGTTCGGCCTGTCGATGGACTACGAAGTGTTCCTGCTGTCGCGCATCAAAGAGGAGTACGACCGAACCAAGGACAACGCCGTAGCGGTAGCCGACGGTCTCGCCGTCACCGCACGCGTGATCACCGCCGCGGCGTTGATCATGTTCTGCGTGTTCGGTGCGTTCGTGTTGGGCGACGACCGATCGCTCAAACTGTTCGGGTTCGGACTGGCGATCGCCGTGCTGATCGACGCCACGATCGTTCGCATGGTCCTCGTGCCGGCCACGATGGAACTGCTCGGTGACCGCAACTGGTGGATCCCCAAATGGCTCGACCGGATCTTGCCGCACATCGACGTCGAGGGACGTCACATCAGCCCTGAGGCCGCCGGCGACGACGACACTCGACACAGCGACGAACTCACATCGGTCTAACCCGCACCGTTGTCGCATGAGACACCCGACACAATGCGTGCCGCGTGAGGCAGCGGGTCATATCGTGACGGTATGGGGTCAGTCGGGAACGATGACGACGGGGTAACGAGCGTTCGGATCTCGACGACCAGTGGGCGTGTCGAGGTCGTGGCCGAAGTTCGCTCGGACGTCGCCGCATCGGGAGCCACCGAGTTCAGCCGTCAAGGATCGATACTCACCATCAGCTGCGACAGTGGCCGGCACGTGGTGCGAGTGCCGATCGGCGTCGACGTGTTCGTCGGCACCACATCGGGTCGCGTCGACGTGGTCGGACGGGTTGGCAACCTCGGCATCGTCACCGAATCCGGTCGGGTGCGGGTTGAACACGCCGCCTCGTTGGATGTGCGCACGTCGAGTGCATCGATCGAGATCGGGCGGGTCGATGGAGACTGCCGAATCCGGTCGACCAGCGGTCGCGTCGAAGTTGGGGCGTGTTGCGACGCTGACGTCGCCACGACGAGCGGCCGGATCGACCTGAATGGTGTCGTTGGAACGGCAAAGGCGCATTGCGTCAGCGGCCGAATCGATATCGAAATGGACGACGCCAACGATGTCGAGGCCGAGACGGTGAGCGGCCGAGTGTCGGTCTCGATGCCTGCCGGCTCAAGGGTTCGCCAGTCGTCTCCGCCCGGTGAGGTCACCTCAACCGACGACGAGTGTGACTGCACGGTCAGCGCCCGATCGGTCACCGGCCGTATCGACATCTCGTCGCGATGACGGCTCAATCGGTCAACTCCGACATCGTCGTCAGCTCGATCCTGTTCACCGACCTCGTGGGATTCACGGAGTTCAACGGAGCAGTGGGCGACATCGAAGCCGCCCGCGTTCTCGACGTGCAGAGCCAGATCGTGATCGATGCGCTCGCCAGTTGTTCCAGTGGGCGGCTCGTCAAAGAGATCGGCGATGGTTTGATGCTGTCGTTCGGGTCGGCGGTCGAGGCGTTGGCGTGCTCGATCGCGATTCTGTGCGCGGTCGACGCGGCTCGTGCCTGCGGCACCTTTCCTTTGGCGATGCGAATGGGCATTCATCACGGTGCAGCCATGGCTCGCGGTGACGATCTCGTCGGCCAGACCGTCAACATCGCGGCACGAGTCAGCGACCTCGCAGGGCCTGGCGAGCTGCTCGTCTCAGACAGCGTGATTCACGCGCACGGCGAGCAGCCGCCGCCGAACGAACTCTCACCGATCGGCCCGGCCCACGTCAAAGGTGTCGACGAACCGATTTGGCTGCACCGACTGACGATCTGATCCGGTCGGTCAGGTCGAAGGACCTAGGTCGATGGCTGGCCTGACTGAATCATCGCCAACCGATCGGCGATGCCCTGGACGAGTGCAGAGGGTGCCGCCCCGGACTCCTCGAGTGCGTCGATGAACGTCTGTCCGGGGATCCGCCAGACCGTCGCATCCGTGATCGCCCGCACGGTGGCGGTTCTCGGCACCCGTTGGACCAGACCGATCTCGCCGAACCAGGCGTCGGGACCCACAGTGTTGATCTTGCTCCCGCGGACCGTGACGTCGAACTGCCCGGTCCTGGCGACGAAAAGGTCATCGGGTTGGTCTCCTTCGCAGATCAAGACCGTGTTGACGGCGACATCGCAAACCTCGACGGCGGCGGCGAGTTGCTCGAGCGCTGAGCGCGGAGCTCCGTCGAACAGGGCGAGTGAAGCCAGGACGTCGGTGATCGGATCGAGCGCTCTGCGTCGAGTAGCCGCTACGTGTCCGATCCTGTGCAGTGAACCAACCGTCAGGGCGCACGCCAGTGCCAGCACGAGGGCGATTGCGACGAGTGCTCCCGCGGTCGTGAACATCGCGACCAGAGCGGGTGCAGCAATCGCTCCCGCGAGTTTGCCGGTGTTGCTCGCACTGTTGAGCGCTCCGAAAACTCGCCCAAGATCCGAGGTTGCGACAGTGCGTTGGATCGTGATGACCGAGACCACCTCGAACACCACCATTCCGACACCGACGAGAACCAAGAGCGCCAACGCCTCGGCGAGATCACCGATCAGGGCGAGCGCCGCCATCGGTGCCGTGGTCAGGAGAACCGATGCCAACAGCGGCCGGACCGGATGGTCAGAGTTCGCTGAACGGCTTGCGATCGGTATCGCAACGACGGCACCGAGTCCTACGGCACCGGCTAGGTAGCCGATCGCGCCGGGATCCGCATCAAGCAGGTCGCGGACAACCAAAACATGAATCACCAGCTCCGTACCGCGTACGAAGTACATCGCGCCGACGAGCGACACCAGACCGATCAGCTCAGGTGCCCGCCCGAGGGCCTCGAAACCGGAGATGAACGCGCCAACCAATCGTCGTTGTGACGGGTGGGTGGGATCCACAGGCGGTCGCAGTCGCGCAGGAAGCGGGTTCGTGCTCCCGAGCCCTCCGATCGACAAGATCAACACCGCCGACCCTGCGAATGACATTGCGTTCACGATGAACGCGATCGATGGCGACGAGGCCGCGACTATGGCCACGCCAAGGAGCGGGCCGACGAACGTCATCACCTGTCGAAGGGTGCTGATTGTTGCGTTCGCCGAAGCGAGTCGCGTCTCCCGGCTGATTCGGAGCATCGCCAATGTGAGCGCCGGTCGGGTCGGAACGCCGACCACGTATGACGCGAGTACGCACACGAGGAGCGGCGTCGGGGAGACACCGATCATGTTCATGAGGCCCAGGCCAGTCATCAGTGCTCCCCTAACCGAATCGATCGAAACGAGCAGCGGACGGAGCGCGCTGCGATCGATCAGGGTGCCCGATGCGATGCTCAACGTCGCACGTGGTCCGAGACGAGCCAGGACCGCGAGCATGAGCCAGAAGCCGAACCGTGGCTCGTCAGACAGCGTGACGACGAGGGCAACCCAGAAAATCCCGTCGCCCGCCCCTGACAACACCTCTGCGTGATATAGCTTCACGAGTTCGGAGCGTGACCCCGTTTCCGATGGGCGGGCACGTGCGCGCCAATCGTCGATCGTGTTCATGCCTCGCTGCTTCGTGCGCAGAATTCGGTGTAACTGGCTGACCATAACGTGCCGACGGTTTCGGTGACGCGAATGCCGACGTCAGATGCGATCGTCGAGTTCGCGAACCCGACGCGCCAGCGATCGCATCACCTGGATCGCGAACGTGGGTGTCTCGTGCACCAGGAACAGGAACGTGCTTCGGGTGATCACCGCGATCACACACGAGTCGACCGCCACGGCAGTCAGGCTCCTCGGTGCGTCGTCGATGATCGCCATTTCCCCGAAAGTCTCGCCTGGCCCGATTTGGGCGAGCACCTCGGTGCCGCGCCGAAGCTCGATCTGACCTGCAATCACGCCGAACATCTCGTCCCCGACATCGCCGGCGTGGAAGAACACCTCGCCGGGATCGAGTTCGCGCCGTTCCTTCGCATTCAAGAAAACACCTGCGATTGTCATCCCGACCAGTGTCGCGACGACGAGGTCGGCTTGCAGCGGACCCACCCAAGTGTTCAGGTTGTGTTTACTTGAAGTTCAACTTCGAAGGCGTGAGAAGATGTGGGCATGATCACAGTTGGGTCGGACGATGATCAGGCCGACGACGCGAGATCGGTTGCCGAGGGGCGCTTGCGGAACGGGCCGTCTGCCCCGGCTGAGATACGGGCGCTCTACGACGAGTGGGCCGACGGCTACGAGGCAGACCTAGATGCTTGGGAATACCGAACGCCGGTCGATGTCGCGGAACTACTCCATGCCACGCAGCCTGATGCGAGTCATGTGCTCGATGTCGGATGTGGCACCGGACGATCGGGGCGCGCATTACATGCATCCGGATTCCGATCGATCGTCGGTTGCGACCTGTCGCCTGTATCACTCCGGCACGCGGACTCGACCGGCGTCTACGAACGAACTCTCGAAGTCGATCTGCAGCAACTCCCGCTGCCGTTCGACGACGGTGAGTTCGATGCTCTCGTCTGTGTCGGCGTGATGACCTATGTGCCCGACACCGAGGCAATACTCCACGAGTTCTGCCGTGTCGTGCGCGGGAACGGAACGATCGTGTTCACCCAACGCGAAGATGTCTGGGCCGATCGGGACTGTTTGTCGGTCACCAACCGGCTGGTCGATCAACAGCTGTGGCAGCAGCTTCAGATCTCCGAACCCCGGCCATATCTCCCGGCGAACGGCGAAATGGGCGACGTCAGGGTGATCGTCGCCGCTCATCGCCGGATATCTTGACAACTCGAAACGAGATAGGCCCTGGGGATGACGTTGGAACACAAAGCAGTTGTGGTTGGTCTCGACGTCGGGGGAACCAAGACGAACGCAACGGTGCTCGATGAGAACGGATCATTCCTCGTCGATCGAATGGTCGAGACACCAAGTCGGGTGCACGAAGGGCCGGAAGCGGCGCTGGAAGCAATCAGCGAGGCGCTCCGGCTGGTGTTGATAGCCGCCGACGTGAAACACGTTGCAGTCCGGGCAATCGGCCTCGACACGCCAGGCCCGGCCAGCGCCACAGGCGTGATTTCGGCAAAAGGGGCGACGAACTTCTCGCAGCGTGAGTGGTGGGCCTTCGACTTTCGTTCAGCAGTCGAAGGCCACCTGCATCTCCCTGTGATCTACAACAACGACGGCAACGCGGCGGCGCTCTACGCACACGGCCAATTGTTCGGTGCTGATGCGTATCATCGCTCGTCGATCGCCGCGATCGTCGGCACCGGGCTCGGTGGTGGTGTGATCGAATCCGGTCAAATCATCCGTGGTGCGTCAGGGATGGCCGGAGAATTCGGTCACGTACACGTTCCGATGGAAGGCCTGCTTGCCGAAGGTCAGCCGGCGCCTCGCTGCAACTGCGGGTTCTTCGGCGATGCCGAAAGTGTGGCCTCGTTGACCGGAATCGAGAAGAACTTGTTGCCGTACTGGCTGACGCGGTACCCCGATCATCCGCTGGCCGCTGCGACGTCGCTCAAGGAAGCGGCCAAACAGGTTCGCGGCTTCGGCGAACGCGGCGACGAGATGGCGTTGAAGATCTTCGAACAGCAAGCAATGGCGGTCGGTCGGTTGTTCACGGTCGCGGCCAACTTCACCGATCCTGACGCCTACTTTCTCGGTGGGGGCATCATCGAGTCCGAGCAGCACTTCCGCGACTGGTTCATCGCCAAGGTCCGAGAGCACACGTACCTGCGTGAGGAACAGGCGGCCGTCGCCACGTTCGCGCTCGTCTCCGACCTCGACATGGCTGGAGCCAGAGGCGCCGCTCTCGCCGCGTTACACGCCGTCAGGCCGTAATCAGGCCGTGGTCGGCCAGCGGGTCGGTCAGCTGGTCAGCCTGGCTGGTTTGAGCAGAACGATCGGGATTTCGCGTTCGGTCTTCTTCTGATAACCGGCATAGCCAGAGTACTTACTCGTGACGTTCGGCCAGATACGGGCACGTTCGTCGGGCGTGGCGACTCGAGCGGTCATCTTCTGATCGGGCTTGCCCTGCAACTTGACGGTTGCCTCTGGGTTGGCTTGCAGGTTGAGGAACCACATCGGATGCGTGTCCTCACCACCCTTCGATGCGACGATCACGATCTCGTCGCCTTCGCTGCATGGCGAGGTGAGCATCACCGTCCGTGGTTGTTGGGACTTGCGGCCGATCGTCGTGAGTTCGATCACCGGCATCTTGCCGACGTTCCAACCGATCCGCCCGCCTGTCAGCTTCAGGATCGCCCGATGGATGGCATTGCCGGTCTTGAGGAATCGATCACTTGGCATGGCGCAAACGGTACACCCGGTATTTGACCTCGACGCGTTGGTGCTCGATCGCAAGCATCGCAAACAGGATCGCATCGACGATCATGATCAGCACGAGGGCGTCGACATCGTTGGCTGACGCGATCGCGACACCCAACACGACCGTGGCAACCGTGCGTTCGACGGCGACGACTCGGAACGCTCTGGCCACCGCAAGTGCCACGCCGAGCAGGTACAACGCCACGCCGCTGAACAGCATCCAACGGAACGCGGACGGAAGCGGTTCCGTGGGATGCTGCGTGACCTGCTCGAGCGCCGCTGCCGAAATCAGCACTCCGGCAACGATCGGGGTATGGATGTACGTGTACACATCGCGAGCGAAGCGTCCCGCATCGATCGGATCGTGATGCTCGGTGTGACGGTGTTCGATCGCCGGACTTGGCCGGTCGAAATAGCCCCACCACAACAGTCCGGCAAACGTTCCGGCAGCAACCAGGGCAGCGAGCGTGGGCGCCGACAGGTTGCCTCCGTCGTCGAGGCTGGCGGCGACCGGTGCCCCCAGGGCGACGATTACTTCGCCGAACGCGATGATCACGATCAGCCCGTGTCGTTCGGCGAAATGACCGGGCCGTACCAGCCATTCGCTCGACCCCGCTCGGATCGTTCCGGCGACCACGATCACGATTGCCGCAATCCAGACGCCGATCCGAACCTCGTGATCGAGAAACGAGCCGACGATCATCAGTGCGATCGCGCACCAGTTCGGAACGGAGTATCGAACGATCGAGGCGCGGACGTCGGGTTCTTCGGCGAGGCCCGTAATCATGGTGAGTAAACCCATCGCCAGAATCACCGAGACGGATATCGCAAAGGCCGGCCCGCCGTCGTCGAACGCGGCCGTTGTCGAACCTGCCATCGGCACGCTGGCAACGGTGGCGACCAACATCAGCAGCCGCACCGGTCGGGAGCTACTCGACACGGCATTGGTCGACCAGGTGAACTGTTGCCACGGCAGCCAGATCATCAAAAACAGGAGCGAGAACTCGCCGACGCCGCTCCAGGTCGGAGTATCGACCAAATGCACGACAAGGCGGGAAAAGGCGAACACGAAGACAAGATCGAAGAACAGTTCGACCGGGTCGGCGGTGAAGTCCTTTGTCCGGTCCGGTACTGCGATGTCACGCACGAATCCGACGGTACTGTGCCGACGTGCACGTGGTCGGTTTCGAGGTCAACATCCGGATCCCTGACTCGCATTCGCTCAAGGATCGACGTCAAGTGGTGCGAGCGTTACTCGATGGTGCCCGGCATCGGTTCTCGGTATCGGCGGCAGAGGTGGGGGGACAAGACACGTGGCAACTCGCCACGCTCGGGTTCGCCGTCGTCGCCTCGGAGGCGCGACTCGCCGAACAAGTCGTCGACTCGATCGACAGGTTCATCTGGTCGCATCCAGGGATCGAAATCCTCGAAACAAGTACGCGTTGGCTGGACTAAAACAGGGTACTCCAGCGTTGTGTAATCGAACCGCGTCGTAGATAGCGTCGCGGCTAATGCCCGGTGCCAAGGTGGTGTCAGGCGACTACAGAAAGCAGTACAGAAAATGACTATCGGCATTGTGAAGTTCTTCAACGACCAGAAGGGCTTCGGTTTCATCAGCCGAGACGACGGCGAAGACGTCTTCGTGCACTTCTCGAACATCGAAGGCAGCGGACGACGCACCCTCGTCGACGGTCAGAAGGTCGAGTTCGAGATTGCCGCGGGCCGTAAAGGTCCCGAGGCTGTCGGCGTTCGCGTCGTCTGAACCACGTCCACTGATGCGAGCGCCTAGCGCTCGTACGGCGTGACGTCGGGAGCGATTCCGAGAGAACGCCAACACCTGAAGCAGTCCAATGTGGCGGTCGGTTCACCGGTCGCCACATTGGCGTTTTCGCGAGCTGACTCAGCCGCTGTTGCGCAGACCGGTCGCAATCGTGTTGAGCGTCAGCTGAATGCCGCGTTCGATGAGTTCGTCGTGATCTCCGGCGCGGTGGCGACGCAGCAGTTGGATCTGGATCACGTGCAGCGGGTCAAGGTACGGGAATCGGTTACGGATGCTGCGTGCTAGGGCCGTGTTGAGGTGCAGCGGGTCCGGTGATCCGGTCAGCAGGGCGTGCCACTTGGTCGCCAAACCATGCTCGCGCTCGATCAGTCCGAACACGCTCGTTCGCAACGACTCGTCGTCAACCAATGCCTCGGCGTACTGACGTCCGATCCCGAGATCGGTCTTGGCCAACATCATCCCCATGTTGTCGAGCATCGCTCGGAAGAAGGGCCAGTGCTCGTGCATTTGGCGCAGCAGGGCGACCCGCTCCTCGGTAGTGGCGAACGCCTCGAATGCCGAGCCAGCGCCGAACCATCCCGGAAGATTCAGCCGACACTGGCTCCACCCGAATACCCACGGGATGGCGCGCAGATCCTCGATCCGATTCGAGTTCTTGCGCGCCGCCGGGCGACTCCCGACGTTGAGGCTGGAAATCTCGCCGATCGGCGTGATCGCCCGGAAGAAATCAACAAAGCCGTCAGTCCGATCGACCAGTTGACGGTACGAATCGAACGCCGATTGCGATAGGGCGTCCATCGTGTCGGCAAAACGGGTGGCGTCGTCACCAGGCTGCCCGGCCGACAGGCAACTCGCTTCGAGTGTGGCGGCGACGAGTGTTTCGAGGTTGCGGCGTGCTGACGCCGGTTGGGCGTACTTTGCGGCCACCATTTCGCCCTGCTCCGTGATCCGAAGTGCGCCGTCAACCGAGCCGGGGGGCTGGGCCAGGATCGCCTGGTAGGCCGGGCCGCCGCCTCGCCCGACGGTTCCGCCGCGACCGTGAAACAATCGCAATCGGACGTCGGCGCGATCGGCGGCGATGACGAGCGCCTCCTGGGCTCGGTAGAGCCCCCATTGCGATGCGACGTAGCCGCCATCTTTGTTGGAATCGGAGTACCCGATCATCACCTCCTGCCACCCGTCACGGCTGTTCACGATTGACCGGTACCGGTCGTTGGCGAGCAACGCCGCCAGCGTTGCCTCGGCTGCTTGCAGGTCGGCGATCGTTTCGAACAGCGGAACAATGTCGATCGACGACGAGACGGCGCCGCTGACCGGATCGATCCGCACGAGCCCAACTTCCTTCAGCAGAACGGCGACCTCGAGCACATCGCTGACAGAACCGGTCTGAGAGATCACGTAGTGCGGAATCGTGCGGGGACCGAAACGGGCGTGAGCCGAAGCAGCCTCCCGCAACACCGCCAGTTCGCCGGACGTCAGCTCGGAGTAGTTGGTGAATGGTGACGTCAATGGCCGCTGGCCGCGGAGCTCGGCCGTCAGCAGCGAGACACGATCCTCCTCATCGAGTGAGAGGTAGTCGCCAACAACCCCGGCCACGTTCAGCAGTTCGGCAATCACGACATCGTGGATCGCCGAGTTTTGACGCATGTCGAGCCCGCACAGATGGGTCCCGAAAATTTCGACGCTCAGGCGAACCGGTTCGAGGCGGGCATCAGCAAGTGCGCCAGCGCCGTGCGAGCGCAAGGAGCTGATTACTACGGCGAGGTCGGCAAGCAATTCGTCGAGATCGGCGTATGCATCGAGCGCGGTATGCGGAGGTGGACCCGGCACGGTGACCAGCACCGTTGATGCAGTCGCCCACAGACGAGCATGGATGCAGCGCATTGCTCGCCGGTAGGGCTCGTCGGCGCGGAACGGTGAGTGGTCATGTGAGGCAACGGCTATCGCCAGCAGTTGATCGGTCGGGGTGATGAGACGGGCCGACATCGACAGGTCGCGCGAGAGCTGATGAAGCGCCATGAGATGGTGTTCGAATGCAGTTGTGGCCTGCGATTCGACCGCCAGTCTGAGCACCGCAGCTGTCACGAACGGATTCCCGTCGCGGTCGCCGCCGATCCAGGAGCCCATCGAGACGATGTGCGGATTGCGCACGGAGCGCCCAAGCCGAGCCAAGGCGAGTTGCTCAAGGTCACGCTGCAGCGCAGGGATTGTTTCGAAGATGCTTGACCGGTAGTAGCGCAAGGCTTCGTTGATCTCGTCGCTCACGCGCAGCTTTGAAAGCCGCACCTCGGCCGTCTGCCACAGCGTGAGCACTTCGAGCCGCAACGCCTCCTCGATTTCTGACCGCTCGCTCGGGCTGCCGTCGGAGCGCGCCCGGCGATCGAGCAGGTCGACCACACGCTCGACATGGTCGAGCACCGTCTTGCGCCGCACCTCGGTGGGATGAGCGGTGATCACGGGAGACACGGTCAGTTCGGAAAGCGCAGCAGCGACCGTCGCCCTCGACACACCGCTGGCGGCCAGCTTGTCGAGGCTTCGAGGCAGGCTTCCCTCCTGTGACTGGGAACCGGCATCTCGGTGATAGCGCCTGCGACGTTCCTGGTGGAGGTCCTCTGCGGTGTTGGCCAGCAGGGAGAGCCAACCGAACGCGCGAATCACGTGCAGTTGATGCTCGACAGGAGCACCAGCCAGTGCGTCGGTCAGTTCAGGAATCGGATCGTCGCCATCGCGGCGCGTTTGCACCGCGACCTTGCGGACGTGCTCGACCAGTTCGAATGCGTGATCACCGGCCTGATCGCGGAGCACGTCACCGATCAAGCGGCCCAGCAATCGGATGTCGCCACCAGCGTCAAGTGAATCGTCCACGTCAGACATTCTGGAGGCAGAAGTCGCCGTACGGAGGTTGGTTCCGAAGGATTCTCAACGGTCCGTCATCCGGGTATCGCGAAATGGCTACCCTTCGTGTCGATGGCTGACCCAAAGGTTCTTGTGATGGTGCTCGCCGGTGGCGAAGGCAAGCGGCTGCTTCCGCTCACGAACGACCGTGCCAAGCCGGCCGTGCCGTTCGGTGGGGCCTACAGGCTGATCGATTTTGCACTCTCGAACTTCGCCAATGCGCGCTACTTGAAGATCGTCGTGCTGACCCAATACAAGAGTCACAGTCTCGACCGGCATATCTCGCAGACGTGGCGATTTTCCACGTTGCTTGGCAACTACGTGACACCGGTACCAGCCCAAATGCGGCGCGGACCGCAGTGGTTTCAGGGTTCGGCCGACGCGATCTACCAAAACCTGAATCTGATCCATGATGAACGGCCCGACATCGTGTGTGTGTTCGGTGCGGATCACATCTATCGAATGGACCCGCGCCCGATGGTCGACCAACACGTCGCCACCGGCGCAGGCGTGACCGTCGCAGCAATTCCTGTCACGAAACGTGAGGCGACCGATTTCGGCGTCATCGAAGCCGACGCCGACGGTGTGATCCAGGCCTTCCATGAGAAGTCACCGAATCCGCCGACGATGATCGGCGACGACGACCGATGCCTCGCCAGTATGGGCAACTATGTGTTCGATACTCAAACCCTGATCGACATCGTGACGCCAAACGCCGACGCGCCGCTGACCGACATGGGCGGCGACGTGATCCCGGCGTTGACCCGTCAAGGTGTTGCTCACGTCTACGACTTCTCCCAGAACGTGGTACCCGGCCAGGATCAGCGCGAGCGCGGTTACTGGCGCGATGTCGGGACGATTGATGCCTACTTCGAGGCGAATATGGACCTGATCGCGCCGGTCCCAGTCTTCAACCTCTACAACGATCAGTGGCCGGTCTACACCTTCCAGAGTGCATTGCCGCCGGCCAAGGTGTCGCGAGGCGTCGGCGGCGAGCCTTCGTTCGTCGACGGGAGCCTGCTGTGTCAGGGCTCGATCGTGTCTGGTTCACATGTCGAACGGTCGATCATCAGTCCAAGTGTTTTCATCGATCACGATGCCCACGTGACCGACTCGATCATCATGGAAGGCGTTCATGTTGGCGCTGGTGCGCGATTGAGGAACTGCATCATCGACAAGCATGTGGTGATCCCCGACTGGGCCAGGGTCGGCTTCGACTTCGAGGAAGACGCCACGCGTTACACGATCAGCTCGAATGGCATCGTCGTCGTCGAAAAAGGCCGCAACCTCAACAACTGACTTGAGTGCCGGGGAATCAAGTGCCAGTGGCGCTCAGGTGCCGGCAAGGGCTGCGACTACCGGGGCGAACGGTTCGATGTCGTTCTGGCCGACGATCACGTACGAAAGACCCCAGCGTTCTCGCCGCGCTTGGATGTCTTCGATCAGTTTCCCGGTTGGGCCGACGAGGGCAAATGGTGACTCGGCGATCACGTCTCGCGGTGCACCCGTAAAGCCAGACAAGGTGTCGAGCGCCTTGTCGATGTCGTCGGTGATGACCACCATGAACGCTCTGATGTTGATTTCGATTTGATCGAGGCGGCCTGCCGCATCAGCAGCAGTCCGAACGATGGCGACCTTCAGATCCACGGCATCGGGAGTCATCGAATCGATCGTGCTCGCATCAACTGCACCCGAGGTCAGGGTTGCGTTGATCCCGACGATGTCGGCGTGCTGGGCAGCAAACTTCAACACTCGCGGTCCGCCTCCACCGATCAGAACCGGTAGCGGCGACTGGAGTGGCTTCGGCGAACCGTTGTAACCGGTAATCGTGTAGTGCTTGCCGCCGAACGAGAACGGCTCAGCGCCCCACGCTCCTCTCATGACCGCCAGACCTTCGATCATCCGACCGATTCGAACGCCAGGCGAGTCGTACTGAATGCCCGCCTGCTCGTAGTCGGTCGCCATCCACCCTGCGCCGAGCCCGACCTCGACTCGGCCATCGCTGAGCAGGTCCATCGTGGCCAGCTCTTTGGCGAGTACGACCGGATGTTTGTAGTCGTTGTCGAACACCAACGCACCCAAACGCAGCGTTGATGTCGCATCTGCGGCGCATTGCAAAGCCGGCACCGGCGCGAGTTGATCGGAGAAGTGATCCGGCATCGTCAACGTGTCGTACCCGAGCGTCTCGACCTGGCGGGCAGTTGCGACCCACTGCGATCGGCTCCCGGTGCCGTTGACCTGTATTCCGAATCTGAAAGGGCGGTTGGCGTTCGGCATGTCCTGCCACGGTAGATGACGGGCGGATCGGTAGTGTCAGTTGGACTGTGGGGCGTTTGAGCTGGGTCTTCCGAATGGCACTCGTAATCGGTGCCGGTGCCCTTCTGCTGACGGCGACCACGATCGCGGTCGCTCCCCGGCTGTGGCGGATTGCCAACGCACACGAAGAAGTCCCGGTCGAGCTTCCCGACTTCGCCGACTTGGCACAACGGTCGTACGTGTATGACGTGACGGGTAACGAGATCGCCGCCTACGAAGTCGAAAACAGCCAGCCGATCGAGATCGATCAAGTCCCGCCCGGTGTGATCGAGGCGTTCTTGGCCGTCGAAGACAACGAGTTCTGGGTCCACCACGGAGTCAACGCCCGCAGCTTCATTCGCGCTGTCCTGTCGAACTTCTCGACCGACTCACCGCAGCAAGGGGCGTCGACGATCACGATGCAAGTCGTCAAGAACGACTACCTGGCAGGACTCGAACGCGACGGTCGTTACAAGGTGCTTCAAATCACCTACGCGGTCCGACTCGAGAAACAGAAGACCAAGCTGGAGATCCTGGAGCGGTATCTCAACACCGTCTTCTTCGGGCAGAACTCGTACGGTATTTCGGCAGCCGCCGAGACCTACTTCGGCAAGCCGGTGCAACAACTCTCGTTCGTCGAAGCGGCGTTCCTCGCTGGTCTCGTTCAAGCGCCGTCGAGTTATGACCCCATCATCCACCCGGAACGCAGCCGCGCTCGATTCGAGCAGGTGCTCGATCGGCTCGAAGAGGATCAGCTGCTGACAGCGGTCGAGCGAGCTTCGATCACTGACACGTTCGTGATTCCCGAAATTGTCCGTCGGCGCGCCGAACGCACGTCTGAACGGACGTACTACACGGAGGCGCTCCGCGAGTATTTGTTGAATCGCACCGACATCCTCGGCGCCACGTACGAGGAGCGTTACACCCGCCTCTACCGAGGTGGGCTCAGCATCCACACGACACTCGATCCATTCCTGCAGGCGCGGGCAGAAGAGGCGCGTAACCAACTACCCGACAACGCGGTCGGGATCGACGCTGCGATTACCTCCCTCGAAACTCGGACTGGGGCGATTCGGGCGATGGTCGGCGGTCGAGGATTCGTCGCCGGGCAGAACGAAGTCAACCTTGCGCTGGCGCCGAGCCAGACGGGCTCGAGCATCAAGTTCTTCATTCTGGCTGCAGCGCTCCAGGCTGGAGCCACCCCTGACGACGTTCTCGATGGTACACACCCATGCACACTTCCGAACGTCGGCAACCTCGAGGAACCGTTCTTCGAGATTCGGGGTGGCGTGAGCGGAGGTGTAGACACGCTGCGGCGACATACCGTTCGCTCGATCAACTGTGCCTTCTCCCGATTGGCGCAAATCGTTGGCTTGAACCGAATGGTCGACACCGTGTACCGGATGGCGAAATCGCCGTACCTGTTTGTCGGGCAGTCGGCCGAGGAACGCGAACCGATTCTGCCGCGTGCCGCGTTCGCCACCGGTGCCAACGAGATGAGCACGCTCGATATGGCGTCCGGCATCCAGTCGATCGCCAACGAGGGCGTCCACATGGAGCCGTTCTACGTGGAATTCATCGATGATGCAGCCGGAGAACGCTTCTACACACACTTCGACCCGGGAACTGAAGTGCTTGATAGGAACGTGGCGCTGACAGCAATCGATGTGCTCAAGGGCGTCATGTTGTCGGGTACCGCCGCCTCAGAGTTGTCCGATTTCGCCAGTCGCCGACCGGCGTTCGGCAAGACCGGTACGCAACAGAAGAACTGGACTGCGTTCTTCGCCGGAGCGACCCCGTACCTGTCGACGGCCGTCATGGTGCGTGATCCAGACCGATACACGCCGATGGACGACATCCCCGAATTTGTCGCCGCCGGAGTCAACCGAGTACAGGGCGGAACCTTCCCGGCACGAATCTGGGGCGCCTACATGGAACAGGTCGGTCTCGAACAGGCGGTCGTCGATTGGGAACCACCAGGCCCTCAGCCGCGCCCACCGGCGCGGCTCTACCTGCCAGGCAACGAGTGCCTGTTCACTGCGCCCCCGCCACCGGAACCGGAACCGGAAGAGCCGATCACACCGGAGATACCGAACGAAACTTCGCCGCCTGGCGATGGTGTACCAGCCGGCTTCCGGTCGCCCGTCACCGAACCACCGGTCGTCACGACCCCGGACACGACCCTCCCGCCGACCCTCCCGTCGACCCTCCCGCCGACCACAACGACTTCCCCTGCAACCACCACCACGGCAACCGGAACGACGTCGACGACGATCCCGATCACTGCGCCGGCCGAGGAGACAACCACGACGACGCCGGACTCGGTGCCCGTCGATGAGCCGGTCGTCGGCCCTGGCACTACGATCGCCCCTGATGTCCTCGACCCGAACGCACCGTTGCCCTCAGTGCCACTCCTTCAGCTTGTTCGACCATGCTGATCGGGTGGTCCGATGACGCATCCGTTGCTTGATCTCCAAGCCGCTGACACGCATGCCGATCAACTCCGGCATCGTCGCGACCATCTGCCAGAGCGAGAGTCCCTGCGAGCTGCGCAGACAGCGCTGGCAACTTGGGAGCAGCGTCGCCAACTGATTCACGCACGACTTGACGAACTCGCGGCGGACGTGGCGCTCGAGGAGGCCGAGTCGCACGACATCGACAAGCACCGTGATCGCCTCCAGAAGCAACTTCGGACGGTCATCGCGCCGCGGGAAGCAGAGGCGTTGCAGCGCGAGATCCAAATACTCAGCGATCGCCGCAGTGCCCTCGACGACGCCGAATTGGCTGCGCTCGAGGAGCAAACGCAGTTGGAGGACGAGTTGATCGAGCTGCTTGATCAACAGGCACCCTTCGCCGAAGCGGTCAGTTCCGGAGAAGCCGAGGTCGCTGCAGCGGAGGCCGAGATCACCCGTGAACTCGAGC
Organism: Ilumatobacteraceae bacterium; assembly: GCA_031422395.1. Taxonomy (GTDB): domain Bacteria; phylum Actinomycetota; class Acidimicrobiia; order Acidimicrobiales; family Ilumatobacteraceae; genus Ilumatobacter. The sequence goes on along the minus strand of JANPLQ010000063.1, from coordinate 9,309 downwards.
AGCATGCCGCAGGACAGGCTGGCTTACGGGCGGCCATTGAAGCTGACACCTTGCGTCGCTACGACAATCTTCGCAAGCACCACCTCGTGGCGGCGTCTCGACTCAACATCCGCCGATGTGAGGGCTGCCACCTCGATCTGTCGGCGCACGAAGTCGATGATGTCAAGGAGGCGATTGCCGCGGGTGGGCTGTCGGAGTGTCCGCAATGCGGGCGATTGCTGATCATCTGACCGCTGATGTTCTTCTGGTTCATCGGTACGGTCGTCGTGACTGTTTGGTTCGTATTCCGCGACCCGCGATTCGACTATCGCCTGCTACTCGTCGGGGCTCTGATGCCAGCAGTGGTTGATGCTCCGTTCGGTGGAGCGCGAGTGGTCCACAGCATCACGTTCAGTGTCGTGTTGCTGGCCGTTCTGATGATTGCGACCGGCGGTCGCAGGCCGATCAGGAAGACGTTGTTGGGTCTCCCGGTCGGCACCTTGATGCACCTTGTGTTCACCGGTGCGTGGACGAATACGACCGTGTTCTGGTGGCCGTTCTTCGGGTTCGGCTTCGACGATTCGCCGCATCCGGTATGGGAGCGCGGTTGGTGGAACGTCCCGATGGAGCTCGTCGGATTGGGGCTATGTCTATGGGTCGTCAAGCAAGCCGGACTGCACGACCGGGAACGACGAGCAGCGTTCCGTCGAACGGGCGAACTGTCGCTACCGATCAGCTGATTGTGATTCACTGAGACTGTGCTCTATCTGGTTCGCCACGGCCGTACCGATGCGAACGCGCGGGGACTGCTCCAGGGTCGACTCGATCCACCGCTCGACGAAGTTGGACGGGCCCAAGCGGTGGCGATCGCCCGCATGATCGGCCACGTTGACGAGGTGGTTGCCAGTCCGCTCTTACGCGCCAAAGAGACGGCCGAGTATTTCGGCAAGCCAGTCACGCTCGACGAACGCTGGCTCGAGTTGTCGTACGGTGAACTGGAAGGCACACCTGCATCCGAAGTGTCAGGTGACGTGTGGCGCCAGTGGCGTGACGATCCGAATTTCTCGACGGAAGGTGGCGAGTCGTTCGGTGATCTCGACAGTCGCGTCCGCGATGCGTGCAACGAACTCCTCGCCCGGATGGGGAAGCGCAACGTTGTCGTCGTCAGTCACGTATCGCCGATCAAAGCCGCAGTGGCGTGGGCGCTCAACGCACCGCTCGGCATCATGTTCCATTGTCACCTCTCCCAAGCCAGCCTGTGCCAAATCGGGATCGGCAAGTTCGGCCCATTACTCCACAGCTTCAACGAACAGGCACCCGCGATGGCTTCGCGATGAGTCGAGCAATCAGGTGAAGATGATCTGCCCTCCAGCTGCTTGCTCGTAGAACTCGCCGACGGTGATGATGTCTTCGACTTGCGGGATGAGATCGTTCTTTTCAAGTCCGAAGAGATCGACCGATGCCTTGCAGGCGTACAGGCCTGCGCCGGTGTCGGCGATCATCTCGATGAACTCAGGGATGGATGGGATGTCCAACTTCTCCATCTTGTGGTTCATGTAGTGGGTCATCACAGTCGAGACTCCCGGAATGCCGCCGACCATTGTCGCCATGTGCAGGCCGGGGTTGCCGACGGTCGAGAGCTTGATGTGCTCATGGCGCGCCTTGTGAATCGCGTCGAGACCAAAGAACGTGAAGAACAGGTTGGCTTCGATGCCCTCGGCTCGAGCACCATTGGCCATGATCAGCCCTGGGTAGATGCCGTCCAGGGAACCCTTGGAAATGATGATCGATACCTTGCTGATGGGTTCGCTCATGACGAACTCCTTTCAGATGCAGCCGCGTGGCTTGGGGATTCCGGCGATGCGGGCTGCCAACTTGGCCGGTCCTCGCGGAAACAGTTGATACAGCTCCTTGACCGACACACCGGACAACTTGCCCAGCATCCGAACGGTCGGGCCGGTGCCCTTGGCGAAGTATTCCGTCCGCATGAATCGGATGACCGTCCAGTGCGCGTCCGTCAACTCGTCGATGCCGTCGCGCCTGGCGAGCTCCGGTGCCATGGCTTCGGTCCATTGTTCGGGCTTGACCAAGAATCCTTCGTCGTTGAGTTCGACCTCAGTCTCGGCAATTGTCGTATTCGACATTGTTCAGTCCTTTCTCGACTGTGCGTGCGCGAGCGACTTGCCCGCCGTTGGCATCGATGCACTGATCCCGGGGATGTCACGCCCTGGCAGCAGGCTGTGCCAGTAGAACCACTGGAACATCAGCTTTCCGAGGTGGTTGAGCCTCGATTCCTTCAACAGTGGAAGGCCAACGCCCATCGGGTAATGACCGGGCAGAGGTTCGGTGTCGTAGTTGAAGTCGATGAGCAGTGCCTTGCTGAAACCTGTTTCGATGAAGCAGTTGGCGTGGCCGTCGAAGCTCTCGAGCAGTGGTTCGCCGGCCAAGAAGCGCGTGACGTTCTCGACCAGCGTCTCGCCCTCGAAGTGGGTCACGGATCCGGCCTTCGAGGTTGGCACGTCGGCGGCGTCACCGATCACGAAGACGTTCGGCGCCACCTTCGACTGCAGGGTGTGCTCGTCGGTCGGCACGAAGTTCAAGGCGTCCCCGAGTCCCGGCGAGCGTCCGACATAGGCGGCACCGCCGTGCACCGGCACGACAACGGCAAGATCGAACGGGACTTCTCGACCGTCGTAGGCGACCAATCTTCCGCCCGTGCCGTCGACCTCGCCGGTGTTGAACTCCGAGACGAGCGCGATGCCCTTTTCGGCCAGCATCCCACCGAGTTCCCTGGAGGCAACTGGTTTGGTGAACGCTCCGTCGAGAGGTGTCACGAAAGTGAGTTCGACGCGTTCGCGGATACCGCGCTGGCGGAAGTACCAATCGGCCAGGAAGCAGAATTCGAGTGGAGCCACCGGACACTTGATCGGCATGTCGATGACGTTGATCACGACCTGACCGCCCTCGAACGTGGCCAATGCCCCTTCGAGGGCATTCGCCCCCTCGGGCGAGTAGAACGTAAAGATCTTTTCCATCCAGCCGGGGCCTGTGAGACCCTCGGTCTCCTCGGGCATCAGCACCGCGCCACTTGCTACGACCAACACGTCGTAGGCAAGCACTCGACCGTCAGCAAGGTGCGCTTCGTTCGCCTCGACGTCGACTCGATCGACGGCTGCCTCGACAAAGTTGATGCCACGATGGAACTGCCGGGCTCGCGGTCGAACGATGTCCTCTGGATGGGTCAACCCGAACGGCACGAACAACAGACCAGGCTGATAGATGTGTCGGTTGTCCTGATCAACGACCGTGATATCCAGATCGTCGACATCGACTGCTTTCCGTAACCGATTGGCGACGAGCGTCCCGCCCGTTCCGCCACCCAAGATCACCAGGCGTTGCCTCATACGTCTACCTAACGTGCCAGCGCGCACCGACTACTAGAGTCCAACGACCCCAATCGCACGTATCTCGACGTTTTAGAGGCCCAGCGGATAGGTCAACGTTGATCGTGCCGTAGTTTTCATTTCACCTGCTCCGCAGGCGAAATAGGGCGACGTAACGATTGGTCGCCTCGCCTATCGGCTCGGCTTCTTAGGGCCGCTCCGTGGTGTCGATGAACGTGGCGAGTGCGCTCACGAAGTGATCTGGATGACTGACGTGGGGGAAGTGGCTGGCGCCTTTGAAGAGTTCGAGCCGACTGCCGGGCATTGCCAGATGTGCGGCGTGTGCGTGTTCAACGGGGATGATCCGGTCATCGGTTCCCCACATGATCAGGGTTGGCCGCTTGTCGGCCAAGTGGAGACGGTCATTGGCGTTGATTCGCTGGCCTCGGTGATCGATGACGGCGCGCACCGTGTGGATGAACGTCTGGCGTGGATCGCGATCGGACAGTGTTGAAAAGGCCAGGAAGCTGTGCCGCACGGTCGTGCTCGGGTTGATGCCCACCGCATGTGCCCACCGCCCGAGTGTGGTTCCGGCAGTGATCACTCGGCGATGTGCAAGAAACGGGATTACCAATTCGGATCCGGGTAGAGCGGCAGCCCGAAGCGCGAGGCTGACCTCGGTGCCCAAGCCGCCACTGGAGACCAGCACGAGCCGCTGACATCGCTCAGGGAACTGGTACGCGAACTGCAACGCCACGCCACCACCGAACGAGTGCCCGACGATCGTGGCCGATTCGTGGCCAAGCATGTCGAGCAGATCGCGCAGCCCGCTCGCGTAAGCGCCGAGCGAGTAGTCGCCCGATGGGCTGGCCGACTTTCCGTGGCCCGGCAGATCGGGGGTCACCACGGTGAATCTCTCGGCCAGCTCCGGCACGATGGTGTCCCAGGTGCGCATCGAACCGGCGAGACCGTGCACGAGCACGACCACCGGTCCAGAGCCGACCTGACTGAACGCCACTCGACGACCGTGCACCTCGATTTCTTCCGTTGCGATCACGGTACTCATCCGTTCAGTATGACGTTGACAGTGGTGACTGTCAACGTACTGTGACAGTAATGACTGTCACAGTCGCCCGGAACGTGGTTGAATAGGGGCGTGATCGACGAGCAGGAACACACCGACCCGCAGCCCCCCGACGCGATGGTTGCCTATGGTTTGGCCAGTTTGGCCGACGTGAGCGGCGTCAGTGAGCGCACGATTCGGTACTACCAAGCCGAACATTTGCTGCCGCCACCGGTCAAGAAGGGCCGCGACGCCGTATACGGCGACGAGCACCGGGACCGCCTCACGCTGATTGCCGAGTTGCGAGATCGCGGACTCACATTGCAGACCATCGGCGAACTGGTCTCGACGAGGCAACCCATGCGAACCGTGTCCGAGTGGCTTGGTGTCGATGCCACACTGAGCGCACCGTGGTCCGACGATCGGCCGGCCGCGATAACCCACGACGACCTCGTTACGTTCGTGGATAGCTACGGAAATGTTCGGCCCGGTTTGATCGCGGACCTACACGAAGCGCAGTACGTCGAGCTTCAGCCTGACGGCATGTGGCTGATCCCGAGCCCGGCACTGCTCGACCACGCCATGCAGTTGCGCCAGGCCGGCATCGACGTAGAAGTGTCGGCGATGATGCGCGACCTACTTCGCCGTCGACTGTCGAACGCCGTCGCCGACACGGTCAAGCTGCTCGTCGAGCGGGCAGGAGCCGGGTTCGCCGGGGGAGCGACGCCAGAAGAGCTGGCAACTGCTGTCGGCGCATTACGTCCGATCGCCCGCGAGACATCAAGCGTGATCCTCGCTCAAGAAGTGGAACGGGCACTGGCCAATCTCGTCAAGTCGGGCCCTCGCTCGTTGCGTCGCTCAAGACGACGTTGAACGCGTGACCCGGACAGTGGTGAGTCCGGCTTGTAAGCGGGATACCGCTGGCGGCAGCGTCACGGTCTCGACCGACGCCGGTCGGCTGCAGCGTCGATGGCGTACCCCACTCGTTGCCGCTCCCATATCGCTGCGGCCACACTTGCGTAGCCCGGCACTACTGACGCTAAGACAACACCCGCAATGCCAACATCAACACAAGCAGGCAGGCAATCTGCAGTGGTTGTTTTGGGCACACTTGGACGGGTGAACTAATCTTTGGATTCTGGGTAGGCGGCTGAGCACGCGCTTGGCGACCAAGAGACGGGTGCGCTATGAGACGGCTGGCAGGAGTGTTCGTGGGTGCTGCGCTTTGCGTGACATCAATTCCGTTTCCGATAGTTGAGGCTGCTAGCCCAATGGGCACCTTCGCGACGATCATCATGAGTGAGCGCACTGTCCGATCAGACGGGTGCTTCGACGTGTACAGCCTTTACGTGTCGGCATCAAGCATGTCAACAGACTCGAGATTGCTCGTGTGGATCGATCTCAGCAAGCAGTGCGGAAACCTCTTCGAGACCTACTTTCACGCCGAGGCTCCCAGCGTTTCGCTCGTCGCCGGCGAACTGGCGGCGTTGGCCAGCACTCAAGGGTTCGGAATTCACGCCACCGTACCGGCGATCGTGTTCGACGGTTCGAACTGGTCGGATTCGTCGCTGCGAGTCGACATCGACATCGCCAACCCGCACCGGGGGGACCCGCGCCTCGATGGGAACTTTTCCGCTACTGCTTCGGGCACGATCACGGGCGGCGCGTCCGTGGACTTCGACGGTACGGTATGGACGGGTCTGCCGCTGCCCGGCCAGCTTAATTTTGCCGCTGCGGACATCATCAAGGCGGGAGCGCATGGTGAGACTGGCCCGCCGCCCATTATTTGGCCCGACTGGCGACGCACGCCAGCGACCTGGTTCTGGTTTTCCTGCGACCCCAACGTCGTTGGCAGCACTGCCAGCGCGACGCTCACGGTCTGGGCGACCAAAAACAGTCTCAACGGGTTCTCGATCCACGTCGACGCCGCTTGTCTGGGAAGCGTAGAGCTGGCCATTTACAGCTTCGACGCGAGTATGCCAGATGGCTCCCTCGATCCAGGGAAAGTCACGGTGATTCGCGCCTTGCCGGGCACTGACTACGTCGCAGGTCCATCAACGATCGCCTCGCTGGGCCTCACGGGTGCGTGGCCTTTGTTGGGCATTGCGGCGGGCATGATTCCACCTGGCACAGAAGTGTGCGCCGGGTTCGCATCAACGACCGACTTCATCGTGGTCAACAACGAGATACAAGCCACGTCCTGCTGACCGAGCTACCTGCTGTGGTCGCGGTCCTTGACGGCATTGCGGCCCTGTTCAGCGAGCCGATCGGCAGGTTGCACTGGGGCGTGATACCGCTGTTCGCTCCTCAATCGAGTGATGAGCGCAGCGACGGAATGCTTGAGCCCAGCACAGTTTCGATCGCTGAGGGAGGAGCCACTGGAACACCAGGGCGCCCGTACGGGGGATCGTAGAAGACGAAGTCGCGAAACCCTTCCGCGTGCCAGCGAGCGACGACATCCTCGAACTCGGCCGCCGAGGTCCAGGCTGTGCCCGCCATGATCCCGAGGAGCACGGACATCCGGATCTCGCTCGGATCTCGCCCGATCTCACGACAGCACTCCCAGAGTTGGTCGCGTGTCCGAATGGCATCCTCCAGTGTCGGGCCATACGTGTTCCACGTATCGGCGTATCGCGCCACCACCTCGATCGTGCGACGCCCGTGCGCCGCAAGCGTGAGCCGCGGCCGCCGACTCCGCACGAACCCTGGATCCATCACCGCGCCGGTCGTCGAATACCACCTGCCCGCGAACGTCACCTCCCGCTCACGTGAGAGCAGATCCACCAACTGAACGTATTCGGCGAACCGCTCCGATCGTTCGAGCGCTGACCATTCATCCACTCCCCACATCGCTTGGTCATCTGGTGCTCCGCCTGCGCCAAGGCCGATCTCGAGACGCCCATCCGTGATGTGATCGATGGTTACTGCCTGCTTCACCAACATCGTCGGAGGCCGCGACACGATGGCGCCGACCAACAGACCGACGGTGACATGTTCGGTCGCGGTTGCGAGAGCCGCCAGTCCGGTCCAGCCTTCGAACCATGGCGAATCGGGACGGTGGGTATTCGTGAAATGATCACAGGACCAGATCGAATCCACGCCCGATCGGTCGAGCCGACGCCAGCGAGCGGACAGTTCGGGCCACGGCTCGTTGGGCAGCACAAGGACACCGAAACGAACACAACCAGAGATTTCACCGGCTCCGTCAAAGATCGTCATGGCACGATCATCACACGATCGGACAACCTTCGAGAGCGCGGCACTTCGCTCATTCGGCGCGCTCTGGGCCAGTGGCGGAACACACACCACCTGTCCTCCTGGCTCGCGGCCGCCTCAAAAATCGGCCACGAGAGATTGGTGAAGACCTTCGGGCCGTCGGAGTAGTCGAGCAAGACGAGGTGTCGATTGATCCGGGTACGCCGATCACGGTTGTCACGCCGCCGTGTCAGCCCCTCTCGCTAGGCGAGGGTGCCGTACGTCGGCGCCCCGGCGGTGTCGTAGGTGAGGTGGAGCGTGCCGCTCGGGTAGGTGACCGATTCGGTCAGGCGCAGCGCCGTTGGCACGGTCCCGCCGCCAAACAACTGCTTGCCACTGCCGAGCAGCAGCGGGTACATCCACAGGTTCAGCCGGTCGACGAGGCCGAAGCGCAGCAGTGACTGCACGAGGTCGAGGCTGCCGATGACGTGGAGTTCGTCGTACCGGTCCTTGAGGGCGGTGATGCTCCCGGCGAGGTCGCCGGTGACGAGCGTCGACCCCTGCCAGGCGAGAGGGCCAACGAGCGTGCGGCTGCCAACGTACTTGGGGACGCCGTTGAGCAGGCCGGTGAACGGGATCTCCTCCGAAGCCTTCGGCCAGTAGTCGGCAAAGATCTCATAGGTCCTTCGCCCCAGGAGCAGGGCGTCCATGCTCCTCGCCTGCTCGAACACGACCCCGCCAGCACCCTGGTCCCCGAGTGGCGCCTGCCACCCGCCGTGCACGAAACCGCCGTCGCGGTCCTCGTCGGGCCCCCCAGGCGCCTGTGCCACCCCGTCCAGCGTCACGAACTCGGTCACAATGAGCTTGCCCACGGTGTGCTCCTTGCCTGGTTGCCGGAGCGTCCCAGTGTAAGACGCAACCGTCGTGTCGAAATCATCGCTTGCGCCGTTATCAACGGACCCGGGCAGGTCACGATGCTGGGCTCGGCCGGTTGGACTCCTCGGCCGTCGCACCACGTGCCCGAGGCGCCCGAGCCAAGGGCACGAGTCTCAGCCGGTGTCGATGCTGGCGGAACATGTTGTGGCTCATGCAGGCTTGCATGCGATGGGCAGATTCGTCGACCGGGCTCGGGGTCGAGTCGACGTGGGTCGTTGCGTGGTGTGGTCAGCGGGGACTAGTTGCAAACCGACACTCGACCGGCAGCCAGTCGATCACACCGAAATGATCATCCTCGCCCGATCACCCGTATTCCTGTGAACGTTGAGGCGTTCGGGATGTCTACTGCTGCTCGGTGCGTGGCCGCGTATCTCGTCGGGGTGTCGGAGTCGGTCTCCGGGGCGCGCCGAAGCGCCCGCGATCGCGGGGTAGTTGCTGGTGTTGGCGGCATCGTTAGCAGAGTGTTGGTTGGTGTTGTTCGGCTGGTTCGGTTCGTCGGCTGGGTTGCCGGTCGATCGTTGGTTTGGTGTGCCAGATCGTGCCGTCTGGTCGTCGCCAGGTAGCGACCCGTCCGGATGTCATGGTGAGTATCCAGCCGCCTTCGTGGACCAGGTGGTGGTGTGTCTCGCATAGCGGCAACAAATTGTTGACGGATGTTTTGCCGCCGTTGCGGAAGAACTCGATGTGATGCATCCGACAGTCATCGATCACGGTTCGACATCCTGGGTGGGCGCAGGTGCGATGCATTGCCCG
>JANPLQ010000062.1:0-11029 GCA_031422395.1 Ilumatobacteraceae bacterium | reverse complement strand
AGCGAGTACGTCCGTGACCTGATTCGTCGGGACAAGGACCGTCAACAGCTTCGACGTCTGCTCCTCGCCGGTGCAACGTCGGATGTCGGGCCGATCGCCGACGATGCGTACTTCGCAACATTGCGCGATCGCATCCGATCCGGCGCCTGATCGTTGTGGCCCGCAGACCAGTCGAGCTTCGCGCGCATGCGGCCGACGACATCGAGCGGGCTGTCGATCACTATCGCAATGAGGCTGGCGAGTCGGTCGCGCTGAGGTTCATCGACGCCGTCGAACACGCCGTCGGTCGGATCAGTCGGGCACCGCTCACTGGCACGTCGCGTTTCTCGTACGAGTTGGGGATCCCGGATCTTCGGGCATGGCCTCTCGGCCGCTTCCCGTACCTGATGTTCTATGTCGCGGGAGCTGATCGCGTCGAGGTATGGCGCGTCTTGCATACGCGCCGCGACATCCCAGCCGCGATGGCTGAGGAGATCGACGATCCCTGACGGCCGATCCCGACTCCCTCACACCGACAGCGAGACAGATTCCTGGCCACCCGACGTCGATACTCGAAATCACGCCTCAAGAACTGCGTCGCATCGCTGGCACCGCGACGCTTGAGCGGTGGCTCGCTCGCCTTCCGGCATTCGCGTAGTTGTCCATTGCTTGCCCTGCAATGGGATCTGAGTTCGTGCGAACGCAATCAGAGCGTCCGTTTGACCGGCTGACGGCCCCTGAGCTTCGCGACGCCTTGGTCCACCGCTGGCGGGCTCGAACCGGCTCCAGGCAAGCGAGGTCGTTGAAGGCCCCGGACGGATCGAGCCACACTCGCGCGATGAACATCGCTTCGGCCTCGTTCCAACGTCGCTGACGCCACGCGCACAGGGCGAGACCGTGGAGGCAACGAAGGAATGGCCGGTTGTCGGTCCACCCCCACGGGAGCACACCACCGAAGCTGGCCGGTAACGACGTTTCGGCGAATGCGACCCCGGTCTGGTAGAGCTCGGCTGCCGGGCCGGGCCCGCGAGTGTTGAAGGCGACCAGGCCGAGGTGGCTCCTCGCATCGATGCACCGCTTGTCGATGGCGAGTGCGTCTTCGAGGATTCGGATGGCCTCGCGGTGATGCCTGGCGTGATGCAGGTCGGCCGCTGCGATGATCGGTTCGCTGTCCCAGTCGTCTTCATCTGCGCCAGGAATGACCTGTTCCATCTCGAAGCTCGGTCGTGCACCGGCGGCGATGACCGTTTGGCACAGTGCGTGGATCGGCTCACCCGGTTCGCCCCAATACTCGGTGGCCGGGTCCCAGTCACCGTGCGGTGTCAAGCCCAACGGTTTCCCGATCTCGATGTCGGCTGGCGCGAACCTCTGATACACCCAGCGTTCGACGGAAAGGTGATTGATTTCCCAGCCAGTTTTGACGACGCGGCCTTGTAAGTTTCGTCGTCGCGCGCTGGTTGTGTGAGCGGGTCGAGCAGAAGGGCGAACGAAGTTCCGGCCGGCCTGTCCGTTCGTCGATGCATCTACCCAAAATCGGCCGTCATCGGGTCGTCCATGTCCATCGGCGTCAGGTCGCCGTTGTCGATCAATCCCGGTGCGAGGTCGGCGTCGAAGGCGATCGCGAGCGCGTACACCAGTGCCGCGACGCCGATGATCCTGGCGAGCGCCTCCCCGTGGCGCCATTGCTTCTCGAGCGTGATCAGAACCGCCAACATCACCATTGCCGGCACGTTCATCGTCCCAACGGCGAGTAGGGCAAGCATCATCGCCCAGCAGCACCCCACGCACAGCAGGCCATGATGGGCGCCGGCGCGGAGATGTCGTGTCTTCCCGCGGTACGACGCGTAGTGCAAGAGGTGCGAGATCGGGCTGCGGCAGTGCCGGAGACACCATCGCTTGATCGGCGTCAGTTGGTAGACGCCGCACACGACGAAGGCGCCGACGGCGACGGTGTGGGCGGCTCCAGGCCGGTCGTCCGCCAACCGGCCGAACAGCCACGTCAGGCCGTACGCGACTACTCCGGTGGAGGCCCAGATCAGGATGTAGCCGCCGCCGAACGCCGTCAGGGCGCTGCGAGCGCTGCGCACCGACCTTGCGTAGAGCGACACGAGGGGGGAAATCGCGGGCAACATCATCGCCGCCATCATCAGCGTCCACATCACGATGAACTCGACGGGGCTGAGGCCCATCGTCCCCGCCCCGAGCGACATGTCGAGCGCGGTGATCCACACGATCGTGGAGATCCACGCCACGCCCGCGAGTACAAGCAAGGCGACGGTCGAGTTCGCCGCCTTGTGGCGCTCGTGAGCGCCGACGGCGGTCGTCATCGGGTCAAGCGGCCCAGGTGAACGGCGCGGTGAACCCGCTTCGCGAGTCGCCTGAGAACTCGATTCCGAACAACGACGAGCGCACCTCAGGTGATGGCGTGATCGTCAGCGTCGGTCCGGCGGGGTGGGCGGTGATGCCTGTCATCGTGACCGGCGCGTCGGCCTCGGGTCCGAGCACCACCGAACCCGCAAGATTGGTGTCGCCCCCGACCGTCAACGTCCACCCGTCGCTGTTCGACTCGAGATCGATGTCGGCTCGCTCGGCCCCGAGAAACTCGCCGATCAACGGCGCCAGCCCTGCCATCGGACCGCCCAGCGCTCCGGTGAAGACGCTGGTCAAACGTTCCATCTGGTCATCGCTCGCGTCGGCGTCGAAGACCAAGCCGGCACGCCAGTTGCCGTCGATCATCAGCTTGGGCGACACCAACGAGAGCACCAATGTCCGTCCTGACATATCGACGTCGTCGACGTGACCGCGCTCGATGCGGAACCCGAGGGTCGCGCGACAGTCGTCATACGTCGCCGCCCGCGACAGGTTCGACCACGTGCACGGACAAACCGCGTCGCAGTTGCAGTTCTCAACGTAAAAACCGTGCAACTCCCAACTCATTGGCAGCCCCCTTTTCCCCGAGAAATTCCAGCGTACGCCTCTGATCACAATTTCTCAAGCGGTTCTGTACGCGACCGTGATCGCCGAGTCGCACGACGGATAGCGATCGATGGGCGCGGCGGTCTCGGTCGACGTCGCGATGTCTACGCTGGTCAGGCGATTGAGCTCTCGGATCATGTGTGCCTCGAGCGCGGACCCGGACGTCGGCCTCGGGTAGGCGTTTCGCGATGTTGCGTCGAAGCGGATCTCCAAGCATTTCGCCAGCGTCTTCGAGGGCGCAGCTCTGCTCGAGTGGCTACGGGGCGAGAACGTCGACACGATCACCCTGACCGGCTACATGACGAACAACTGCGTCCTAGCATCTGCGGCTGCAGCGGAGCCTTTCGGCCTCACCGTGGAGCTGCTGTCGGATGCGACCGGGGCCATCCCGCTGTCGAACGACGCCGGGTCCGCGTCGGCAGCCCAGTTCCACGAGACGCTGATGACCCTGCTCAACTCCAACTGGGCGGCCGTCGCCACGACGGACGCCTGGATCGACGCGGTGCGGGCAGGAACGAGCCTTCCGAAGAGCAATCTTGTCGAGTCGGCCATCACGGGTCGCTCGATCGCCTGATGGCCATCGGCGACCCGTCATTTCTCGTGGCGCCGTCGAGCGCGATCGAGCTATGCGGGCTCACGCGTCGGCCCCGACACCGCCATTGGTTGTTCAGGCGCCACCCGGCGCCCTCCTGGGACCGGGCACGTGAAGCCGTGAGATACTCGGCTCTGACGTACAGTGTCGTCCATGGAAGATACTTCCCTGGAAGCTCCGTTGACCGATCTGAAGCAGCTGTACCGGGAGCTGGTCTCGATGGAGATCGAGCTGTGGAATGGCATCGAGGCGCAGTTGCGAGTGGAGTGCGACCTGCCGTTGACGTCGTTCGAGGTGCTGCACCTGCTGTTGCTTCGGCCCGGGTCGCGCATCCAGGACATCGCCGAGGAGTTCTCGATCACGGTGGGAGGTACGAGCAAGGTGGTCGACCGCCTGGAGGCGGCGGGCTTGTGTGCGCGTCGAGCGAACCCGAACGACCGGCGTTCCTCGATCGTCGAGCTGACGGCTGAGGGGCGGAAGCTGGTGAAGAGGGCCCTGAAGGTGTTCGAGCACGAGCTGGAGCTGCGGATCGGGTCGGTGATCCCCGAGAGGTCGGTGCGGGACGTGACCTCGGTCCTGGGCACGTTGCGGTCGGCGGGTCGTGCGCTTGACTTGGAACGGAACGGGGCGCGTCAGTAGCGGGCTCAGCGGCCCCAGAAGGTGTCCTCGAGGTCCTGGTCGCCGGAGAAGAGCCACATCTCGGCGATCTTGCCGTTGTGGATTCGCAGGAGATCCACGCCGTCCATGGCCATCGAGACGTTGTCGCGGCGGCCTGTGAAGTGGATGTGCGCAGCGACCAAGTCCCCGCTGCCCATGAGGGAGTGGATCTGGTCGATGGCGAAGGTGCCCTGGCTGGCCTGCATCATGCTGCCGAGCATCTGAAAGACAGCGTCCCGGCCTTGGTGGTCGCCGGAGAATTGGTTGGTGCCGGGCTGGTGCCAGACGATCCCCGCGTCGAGGAGGTCGCCGACGGTGGCCATGTCTCCGGTCTGTACGGCCTGGAAGTAGTCGTGGGCGATGTCGATGTTTGCTGTCGTCATGATCGTCTCCGTGGTGTGGGTGAGGTGGGAGCTGGCGGTGTCTTGAACTCTGCGGGCAGGGTAGAGTATCTATTCCGTGGAAGCAACTTCTACGGATTATTGTTCCACGGAGCAGGAATGTGAGGTCATGGAGCCGATCGAGATCGAGGCGAAGACCCTGATCCAGACGTCGAAGACCCCGTCGAACGACTACGTCATCAACCCCTATCCGCACCAAGGACCACCGCGAACGGCTCGACGTGATCGTGGCGGAGTTGCTGGACAAGCACGGGTTGCGGCTGCGTTTCGACGAGGTCGTCCACCATGACGACAACGACGCAGTGCGCGAGCGGCTCGCACAGCCGGTCGCCCCGCCGCGCCGCCGGGACGGTCAGGCGGCCGCGCCAAGCTCGGAATCGGGGATCGCCTGAGCCGAGGTAGACGACTTGTTTGTACAAATATGTCCAGGACCACGGTAACGACCCTGAAGGGTCGATCTTCCAGTTCGAGCAGTCTGCCGACGTCCGTGTCTCGAGGCTGCGCCAGTATCTGAAAGTGCTCGTGCAGTCTCGAACTTCTAGCGGCGGCGACGATGCCCGCCGCCATCGTCAAGGGGATACATGTCCTTGTTGATCGCATTCCGTCTCACGTGAACCTGGCCGCGACGCCCCAACCACAACGTCTCGCTCGAGATTCTGTGGGTTGGCTACACTGATCGGATGCGGAGGATCGGTGCCCTGGTGGTATCCAGCGCCCTGGTCGTCGCTTCGTGCGCTGGTGACGAAGTTCCGGTGGCGTCACCAACGACGTCTGCCGAGTCCACGGTCCCCGAGGAGACGACCGGCGCGCCGGAGACAGCTCCCGAGACAGCTCCCGAGACCGCACCGACGACCGCACCGACGACCGAAGCGGTGGTGTCGTTCGACGAGACCACGCTGCAGGAACTCTTGCTCGATGCCCAGCCGGGGGACGTGATCGAGATTCCTGCGGGCACGTTCTCCTTCGATCGGTCGCTGTCGCTCGACGTCGATGGTGTCACGATCCGTGGCGCCGGTATCGACGAGACGATCCTGTCGTTCGCCGATCAGGTCGTCGGCGCGGAAGGACTGCTCGTCTCCGCGTCCGACTTCACGATCGAGCACCTCGCCATCGAGGACACCGTCGGCGACGCACTCAAGATCAACGAGGGTGAGAACATCACCATCCGCGGCGTCCGCACCGAGTGGACGGCCGGCTACTCCACCGACAACGGTGCATACGGGATCTACCCGGTTCAAACCACGAACGTCCTGATCGAGGACTCGGTGGCGATCGGTGCCTCTGACGCCGGCATCTACGTCGGGCAGTCGTACAACGTCATCATTCGTAACAACCGCGCGGAGTTCAACGTCGCCGGCATCGAGATCGAGAACTCCGTCGGCGCCGACGTGTACGGGAACGTGGTGACCAACAACACCGGCGGCATCCTGGTCTTCAACCTGCCGGGGCTCAGCCAACGCGGCTCAGGCACGCGCGTCTTCGACAACGAGATCTTCGCCAACAACACGGCGAACTTCGCCGCCCCTGGCACCGTCGTCTCGGTCGTGCCGGCCGGTACCGGCGTCCTGGTTATGGCGAACGACCTGGTGGAAATCTTCGGCAACAGGATTGCCGACAATCGATCGGCGAACGTCGCGGTGACCAGCAGTTTCACGGTCGACATCAGCGGTGAGGATGATCCGCTGTTCGACGGGTATCCCGAGGGTATCTACATCCACGACAACGAGTTCGCGGGCGGTGGCGACCAGCCCGATGCGATTCTGGCCGCGCTA
This sequence comes from Ilumatobacteraceae bacterium, assembly GCA_031422395.1. Classification (GTDB taxonomy): domain Bacteria; phylum Actinomycetota; class Acidimicrobiia; order Acidimicrobiales; family Ilumatobacteraceae; genus Ilumatobacter. The sequence goes on along the minus strand of JANPLQ010000062.1, from coordinate 4,652 downwards.
CACGCGATCGTGTTCCCCGACGGTGGCGCGCTGCCCGACATCGTGTGGGACGGTGTCGTCGACCAAGCCAAGCTGGTCGCCGGTGCACCGCGGCCCGCGGACCGCCTCTGCGTACAGGAGGCGGACGCCGTGGTGTTGAACGCCGACGCTGCAAACGGGTTCGCCGCGCCGACTATCGGTGTCGACGAGTTCGATTGCACGCTCGATCTACTCGAACCGGTCGAACTCGCCGGGGCGTAGATGTCCGAAAACGCGCTCACCCGGGCGTCGTGGGCCTCGTTCGTCGCCTTGATCGCCCTCTTGTACCTCATTGCCAGCTGCTCGGGAAAGTGGGACGAACCCGACAACCCGAACGCCGAACCTCCCACCGCACCGAACTCTGGTTCGACGACAGGTTCGGCGTTCGTCCCGCCGGCCGACAACCCCGATCAACTCAGCGCGTGGAACCAACTCGAAACTCGCGAGGGCCGACTCGTGCTGGCCGACGGGGTCACGCCATACACCCTGAACTCGCCGCTGTTCTCCGACTACGCCCACAAGTTGCGGACGGTATGGATCCCGGAGGGGGCGGGTGCGGCCACCTACGATCCTGAAGGGTCGTTCGACTTCCCGGTGGGCACCGTGGTGACGAAGACCTTCTACTATCCGGAACCCGCCGACGGTGACCCTTCGGACGGCAAGGTCATCAGAGCCGACCCGACGTCAGACGTCGTGCCGATCGCGCTGGACGAGGTACGACTGGTCGAGACCAGAGTGCTCGTGCGTCGCGAGGACGGCTGGCACGGGTTGCCCTACGTCTGGAACGAGGAGGAGACCGAGGCGACGTTGCAACGAACGGGCGCGATCCTGCGACTCGCGCTCGTCGATGACGACGCGGAAGTTCCGCTCACCTACGTCGTGCCCGACGTCAACCAGTGTGCAAGCTGCCACGCAACGAATCACTCGACCGGTGCGATCGAGACGATCGGGTTGCAGGCGAGACACCTCAACACCGACGTCGATCTCGGCGACGGCGTCGCGTCACAACTCGATCAATGGCAGGCACGCGGATTGTTGAGCGGTGCCCCGGCCGCGGACGAGATCCCGACAGCTGAGGTGTGGGACAACGACGCGGCACCGCTCGAGAACCGGGCGCGGGCGTACCTCGACGTCAACTGCGCTCACTGTCACAACCCGGTCGGCGCCGCCGACACATCCGGTCTCTTCCTCGACCGATCGACAGAGATCGGCACGTCGTTCGGCGTTTGCAAACCACCGGTTGCAGCCGGCAGCGGTACCGGTGGTCGACTGGTCGACATCTACCCCGGCAAACCGGAGGAGTCGATCCTGATCTACCGCATGGAGACCACCGACCTCGGTGCGATGATGCCCGAACTCGGCCGCTCGCTGTCCCACACCGAAGGCGTGGACCTGATCACCAAGTGGATCGAATCGCTCCAGGGCAGCTGCTGACCTGAGTGTCGGTCGCGATGGAACGTGACTGAGTTTCCCAGCAAGTTTGACAACGCGACCCCCAAAGTTTCGTCGTCGCGCGCTGGTTGTGTGAGCGGGTCGAGCGAGAAGGGCGAACGAAGTTCCGGCTGGCCTGTTGTGAAGCGAGGGCTGAGCACGACCACCCCGGACGGTATCGTCCAGCGTCGCCCGGGGGCAGCTCTTGGTCCAAGGATCGCTCGTGTCGGTAGCAGCGGCAACCGCTTCGGAAGTTCGGCGTTACCGCCGACGCTGACAGTCCAAGCGAACGCCAGAGTTGCATGGGGCTCGGGCGCAGCGTGACCTGCTACCCGTCACTTTGGGACGCGCGCCTATGTCGCCGGTCGGGTGCGCCAGGGGTTGGGTGAGGCGTTTGAGCCGGTCGGTTCTCGGTCGCTTCAGCCGGGCGGCGCGAAGAACTCGAGCGCGTTGTTGTCGGGGTCGCGGAACGAGAGGCCCGACCCGTAGTACGCGTCGACGATCCCGCCGTGCGGGACGCCCAGATCGTCGAGCTTGCCCTCCCACTGCTCCAGCTCCGCTCGGTTGGCGCACCCAAACGCGACGTGGTCAAGGCCGATCCGCCGTTCGTTGAACTCACCTTCGGCCGAGGGATCTGGGAATTGATGGATGCCGAGCAGCGTGCCGCCCACCGACCAAACGACGTGGTGGAAAGGCCCCTCGTCCTTGTCGAGCACGGGCTGGGCTCCGATAAGCGCCTCGTACCAGGGCCGGCTGACGTCGAGGTCCGTGACGGTCAGGGCGACGTGACCAATGGCGGGAAAGTCAGGCATTGTCACGGCCTCCTTGTCGAGGGGCAACGTAGTCGGGGCCGCTGTCGGCGAGGACGCCGTTACGTTTCTCATTGATGGCGCTTTCGCCGTGGTTGAGGGCGCCGGCGCCGGGCGGGTCTCGTTCGATGACGTACTTGGGCATAGTCATACCTCGTGGCTTAGTGGGTGGTCGGTGAGGTCAGGTGGTGCTGGCAGCCGGGACGGGCTGCGGGCTTGTCTCGTCGCGGCGGCGTGCCGCGGAGGGCGAGGACTCCCGTGATGAGAACGGTGGTGTGGATGGCGATCCAGACAAGGTAGCCGCTATTGCAAGCCGGCCGCCACCGAGCGGGCGATGGCGACGCACCGTTGAGCGCGCTCGACGGCTTTGGTGGCGACTCCGGGAGCGACATCGTCGGGCTCGTACTCGGCTTTCGTCTTGAGTGGTAGTAGCCGACGAAGCTCCTTCTCGAGCTTGGTTCCATCGGCACCGGCTTGACGGAGCAGCGTGAGGACTTGATCGTGATCCTCGCCGGCGGCTCGCTCACCGAGTCGGGCACCGCAGACCGCGTCGGCTGCGTTGATCCCGGCGTGAATCGCCAGGCTGGTCGCTGCGATGTAGCGGCCGGCATCGACCTCGCTGGCGGCGGCGTCGGCGTACTCCTCGGCCTTTCCCGCATACGACCGCACCTGGGCGCTCGACACCGGCTTGGTGCGCATCGACCTAGGCATCGACCGGTTCCAAAAGCTCGGCGATGGTCAGACCTTGGACTGCGATGCCGTCGCGGGCGATGTCTCGCCACAGCTTCTCGGTGCCGGCCAGGCGAGACACAGCGACCATGTGATCGATCTCGAGGATCTCGACAGGATTGCCGGTGATGGCCCGCACCTCAGTACGCCAGCTCTCGATCGAAGTTCCCCACGCATCGTCATCCTCGGCGATCTCGTTGGGGCGGATCACGACCGCGTCGATATCGCTGTCGACTCCGGCCTGACCTCTGGCGAACGACCCGAACACGATGACACTGATCGGAGGTATCGATTGCGCCCGGGCGGCGGCTCCGATCCGGTTCAGGGCCGTGTCACGTGATCGTGCGAGATCGATGATTGCTTGCGCTGCAACGTTCGATCGATTCAGCCGGAACTGTGAAGACGGTGGTACCTCGCGGCGTTCGACGAGACCGAGGTCGACGAGATCTGGCATCACGCGTGATGCCTGAGCGACACTGACACGGGCGAGGCGGGCGAGGGTGCGGAGGTTGAGTTCAGCGGTGGTTTCGGTGAGGACGGCGAGCATTCGGCCTTGAGCGCCTGGGATGACCGCTTGCACGGGATGTACAAAGTCCATGACAGCGATGATATCACATTCAGCTCATAAATGGATCAGTTGTTACGTATTTGATTGATATTTGCGAATCAAGCCCGGCCTCAACACGCGCACGTTCAACGCAACCAGCTACTCGAACAACGCCCCAAGGAACGTCCCGTCGCGAACAGTGGCGACGTCACCGCTGGAGCCGGATAGCAGTGTGTCTGCGTTCGCACGCACAAGGACTGCGGCGAGAGCCGAATCGCACAATCGGTGTTTGGACTGTTCGTTTATGCAGGTCATTCACTGACCGGTTTTCGGCGGCCGAGACCTACTAACCAAAAATGCCGGACCCACCGCTAACGAGACACTCCCCGCTCGTGCGGAATCCGTCGTGGTGAGCGCGGTGATGGCCGGCGCGGTCGGCAGTTGACCTAGGCATTGACGCGTCGCGTTTGAAGAAGATCTCGAATGGTGTCGCGCAGATCGGCGGTTGGGATGCTTGTACCTTGATGGATTGGGGACGGTCAGACTTCGAGCGGTTCGTGGCGGAGGTCGAGCCGCGTGTGCGCCATGCCCTTGTAGGCGGGTTCGGGGCGGTGGTCGGGCGTCAGGCCGCGGCGGACGCGCTGGCGTGGGCGTGGCAGAACTGGGAGCGGGTGCGAGAGATCGAGAGCCCGGTCGGATACCTGTATCGGGTCGGGCGGACGTTGGCGGTTCGCAGCGAGGCACGCGACGTCCCCGTGGCCGAGTTGGCGCCGAGCGTTGAGTCGCCGGACAGCTCGTTCGAGCCGGGCCTCGCGCCGGCGATCGCACGCTTGTCCGAGCCTCAGCGGTGTGCGGTCGTGTTGGTGGTCGGTTTCGGGTACACCTTGCGTGAGGCGGCCGAGGTGCTCGGGGTAACGGCATCGACGGTGCACCGAGATTCAGAGCGTGCGCTCGCTCGGTTGCGCTCGGAGTTGGAGGTTGAGAATGCCCACTGAGTTCGAACAGCAACTCCCTCGGTTCGCCGAGGCGCTCGACCGGGAGGCGCCGGCGATCTCGGTCGACGAGATCCTCAGCCGCGGAACCGTTGCGGTCGACGTGGACCGTCTGGAGCGGTCATC
>JANPLQ010000061.1:0-15322 GCA_031422395.1 Ilumatobacteraceae bacterium | reverse complement strand
CGCTGCACGGCCGCACCGCCGCGCAACCGGTCGAGCGCCGCCTTGCGTGCAGCGAGTTCTGCTTCCGCGGTCGCAGTCGATGCCGCCGCCTCAGACACCGCTCGATCGGACGCCCGCGACGTCGTCGCAGCGTTGCGACTCGCTCGTGACGCAGCCGCCTGAGCATCCGCAAGCGCCGACCGGGCCGTGCCGACAGCGTCGGCAGACGCCAACGCGTCAGCCCCCGCCGCCGCCAGCTCGGTCTCTCGGGCGCGGACCGCTGAAAGCTGATCCGCAGTCGCCGTGAACGGTGAGTATCCGTTCGCCGCATACCAGTCGGTGACGGCTTGTTCCGTGGCACCGTCGTACAGACCATCGATCGGACCGACGTCGAACCCGAGACTGGTCAGCCCCTCCTCGAGTTGTTGGACGTCGTCACCTGAGAGGCCAGGCCCGAGGTCGCGCGACATCGGCCGTTCTCCGATCAGCACGAACAGCGGACGACCTGAGGCGCTCACCGCCACATCGCCTTCGTCCAACTCGGCTCCGACCAGCGGCAGCTCGGCAACGAGCCCTGCGTTCGGTTTCAATGCAGACGCGGCGACCGACAACTTCTGTGGCGAACCGAAACGACCTGTTCCGCGCGTCACGACGTCGGTCGACAACACCCGCTCCTCGATGGGAACGAGGATCAGCGACGGTTCCGGCGATGCGGTCCGCGAGGCAACCTCGGCTGGTGACGTTATCTGTGAACCGACCACGAAGCCGACCACCGATGTGGCAACCACCACTGCGATTGCACCTGCGACCATCTTGCGCCGATCCACGGATCCTCCTGACATGAACGCACCGACTTGAACGTACTCCTACCGATCCCTACCTGACTGGAAGCTGAACAGCAACTACGCTGAGTCAGCTGGCGTTCAGGAACCAGAAGGCATCGTCAGGGCCGACCTCAAACATCAGATCACTGCGAAGGAGTTCGCCCATGTTCCGCACGACCCACTTCAGCGCCACGACCAGCGCAACGATCAGCGCCATCACCAGCGCCGGCCGATATCGGGTTGCGACGATCAGCGCGGCTGTCGCGCTCGTGTCGTTAGCGACAGGTTGCGGCAGCGAGAACGGCTCGTCGGAGGCCGCTTCCGACATCGCAGGTGGCAGCGCACCAGAGGAGTTTGGACTCTCGCTCACCGAGCTCACGACGAGGATCGAAGACACCGAACGACTGATCGGAACGTGCATGTCGGATGCCGGGTTCGAGTACGTGGCGATCGACTTCGCCTCGGTCAAACAGGCAATGGACAGCGACCAAACCGCAACTGGCGTCTCGGATGAGGACTACGTCAAGCAGTTCGGGCTCGGGGTCACGACGCAGTTCGACAAGCCGCTGATCGTGTTCGGTGCCGGCCCCACGAACAACACCTACCTCGACGGCCTGCCCGAATCGGATCAGGTCGCGTTTCGTCGAGCGCTGTGGGGCGAAACGCCCGACTGGAACCATGCACGCGCGCTCGAGGAGGAGGACTTCTCCGAAACCGGAGGATGCACCAACTCGGCCGCCGAGCAAACTTACGCTGCCGCCGAACTCGCTGGAACGTATGTGAACCCAGCGGACGTACTCGTCGACCAGGACCCGCGCATGATCGCAGCCCTCAAGGAATGGTCCGAATGCATGCGCGCCGAGGGATACGAGTACGACCTTCCCGATCAGGTCAACGATGACCTCCAAGATCGCCTCGACGTAATTACCGAAGGTCAGGATCCGGCGACGCTGACCGGTCCGGCGCTCGACGCGCTGAAAGAACTGCAAGGTGAAGAACTGGCGATCGCCGACGTCTTCGTCACATGCGAGGAAGAGATCATCGAACCGGTCCAGGCGACCGTCGAAGCTGAAATCTACGGAGACTCACCGACCTGAGGCGGCAGATCAAGGCGGTATCGAGTTCGCTTGGCCGTCACTGCGCCGACGTGATGTGCGTCGACCTGAAGGCGGCGCGATTCCAGCGACCGACGGAATTCGGCCGCGAGCACAGCCAGGCGACGCCGAGCAACGCGACGCTGACGGCCACGCCAAGCGTTTGATGAGATGCCGAAATCATCGGGTACTTGTCAACTGCGACGACCACAAGGTGTAGGACGGCGACGCCGATCACGGCGCGATTCAGAGCCCCTTCAGTGGTGGCGACGATCAAGACGGCAAGCGACCACGGGAGGCCATACATCAGCGTGTGGGCACCGGTCGAGGTCAACAACGGGCTGCCCGGGCCGCGGCCCATCACCAACGGAACACCGACCACTGCTACGAGCGACAACGCGACCGCAACCGGACCGAGCCGGGGCAGCAGGACCGGCCAGAGCGTCACCAACCCAGCTGCCGCCGCCAGTGCGCCCGCCACGGCGAGTACGACGGCCATCAGGCGCAGGTCAGCCAGGTTCTTGGCCGGAGTGGAGAAACCGCCGGAGGTGTACCACCTGCGGTGCGCGGTGACGCCGGTTCCAGCGAGTCCGACGCCGGCGACAGCAGCCATTCCCGCTCCAGCCAGCCGAAGCTGAACCTCGGTCGACGTCAGAAATAGACCACCGAGCGCACAGGCGACGACGAGCACGAAGGCTGCGTGGTCGTAGAGACTGGTTGTTGACCACCCGTTGCCCTCCCAACCACCGGTCGCGCGAATGGCCAGCGCGAATGTCGCAGCCAGCGAGCCACCAACAACGACCGCCGGTATCGTCAGACGACGCCACGTGGTCACGGGCAGCAGTATGTCACAACAGTTCCGGGAGCGTGCCCAGCAGTGCTCCATCGGGAAATGCGACCGTGCAATTCGAATTCTTGTGTTCGGCACGCGTCGACCCTGCGCAGAACGACACTACATACGAACCGGGTAGGTTCTGACCACGCCCCGGCCGACCGGAACAGCTCGACAGGAGAACGACATGAACTCGCCCGTGAGTCCAGTTCGCGGCGCGGAACCATCCGATTTGCCGAGCAGCCGTGATTGAGGTCAGACAGTCTGCGATCGAGGGACGTGGAGCGTTCGCGGCGATCGACTATTCGCAAGGCGAGACGGTCCACGTGTTGAGCGGCGAGCGGCTCTCGTTGACGAGATGTGCGGTACGAATTCTCACCAGAAAGTTGCGATGGGACGATCCGCTGCAGATCGGCAAGCATCACTATCTGGAGCTCGACGCCGTATCTGTTGCGTTCAACCACAGCTGCGAGGCGAACTGTGGGATGCGCGGTGAGAGCGAGCTGTTCGCACTGCGACCGATAGAGATTGGCGACGAGTTGACCTACGACTACTCGATGACCGTGCGTCCAGGAGTCTTCACAAAGACGTGGAGCCTGGCATGTAACTGTGGATCAGCGCGTTGCCGCGGCACGGTCGGCAACTTCGACTCGGTGCCCGCCGACGTGCTGAAGGTCTACGTCGAAGCAGGCGCGATCCCGGCCTACATGAACGATTTGATCGAACACGCCGAGCGACCCTGACCTGAAGTCGGGGTGATCCGACGGTCGACGACGCGAGGCCGATGCAATACAATGCATCGAGTCAGCCGTTCGAAGCGGAGTCGCCATGCCGGGTCGAGGATCAACGCCGCACAAAGCTGAGAGAAGCGAGATCTTCATCAGCTACAGCCGGCGCGACGCGGCCTGGCTCGAGCGCCTCAGGGTGCACCTCGAGCCGCTGATCCAACGCGATCGACTCGAGATCTGGCACGACGGCAGGATCCAGCCCGGCGAACGCTGGCGTGACGAACTGCATCACGCTGTCGCACGCGCTCGGGTTGCGGTGCTCCTGGTATCCCCCGACTACCTGGCGTCGCCCTTCATCGCCAGCGAAGAACTCCCGCCGATTTTGCGCGCCGCTCAGTCCGACGGCCTCAGGGTCTTCTGGATCCCGGTCCGCGCCAGCATCGTCGACAAGACCGAACTCGGCACCATGCAGGCGGCGCAACCCGCCGACAAGCCGCTCGCCGGGTTGCGCGGCCCAGCAATCGATCGCGCCCTCGCAGACATCGCTCGCGCCATCGTCGAGGTGTTCGAGGTCGCCACCGACTCCGAGGCGATGGCGTCGACGTCGATCGATGTTGAGACGCGAGATGGTGTCACGACTGTGCCGTTCACGGGCGAGCAGATGACCGTTGGTCGGGCGATCGGCAACGACGTCGCACTCGTCGACGACGAGGCGTCGCGATGGCACGCTGTCTTCGAGCGCTTCGGGGCTCGCTGGTACATTCGTGACCTCAGCTCGCGCAACGGCACCTTGGTCAACGGCGAGCGAGTCGGCACCGAGCGACGGCTCCAATCGGGTGACCGAATCCTCATCGGTCGGACTGCAATCGTGTTCGAGACAGACGCGCCACCGATCGAGGCTGACACGACGCGTGCCGGCCATGCTCCGCCCGAACTGACCGCCGCCGAGCGCAACGTGCTCGTCGAGATGGCGCGTCCGCTGGCGTCGGGGCGGTCCTCAGCAGAGCCTGCCACCGACGACGAAGTATCGCGGGCGCTCGGCCTCACCGTGGGCGAAGTTGGCGACCACGTCGCCCGCCTGATGAGCGCGTTCGCGGTCGCTCAGGGCCCAGCGCGCCGGTCGCGACTGGCTGACGAGGCAATCCGGACCGGTGCGATCGACGCCGCAGCGCTCCACGACCACTCGACCACCGCGGGGTAGCACGTGTCAATTCCGCGACTGGATGGGTTCGAGGAGTTCACTGAGATCGGTCGGGGCGGGTTCGGCGTCGTCTACCGAGCCCGACAACCAGCGCTCAATCGATACGTCGCGATCAAGTTCCTGGCAGCGACGCTCAACTCGTCCGGCCGGGAACGGCTCTCGCGGGAAGCCCTCGCGATGGGAGCGCTCTCCGGTCATCCGAATATCGTGTCGGTGGTCGACGTGGGTATTCCCGCCGAAGGTGAGCCGTATCTCGTGATGCCGTACCTCGCACGAGGCTCGCTGGCGGATGCGATCGCGACGCAAGGATCGTTGCCATGGACCGACGTCGCCCGGATCGGCGTGAAGTTGGCAGGGGCGCTCGAGTCCGCTCATCGACTCGGCATCCTCCACCGCGACGTCAAGCCGGGAAACATCCTCATATCGGACTTCGGTGAACCGCAATTGGCCGACTTCGGGTTGGCGCGCGTCTCGGGCGCGTTCGAGACCACCAGCCGGCACATCACTGCATCCGTGTCGCACGCCGCTCCAGAGATTCTCGAGGGCAAGAAACCGAGTGCCGCCGCTGACGTGTACTCACTGGCGTCGACATTGTACGCACTCGTGGCCGGGAAGCCGGCGTTCACAGCGGGCGACGAGGAGTCGCTAGTGGCGCTCTACGTGCGCATCGCATCGTCGCCCGTTCCCGATTTGGGTGATCTCGATGTGCCGGCCTCGCTCTTCGCCGCCCTCGCGTCAGCGATGTCGAAGCAGCCTCAGGAGCGTCCGGTGACGGCCGAGGCATTCGGCCGAGAGCTGCAACAGGTCGAAGCAGCGATGGGTGTGCCGGTGACGGAATTGCCGATCAAGGAACCGTCGCCAGCGCTTGCCCCGGTAAGTCGAGCGTCGCGTTCGATCGCCAGCGGTCCGACCCGCGTCGCTGCACCGGCTCGGAGCGGCGGTCGGGCGTGGCCCAAGATCGCCGTCGGTGTAGGTGCTGTGATCGCCGTCGTGGGTGCCACGATTGTGTTGTCGACCAGAGGTGACCCATCGACGGCGGAGGCAGCCGACGTCTCGTGCCTCGCGTTCCCCGAGGACGTGTCCTGGTACCAGCCCATCGACGGTTTTCCGGTCGACGTCAACTCGTCCGACTACATCGCCAGCATCGAGAACACTCCGGAGTTCACGTCGGGCACGTTGCATGCGGGTTTCGACGCCGAGGGCGGAGGCGCGACATACAACGTTGTAACCGACACGGTTGACGACACCGTGCCTGTGGTATTCACCGACGAGTCCGCACAGGCCGAAAGTGATCCCGGTCCGTACCTCATCCCAGCCGATCCGAACACACAGGACGGGTACGTCGTGGTCGTCGACGACACAACGTGCACATCGTACGAGTTGTGGGGCGATGACGAGCTGTCCGAGCCGTGGACGCACGCCGAGCAGGCTGGCATCTTCGACCTCAACGCCTTCGAGGATCGCCCCGACGGACAACGCTCGGCGATCCAGTCGGGGTTGCCGATGTTCCCGCTGCTCGTTCGATACGACGAGGTCGCCACTGGCAGCGTCGATCACGCGCTGTTGTTCAACTCCCCAACGCAGTCAGGAAATTTCATGCATCCGGCAACGCGCGGTGTCGAGGATGGCGACAGCGAGGACATGAGCCTGCCGCCGTTGGGAAGCCGGTTCCGCCTGCAGCCCGACTTCGCCTGCGGCGAGTTGGTGACGCCCGAGGCCCGCACGGTGTGCGTGGCGTTGCAAACGTACGGTATGTACCTCGGCGGATCGAGTGGCAGCCTCTTCGACCTGCAAGGTGCCGGCGATTCACGGTGGGGTGACGACTTCCTCGATGACATTGAGCAGATCGTTCCGTCCGACTTCGAAGTGGTCGACAGCGGCGAGGAAATCCGCTGATCTCACCGCCGACCTGCTGGCCGACCCGCTGATCGACCGGCAAGGTGGTCTCGATTGACGGAACATTGACGTGGCAGGGTTCTGGTTCGTGTAACCGGCAATAGTTACAGACATGGCGATTACATCAACGACCGAGATCACCCGGTTGATCGGCGTGTACGACGCCGACGGCACCCTGCTCGGCGAGCTGAAGTACTGGGTTGCGGCGCGCCTCGGTCGCGCCCACTGCGCGCTGTGCGACATCACCCACGGGTCGGTCCGAGAAAAGGTCGAGTGGCGCGAGTGTCGTCGCTCGTTCGGGGTCACATTCGACACCTACCACCGCGACGATCAGCCCGATGCGGTGCGAGCTGCGGTGGCTGGCCGCGCACCGGTCGTCGTCGCAGAGTCGTCGGGAGGCTTCGTCGAGTTGCTCGGCCCGAACGAACTCGAAGCGTGCAAGGGTTCAGGGGAAGCACTCGTACAGGCGATCGAGCAGCAGGTCGCGACCCGCGGACTCAACTGGCCGAACACGGAATGACGACCTGATACCTCGATCGAGCGGTCCAACCGTCACAGACGTGTGCAGGCTGGCGACTCGAGTGGGAGGTCTGCAGTCCAACTCAGCTCGTCGTGCGGACGATCTAAGGTCCGGACTCGTGACGACCGTTCACCGGCTCTCGTGCAGGGACGCTCGACGGATCGCGGTTCGGGCGCAGCTGCTGGACAAGACACGGCCGACCGAATTGATCGACGTCGTCCGCCACCTGACGATGCTGCCAGCAGAGGGGACCACGCGCGAGCTCGGCTTGTTGCACGATTTCCTCGGTACTGGTCGCGAAGTAGCCATTCGCAACAAACAGCCGACGTGCGACCGCTAGCGGTGTTGCGTCAACTCACCACGCGGCCGGTTTCGTAGGCCCACATGGCGATCTCGACCCGGTTTCGTGCACCAAGTTTGTTCATCAGGCTGGCGAGGTGGGTCTTGACGGTGCTCAGGCTGATGTAGAGCTCGTCGGCGATCTCGGCGTTGGTTCGTCCCCGGGCGACGGTCACGAGGACCTCATCCTCGCGGGCGGTGAGTGGCTCGATGGGCTGCGCAGGCGTCGTTCCGGCGCGTGCCTTCGAGAACGTGGCAAGCAGCCTCGCGGTGACGTTTGGGGCGATCAGTGCGTCTCCCCGGGCGGCGGCCTGAATCGCCTGCACGAGCAGTTCCGGGCCGGCGTCCTTGAGCAGGAACCCGCGGGCGCCCGCCTTGAGCGCTCCGTGCACGTACTCGTCGAGATCGAAGGTCGTGATCACAACGACTGCCAACGGATCGTCGACGTCAGGTCCTGCGAGCTGGCGAGTCGCTTCGATGCCATCGAGATTGGGCATGCGGATGTCGAACAGGCACACGTCTGGTCGCAGTCGGCGGGCGAGCTCCACCGCCTCGCGGCCGTCGGCTGCCTCGCCAACGACCTCGATGTCTGGCTGGGCGTTGAGGATCATCCTGAGCCCAGTCCGAATGATCTCCTGATCGTCGGCGAGGACCACTCGGATGGTCACCGGTCCCCACTCCAGTCATGCGAGCGAGCGGCCAGAAGCAACCAGCGCGGCCGAGGAACGCCGTGAATGGTCATGAGCTGCCTTGGCGTCTGGGTAGCACGGCGTTCACCGTCCATCCTCTGTTTCGGTTTGGTCCGGCCTCAAGGGTGCCGCCGACCAGCTTCGCTCGTTCGGCCATGCCGATCAGACCGAACCCTGATGCCGAGCGCGGATCGAAGCCACCAGGGTCACCGTCATCGCCGACGGTGAGGCGAACGGAGTTGCCTTCGCCGTGGACCGTGACCTGGATGCGGGTCGCATGGCGGGCATGCCGGACGGCGTTCGTGATCGACTCCTGGGCGAGTCGGTAGAGCGCCGCGTCGACTGATGGGCGCAGGCCGTCGAGATCTCCCGAGAACTCCACCTCGACATGCGGCCGGCCCCCGCCACTCATGGTGAGACGCTCGATGTCCGCGACACCTCGCTGCGGGGCGAGTTCGGCGGCCTCGCCCTGGCGAAGGGCACCGACCAGGGAGCGCATCTCGGCCAATGTCAACGACGCCTCCGCCTCGATGACACCGAGAGCCTCGAGCGCGGCGGCGGGATCAGACGCGGCGACGACACGCCCGGCTTGGGCCCGAATGACGATCGCCGAGACGTGGTGGGCGACTGTGTCGTGGAGCTCGCGCGCAAGCTGCTCACGCTCAAGCAGCTTGACCTTGTCCATCCCGCGGGTACGTGCCTTGTCCTGGTAGCGGACCGACGCGCCCACTGCGGCCGCCAGCAGCAGCACGAGACCGCCGAGGATCACATCGCTTGGAGGGGCCTCCTGGTCGAAGCCGCTGAGCAGGAGCGGGACCAACAAGGCGACCAGACCGATCGCGGCGTCACGACCTGCGCCCCATCGGAACAGCGCGTAGACCAATAGGAGCACGAACACGTTGGCGTTCAGGCCGATCCAGTCGGTGCCGACGGCGATTGAGAAGACATCGACGAACGTGAGTGTCCCAAAGCCGATCAGTAGGGCTGCGAGCGGATGCGTCCGCCGCCAGAGCAGCGTGGGCAGCAACACGATCGCTACCGCAACGGAAGTGACACGCCAGACCAGGTCATCTCGAAGCACTCCTTCGAGCACTGCCACCGGGATCAGCACGGCGATCAGCGCCCAGTCGCGCCACACCCGTGCCGGAGGGTCCGGTACCCGGGGTTCGGCCCACAACGAACGAGCCGCGTCTCGGAGCACGACGTTCAGCTTAGAGAAGCGTCGCGGGCTTCGGATCGGCCGAAAGGACGAGACGCGAACCGTTCGATCGGTCAGTCCGGAATGGCCGGAGATCCGATGTGGGCGACGGCCGGATTCAGGACGATGGCACCATGCGAACATCGGCAACGACTGCCATCCCAACGACCAGCCCAGCGACGCTCACCAGCAACGCGGGAGGTGTGCGTGCCCAAAGGCAGCCCACGCTTCTCGGCCGGGTCGCCGGTTGGTGCTTCGATCATCGACTCAAGGCCGTCGGGCTCTGGTTCGTTGCCCTGTTGATGATCTTCGGCGCCGCCGGAACCATGGGTTCACACTTCGGCACGAGCTCCGCCGTCCCCGGCTCCGGCAGCGCCGCCGGCTTCGCCGTCCTCGAGCAGCACTTCCCCGAGCTGGGCACCGGCGGCCAGGCCGGGACGATCGTGTTCAGGGCGCGCCAAGGGGTTGACGACCCCGCGGTGCGGGCAGCCATGGAGGAGCTGTTCATCCTCGTCGACGCCGGGTTCCCTGATGCCGATGGCGTGCCGCAACACCCCGGCGGGACCGTCATCTCGCCATACTCCGCGCAGGGCCAGGCCCAGGTCGCGCGGACCGGGCCGCTCGCTAACCAGGTCGCCTACGCACAAGTAAACCTGTCGGCCGCGGTCGACGACACCGAATCCGGCCTGCTCGGTCAGGCAATCAGTGCACACGCGCCCGCCATCGAGGGACTCGAGGTGCTGCCCGGCGGCCAGTACCTCGCTGCGATCGAGCCTCCTCAGACGGAATTGATCGGGCTCGCCTTCGCCATGTTGGTGCTGATCGTCGCCTTCGGGTCTGTGCTTGCAATGGGCCTCCCGATCGCCGTGGCGCTCGGCGGCGTCAGTGCCGGGATCGCCACGACCCTGCTGCTGAGCCACCTCTTCACGGTTCCCGACGACACCATCCTCCTGGGGATGATGATCGGGCTCGGCGTCGGGATCGACTACGCCCTCTTCATCGTGTCCCGCTATCGGGAAGGGCTCCATGAGGGTCGCTCCCCTCGCGACGCAACCGTCGTTGCGATGGAATCAGCCGGACGTGCAGTGGTCTTCGCCGGCACTACCGTGATGATCTCGATGCTCGGTCTGCTACTCGTGGGTATCGGGTGGATCGGAGGCATGGGCATTGGCGTTTCGGCCACCGTGCTGGCCACGATGCTGACCTCCACGACGCTGCTCCCGGCACTGCTCGGGTTCGCCAGGGAGCGGGTCGAACTCACCCGCTGGCGCGGTCTCATCGCCGCCGGTTTCACCGCAGTGGCACTTCTCGGGCTGGGGATCGGGTTGACTCCGCTGGCGGCAATCGGCGGCGTGCTCGCCTTGCTCACGCTGCTCGCCGGCATTGCCGTGCGGCCACTGCGCCGTCCCGTCCCTCGGCGGGTTGCCAAGCCCATGCGAGAGACATACGCATACCGGTGGAGCCGCACGATCCAGCGCAACCCCGTGCGGTGGCTGCTCGGGGCGACCACACTGCTCCTCGTCCTGGCCGCACCGGTCATGAGCATGCGCCTCGGCTGGGCCGACGAGGGCAACTTCCCCGAAGACACCACCACCCGGCAGGCCTATGACCTCCTGGCACAAGGCTTCGGGGACGGGTTCAACGGCCCGTTCGTGATCACCGTCGTCCCGGGCGCCCACGACTCAGCGGAGTCCGTCGATCTTCTGCACCGGGCGCTGGAACGGACCGCCGGCGTCGCCGCCGTCACCGCGCCGATGCCCGACGACGCCACGCAGCCGAGCGCGTACGTCATGAGCGTCATCGCCACGACGGCACCGCAGGACAGCGCCACCAGTGACCTCGTCCACCACCTGCGCGACACCGTCATCCCCGACGCAGTGGCGAACACCGAGCTCGACGTGCAGGTCACCGGTAGCGCGGCGACAAGCATCGACATCACCGACTTCCTCGCCGAGCGCACGCTGATCTTCTTCGGCGCCGTGCTTGCGCTCTCGTTCCTGCTGCTGATGACCGTCTTCCGGTCATTACTCGTGCCGCTCAAGGCCGTCCTCATGAACGTGCTGTCAATCGGCGCCGCGTACGGCATCGTCGTAGCCGTCTTCCAGTGGGGTTGGGCCGGCCAGCTGCTCGGCATCGAAGGCGGACCGATCAACCCCTTCATCCCGATGATGCTCTTCGCCGTCGTGTTCGGCCTCTCGATGGACTACGAGGTCTTCATGCTCTCCCGCATCCGGGAGGAGTACCTGCGCACCGGCGACGCCACCACGTCCGTCGCCGACGGCCTGGCCTCGACGGCGCGAGTGATCACCGCCGCCGGCGCCATCATGGTCGTCGTCTTCGCCTCCTTCATGCTCGAAGACATCAGGGAGATCAAGCTGTTCGGACTCGGTCTCGCCCTCGCTGTGTTCCTCGACGCCACGCTCGTCCGCATGGTGGTCGTCCCGGCAACCATGGAGTTGCTCGGCGATCGCAACTGGTGGATCCCGAAGTGGCTCGACCGGATCCTGCCCCACCTCGAGATCGAGCGTTCCGAGCGCCCTCGTCCGCCGGTCGAAGTGCCGCCTGCACTGGCTGTCCCGTCCGGTGCACGATCATGAAGGCGATCAGCTGTCGCTCATACGGAGCGCCCATCGATGTCCCGGTGCGCGCGCTGTCTCCGAGGTGGGTCGCGAGCGCGGGATTGATGCTGCGCCAAGCGTCCCAGTGCGTGCGCACCAGCGCGGTTGACGGGACGAGGCCTGAGCCTCGCCGCCGTCACCCGGCTGGCTTGGCGTAGTTGGCGCTGCCGGACCAGTCGAGCATCACGCACGGTTCGTCACCGACGATCCAGGCGTCGTGGCCAGGAGAGATCACCACGGCATCGCCAGGGCCGGCTTCGCCTTCGGTACCGTCGTCCATCACAACGTGCATCCGCCCGGAGACGACGTAGCCGGTGTGGGCGGCTTGGCACGACTCGGTGCCGACGATCGGCTTGACGTCGTTGGACCACTTCCAACCCGGATTGAAGACCGCCCGGCCGACGGTCGCGCCGGCGACGTTCACAACGTTCATGGACCCGTGTTCGAAGCTGCGCGTCTCATCGGGTGTATCGAGGTTCTTCGTCTCGAGTGTCATCTTGTTCTGCTCCTTCTGTTGTTGGTCATCCGTCGCCGGCGGTGACGGAGAATCCGGCTCGCTTCCACCCGGGGCGTCAGTCGAGCATTCGACGGGCGATCTCCATTCGGTACCGCAGTCGTCTTTGCATGAATAGTGGCAACCCGATAATGAGCCTTTTCGGGGGTGAAAGATAGGGAATCTCCCCGATTCTCCAGAGATGGACACGTGCGAGGTTGAGAACATGACCAACACGCGCCAAACCGACACGGCAATGATCCAACGCTTCGATGTGCGAGCCGATGTAACCGCGCTGCTCCACGGGCTCGAGCGGGGGCGGAGGATCAGTGGCTGGATCGCGACGAGGGCGTGTGGGTCGACGTGCCCGAGCGCTCGTTCGAGTTACAACTCGCATCGGTGATCGCCCTGGTCGACTTCACGCAGCAGAACGGGGCGACGAGGGTCGTACCGGGTAGCCACCGTTGGCCCGACCGTGCCCTGGCGATGGACGAACAGGCGATACCCACCGACGAGCAGATCGCCTGTGCCGAGATGCCAGAGCTGTTGGTCAGGTCAGGGCGAAGCCTTCGTAGTGGTTGGCGACGACGGTGGCACATCGGGCTGCGTAGGCGGGGTGGCCGGGAAGGGGCATGAAGACGCGGGGTTTACCGGGGATGTTGGCACCGAGGTACCACGAGTTACACGTCGGATAGAGCGTGGCGTCGGCCACCGCGTTGACGTGGGCAACCCACCGGTCCTGGAATGCTTGAATCGCCTCTATTCGAGTGTGATTGTCGGCGCGGAGCGTCTCGATGCAGGTCGCGATCCACTCGACGTGATGCTCGATCGAGGCGATCACATTGGTCAGGACCGATGGACTACCGGGACCGGTGATGATGAACAGATTCGGCAGGCCAGCAACGGCGAGGCCGAGGTACGTCATAGGACCGGCCGCCCACGCCTCGGCGAGCGTGGTGGTCGGACCGTGCAGATCCATCTTCAACAAGCTGCCAGTCATCGCATCGAACCCGGTGGCATAGACGATGACATCAAGGTCGTACTCGACACCGCCGGCACGAATGCCTCGGGTTGTGATCTCCTCCAGCGGATCGGCCCGAAGGTCGACGAGGGTGACATTGGGTCGGTTGAACGTGGCGTAGTAGCCGGTGTCGAGACAGAGTCGCTTACACCCGATGACGTGCATTGGGGTGAGTTTTTCGGCGATCGCCGGGTCGTCGATGATGTCGGCGATCTTGCGTCGTACGAAGTCAGCGGCGGTGTCGTTCGCTGCCGCGTTGGTCAACAGGTCGTCGTAGCCGTGCAGGAATACAAGCCCGCCGATGTCCCAGCGACGCTCGTACTCGGCCTCTCGTTCCGCTTGGTCGACCGCCAATGCCGAACCACTGCCTCGCCCGCTGCGCGACCCGTAGGCGCCGCTCATCAGCTTGTTCGCCTCCCGCAGCGCTGGGTAATCGGCCTTGATCGTGGCGACCTCGTCGGGTTGCAACGGCCGGTTCCTGGCTGGGGCGGTGTAGGCAGGCGTGCGTTGAAACGCCGTGAGATGCGCAGCGGCCTTGGCGATCTCGGGAATGACCTGGATACCCGATGATCCGTTGCCGATCACTCCGACCCGTTTCCCGCTGAAATCGACACCGTCATGCGGCCACGAGCCAGTGTGATATTGGTCGCCGGCGAATCGGTCGTAGCCCGGGAACTGCGGCATGTTCGTGCTCGACAAACAACCGACCGCAGTAATCAGGAACCGGCAGGTCGTCACCGCACCGTCGCTCGTCGTGACCGTCCAGATCCGGGCGGCATCATCGAAGTGGGCTTCAGTCACTCGGGTTTCGAACACGATGTCCGATCGAAGGTCGAAACGATCGGCGACATGCTGGGCGTATCTCAGAATCTCGGGTTGGCTGGCGAAGCGTTCCGTCCACACCCATTCCTGCTGGAGTTGCTCATCGAAGGAATAGCTGTACTCGACGCTCTCGACATCACATTTGGCACCGGGATAGCGGTTCCAGTACCAGGTGCCGCCAACATCGTCGCCGGCCTCGAATACTTTGGTTCGACACCCGAGTTGGCGGAGCCGATGCAGCATGTACATCCCCGCAAAACCTGCACCGACGACGACCGCATCACACTCGACTGCGTTGTCAACCATCCTGCTTCACTCTCCTGGTCTTCACCGCTGGTGTACGCATCAGCCTAATCCGGTTCACCCCGTGCGTTGGATGTCACAAACGTGCAGCTGCGTCGTCCAATACCTGTGACGACAGACAACTGGAGAACCAAATGATCAGTGATGCACAGGTAGCCACAAGTCCCGCACAGCTGATGATGCTGTTTGCTGAACGGGCGGGCAACGGCGATGACGACGGGCTTGTTGCGTTGTACGAGCCGGACGCCGTGTTTGAACCCGACTCGGCGTTGAGTCCGATGACGGCGCCTACATTTGTGAAGATCTCGTCGGCGACGTACCGCCAGCGGCTCTCCAGGGTGAGTTGATGCTGAGAACTCCCTCGGATGATGTCGTCGGCGACCGGCGAACCGGCCACGATGTGGGTACCTCGATTGCCGGAGGCAACGGCCGCGCCAGCCGGGCGCTCATCCACGTGATCCTCCGCCGACGCAGCCTCGCTTCCCGGCTTTCCCGCCGATCAACCTCGTGTTCGCCAGGTGGCCCCGAATAAATCTCGACGGGGTGTCCGAGTCAGACCCCCGTGCGCGCCGGAGCGCCCCGGATGTCGGGGTGTGGTTCACACAGATTGGGATTTAGCAGAGTGTTGGTTGGTGTTGTTGTTCTGCTGGTTCGGTTCGTCGGCTTGGTTGCCGGTCGATGGTTGGTTTGGTGTGCCAGATCGTGCCGTCTGGTCGTCGCCAGGTCGCTATCCGACCTGCGGTCATGGTCAGTTTCCAGCCGCCT
>JANPLQ010000060.1:0-15013 GCA_031422395.1 Ilumatobacteraceae bacterium | reverse complement strand
CTGGGCAGGATCACCCGCCAAGACCGCCGCAGGGTTGGAGTTGGTGAGCAGATCGACACCCCACTCGCACATCATGATCGGCTTACCAGGTGCCTTGGCGGTCGCCCAGTTGTAAAAGCCCGGCCAACCGATGTCGTTCCTTACGTTGTTCGTGAGGACGGCAAGGTTCTCGGTTCTGTCGTTCTTGGCGTACGGGTCGTAGCACATCCAGTCGACGTACTCGTGGCCGGGGTACAGACCATCGAGGTATTCCGCCCAGCCGTAGTAACCCATCGTGTTCCACACATACACAGCGTTTGTGACACCCAACTCACGCAGCCTGGTGACCACGTGGCGATACATCGCAGCGTAGTCGTCAGGCGTCATTCCCGAGTTGGCGCTCGGATCGACGTTGTCTTCCGGCTCGTGATAGATCGTCAGGAACAACTTGTGCGGGTACGCCTTGAGACCACTTGCAACGGTCGCAATGTTGGCGTCAGCGCCGCCGTTAGCGATGTCACGCCAGGTGATCTGAGTGCTCGGCTTCCAGTTGTAGAACAACAGGCTGCGCTGATTGCCGGCGCGTTCCGAGGCTCTGATCTCTTCTGCGTTAGGGAAGTTGGCGTTCCCGGTCTTGTAGAAATGCAAGATGTCGGGGGTGTTCTGGGCGACCGCTTCATACTCGGCCAACCCCGCCGTGTAGTCGAAACTCCCATTACGTGACGGCGTCGAGGCACCAAACCACGCACCACACGACGGCACCAACAAACTCGACACCGTGCACTGACCAGAGGGAACGGTTGTTGTTGTGGTGGTGGTAGTAGTTGTAGTCGTGACGGGTGGTGCGACAGTCGTGACGGGTGGTGCGACAGTCGTGACCAGTGGTGCGACAGTCGTTACCGCTGGCGCAACGGTCGTTACCGCTGGGGCGACAGTCGTGACCGCTGGGGCGATCGTCGTGACCGCTGGGGCGATAGTCGTGACCGCTGGTGGGGCGATCGTCGTGGTGGTCGTCTCCGCAGTACCGGCCACGATTGCGAACCCGACCGTGTCGGAGTTGTCCGGCCACACCTGACGGTCGGTCTCACCCCACGGGCAGTCGAGGCCACCGGAAAGACACAGATCACCCTCGGCGTCGTTCACGACGCTCGTTACCCGAACGCCGACCGGGTTGGGGTAGATCCCGCTCGTCTGGAACGTGGACGTGATCGGTGCACCGGGGTCGATGCTCAACGTCAGAACGTAGACGCCGACCGCCGCCGGTGCCAACGATCCGGGGATCGAGAACTTGGTTCGCCGAGTTGCGGAGTCGAGTGGGCCATACGTGAGGGTCCCCAGTCCAGCGTGGTTAGCCGGAATCGCCGATCTGGCGACCCCGATCATCGAGGTACCCGCCGGAATCTGGATGTGACCAGTGAGATTGGAGAGTGCGGTCGTTCCCTCGTTGTAAATCTGGACCAGGAAGGTGGGCCGGTCACCGATTGCGCATGCGCGATTGGTGACGGTCTTCGTGCGGTAGCAGTTCGAGGAACCTGATGTCCCGGTCGGCTTGATGAAGGAAACTCGCACCGATCCATCAGTCGTGTTCGACGGGACCGGGAGCGTTGACGGGATCGGATACCCACCGTTCCAGTCGGGGATCACCCCAACGTCGAGCCTCGGGTTGCTCGTCGCATTGGCGGTTGCCACGATGTTCTGGTATTCGACCGAAAAGTCCTGATCGGCCCCTGGGCCGCTGGCACACGTGAGGGCGTCGCATTGCGAGCGGTACCAGCCGGTCATCACTTGAATCTTCTGGCGACCAGCAATCGCCAGCGACCACGCACCTGACGAATCGGTCACGGTCGATGCAGTCGGCGAACTCACGGCGACGCCCGGTACGCCAACCTCGCCTGCCTCCCGAACTCCGTTGTTGTTGGCGTCGCGGTACACGACACCGGTCGCGACACCGGTCTGCGGGGCACCTTGGGCTGCATCAACAGCGACGATACTTAAGGTCGTCAACGCGACGACCCCGAGCGTGATCGGGTGGCGGAAACGGTACGAGACAGGCATCTAACAAGCTCCCTTTAGTGTTGAAACCGGTGGGAGCGCCCGTTCTCCACCAGTGATTCAATCATGCGGCAACTTGGCATCGGGAGCACCCACGACGACCTTGAACGAGTTCACACACTCTTTAGGAACATGCACCAAAACTCCGCACAAAGAGTTGCAGGAGCGGCAGTCAGGGGCCGAAGTTACCCGGCAATGATGTGATCGAGCGTGAGGCTGGGCTCATCGTTCTCGATGCGTTGTAGGCGGTACTTGCTCTCGAACAACGCAACGAGGCGGCCATCTCCACGCTGCATGACTCTGATGCCGCCGATCTCGCGTAGCCGTTTTGCGGACTCCTCGTCGGTGAGACGAATCGACTCGTACGGAGTCGACAGGACTTCGATCGGCGAGTTGAACTCGATGTCGAGCCGGTCGGCAAACACTTCGAACTGAAGTTGGCCGACGGCGGCCAGAATCGGCGCACTGTCCGCACTCGTCGGGTCACGGAGCACCTGAACAACTCCCTCCTCGTCGAGTTGGGCGAGGCCTTTCCGGAACTGTTTGACCTTGCCG
Source organism: Ilumatobacteraceae bacterium (assembly GCA_031422395.1). Taxonomy (GTDB): domain Bacteria; phylum Actinomycetota; class Acidimicrobiia; order Acidimicrobiales; family Ilumatobacteraceae; genus Ilumatobacter. The sequence goes on along the minus strand of JANPLQ010000060.1, from coordinate 12,427 downwards.
GTATCGAGTGGGCGAGCCGTCGCAAAGACCTCCGGCGAGAACCGAGGGATCGGCGGGAACCGGACCGCGGCACCGTCGTACAACGAGTCACCGATGTTCAGACCAGTTGCATTCACGAGCCCGACGACATCGCCAGGGAACGCCTCCTCGACGGTGGTCCGTTCAGCGCCGAACACCGTCGAGGCGTACTTCGTGGCAAACGGCTTACCCGTTCGGTCACACGTCAGCACCATGCCACGCTCGAACCGCCCTGAGCAGATTCGGACGAACGCGATCCGATCGCGATGCGAGCGATCCATGTTGGCCTGCACCTTGAACACGAACGCCGAGCATTCACCTTCGAGAGCACGTTCGGCTCCGTCGTGGTCCGGTCGAGGGCTAGGTGCTGGTGCCAGATCGACGATCGCGTCGAGCACGTGACGAACACCGAAGTTCGTCAACGCCGACCCGACGAAGACCGGCGTCGACTCGCCGTCCAAGAACGACTTGGAGTCGACATCAGCACCGACCGCATCGAGTAATCCGCATTCGTCTTGAGCGTGCGTCCAGGCCCTGCCTTCCTCGACGGCAGCACGATCCGCATCGACGATTTCTTCGGGAGCGATGGAACTCCCCCGTGTCGTTCGGGTGAAACGCGTAAACGCCCCAGTCCGACGATCGACGACGCCGCGGAAGTCACCCGAGATCCCGACCGGCCACGTTGCCGGGGTGGGACGCAGACCGATCTGACGCTCGATCTCGTCGAGCAGCTCCAACGGTTCGCGTCCCGGACGGTCGTACTTGTTGAGGAACGTGATCACCGGCAGTGAACGCGACCTGCAGACCTCGAACAACTTGAGCGTTTGCGGCTCGATGCCCTTGGCACTGTCGAGCACCATCACCACGGCATCGACGGCCGACAGGACACGGTACGTGTCCTCCGAGAAGTCACGGTGACCAGGCGTGTCCAACAGGTTGAACTGGTGGTCCCGATACTCGAACGACAACGCAGTTGACGAGATCGAAATACCACGCTTCTGTTCCATCTCCATCCAGTCGCTGGTGGCCGCCCGTCGGCCCGACCGCGCCTTGACGGCTCCAGCTTCGCCGAGCGCGCCTGCATACAAGAGGAACTTCTCGGTCAATGTCGTCTTGCCAGCGTCCGGATGGCTGATGATCGCAAACGTCCGCCGACGACGGGATTGCTCTATGACTGTCGACGACATCCGATCAAGGCTACGACGGTCGACTCATATTGAGTCGGTGAGCGATCCGTGTTGCGTCCAAGCAGCCTCGACGTCAGCAAGACGTTCAGTCGCCGACGACCGAAGTGTCGTTGCCACATTGGCAATCACAAGATTCAGAAGAGCCAGCGTTCCGACATGGCTATCGAACGGGCTCACGGAGCCTGCCGCAATTACAAATGTTGCCTGTGCCCGCGCAGCGACGGGTGACAGCATGCTGTCTGTAAGCGCAGCCGACCAGATCCCGCGCTCGCTGAGCATCTCGTGCGCCTCGAGCACCCAGTGTTCGTAACGACGAAGGTCGATCACAACCGCAGTCGCGTGTGACGGCGTCAGCGCAATCTCACGACGAACGGCAACATCACTCCCGCCAAGTTGCTCAACTCCCGCCCGCAGTTGGTGAAGTTGATGGGCGAACTGTTGAGCCACCCCGTTCGAGGCCTCGCCGGACACGATCAAGACGGGTCGGGTCAGGTCGGCCAGCCGATCAGTCAGACTCTTGAGCTCAACACCGCGTATACCATCAAGCGTTGATTGAACGTTAGCCATTTCGACGGCGATGTGGGTCGACTGATAGCCCTCGCCTGACGTCTCGTGGATCCGCTCGGCAGCGGGCCGTAACTGATTCATCAGGTCGCGTTGAACGCTTCCCTGGAGATCGGTGTATCCATCGAATCCGAGTTTGGTCGCAAGTCGCACGACTGACGCCGCACCGACCTTTGCGGCGGCCGCAAGATCGGCCACGGTTCCGAACCCGACCGCCTGCGGCGACGCCAAGATCGCCTCGGCGACACGACGTTCGGCGACGGTGAGCGAGGTGCTCTGCGCTCGAATCCGCTCCGCGATCTCCACGTCCGACACCGTACACGCCGATCGCAGCGCAACTCGGTGTGGGAGTTCAAGTCGACCTGCCCGAAGCCGGCTCGGGCATACTGGCCGCATGTCGATCGTGATGCCTGAGCGGCCGCGTTGCGCGTTTGCCAGCGATAACGCCGCTGGAGCTCACCCTGCGGTGATGGAAGCACTCGTTCGCGCCAACGCCGGGCATGCGTTGGCATACGGAGACGACGACGAGACCCGCGTGTGCGAACAACGATTTCGAGAGCTGTTCGGGCGCGATGTGATCACGTTGCTCACGTTCAATGGAACGGGTGCCAACGTCGCCGCGCTGGCGTCCCTCGTGCGACCAGCCGAATCGATCATCTGCGCTGATTGGGCACACATCAACGTCGACGAGACCGGCGCGCCGGAGCGAATCGTCGGCGCCAAACTGCTTGACCTCCCGACCCCTGATGGAAAGCTCGTGCCGGCGCAGATCGAGGATCAGACACATGCCCTCGGCGACCAGCATCACGCACAGCCCGGAGTTGTGTCGATCACTCAAAGCACCGAACTTGGCACCGCCTACTCCCCCGACGAGGTGGCCGCGATCTGCGAAACCGCACACCGCTTCGGCATGCGGGTCCACATGGACGGGGCCCGAATCGCCAACGCTGTCGCTGCGTTCGGTGGCACGGACGACGTTCTCAGGTCGATGACAATCGACGCCGGTGTCGACGTCATCACGTTCGGCGGCACGAAGAACGGAATCCTCGGCGGGGAGGCGCTGATCTTCCTGACACCCGAACTTGGTGAGCGCTCGCGCTTCATCCGCAAGTCCGTAACCCAGCTGCCCTCGAAGATGCGCTTCATCGCAGCGCAGTTCAATGCGCTGCTCGACAACAACCTGTGGGTCGATTTGGCGACACATTCGAATGCGATGGCGAAGCTGCTCTACGAGCAGACCGACACCATCCAGGGCGTCGAACACCCGAGCGCTCCACTCGTCAACAGCGTGTTTCCATCGCTGCCACCGTCCGCAATACAGCCCCTACGCGACTGGTGTTTCTTCTGGGATTGGGACGCCAGCCGGGGACAGGTGCGTTGGATGACCGCATGGGACACGACCGAGGACGACGTTGCCCACTTTGTTGCCGGCGTCGCTCGAATACTTGCAACATGCAATTGACTGGCCAGTCAGGGTGGTTCTAAGGTGCTGACTGTTCGCGGCATCGGGAGCCTGCGAACAGCAGACACGGATTCGGCGAGGGAGCAGGGACCTTCAATGGCAACAGTCGACATGATCAGCATGAGGTCAAGCACCGACGACGACTGGATGGACCAGGCCGCCTGCAAGGGACTCACCCACCTGTTCTTCCCGACCGCCGCTGAGCGGCCGCAGGCGCGGGAACGTCGCGAAGCAACCGCCCGTGAGGTCTGCGGAAGCTGTTCGATCCGAACGATGTGTCGCGACTTTGCCCGGCAGCAACACGAGTACGGCTTCTGGGGAGGCGAGAGCGAAGATGAGCGGCACGCTGCCGGCTACCGCCTGATCGCACCGATCGGTGTTCGTGCCCGCAGCGCCTGCTAGCGGCATCGACGTCTGTGTCGTTGGCAGCGCAAACCTCGACCTCGTTGCGACGACAGCTCGGATTCCGCAACCAGGCGAGACGGTACTCGGTGACCATTTCGCCGAACACGCCGGCGGCAAAGGGCTCAACCAGGCGGTCGCCTCAGCACGCAGCGGCGCTCGCACATCCTTCGTCGGCGCGCTCGGCAGCGATCGCGCCGGTGAGTACTTACATCAGGTGCTGACCGACGATCGCATCGACACGTCTCGACTGACGATCGTCGATCGACCGACCGGCCGGGCGCTGATCGTCGTCGACGGAAATGGTGAGAACTCGATAGTCGTCGTTCCGGGGGCGAACAGCGCGGTCTCAACTCCTCACGACTTGCCGAACGCGACCGTGGTCTTGGTGCAACTGGAAATCCCGATCGACGTCGTCGAATCAGTGCTCCGTACGGCGCGCCGCAACAGCGCAATCACCGTGCTCAATCCGGCGCCGGCGGCTGAGCTTCCGCCCTCGCTGATTGGCGTCTGTGATGTGATCATTCCAAATGAACACGAAGTGGAACTGTTGGGCGGCGCCGGTGCACTCCTCGCGGCGGGCTGCTGGACGGTCGTCGTGACACGCGGTGGCGCTGGTGTCGACGTCATCACGCGTGACGGCACCGTTCATGTACCAGCGTTCGATGTCGACCCGGTCGACACCACAGGGGCAGGTGACGCCTTCTGCGGATCCCTTGCAGCCCGGCTCGCAGCGGGTGACAATCTGAATCAAGCTGTCCGTTGGGCGGCTGCGGCAGGCGCGCTGGCCACGACCGTTGCCGGCGCGGTACCCGCCCAACCAACCGCCTTCGCCATCCGATCACTGCTCGGGATGACGTAACTCGACAACGGCCCAGCCGTCGAGCTGATCCGTCGATACTGCGACCATCGGTCGCAACGCCGCCAACACATGGTCGTGCCGGTCCAGCAGAATTCCGGCGATCACCAGCCGACCGCTGACGGCAGTCAAACGACGCAACGAATCGGCCATTCCGACCAAGACCGGGGCAAGAATGTTGGCCACAACCAAGTCGAATTGACCGTCAACCTGTTCAACCGGCGTGGCACTTGCGTCGATCAGATCGACCACGCCGTTTCGCGTGGCGTTGTCGATTGTCGCCTCGATCGCAGCGTCGGCGATGTCGATCGCTACAACCCGGCCTGCACCGGCGAGGGCGGCGATGATCGATAAGACGCCAGTTCCACAGCCGACATCGAGCATCGACTCACCAGCCCGCGCCAGTCGCCGAACCGCACCAGCAGACAACCTGGTCGTCGGATGATCACCCAGTCCGAATGCCGCCGCCGGTTCGATCACAACTTCCGCGACACCGACGTGGTCGAGCGCAGGAAGCCACGCCGGTCTGATCACCAGGTCGTCGGCAACTCGAATCGGGAACACGTGATTGCGCCACTCGTCCGAAGGTGTCGGGTCAACCTCGACGAACGCGACCGACCAGCTCGGCGGTAGCACGCCGAGCCGCGCCGTAGCTACGTCGTCGTCCGCCGACAACGTCGTCCATAACTCGCACAACGCTCCATCTCTCTGACGTTCCTCGACCGCCTGCGCTCCCGCCGCCCACAGTCGATCGGAAGCTGCCTCGTTGTGGGTGGCCGGCACAGTAAGGACGATTGCCCGAATCATCCGATTCGACGCATCTCGGTGCGGAACCGCCGAGCCCGTGCCACATAGGCAGCCACACCCTCGGTAATCATTTCGGGGCGTGCCTTTCCGAGTTTGATCACGGCCGGCGAACCTACGGCGATTGCGCCGGACGGAACATCGACGTCGTACAGCACCACGGAATTGGCGGCGACGACCGCGCCTGTCCGGACGATCGAACGGTGCAGGACAATCGCACCGTTGCCGACCATCCCACCATCCTCGATCGTGCAGGCCTCGAGATGAACAATGTGTCCGATCAGACACCCGTTGCCAACGATCGTCGGGATCTCCGGCGTCGTATGCAGCACCGAGTTGTCTTGAATACTGGTTCGATCTCCAATCAGAATCTGACCCTCATCACCGCGCAGCACGGCGCCGGGCCAGATCGAAGACTCCGCCCCGATCGTCACGGAGCCGATGATGACTGCATCGGGGTGAACGAAGGCACTGGCGTCGATCGTCGGTTCTTGGCTGCCGAGAGCGTAAATAGGCACGCCACCGAAGGTACACGGAGCTTGCGTTCTACCGCGCACTGCTCTCGCCGCTGGTGACGGCGATGACGATTCACGGCGGCTCGGCGCTCGCGAGGCGATACCGTTCTGATCTTATGTCTCGACGGATCGACATCGAACTCACCAGCTCACTCGGTGACGGCACCTGGACCTGGAGGGCCGCTGGAGCGAAACAGCCCAAAGGTGTCCTCAACGAATCGATCTTGGGTTCCGGCTCCCGAGTCGGCGACGTACTCAAGGCCGACATCGAACAGGGTATTGATGGCGTCACCGTGCTGTCGGTGGTGCAGGGTCGTGAGAAGCAGGAACGTGAGTTGCTGTCGCTGTTGCCATCCGACAGGCCGTTCCAACCCGTAGTCGAACAACGTGCTGGCCGTGATCGCGATGATCGTCCTCGGCGGCCTCGTGACGGCGATCGGGATCGCGGACCGCGTGGGCCGCGACCCGACGGCGACCGCGGTAGCCGACCGCCCCGAACTGACGGCGATCGCGGACCGCGGGGGCCGCGACCCGACGGCGACCGCGGTAACCGCCCGCCCCGAAGTGACGGCGATCGCGGTAGGCGAGGCCCATCGTTCACTCCCCCGCCAGAGTTGCCGCAGCGACCGAAGCCAAAGCGTCTTCGACCTGGCAAGGCCAACCGCACAACGCTGCTGGCTGCGCTTCCCGAGGAACAGCGTGCGATCGCCGAGCTGGCACTTCAAGGAATGGGCGCGGTTCGCCAACGAGTCCGGGAGGAAAATGCCAAGGCGACGGCCGAGGATCGTGCGCTGATGCCTGAAGCGTCGGTCGTGAAGATGGCTGAGGAAATGTTGCCACCTCTTCGCGTCGCCGAGTGGCTCGACCGCGCCGAGGCTGCGCTGCGCCAGCTCGAGCACCTCGACCTGCGCGACCTGCGCAGTGTCGTCGTCGCCTCGAGCGATCCGACAGTCGCTCGCGACGAGTCGACCCGAACAATTGCGGCCGAGTTGAAGACCGCCCTGACCACCAAGCAGGAGCAAGAACTGGTGCTGTGGTTCGGCGACGTCGACGCCGCGCTTGCGGTTGGCCGCGTGATTCGCGCCCTTCGGCTGTCCTCCCAGCCGCCCAAGGCCGGCGTGCCGTTTCCGACAGAGATCGCCCAGCGTTTGGCAGATAGCGCGAATGCGTCGCTCGCGCCGATGGACGCACCCGACCGTTGGTCGGCGATGCTGGAGGCGGCTGCATTCTCACCGATCCGACTGCTGATCAAACCGCTCCGGAAGCCCGACGTGGTGAGTGATGAACTTCTGGCGACGGTCAAACGGCTGGCACCGGCTATGCCGCAAATCGCCGCAATGTTCGAGATCGAGGTACCCGCCAAGGCGCCGATGCCGAAACCGCTGCGTCCTGACTTTCCGTCGCGTCGTGGCAAGGAGGGCGAGCACACTTCCGGAGACCGCGGTAAGCAGCCCGCCCGCGGTGATCGTCCGGCCAAAGCCGCCAAGCCAATCGAAGCACCCGCCGTCACCGACGCAGTCGAGATTGCGAAAGTAGCCGAGTTGACAGCCGTAGCCCAGGTCACCGACGCAGTCGAGGTGACAGACGTAGCCGAGATCGCAGACGCAGTCGACGTCACCGACGCAGTCGAGGTGACAGACGTAGCCGAGATCGCAGACGCAGTCGAGGTGACAGACGTAGCCGACGTCGCAGACGTAGTCGAGGTGACAGACGTAGCCGACGTCAAAGACGAAATCCAGGTCACCGTCGCAGACGAAGCGTCGATCGCAGACGCAGTCGAGGTCGCAGACGTAGCTGATCAGCCGTCGTAGACGGCGGCGCCAACGACGATCAATTACGATCGGCCGCCATGTCCGACATCGTGCAATACGAAACCCGCGGCCGCGTCGCCATCATCACCCTCAATCGCCCTGAGGCACGTAACGCCGTCAACGGCGATGTCGCCAGTGGGATCGAGGCGGCGATCGATCATATGGAGGCCGACGAAAACGTCTGGGTGGCGATCCTGACCGCCAACACTGCCGGCCAAGAGCGTCCGGTGTTCTGTGCTGGCGCCGACCTGAAGGCGATCAACAGCGGCCAGGCGGGAACACTCGCCACACGGCGTGGCGGCTTCGGCGGGTTTGTGTACCGCCAGCGCACGAAGCCGGTGATCGTTGCGGTCGATGGGCTGGCCACCGCTGGCGGTTGCGAGCTCGTGCTGGCTGCTGACATCGTTGTCGCCACCACCCGGTCCTCGTTCGGCCTGGCGGAAGTCAAGCGCAACCTGATTGCGGGTGCGGGTGGGCTGTTTCGGCTTCCACGCGCTATCGGTCAAGCGGCGGCGATGGAAGCGATACTGACCGGCGAACCGATTCCGGCCCAACGCGCATACGACCTCGGCCTGATCTCTCGGCTCGTCGAGCCGGGTCGTGCGCTCGATGAGGCGCTCGCCCTGGCTGCGCAAATCACCGCCAATGCGCCGCTGGCAGTCTGGGCGTCGCGTGAGATCGTGTTGGCCGCCGCCACAGCGGACGACGACTCACTGAAACGAATGACCGACGACGCGTTCGGACGAGTCTTGGCATCAGCAGATACCAAGGAAGGCCTGACGGCATTCATCGAAAAACGCCCGCCGAACTGGACCGGCCGATAACGCCCTCGGCTATAGGTCGACCGAAACCGTGATCAGGCGGGCCTTGATCCCGGCCCGTTCGAACAGGTTCTTCGTCTCTCGGTCACCTGGTAGCGACTCACCTTCGAGCATCGTCGCACCAGCGATTCTCGCCTGCTCACGAGCCGTTGCCAATAACTCATCGCCGAACCCCACCTCGCGTGCCCCAGGTGTCACGTACACCTCGTCAATCCGCGCCACCGCCCCTGCGACTGATAGCACGATGTAGCCAACCACGACGTCATCGATATGTGCGACTGTGACGCGATCGCCGGCGATCGCATCAGCCCATGTCGCACCGCGTTCGACGTGGGTCGCCAACCACCGAACACCGCCACGTTGATCAACGAGAAACGCACGCGCTTCGGCTTCCAAGAATGCAAGCTGTCCAACGTCAGCATTGATCGCCGGACGAACCGTCGGGTCGATCACGATCTCACCAGCAAGCTGCTAGGCCGACTAGTTGAAGATCGGACAGGCGTCGTCTTCGACCGGGCACCCAGGTGCCGAGGCCCGGATCAGCAGGAAGCAGCTACCGCACAGTGATTCGTCGGCCCGTTTTGGCTGCAGTCCGTCTCCCGGCTCGCTTCGATCATCGGCGGCCGCTGTGTCGTCCTCGTCATCCTCGTTGCCTTCGTCGGTGGCAGCAACCATGCGGTCTTTGAGGATTCGGTCGAGGTCAGCCTCGACATCATCCGGCGCCAACATGTCGTCGTCGTCGTCTTCTTCTTCGTCCTCGGAACCCTTGCGTTTGCGGGCGCGTGCAGTCTTTTCGGCCTCTTCGTCGTCCTCGTCGTCGGCACCTTCGGCTTCGACGTCGACGTCAACTTCGGTGTCATCGTCGAGAACGTCAGAGTCGTCCTCAAGCTCTGCCTCGAAGTCTTCGTCTGGTTCAACTTCCAGCTCCGCGTCGAGGTCTTCTTCCTCGTCAACTTCGATTTCTGGCTCCAACTCGATGTCGTCGTCTTCCATGATTCAGTCCTTGGGTCCGGCGGTCGCGCCGGATACTAGGGCGAACTCGGCGCGACCCCATTCTTCAGACGTGTGACACCCGTCACAATGTGCCGCGGCGAGCCTCGGCCTGACGCTCCGACGCCAGCCGTTCCAGCTCAGGAGCTTCGGTTGTCATGTGCGACATTGCTGCCGCAACCGCATAGTGACCGGCCTTTTCGGCGATCAATCGATGCATCTCGAGCGCCACCCGTCGATACGACGGATGGCCTTGCGGCGCGGAACGCAATTCAAGCATGTGGACTGCCTCGCGAGCGTTGAACTGCATCACATATCGCAACCGGTAGGCCATGGAGACGGCGTACGAAGCCTGTTGTGGGAACTGTCCGCGAAGGTCGTCGAACAACTTGGCCGACCGCTGCATCGTCTCGTCGAACAGCGCACCTGCCCCGGAGGTCTCGATCAGGTCCGGGCGCGTGTATCCGTGGTTCGGGGTCAGCGATTGCCACTCGATCGTGAGCAGGCGGTGTCGTTGAAGATCCCTGAAGGCGCCGTAGTCGGACAGAATGTCGAACCGGTAGTCGACACGCTCGAAGGCGCGGCCCGGCTTGTGGCGGCGGTTTGTGCGCTCACCGACGTAGGCCCGGATCAACGAGATCCGCTCGTCGGCGCCGAGTCCGCGAACACGATCGAGTAGTTGACTCTCCGGTAGGTGCGAGTGGCTGTAGCAGATCGCCGCCAGCAACTTGTCTTCGGCCTCCGGATCAAAATCGATCAGCTCGACCTCCTCGACCGGGTCGACCGGAAGATCTCCGAACATCTGGTTGACGAGATCTGAGGTGTCGGTCCGAGTCGCCGACAGATACTCGCTCCAGCGCCCGCCGCGGTCTGGTAGGTCAACACGGCGCAAGAAGCTAGGGATCACCTTGCGGAGCTCGTGCAACATCAGGTCGGAATAGCGCCGCGCTTCGGGAAGCGGATGTGCCCGCATCCGCAGCAACAGCGACTCGAAACCCTGACCGGTGCCGTAGATCCCGAGGTTCGACAGCGAGGCCGCCGGCAGCATGCCGCGAGTGGCGTCGAGTGCCTTGGCGCGCGTGGCCTGGCGATACACGAACTCGCTGTCTTGCGGTTGCCGCCGGATCGTGTCACGTACGTGTTCGGTGACGACGCCGACGGCAGTCGAGTAGGCGTCGAACATGCGATCCATGTCGCCGACGTAGCGCGTGCCGAACGAGCTTGCGAGCACTTCAGGGTCGCGATGGAACCTGTATCGGCCGCCAAGTCGGGCGTCGTAGCTGATGTATCGAGTGCTTTGCTCGAGGTAGCTCATCAGTCGACCCCACTCGAGGATCTTGGTGAGGATGTTCGAAGCCTGCTCGCAGGCGAGGTGTACACCACCGAGTTGGGCGACCGAATCGTCGCCGTATTCGAGGAACACCTTCTCGTACAGATCCTCAGCGCGTTCGAGGCCGATTGTGGCGTCGATCGACTCGTCACCTTGGATGTCGAGTTCGCCGACGAACTCGTCGAGGAACAACCTCCGCAGGCTCTTCGGGCTCCGGCTGTACCGGGCGAAGAGTGCACCCTTGACGACTTCAGGGAGATTGACCAGGGCGAAGACTGGGCCGTCGAGATTGGTGAAGTAGCGACGCAGCACGTCGGTCTCGGTCTGGGTGAAGTCCTCGGGGACGTAGACGGTCACGGGTTGCAATCGTACGGGGCGGCGGTTGTGTGTCCGTGGACCTCGGCGGCGTGTAGTCCCAGGTCAGACATGTATTGCGAAGGCGTCCGGTTCGATCTGCACTTCGAGGTGACGAACCGTGCCGCACCGAACACCATCGATCCACAGCTTCATGGGAGGATCGAATGTCCACGTTGCGGCAGCGACGGCACTGGTGGTGATTGAGGGGTGTGGAACATGGTTGCCGTTCGGCAGACGGCGAAATGCTTGTATCCGATGGCGGAGCGACATCGTGGGAGCAACGTCGACGATGTCGAATCGGCCATCGTTCGGATGGGCACGTGGTGCCAGGTTCCATGTGGCAAGGTGGTCAGCGTTCATCACGGCAACGATCCGGCCACGCCACCACGATCGACGTGCAACGACATGAGCTACGGCGACGTGACTGGTGCCATCGGCGGTGAGGCGCAGAAGATCGATCGAGAGGCGCTGCATCGAATCACGATCATGCGATGCAGGTGATCCGAGCGTGCGATGTAGGTCGCCACCCGACACCCCGAGACTCATGGATTCGCCTGCGACAACCGCTGCTGCGAGTTCGGGGTCGGAATCACAAATCCGGAGATCACTCGGTCGGGTAACCTGACTCCCCCACTCCTCCCCCTTGCGAATCGTCACTGCTCAAGCCTGCCTGATCACGCGTCTGCAGTCCAACAGTCGCGACTATGCGGCGTCGGGGGTGTGGAGTTGTGTTCCGTTGGGTCGGATGAATTGCCAGGTGCCGTCGGGTTGGCGTTGGGTGGTGTAGCGGTGTTTGTGTTTGAAGAGGTTGTGGTGTTGGCAGGCGATCGCTGCGTTGGCGGCGTCGGTGGGTCCGCCGTCGGTGTGGGGTTGGAGGTGGTCGATCTGGGAGACGGCTGCTCGGATCGTGCATCCGAGCCACATACATCTCGGTGAGATGGCGATCAACGCGTCTCGGAGTGGCCCGGTGAACAAGCGTCGCAGGCGTCCGGCGTCGGTGACGACACCGGCCGTGTTGATCACGATCCGTCGGACCTGCCCAACAATCGCCAGGGCGACGGCTTGACGCGGGTCGACTGGGACACCGTCGATCGTTTCGCATCGCCGATCGAGCACGGTGGCGGGGTCGATTTGAACCGGTGTGCCGTCGAGCTGTTCACGTAAGTATTGTTCGAACTGGTCGTGATCGATCGTCACGTTGACAACCGGATCAGCCAGTTTCCCGTAGCCGGTGTTGGTGGCTGCGGTTTCGAAGATTGCTACTAACGCGTCGGCTCGGCGTTGGCGGTCGGTGCGTGGCATCAGGA
>JANPLQ010000059.1:0-6332 GCA_031422395.1 Ilumatobacteraceae bacterium | reverse complement strand
CCTAAAACACCTCGTACCGACCTGCAAACACCACCACCACCTCATCCACGAAGGCGGATGGACACTCACCCTCGCCGACGACCGCACCCTCACGATCCGAACACCCGACGGACAACTACACGCCACCGTCCCAATCCAAATCAGACCAGGCCGGCGAGTCCAACAACACCGCCAACGCAAACAAGCCAAACAGCAACAGCGGCGAGACAAACCAACCGACCAGACGACGCCGACCCTCCAACTGTGAGGGTCGCATCGCCGCGTCTGGGCAGCCGCTCAACGACTGCGGCACGGTTGTCAGCGTCGCGAATACATACACTCGGTCCTGTGTCGCGACTCTTGAGTTCCGTTCCGGCTCGCACGATTCTCAGCGTGTGGGCATGGCTCGTGCTCGGCGTGTTGGTGATCTCGTTCCTTCCGCTTGTCGCAATCACCCGACTCGTCACGGCACCATTCGACAAAGGTCACTATCACGCTGGGCTCCTGTTCCGAAAGGTCGCTGTCGTTCACCAAAAGCTCAATCCGCTGTGGAGTTTCAAGGTCACCGGCCATGTCCCCGACGACCCACGTCGCCCGTACGTTGTCGTGTCCAACCATGAAAGCTTCGTCGACATGTTGCTGATCTCCCACCTGCCATTCGAGATGAAATGGATGAGCAAGAGCGAGTTCTTCAAGATCCCTTTCATGGGCTGGATGATGCATCTCGCCGGCGACATTCGACTCGTTCGTGGCACCAAGAAGGCTGGCGTGCAAGCACTGCTCGACTGCAGGGAGCGGCTCGAGAAGAAAGTCTCGGTGATGATTTTTCCCGAGGGAACACGATCGAAAACAGGCGAGCTTGGGGAGTTCAAGGATGGTGCCTTTCGGCTCGCCCTACAAGCAGGCGTCCCGATCCTTCCGCTCGCCGTGCTTGGGACGCGCGACGCACTGATCAAACACGATTGGCGGTTCGGGTACAGCCGTGCCGAGGTGCGGGTGCTCGACCCGATTCCAACCGATGGGCTCGCCAGGAGTGACGTCGAAGACCTCCGGGACCGCACTCGCGACGCGATCTCGGCGGCCCTCGACGACATGCGCGTTGAACGGGCTGAACTCGCAACGCAGTAGCGAATACCGTTCGACCAAGCCCGAATTCTGAAGTCACTGCTACAGCGCATCCCGCCGGTGTGCGGATCGCGACCTGTGTCAGCACGGTCGTGTTCTCCGGCCTCCCCAATGTTGGCGGGTCATTGCAGACCGCCGATTTCAGGCGATTCTGGACAGAACCCTCAGAGATCCGGTGACCGACGAAAGCTCAAATCGCCCGCTCGCCAACGCAGGGAGATAGATCTGCTCGTATGGCGGGCGGCCACCATCGGCTGGGTCAGGAAACACGTCATGGATCGCCAAGCTGCCACCGATCGCCACGTGCGGAGTCCAACCTTCGTAGTCGTCGCGGGCGGGTTCAACGCCATGGCCGCCGTCGATGAACAGGAACGCCAACGGCGTCGACCAGAAGCGGGCAACCCTCGGGGATCGACCGACGACGGCGACAACGTGATCTTCGAGATCTGCGTCATGAATCGCGTCGCGGAAGAACGGCAGCGTGTCCATCTTGCCAACCCGTCGATCGACGACGTCGCTGTCGTGATGTTCCCAACCTGACTGATTCTCTTCCGACCCGCGGTGATGATCGACGGCGAACAGCACGGTGTCGGCCTGCCTGGCTGCGTCGCCGAGCCAGATCGTCGAGCGCCCGCAATACGACCCGACCTCGACCCAAGGAAGACCGGGCACTTCTCGGCCGGCCGACAGCGCCGCACTATGCAGCGCATCCCCCTCGTCACCCGGCATGAAGCCCCTGGTCGAGAGCGCAAGCGAGCGCAATCCAGAATCGATCGGCACGGCGGCAACTCTACGGCCGAGAACGGCGGTGGGTTCGGTGACATCCAGTCAACATGAGCGAATCGATTCCGTCAGTCTGCGGTGATCGCGCTCGGCACCGTTCGTTGCATGAAGACCAGATCGCACCACTGACCGTGTTTCCAACCGACCTCCGGCATGCGCGCCGTCTCGACGAACCCGAGCCGAGCGTGAAACGCCAGCGACGGCGTGTTTGACGAATCAATCGCGCCGACCATCACGTGGGCACCTGCCGTCGAAGCCCGTTCCATCAGGCGTTCCATGAGCAGGCGACCGACACCCCGACCCCAAGCCGATTCGGAAATCTGGATCGTGTGCTCAACCGTGAAGCGATATCCCGGCCGACCGATCGAGTCACGGAAATCGTCATAGGTCGCAAACCCGATCACGTCGCCGCCACCGCCTTCGGCGACGAGAACCGGGAAACCGCGCTCGCGCTGCTCGTCCATCCACGGTCGACGCGCCTCGACCGTGTGTGGGAACTCGCGATACTCGTACGTGCGTGCATCGATCCATGCGTTCAGCAGATCGACAATCACCGCGAGGTCATCCGGCACCGCATCCCTGACGATAATCGGATCCATCGCTGCAGCGTAGAAGGACCGATTAGCTGGCGCGCGACGGCAAGGCGGCCGGATCGGACCATCGGCGGCGTGGCAGGATGAACGTATGGCGGACGCGCTCCAGGAATTGATCGAGTTACTTGACCTGGAAGCGATCGAGGTCAACCTGTTCCGGGGCGTCTCACCGGTTGAAGAACGCCAGCGAGTGTTCGGCGGACAAGTCGCCGGTCAGGCGCTCGTTGCCGCCTCGCGCACGATCGACGAGCCCGAGCGCGGCGTGCATTCACTGCACGCCTACTTTCTGAGACCTGGCGACATGAAGGTCCCGATCCTTTACGAGGTCGATCGGATTCGTGACGGTAAGAGTTTCTCGACCCGCCGAGTGGTGGCAATCCAGCACGGCAATGCGATCTTCAATCTCCAAGCCAGCTTTCACGACCCCGAGCCGGGGCTCGACTATCACATCCCGGCCCCGCTCAATGTGCCAGACCCCGAGACTCTCCCCGATTTTCGGGCGCGGTACGCCAACTATCGCGACCAGCTTGGCGGCTGGTACGACCGGCCGCGACCGATCGACATTCGCTACTGCCCACCTGACCCGGCGCTGGAACCGGGCGTCAAGTCAGAGGGTCAACGGGTGTGGTTACGTACGAACGGCAAGCTCCCTGATGATCCGGTCCTACACGCTTGCATCGTGACCTATGCCAGTGATTACACCTTGCTCGACACGCCACTACGACCATTCGCGATGTCGTCGTTGACACACAACTTGATGATGGCGAGCCTCGACCACGCTATGTGGTTTCACCGCTCGTTCCGAGCTGACGATTGGCTGTTGTACGACCAGCGAGCGCTCTCCACTTCATCCGCTCGGGGTCTCGCCGGCGGATCGATCTTCACCTCGGATGGCCACCTGGCGATCAGCGTGGTGCAGGAAGGACTCATCCGGGAACTGAAATGAACAGGGCCGTCAACGTCACGTTCGTCGCAATCGGGATTTTCACTACTGGGTGCAGTAATGAGAGCGGTAGTGGCGTGTCGATCGAAACCGTCGGAGAGGCAGACTCGGCGGTATTCATCACCACGACCAGCTTGACGCCGGGCACGCCGGCCACGGGTGACTCGGTTGCGGCGACCGATCCGCCAAACTCCACGAACAGCGTGAGCACGGAAGCGGCGCCGGCCACCGTGCCGGTGACTGTGCCGGTGACTGAGGCCACGACTCCTGTTGAGGCGGTGGTCGGGAATCCCGTCGTCCAGTTGGCCGAGGTCGGTACGTTCGACGGACCCGTCGATCTTGCAGTTCGGCCTGGCGATTCGGCGTTCTACATCGTCGAGCAATCCGGCCACGTCGCTCGGTTGATCGACGGCACGTCGACAATCGTCGCCGACGTATCGGATCGGATCACGCCCGGTGGCGAACAAGGTCTGTTGGGTCTCGCGTTTTCGCCCGACGCGGCGCTTGCCTATCTCGATTTCATCGACGCCAACGGCGACACGGTCGTGGCCGAGTACCCAGTCGCCGCAGACGGCATCATCGATATCGCCGCCGAGCGGGTTCTCCTGATCGTCGATCAGCCGTATGTAAATCACAACGGCGGCGATCTCGAATTCGGTCCAGACGGGATGTTGTACATCGCACTTGGGGATGGTGGCTCGGCCAACGATCCGGAACGCCGGGCGAGCGACACATTCGATCTGCTCGGCAAGTTACTTCGGATCGACCCGACACGAAACGGTGACGCTGCGTACACAATCCCACCGGACAACCCGTTTGCTGACGGCGTCAGCGGTGCTCCCGAAGTCTGGTCGTTCGGTTTGCGAAATCCCTGGAAGCTGGGTTTCGATCCGACCAATGGTGATCTTTGGATCGCCGACGTAGGCCAAGACCGGTATGAGGAGATCAACGTCGTGTCATCGATCGACGGTGTGACCGCCGGTCGCGCTGCAAACTTTGGATGGAGCGCCTTCGAAGCAACGGACCGTTTCAACGACGACGTCGCCGATCCCGGAAACACGGTGTTTCCCGTGCTGACGTACGAGCACGGCGCCGACGGCTGTTCCGTATCAGGTGGGGTCGTCTATCACGGCACCGCGATTCCCGAACTGGAACCTGCCTACGTCTACGGCGACTATTGCTCGGGAAGACTCTGGGCGCTCGATCGAGCGGGAGAACGAAATCTCTTGCTGCTGACGGGGCTCCCCGGTATCACCGCCGTGCGAACCGGACCGGACGGTGAGATCTACGTCCTTCAACGGGGAGGCAACGTGTCCCGGCTGACCGCGACCTGACCAGCCTGCGCCAGCCAGAAATCAGTGGACGTGCGATTCTTCGCATGGAAGTCTGTACCGCAAGAATAGGTGGCGGACGCAGGTGGTCCCGGTTGAGCCGAGAGGAGCCAACCGGGGCCGACCTGGCCCCGGCGGTTCAGGTCGGTGCCGACCTCCACCCGTCGATGTGCTCACTGACTTCGCCGCTGGCTGCGTATGTCATCGCCTGTCTTCCTCTCAATTCGCTGCGGTCAATTCGCTGCGGTCAATTCGATACGGCGTCGCGTGCTGGTCGACGTTTCGACGGTACGAAATCCGGTCGGAGAGTGGGAGGGGCGATCGGGCAGCAGTCGGGGCAACTGCCCCAACAGTGCCCTCCGGCGCCACCTATTTCTTGAACAGGAACTCTATTTCTCGCAGCCCGACTGCGTGATTCGCTAACGAGCTGTATGTCCCGACGACGTGGACCTCGATTTCCCTGACACCGCCACCGTTCTTGATTTCGTATTCCTTCGGATCGGGTACGTCGTCAATCGTGAGGTCAAACGACTGTCCGGTGTCGAAAACAAAATGCAGTTGGCTCGGCCGATCATGGTCCTTGTAGCCCTCGGCGGCGCCGTTCCACACCTGAATCCGTTCGAGATCGAACGGCTCGTCGAATCGAACAACAAGCGTGGGTTCCACAGTTCCGTCCGGCGCCAGCCACCCCGTGACGATATTGCCATCGATCACGTTGGAACCTGGCGAATCGGGCTCCTCGGCAGTCGCCCGGATATCGATCGGGGCGAGCGGAACGTAGTGCGGTTGCAGCTTGGACATGATCGAATTCTTCGTGTCGGCCGCCTTGTCGGTCACCTTTTCACGAAGGTTCGGTGTCACGCCGACGACGAGTCCGACGAGCAACAGCGCACCAGCAACAACCGGACGAAGTTTGGCATACACCTTGCCGAGCTTGCCGCCCTTGCGGCGCTGCTTGGTACCGCCGTCGGCCGCTTTCCACGGGCGCGCGCCGGCTTCCAACGACTTTCGTCGACGCTTCGGGATCAACCGCTGCCACCACTTGCGTTTGGCGATGACCGCATCTTTGAGAGTCGAGCCACACCGACTGCAGAAGTTCCGGGCAGGAGGATTTCCCTCACCGCACTCGCCGCAGACAAGATCACCAGGAAGAATTGCCCGTGAAGGAGGCTGCTTGACGGGCCGCGTCTTCTGGGTCGGCGCCGACGGCTTGACGGGTGTGGTTGCACCGGGTTGGACGGCGCTCGGAACTGATGACTCGGTTACACCAATCGTGGTTTCACCGCGCGACACGGTCGTCCGAGCAACCGGGCGGGGTGCTGCCGGCGCGACCGCCTGCGGTGCCGTGGCGTGACGGGCGACCATCGCCGCAGCCATCGCCGCGTCGTCAGCGGCGGCTTCGACCGGCGCAGGTGCCGTCGGCGGCGGTCCGACAGGCGGACCCCCAGGCGGACCCCCAGGCGGACCACCAGCACCAGGCGGACGCGGCGGACCCCCAGGCGGACCACCAGAACCAGGCGGACGCGGCGGACCCCCAGGCGGACACCAGCACCAGGCGGACGCGGCGGACCCCCAGGC
>JANPLQ010000058.1:0-3235 GCA_031422395.1 Ilumatobacteraceae bacterium | reverse complement strand
TGGAGGACGTGTTCCTGCAGCTCGGCGAGGCCGCAGAGGCAGCCGAGGCAGACGGATTCGAGCAGGCCTCGTGAGTGACTACCCCTCGACATTGACGGTGCTCAGCGAACAGGTCCGGTACCAGGTGTTGACCTTCGTACGCAGCCCGGTCGGGATGTTCTTCACGATCGGGCTGCCCTTGATGATGCTGATCCTGTTCAACGCCCTGTTCGGGGACGACACGGTCGTCACGCCGTTCGGCGAGTGGTCAGTGCAACAGTTCTACACGGGTGGGCTGGCGTCGTTCACCGCCGTCTCGGCGACGTACACCAGCCTCGTGAATGTCGTGCCGATCCGACGCGATGAAGGGATTCTGAAGCGTTGGCGTTCGACCCCGATTCCGCCGTACGTGTACCTCGGCGGATGGGTGATCGGCGCGATTCTCGTGGCCGCCGTCGGAGTCGCGCTGCAGTTGCTGCTCGGCGTGGTCGCTTACGATCTCTCGATCGACTCCTCGAAGTTGGTGGCGTTGCTCGTGGCGTTCATCGTCGGGGTAGCTGCGTTTGCGGCGCTCGGCTTGGCGGTCGGCGGAATGGTTCCCAACGCTGATTCGGCACCGGCCGTCGCTAACGCCACGATCCTCCCGCTGGCGTTCATCTCTGACGTGTTCATCCCGGCCGATACGCGCCCGCGTTGGATCGAGATCGCCGGCGACATCTTTCCCCTGAAACCGTTCGTCAACGCCTTCCAGAACACACTCAACCCACTCGTCGAATCGCCAGGATTCAGCTGGGGCGACCTTGCGGTCGTCGCCGCCTGGGGTGTCGGCGGAGCAATCCTGGCCCGCAAAACGTTCAAGTGGGAGCCGCCCGTCCATTCCGCCCGCCCGTCGAGGCGCCGGCGATCTCAGGCGAGGGCGTAGCAGGCGACTGCTGCGGCTGCGGCGGCGTTGAGGGAATCGACGCCTGATGCCATTGGGATCCTGACGGGTGTGCTGATCGCCAGGATTTCGTCGCTGAGGCCGGCCCGTTCCGAGCCGATCAGGATCGCACGCCGGCCAGTTGGCGTGATCTCTCGGATGTCGATCGCATGCGGATCAGGCGTCAGCGCGAACAGTTCGAGCTCTTCGGCACCGGCGAGGTCGCCGATCAGCGTGTTGGTGCGAGCGTGGGGGAGTGTGAACACGGTGCCCATCGCAACTCGGGTTGATCGCCGCGACAACGGGTCGGCGCTGGTGTTGTCCAACAGGAGCCCGTCCCATCCGAAGGCTGCGGCGTTGCGGACGATCGAGCCGATGTTGGCCGGGTTGTCGACGCCCTCGGCGACGACGAGACGTCGACAACGCCTGATCAGTTCCATGGCGCTGAGCCGGGCGGGTCGATAGAACAGGGCCACGATCGGATGAGGCAGTCCGAGGCCTCCGACGAAACGGCGGATGTCGTCGCCGCCGACGAACACGTCGGTTCCGGCATCGACCAGCCGACGGGCAACCGCGGGGAGCCTCTCGCTGTCAGCCAGCGCCAAGTACGGTCGACAGCCGGCATCGAGTGCCCGCTCGACCACGAGGTCGCCTTCTGCGAGGAACAGGCCCGCGCCGGCGTTGTCTCGCTTATCGGCTCGGCTGGCGAGGCCGCGTTCGTTGAGCCGGAACTCGGCAATCCGCTCGTCGTCGGATCGATCCACAGCGATGAAACTCGCCATCAGTCGTTCAGCATCAGTAGAAGTACGGGAACGGCGACCAGTCTGGCGTTCTCTTCTCCAGGAAGGCGTCGCGTCCCTCGGTCGCTTCGTCGCTGGCATACGCCAGCCGGGTTGCCTCGCCTGCGAATATCTGCTGACCGACGAGGCCGTCATCGATCAGGTTGAACGAGTACTTCAACATTCGCTGAGCGGTCGGGCTCTTCCCGCAGATCTCGCGGGCCCACTGCAGGGCCGTCGTCTCCAACTCTGCGTGCGGCACGACGGCGTTGACGGCGCCCATCTCGAACATTTGGTGGGCGGTGTACTCGCGGCCGAGAAAGAAGATCTCACGGGCGAACTTCTGACCAACCTGACGGGCGAGGTAGGCCGAGCCGAAACCGCCGTCGAAACTGGCGACGTCGGCGTCGGTCTGTTTGAAGCGGGCGTGCTCCTCACTGGCGATCGTGAGGTCGGCGACGACGTGCAGGCTGTGCCCGCCGCCTGCCGCCCAACCTGGCACGACGCAGATCACGACCTTGGGCATAAAGCGAATCAAACGCTGACACTCAAGGATGTGCAGGCGACCGGCGCGTCCCTTGTCGATCGTGTCGGCTGTCTCTCCCGCCGCGTACTTGTAGCCCTCCCTGCCGCGAATCCGCTGATCGCCACCTGAACAGAACGCCCATCCACCGTCCTTTGGTGACGGGCCATTGCCAGTCAGCAGCACGCATCCCACATCGGTTTGCATGCGAGCGTGATCGAGTGCGATGTACAACTCGTCGACGGTATGCGGCCGGAAGGCATTGCGAATCTCGGGCCGGTCAAAGGCGATCCGCACCGCACCCACCTCGTTGGCCCGATGGTAGGTGATATCGGTGAAGTCGAAACCTGGAACCTGGGTCCACAGTCCTGGGTCGAAGATCTGGGAGACAGCCTGGCTCATCTGCCCATGATGGCCGCTACGGTTCCGCCGTGCCACATGCGCTGACGATCGTTCCTGTCGAAGGGCTGCCGGAGATCGAATCTGGCGATGACATCGCCGCCCTCGTCGCCGATCGGTTCGACCTGCTCGACGGTGACATCGTGGTGATCACGTCGAAAATCGTGTCGAAAGCCGAGGGCTGCTCGATCGAGTTGGCTGATGTACTCCCCTCCTCGTTCGCGACCGAGTGGAGCCAACGCTGGGAAAAGGACGCCAGGATTGTCGAGATCGTGCTGCGTGAATCAGTGCGAATCGTGCGACAGGCCGGCCCGGTCTTGATCACCGAAACGCGGCACGGCTTCGTGTGCGCGAACGCAGGGGTGGATCTCTCCAATGTCGACACGGGATTTGCCGCGCTCCTTCCCATCGACGGCGATCGCTCTGCGCACCGCATCCGCAACAGCATCAAAGCGGAGATCGGCGTCGACGTCGGGGTGGTGATCTCGGACACCTTCGGCCGGGCGTGGCGCAACGGCCTCACCGATGTCGCCATCGGTGTTGCCGGCATCGCGGCAATCGTCGACCTGCGCGGCGGTGCCGACGATCGGGGCCAGGAGCTGCGGGTGACCGAAGTCGCGATTGCCGACGAGATCG
>JANPLQ010000057.1:0-1935 GCA_031422395.1 Ilumatobacteraceae bacterium | reverse complement strand
GAAGCCTCGGCTACTAGTTCCCAACTTTCATGGTCCACCCATGGTCGGCCCATACCAGGTCGTTGAGACCCTTGGCCAGGAAAAGTAAAGGCAAGCATGAGTGGCGGCAATTCCCCTTTGTCTCGGTACAGCGTAGAACCTAAATCACGCTACGGACAATTACTCAAATGTGTTCGGTACAATGTTGGACACTCGGCCCGAGTGGCGGAATGGCAGACGCGACGGACTCAAAATCCGTTGTCCGCAAGGGCGTGTGGGTTCGACTCCCACCTCGGGCACTGCAGGCGTTGGAGGTTTAGGTGGGGTAGTAGCCGCTGACGTCGGCGATTAGGTGGGTGCCCGCGCTGGTGGGGCGTAGTCGCTAGCGGCCTCAGCGACTAGGACGCTGTTGAACAATTCGTAGCGTTGGTGCTCGCGTTTTGGTGGTGGATGTAAAAGAATGTGTGTATGCAGGGTGTTTCGGATTCGAACCCGGAGTTGTTGGACGCCGCGGCGTTGTGTCGCAAGTTGGTGCCGGAGGGTTCGGTGTATGCGTTCTTGGCCGATCAGCGGCTGAACTTGTTCCCGGCGGACGTGTTTGCTGACCTGTTCCCGTCTGGTCGTGGCCGCCCGTCGGTGCCGGCCGATGTGATCGCGTCAGCGATGATCCTCAAAGAACTCGAGGGGCTATCGGATCGTCAGGCTGCCGAGGCGGTGCGTTGCGATATTCGCTGGAAGGTGGCGTGCGGGTTAGCGCTCGATGATGAGGGCGTGCATTACACGGTGTTCACCTATTGGCGTCAGCGCCTGGCCCGCTCGGAGCGACCCAACCGGATTGGTGACGCGATTGGCGAAGTGATCACGGCGACCGGTGTGTTGAACGGAAAGCGGCGTCGAGCGCTGGACTCGACGTTGCTCGACGACGCCGTCGCAACCCAAGACACCGTCACCCAACTGGTTTCTGCGATCCGCCGGGTGCGTCGCCTGGTCCCGGTGGCAGCTGCTGTCACGGTCGCAGCGCATGGCTATGACGCCGGCGGCAAACCGGTGTGCGCGTGGGACGACCCTGAAGCCAAGAACGCTCTCGTGACTGGGTTGGTCAACGACGCGTTGGCGATCATCGCCACGGTTGACGGGCTCGCCCTCGACGGGGACCAGGCCGACGCGGTCGGGCTTCTGGCGTTGGTCGCCGGACAAGATGTCGAACCCGGCGAGAGCGACGGGACGTGGCGGATCGCGCAACAGGTCGCACCGGATCGGACAATCTCGACGGTTGATCCCGAGACACGTCACATGCACAAATCGGTGTCGCAATATCGAGACGGGTTCAAAGCCCACATCGCTATCGAACCCGAGACAGGGATCATCACCGCAGCGGCGTTGACCGCCGCCAACGCCGCTGACGGACCGACCGGGATCACGTTGTTGGATGGCGAGGAACCGGGCCTGCAAGTTCTCGCCGATTCCGCGTACGGGTCCGGGGCAGTGCGCGCCGAACTCCGCGACGCCGGACACGATCAAGCGATCAAACCAATACCGCTGCGACGCAACCACAACCTCGGCGAGGACCAGTTCAACCGCGACGACTTCACGATCGATCATCAGGCCCGGACCGCGACCTGCCCCGCCGGACACACCGTGACCATCACCGCGAAAGGCGGCGCCGCATTCAGGACCCGCTGCAACGACTGCCCGCTGCGCTCACGATGCACATCAGCCAACGACGGCAGACACATCACCATTGGACCCACTGATGCCGAGCTCGTGGCCGCCCGCAAGGCGTGGCACGACGGCGAGTTCATCGACGACTACCGCCGTTGGCGACCAATGGTCGAACGATCGATCTCCTGGCTCGTCGGCACCCGACATCGCCGAGTCCGCTACCGAGGCATCGACCGAAACCAAGCAGGACTCCACGTCCGAGTTGCCGCGATCAACCTGCGACGCATCATCAAC
>JANPLQ010000056.1:0-21135 GCA_031422395.1 Ilumatobacteraceae bacterium | reverse complement strand
GATGCCTATGGCGACGGACTGGATCAATCAACCGCTCACCCGTACATGTGGGCCGTCAAGCCGCACTACTACGCATCACACTTCTACAACTGGCCCTACACGTACGGCTTGCTGTTCGGGCTCGGGCTGTACGCCAGGTTTCGGGAGAACCCTGATCAGTTCCGATCGGGTTACGCCAACCTGCTCTCGCGTGCGGGGATGGACACTGCCGAGGAGTTGGGAGCGTCCTTCGGGCTCGACGTCACCGACGTCGCCTTCTGGAATGCGAGTCTTGACGTGATCCGGGCCCGAATCTCGGAGTACGAACGATTGGCGGCTGAGCTGCTGTGACGCTGACCCGCTATGACGTCTCGCGTGAACAGCTCAGCGAGGTGCTCAACGGCACTCCGCGGTATCGCGTCGATCAGGCATGGAGCGGCCTGTACGAACGTTGCACCGATCCAACCGAGTGGAGCAACCTGCCTCACGCCCTCCGGGTCGAACTGACCGAGCGGCTACCTGCGGCGTTGACCCTGGTGACCGAATCGGTCAGCGAAAACGGCGACACCGTCAAATTTCTGTGGGAACTCGAAGGCGGGAGTCGTATCGAGACCGTGCTGATGCTCTACCCCGACCGGGCGACAGTGTGCATTTCGAGCCAAGCCGGATGTGCGATGGCGTGTGGTTTCTGCGCCACCGGACAAGCCGGCTTCACACGGCAGCTCACGGTCGGCGAGATCGTGGAACAGGTTGCCCGCGCCACCAAGCGGGCACGCGACGCCGATCGCCGCGTCTCCAACATCGTGTACATGGGCATGGGCGAACCAATGGCCAACGAACCGACCGTGTGGGCGTCGGTCGAGCGGCTGCACCAAGACTTCGGGCTGTCGGCGCGACACATCACGATCAGCACCGTCGGCATCATTCCTGGTATCCGCAAGCTCGCCGAACGCCCCCTGCCCGTCAACTTGGCTGTGTCACTGCATGCCGCCAACGATGCGCTCAGAGACGAGTTGGTACCGATCAACAAGCGCTACCCGATCGACGATTTGGTCGCCGCATGCGGGGACTACCTGGCCGTCAAGAACCGTCGGGTCAGCTTCGAATGGGCGATGATCGATGGGATCAACGATCGTGACAGCGACGCCCGCGAACTGGCCGGACTATGCCGTCGCCTACGTCCAAGTGCCCATGTCAATCTGATCCCGCTCAACCCGACACCTGGCTATCCGACCGTCGGAACGTCTGTAAAACGTGTGCACGAGTTCCGCGACCTGCTCGAATCGCTCGGCGCCAACGCAACCGTGCGCCGCAATCGAGGGACCGATATCGATGCAGCATGCGGACAACTGGCCGCTGGCCAACCGGTCTCGATCGGTCGGAAATCAGCAACCGGCGGCTCGGACTGACGGAAACGGATTGACGGCCAACCCGCCGCCGGGGTGGATCTCAAAATGCAGGTGGGGGGTGCCGGTGGCGTTGCCCGAGTCTCCGACGTAACCGATCACCTGGCCTTGTTCGACTCGACCGGGAATCCCCTCGTAGGCCGCCAGGTGGGCGTAGTAATAACGGTTCCCGTTATCGCCGTGGACCGACACGGTGATGCCTCCGAGACGATTCGAGCCCTGCGTGGTTGATCCAGAGACGACCGCCTGCAACGGTGTGCCGGTCGGGGCCAACATGTCAGTTCCCTCGTGCAGCCGTCCCCCACTTCGCGGGGCGCCCCAGGAATCGCCGTAAGCAGAGCCACCCTGCACCGGACAAATGATCAGGTCGAGATATCCGACACCTGACGCCCGGGGATTCGTCCCTGCGCCTCCGCCACCGGTTCGGCCTCCTGATTCGCCACCACTGGCACCACGGTTGCCCGCAGTATTCCCACTGATCGGCTGAGCATCGGAGGCGCCGGCCACGGCCGCTACTGGAGTGCTCAGGTTTCCTGCAGCTTCGCGTTCCGCCTCGGCCTGGCGGCGTTGCATTTCCACCAGTTGTCGAACGTCCTCTCGCTGTTGTGCAGCCAATGCTCTGACCACGTCCTCGTTCTTCAGGCGTTCCGACTCGATCTCACGGAGCCGCTCGACCTCCGCTTCGGCATTGGCTTGGAGATCGAGGAGATCTGCTTTGCTGCGCTCGATCTCCTGCTCGTTCTCCTCCAGTTCGACGCGTTTGTCCTGGAGTTGCTCGCGGGCTGCCTCATAGTCATCGAGCGACGTCGCCCCCGATTCCGACACAATCGTGGCTAGCACTCCCGCTTGCAGTTGGTCAGTCGGCTTTCGCAGATCGGTGAGAATTGGGATTCCTGTCGAACCGCTCGCCACGAACCGGTTGATTGCTACCAACTCGACAGCGGCTTTGAGATCAGCCACCTGTTGGCTGAGGGCGTCTAGTTCACGTTCCAATCGATGTTGTTCCTGCACCAACAGTTCCTGTCGTGCTTCCGCGGCGAAGAATTCCTCGGCGGCCTGGTTCGCCCGTTCACGGGCAGCTGCGATCTCCTGGGCTGCTTGCTGGGCTGCATCGTCGACGGTCTGTGCAATTGCAGGTGTTGATGTAACGAGCAATCCGATCGACGCCACCAATACAGCCGAGGCTCGTCGACATCGTGAACCCATATGTTGCGCATCGTACTGTCTGTTGCAGTTTCGTGACGGGCATCCCGAGTGCCGCTCGAGCCGCTACACAGGGCCGCCGTGACATCGAAACTCAACTCGTCGGTGCTGGAACTCGATCGGATCGTGTTCGAGCGGGATGCTCGCCGGATCATCGACGCTGTCACGCTTCGAGTCTGCTCGGGCGAGCACTGGGCCGTCCTCGGAGCGAACGGCAGCGGGAAGACGACGCTGTTGAGAATCGCCGCTCTGTACGAGCATCCCTCGTCGGGCACAGTCCGCGTACTCGGCCAGGAACTCGGACATACCGACGTGCGGCTGCTCCGCCGACGGGTCGGATATGCCTCGGCGGCGCTCGGTGGCGAGTTTCGCCCGGGGCTGACCGCTGTCGACGTCGTCGTCACAGCCAAGTACGCAGCGTTGGAACCGTGGTGGCATCGATACTCCACTGACGATTACGACCGCGCACACTCCTGCCTTGATCGGATGCTCGTCGGCGGCTTCGCCAACCGATCGATCGGCACGTTGTCGTCTGGCGAACAGCAGCGCGTGTTGCTGGCGAGAACCCTGATGAACGATCCCGATGTCGTCCTACTCGACGAGCCATCTGCACGACTCGACCTCGGTGGCCGCGAGCAACTGTTGGATGCGCTCACCGATCTGGCGAACCAGCCGGACGGACCACCGACGGTGCTCGTCACACATCACGTCGACGAGATCCCGCCTTCGGTGACGCATGCGTTGCTGCTACGCGACGGTCGGGCGATAGCCCAGGGTCCGATCGAAGAAACGATGACAAGCGAATCGTTGAGCGATTGCTTCAGCATGTTGTTGCAGCTCGATCGGCGTGCCGACGGACGTTTCAGTGCTTGGGCGACGCGTTGACCAACTCCGCCAGACTCTCGCGGCCACGCCGGATTTCGTCATCGAGCACCTTCCCGAGTAACCCGCCCGACCAGAGCCCACCGTCGTACGCGAGGTGCATCGTCAACGTCGTCGAGTTCGGACCGCATTGCTCAAGTTCCGCTCGAAGCGCCCAACCGGCGTGGTCACGCTCGTCGGTCTCGGCACGTTCGAACACTGCCAGACGATTTTCTCGCAACTCGACGCGTTGCATCGTCAGCCGCTTTGAACGGGCAAACGGACCGACCCTTGCGCGCAGTTCAACATGCCATGTCGGAATCGGGTCTTCGTCGATCAGCTCGACCGCGTGCACCAACCTGAGCCACGCCGGGTAGGCGTCGAGTCGGGCCACATACTGAAAGACGTCATGAGGTGGCGCAGGAATTTCGATTGACTCGGTGACGTGCATCTCAGATTACGGGCGCGGTCGATCCGTGCCACGAAACGCCCTGGCGAGCAACGGACTCGTGACCTCGAGCAGGCCGTCCAGATTGTCGTTGGCGTCGAAGTCGGGCTGCCATGGCTCGTAGTCGGGCGGCGACTGATCGCGCAGGTCGACTGGGCGTTCGATCTCTCCTGTGCCGTCGATCTGGAGTTGCTCGGGTCGGGAGCCGTGCTCGTTGTGGTCATCAGCCGGTCGCGACCGGACTCGCTTTCGTTTGAGCCCTTGCGTGTCGTCGGCTCGTGCAGGGTTCGGCTTGAACAGTCGGGGTTGATCATCTCGCCGATCCTCGAGTGTCCAGCCACGCGGAACAACCATCGCGTCGGCGTGCCTACGACACAGGAGATTGGGATCGGTAGTCAACGCATCGGCCAGCGGTGCCAACCAAAACAACAGGTCTTCTGCCACCATTCCGTACGCGGCTGCGCCCGGTTCTGAACACCCTGGTCGCTCACACAGCCTCGCCACAGCCTCGAATGTACTGCGATCGACCGTCGCCGACCGACACTTCAAGCGCTACGCGATGCAATTGGTGACGAAATTGCTTCCGCCGCAGCGACCCGAAACCTGCGCCCGGTGATCATTTCCGGCTCGATTCTGACGAGATCGGGTTTCGGCGAAGCATGCCACGGGAACAACGGCAGATCGTCTGCTTCGAAGTACTCCGACATGTTTTCGATCTCACGTGCCTGACCTTTGATCACGACACTCCACGCCTCCCCAGCGCTCGGATCGTACCCATCGACTTCGAAGGCGACGGCGCGGCCCAGGACGGCCGCCGCCAGTTTCGTGCCGGCACCAGTCCGAAACACGATGGTGTCACTGTCGACGACGAAATTGATCGGAAAGATGTCGGGGTGGTCCGTAATCGAGATTGCCAGTCGGCCGACGTCGGCGTGTCGAGCGAGCCGCCAACACTCGGCAACGGGCAGTTCCTCGACTAACTCTGGGTGCATCGGGTTCGTACTGTCCATGCCATATCGTTCGCGCATCGTCTGATCGGCGACCAGGGCCGAACGTCATCGAATCAGCTTCCTCAAGCGAGCTTGCTCTCATCGCAATGTTGGGATCGAACCCTCGCAACCGCTCCTGTGCCAAGATGTCTGGACGAGCAAATTACATATCTTTGGCGGATAATGATGAGCGGTATGAACAAGGCATTCCTGGACGAATCGACGCGGGGCGTCCTGACGCATCTCGAACGGCTTGAGGCCGAGAGCATCCAGATCATGCGTGAGGCGGTCGCCGAGAGTGAACATCCGGTGATGCTGTATTCGGTTGGGAAAGACAGCGGTGTGATGTTGCACCTCGCCCGCAAGGCGTTCTACCCCTCCAAACCGCCGTTCCCGTTGCTCCATGTCGACACGACATGGAAGTTCAAGGCAATGTACGAAATGCGCGACCGGATGGCCGCCGAGGCGGGCATGGACCTGCTGATTTACCAAAATCCGGAGTGCGTTCGATTGAATATCAACCCGTTCGACCATGGCTCCGCAGTCCATACCGATATGTGGAAGACCGAGGGCCTGAAGCAGGCCTTGGACCACTACGGCTTTGACGCCGCGTTTGGTGGAGCTCGTCGTGACGAGGAAAAGTCGAGGGCCAAGGAGCGGGTGTTCTCGATGCGCTCTGCGCAGCATCGGTGGGATCCGAAAATGCAGCGCCCTGAGTTGTGGAGCCTGTATTCCGCTCGCCACAACAAGGGCGAATCGGTACGCGTGTTCCCGATCTCCAACTGGACCGAACTCGACGTCTGGTTGTACATCCACCGCGAACAGATTCCAATCGTGCCGCTGTACCTGTCGGCGCCACGTCCGGTGGTGGAGCGAGGTGGGACGTTGATCATGGTCGACGATGACCGCATGCCGCTGCAAAATGGCGAGGTCCCGCATATACGCAGCATCCGCTTTCGCACGCTCGGGTGCTACCCGCTCACCGGCGCAGTCGAAAGCGAGGCGACGACGTTGACGGAAGTGATCAAGGAAATGCTGCTGACGACAACGTCAGAGCGTCAGGGACGGATGATCGACCACGACTCGTCGGCGTCGATGGAAAAGAAGAAGCAAGAGGGGTACTTCTAGCCATGTCGAATGTCATCGAAGATCTGATCTCCTCCGACATCGAGGCCTACCTGACCCAGCACGAGCACAAGACACTGCTGCGATTCATTACCTGCGGCAGCGTTGACGACGGCAAGAGCACACTGATTGGGCGTTTGCTGTACGAGTCGAAGCTGGTGTTCGAGGATCATCTGGCGGCGTTGGAGGCCGACTCGAAAAAGGTCGGCACGCAAGGCGACGAGATCGATTTCGCGTTGCTCGTCGACGGGCTGGCGGCCGAGCGCGAACAGGGCATCACGATCGATGTTGCGTACCGATTCTTCGCTACCGAGCGACGAAAATTCATTGTTGCCGACACCCCAGGACACGAGCAGTACACCCGGAACATGGTCACTGGGGCGTCCACAGCCCAACTGGCAGTCGTGATGATTGACGCCCGCAAGGGTGTCCTCACACAGACCCGCCGGCATAGCTACCTCGTATCACTGCTGGGCATTCGCAAGATCGTGCTCGCAATCAACAAGCTCGATCTTGTCGACTATTCGAAAGACGTGTTCGACACGATCGAGGCCAGCTATAGGGCGTTCGCCGCCGAGATCGGCTTGACCGACATCGTGTGTATCCCGATGGCCGCTCTGCGCGGTGACAACATCGTCGATCGAAGCCCGAACACGCCGTGGTACACCGGGCCAACATTGGTCGGCTACCTCGAGGCCGTCGAGATCGACGAGGAACTCCGCGCCAAGCCGTTCCGGATGCCGGTCCAGTGGGTGAATCGACCGGATCTCGATTTCCGTGGATTTTCCGGCCAGATCGTCAGCGGCACCCTGAGGCCGGGCGAACTGATACGTGTCGTTCCTTCAGGCTCGACATCGAAAGTCGCCCGCATCGTGACGCAAGACGGGGATCTGACCGAAGCGGTGGCTGGGCAGTCGGTCACGATTACCCTCGCCGACGAGGTCGACATCAGTCGCGGGGACGTCCTGGCGTCGGCCAGTGATCCTCCTGGTGTGGCTGACCAGTTCGAGGCACAGATCATCTGGATGGGCGAACACGAGATGCTCCCGGGACGCCCGTACCTGATGAAGATCGGCACCCGAACCGCCAGCGTGGCGCTCGCCCAACCGAAGTACAAAGTCAACGTCAACACCCTCGAGCACACTGCCACGAAGACGTTGGAACTGAACGAGATCGGGGTATGCAACATCACCGTCGATCGCCCGATCACGTTTGACTCGTACGACACCAATCGCGACATGGGTGGGTTCATCCTGATCGACCGTCTCACGAACAACACCGTCGGCGCCGGACTGATCCACTTCGCCCTACGCAGGGCCGACAACGTCCATTGGCAGGCAGTCGACGTCGACAAGGCGGCTCACGCTCGCCTCAAAGGCCAGCAGCCGTGCGTGGTGTGGTTCACGGGACTGTCGGGTGCGGGAAAGTCGACAATCGCCGACATGGTCGAGCGAAAGTTGAACCTCGAAGGACGACACACCTACCTGCTCGATGGTGACAACGTTCGGCATGGGCTGAACAGGGATCTCGGGTTCACCGACGCCGACCGGGTTGAGAACATCCGCCGTATCGCCGAAGTCGCCGGGCTCATGATCGACGCCGGCCTGATCGTGCTCGTGTCGTTCATTTCACCGTTCCGGGCAGAACGCCAACTCGCCCGTGAACGAGTCGGTACCGATGAGTTCATCGAGGTCTACGTCGATACGCCGCTCGACGTCGCAGAGTCCCGCGACGTGAAAGGCCTCTACAAGAAGGCAAGGCGCGGCGAACTTCCACACTTCACCGGTGTCGACTCCCCCTACGAACCACCGGAGCAGCCTGACCTACGTGTCGACACGACGACGATGACAGCCGACGACGCGGCGGACCACGTGATAGCCGTGCTGCGCCAACGCGGACGGCTGACGGGTGTCGTGTGACGGCTGATCTCGATGATCATGCGTTGGCGGGGGCGATCGCTACGGAAGCCGGCCGCCTGCTCCTGGCCGTCCGAGAACAGTTCGCTGGAGACCCGGCCCGGTTGAAGGCCGAGGGTGACCTGCGGTCGCACCACTACATCGTTGCCGAACTCGCCAAGCTTCGACCGGACGACGGACTGCTTTCCGAGGAAGGAAGCCTCGATCCTGCACGCCTCACAACAGCACGGGTGTGGATCGTCGATCCTCTCGACGGAACACGCGAGTTCAGCGAAGGCGACCGCACCGACTGGGCCGTTCACGTCGCCCTCGTCGAGCACGGAACGCCGACCGTCGGTGCCGTAGCCCTGCCGGCACTCGGAATCACCTTGACGACCAGCCAACCGCCCGTATTGACTCCGTCGCAGAACGTTCCGCTACGAGTGCTGGTCAGCCGGACTCGGCCGACACCGCTCGCTTCGGCGCTAGCTTCGGCCCTCGGGGCCGACCTGCTGCCGATGGGTTCCGCAGGCGCCAAGGCGATGGCTGTCGTGCGCGGCGAAGCCGACGTGTACGCCCACTCCGGCGGTCAGTACGAATGGGATTCGGCTGCTCCTGTAGCGGTCGCTGCCGCAGCCGGGCTGCACGTGTCCCGCCTCGACGGCACTCCGCTCCGCTACAACGCCGAAAACCCTTGGCTCCCCGACCTTCTCATCTGCCGACGCGAACTAGCAGCGCGAGTACTCGAGGTCACGACAGCCTCGGGCTGACGCCCGGACCTACTACCTGCGCCGTCAAACCGAACGCAAAACCCGCAGAGAAGCACTCCGCTCACTCAAGCGCAGGATCTCCGACGCCGTCTGGCGGCAACTACCGCGGCCGGCGCCCGATCAGCCAGCCGATCAACACCCCTGAGATCGCCGCAGCGACGAGGACGATCCAGACTGGTGCGCTGGCTTCGCCGATCGCATATCCGATCCGCACGTCGTCGCGGTTGTCGAACGCGACCACGATCAGTGCGGCGATGATCGCGGCGACGACAAACAGCCTGATGATCTGCGCTGCATCGCGCCGGTGGACCGCCCCAGCGTGCTGGTCGATTTCGTGGCGATTGCCCATCCTTGTACCTCCGGTTGGCCTGTGGTCACTGTATTACCCGTAGTCGTCGTCGCTAAACCGGACGCGTTCCGCCACCGATTCGCCCGAAGCAGCGCATCCTGGCCTACACGGCATCCGTCATATCCAGCGGGTGCCCGCACCTGCCTGATTGTGATTGGTGGTGGCATTGCGCGTGTCAAACCGACCGAGCGGTCGGCGGTGGGTTGGGGGCAC
This sequence comes from Ilumatobacteraceae bacterium, assembly GCA_031422395.1. Classification (GTDB taxonomy): domain Bacteria; phylum Actinomycetota; class Acidimicrobiia; order Acidimicrobiales; family Ilumatobacteraceae; genus Ilumatobacter. The sequence continues at coordinate 11,897 of JANPLQ010000056.1, read as the reverse complement.
TGACTTTCCGGGAGTGCGGTCGATGAGGTACGACGATAGGTAGTTGTTGCGTCTTACATTTTGTATTACAATTCTTGGTATGGCAGTCCTGAACTTCCGCACCGACGAACGTTCCGAACGAGCACTTGCCGAACTCACCGCAGACGGATCAACGACCTCAGACGCGATCCGACAGGCACTCGTCGACGCCGTACGGTTCCGTCGTCGCGAGCAGATGCGCGTCGAGTCCCTCGTGTTGATGAACGACGACGACGATCGCGCGGAAAGCCGCCGCGTTCTCGCAGAAATGGACGAACTGCGTGCGTGGTGACGTCCACCGACTTCGCTCTCGTCGGTCGGTGCGCGGACGTGAGCAACAACGAGCGCGCTACGCCGTGATCGTCCAATCCGATGACCTGATGCTGTCGACCGTGCTCGTGGCCCCGACGTCTACATCGTCACCGCGCCGAATCTTTCGACCAACGGTCACCATCGGCGACGAGGACACCCAAGTCTTGATCGAACAGACCTCAGCCGTTGCACCTGAGCGACTTGGAGAGTTCGTGGGACGGCTGACCTACGACGAACTCGCAGCGCTCGATGAAGCGTTGCGACTCGTTCTCCAACTGGATTGACTTGCCTCGGCCACCCACCGCTGAACCACGGCAAACACCAAGCGATAGCGAGCGATACCGAGCGATCGGGCCGAACGCCTTCGCCGGTAGCCGAGTGGCTGTCCCGATGGTACGCGACGAGCCGATGCGCCTGATGGAATGGCGGACGGTCCTCTGGTTGTCACGATCGGGATCGACCCGCACAAGTCGACCCACACAGCTGTCGCGGTCGACCGCGACGAACATGAGATTGGGCGGCTCACCTTGCCCGCCGATCGGTATCAGATTGTTCAGCCCAAAACGAACGTGAGCGACGCATTCGGACACGCATCGTCTGTTTCAGGGATCGTGTCGGCGACGTTCCTGGTCGCTGAGGTGATCGGTGAGATCGTTGGCCGCACATCGATCCGACATGACGGTCAACACCTTCCACTTGCGCGACCACCCCAATCGGCGCGACAACTCGATCATGGACGATCCCAAACGGGTTGAGCTCAAGATCAGCCTTGACGCCACCGACATCACCGCCGCCCGTGAGCGGCTCGGGTTGACCGAGGCCGGCGCTACCACCGCCGACATCTGGTTCTGCGACCAGCCCCACCGCGACGGCGACGACGTGACGTTCGAGCTGTTCGACCGAGGTGTGATCGTGCGTCTGCGACACAAGCACCACACCGATAGCGACACGACCGTCAAGTACCGCCGACGCGCCCCGTTTGCTCTGCCCGCCGACTGGGACGACGCCGACCGCCACCCCGACCTCAGGATCGAAGGCGACTGGACCGGCGACAGCCATCAGGTTTCGGCGTCGCTTGACTCGAGAGTCGCCGGCACCGTCATCGACGAGGCCGTCCGGGACGGACCGCCACTCACCGCCACGCTGTTCTCGGCGGGCCAGCGGCGATTCGCGACCGCGCTCACGGCTCCTCATAAGGTCAAGCTGACGTCGCTGCAGCCGTTCGGCCCGATCCACGCACTGCGGTGGCAGGAAATGCTGAGGTCGGACCTCGACGAAAAGCTCGGCGCCGAACAATGGACAGCCGACGACCACGTATTTCTCGAGCTGTCGATACGGGTCAAATTCAACGAAGCAAAGAAGTGGCAACACAAATTCACCGACTGGGCGTCCGACAAAGACCTTGACGTCAAAGCCGTACAAACCACCAAGACGCAAGCAGTGCTGAAACACTTCGCCAAACGTCTGCAACCATGACGACCACCGCCGAGACAGCGACCAACTCCCGTACGCTTGGATCCCGCCACTCGGTCAACGGCCACGATGAGTTCTGGACGGGCGAGCGGCGGGAATAGTCGCAGTCGTCGATCAGCAAACCGCTCGAGCATCAATGCGACGATCCCGGGGCCGTCGGGCAGGCAAGGTCGGTGGATGTTCACTACGTGGCCGCCGGGTTCCACGCCGCCGAGCATCGCATCAACGTGTCCGAAATGTCGCGACCGATACCAGCGGCGACGAGCATCCGGGAACGCCGGTTCGCGGTCGCGCGTTACGTGCTACCTCGAGGTCACCGTCACGCGCCGCAGTTCGCCGGTTCTACGCGGGTGGTCAGCGTCGATCATCCAGCACATATCGGGCACGATGCAGCGGGGTGGAACGCGACGACTTGCGTTATCGGGCGGAGCCAAACGGGCCGTGATCAGGTGCAACAACGGTGTTCTCGGCACACCGTCGGGGCATCAGCGAACACCCGAATTCCTTGTGACCGCTGCCGAGTCGAAGGCGGTCGGGCGGAGCGCTCGCTCTACCCAGACCGCCACGTCCGCGTCGCCGGCGTAAGGCGGACCGGTGCGGTACCCGTACCGCTCGTGCGGCACCACCTCGCTCAGCAGGAACGACGACTCGTCGAGCCGGATCGCAGAAGCGCCGCGATCGAGTGCCAGCGCCTCCAGACCGTCGAGCAGCGCGGCGCCATCGGCACGTGTCACGCGATCCACATCTACCGAGATGAGCACTCCACCCTGGGCATCACCGGCAGCTGGCCGCAGCGCGGCGGCGGCCACCGGTGAGTCGTCACGCGACACGACAATGAACAAGTCGTCGGGTTCCGCTTCCCAGCCCAGACGCCAGTGCGGCCAGCGCTGTGCCATGCCGGCCAGCAGTTGCCGAACACTTGGGGCGACACCACCGACGAGTGTCAGCGTCGGCCAGTCGCGTGAAATCGTCAGCGCCACCGCCGACGCCCGCGACCCGGCCAGGTCGTAGGCGGGAGACGCCCCGACTGTCCGGCTCGGCAGCGGGCCGCCCGGTCGTGCAGCCAGTCGAACCTTGACATTCCACACGCCGAACGCGACAGGAGATGCGCTCCAGCGCCCCGGGTCCGACGACACGAGTGGCGCGTCGAGCGAGGCGACATGCCATGACGACTGGTGAACATCGCCCGAGATCGCAATCGGGTTGGCAACACCCCACGCCGCGCAAAGTGTCCCGACGTCTTCGGGTGGATCGAGAACCAAATGGGCCGTGGGCATCAATGAAGTCAGCAGCCGATCACCCACGCGGATCGAATCTGCTGCAATCCGCCGGGACGTCCCCGGCGCATCAGCGCATGTCGCAGCGTCGAGTTCCGAGGCGCTCAGCACCTGGCACAATCGTTGGGGAAGATCACCAATACACACCCGGCCCGGAACCGCCATAGCGCGAGTGTAAACCGTGCCGCTCGGAAGTCGATCCGAGGTCGGCGGCCAAATGGTGTTCCTCGATGAGGTTTAGCGGCATGCGACCAATATCCGACCTACCGACGACATCGATGTTGTGCCGGCTGGTGTCAACGCGTGCGGTTTGATCGTGTTCTGTGCCGACTGGTGCTGTGCACCTGATGTGCACATGGACATGAAGAAGCCCCGCCGGAGCGGGGCTTCGATGGGTCTGACCAGGGCTTTGTGGTGGGCGATACCGGGCTCGAACCAATGACCTCTACGGTGTGAACCTAATCGAGGCGCTGCAGACGGCCACAAACGGCAACAAACCGCATGCCACAACCACTCCCGACACACCAATGTTGTCGCCTATTGCCGTGTTTCGTCCCACAGCCGTCCCACGGACGCATCACCCGAACGGGGCCACGCCAGAGCCAAGGCCGCCGAGGTTGTTGGCGACCGACGCTGTCGGCAGCGGCTGTCCACCGCACTCCGCCGGGAGTGCCCAGATGCTGGCCAGCCAGACGCGGCCACTCGGTCGCCCCGAGTTCAGGCCGATCCACGTTCGAGCCGAAGGGTCGTTCGACTCTGGTGCCCGTCCCGCCGGTCAGCGGACAATAAGGGCCGATCGAGGAGGTCGCCATGAAGGCAGCAGTCGTGCAGGAGTTTGGACATCCACTGGTCATCGAAGATATTCCCACCCCGTCACCGGGGGTCGGGCAGGTTCTCGTTCGCGTGGAGACATCAGGCCTGTGCCACACCGACATTCACGCGGCCGGCGGGGACTGGCCAGCGAAGCCAGCACCTCCGTTCATTCCCGGTCACGAAGGTGTCGGCATCGTTGAGCGTGTCGGTGCTGGTGTCACCCGCATCAGCGAAGGTGATCGTGTTGCCGTGCCGTGGCTCGGCTGGGCATGCGGGGCGTGTGAGGCATGCGCGTCAGGTTGGGAAACCCTCTGCCCGTCGGCGCGTTACACCGGCTACTCGACCAATGGTGCGTTCGCCGAGTACGTGGTGGCCGATGCCGCCTTCGTGGGTGTTGTCCCTGTCGGGATCGATCCGCTCGACGCAGCGCCGCTCACTTGCGCTGGCGTAACCACCTACAAAGCGATCAAGGTATCCGGTGCGCGTTCGTCGGACCTCGTGGCAATCTTCGGTGTGGGCGGTCTCGGGCACCTCGCATTGCAGTACGCGAGGATCGCGGGCGCAACGGTCGCCGCGGTCGACATCGTCGAAGCCAAACTCGACGTCGCCAAACACCTCGGTGCGGAATACACCTTCAACTCCAAGACTCACAACGCGGTCGATGAGATCCAGGGCCTCGGCGGCGCGAACTGCGCGATCGCGTTGGCTGCCTCACCCGTCGCCTGCGAGCAGGCCTGGGCGAGTTTGAAGCGCAACGGCACCCTTGTCCTCGTCGGGCTGCCGAAGGACAACATCATGCGGCTCCCGATATTCGAGACGGTGCTGAAAGGGATCAAAATCGTCGGGTCGTTCGTCGGGACCAGACTCGACCTAACTGAAACCTTCGCACTTCACGCAGCGGGAAGGACCATGATCGTGCGTGAGTCCCGCAGACTCGACCAGGTCAACGAGGCCATGGCTGAGGTTCTCAGCGGCTCCGTCGAAGCCCGGCTCGTGTTCGATCTACGAAATGTCGGCGGCTGACGACTGCGCCCGTCCTCGACGCTGCTGCTCTCGCCAGCCTCGGCTGCGGTAACCCAACAGCAGTCGCCGACCTCCGCGACGCCGCGATGGTGCTCGATCTCGGCTCGGGCGGCGGGATCGACGTGCTGCGCTCCGCTAAGCGCGTCGGGCCGACCGGCTACGTCTACGGGCTCGACATGACCCGGAGATGAACGACCTCGCCCGCCGCAACGCCGCCGAAGCCCCGCACGGTCATCCGACCGTGCGTCAGCCGCGCGTTTGAACGTCGGGCCACAGGCGTCGCGCGGTGGCCGTGTGTCGCGCTGGTGGTACAACGCTGTGATGCTCATGGCGGTCGGCGAATGGAGTGTTGACTTTGCAGGACGCGTTGGTCAACACGCTGATGTGGAGGTCGTCCGGGTCGACGGGTTGAGCGACGAAGGTCGCAAGGCGCTTGCCCGTTCGCTGTCGACGTTCCAGCTTGGAGAGTCCGGTACCGGCGAGCATCTGATCGCCGTGGCCAGAAGCGCCGGCGGGTCGGACGACTATGTTGCTGCGCTTGCAAGGTTCGTCGGAGAGGAGCAAGAACACGCTCGGCTGCTTGGCCTCGTGCTCACGGCGATTGGCCATCCATTGAGGACGAGTCATTGGAGCGACACGGTGTTCGTTCTCGTTCGCCGACTCAAGTCGGTCCGCACCGAGGTGCTCACGCTGTTGGTCGCTGAAGTCATTGCGCTGCGCTACTACTCCGCGCTGAGGGATGGGATCGAATCGTCCGATCTCGTCGAAGTCTTCGGTCGAATCCATGCCGACGAAGTTGTTCATGTCGAGTTCCACGCCCAAACGCTGCCACCCCAACTTGTGACCTGGCCGAGGTCGGTGCGGGCTGCGGTGCGGCTCTTGTGGAACACCCTCGTGACGGGTACGAGCGTGCTCGTCGCACTCGACCACCGCCGAGCGCTCCGACTTGTCGGCGTCGACACATCTCAGTTCGTCAAGGACGTATGGCACCTGCGTAGGCAGCTTGACACTCGACTGTTCTCCAGCGGACTGCCGCACAGCTGACATAGAACAAGCGTGAGCCCGCACGGACCGTGAAGGGCCGACCCGCGAGCGCCGGATACTACCGTTCAGCCCGTCATGCCAACGCCACATCGATGTCGATTGATGACGGGTACAACGCTCCGGCCGACTTGACCATCACCGCCGGGCCTATGGTGTCATCAAGCATCGCCCCGAGAATGCCGCCCTGAATTCGTCCTGCTGACCTGGTGGAATGGTGGGCGATTCCGGGCTCGAACCGATGACCTCTACGGTGTGAAAGCGAAACACGGGTCCCGACATTGCTGGACAGTGATCATCGTATAGCTGTTGACCTGGTCTTTTATGTCCACCTACGTCCGCCCAGTATTGATCCGTAGTGCAGGGTCTGTGCACCTGGTGTGCACCTGGCGGGTAGGCTTTGATCCGTGGCGTCGCTAGTTGAGAAGCGGTTGGGTGATGGTTCGAAGGCATACCTCGTCCGTTTTCGCACCTCCGACGGCAAGCAGCGCTCGAAACAGTTCAAGCGAAAGCGGGACGCCGAGGCGTACGCCAACCTCGTCGAGGTCGACCGCAATCAGGGTTCGCTCCTCGATCCCCGACTCGGCAGAATCACCGTCGCAGAGTGGTGGGACCGTTGGTGGCCGACTGCGACCAATCTTCGTCCGAGCACGAGGGCCCGCGACGAGAACCACTTCCGTAAGCACGCGATTCCGGCGTTTGGCAATACACCGATCGGCAAACTCGATCGGACAGCGTTGCGGCTATGGGCCGCCGAACTCGGATCACCCGATGGTGCCAATCTCGCCCCTGCGACGATCCATCGTGTCGTGCAACTCATGAACAAGTGTATGAATGCCGCGTTCGAAGATCGGCTGATCCCTCACAATCCGGTCGCAAAGCTTCCGCTGCCACGGATCGAGCGACGAGAGATGCGCTTCCTCGACACCGACGACGTCTGGCTCTTGGCCGATGCGATCGACCGGCGGTATCGAGCTTTCGTGCTGCTCGGTGCCTTCGGGGGTCTCCGGCTCGGCGAGATGCTCGGCTTGCGCTGGGGGCGCGTCGACTTGCTTCGGCGTCGGGTGAACGTCACCGAGACCCTCGTCGATATCGCTGGCGCAATCAGTTTCGGTCCACCGAAGACCAAGGCGGCTGTTCGATCCGTCCCACTTCCTTCGTTTGTGTGCGACGAGCTTTCTCGGCTCGCCACGCAGCCCGTCGACGCGGACGAATTGGTGTTTCGTTCGCCCGACGGTCATCCGGTTCGAGCGACACTGTTTCGCCGACGCTTCTGGGCACCCGCTGTACGACAATCCGGGCTTGCTCCACTGAGAATCCATGACCTTCGCCACACCGCTGTATCGCTTTGGGTCGCGGAAGGAGCCAACCCCAAGCACGTTGCAGTGATGGCCGGCCATACGTCCGTCTCGGTGGTGCTCGATAGGTATGGCCACCTCTATCCCCAAGGAGACGAGGAGCTGATCCGTCGGCTCGAACGCCGCGCTGGGAGAACTACTCAGGTCCATTGAACTTCAGATACGCCGGATGGTGTGTCTCGAAACGCTGAGAATGGTACCCACACTGTCAGGCCTGAGGGAATCGACCGGGGGACTTGAACTCCTAGTCGAGTACTCTCGGATCGTCCCGCCTGGTGTGCATTAGACCAGTTCAGAGAGTGTTTTTGGGGTCCGCCGTGCTGTTTTGTGTTGCGCCGTATTGCTCGATTTCGCCACGTTCGCGGACAACGTGCTGACAAATCGCGGACAAGCGACACCTCGGGTTTGGATCGTCTTGAGCAGCGCCGGCGAATGCCGCTTGAGTTCACCGAGCGGCCGCACCAACAGCGCGGTTCAGGGAGTGGCTACGTCCCAGGCTGGTCCGTCCTCGTCGGGACATCGGACCTCGTCGAGACGAACCGGATCGAGATCCATTCCCGAGACGCGACCGACATCGACCGTGAAACGGTCACCCAAGTTCACCCCGCCCGCCACGTTCGTCCCGTCCGGGGCGAACGCCTCCAGATCGAGGAACTTCTTTGGTTCAATCGACGTCAGGTAGGTATCGTCGTGGTTGAAGCGATCGAGCAGTTCGGCATTCACGATCTCGCGGATGCCTCCCGCAACCGCAGGTTGAGCGGCCGTATCGGTCGACACGATCAGATCCCTCGGCCTTACGGGCGTCGGGTACTGCTCGCGCAGGATCACGTGCGTCTCGCCGTTGAGGTCGACATCCGACAACACCACCTCGGACACCACAAATCGCTCGACACATGGGTAGATCAACAGCCCGAATGATGTCTCCGTCAACCGCACCAAGCCACTTTGGGACCTCATACCCAACGTCGATCCGCCTACGGCCGGCCCGAAGCAACTCGTTGACACGACCATCAGCATCGCCACTACCAACGCTCGCCTCACAGCAACCCGACACAGTGCGGGTAGTGGCCAGCGACGAAACCGGCAGCTTGCTCGAAACGATTGCACTCGCCGCCAGCCTTCGCATACTCGTTCCCGTACAACGCCGCGAATGGCAGACCACCGGCTGCGGCCCACTGGAATGTATGGAACAACTCGTGATCCAGCAAAGGGCCGTCCCCTCGTCGGTCCTCGTCTGTAATGAACACGTTGCCGATCGTGGTGCCGCCCTTGTCATAGATCTGAATACGGACATCGGTCGACCCCAGCCGGACGTTGACGTCGGCCCCCTTGGGAACGACACAGAGGTGAAGCCCACGCGGACCCGGGGTACATTTGCCGCCCTGGCTTTGGGCCATTTCCAATGCCGCAATGGTGATCTGTCTCGTGATCGCATCACGTACGCCTTCGCCAACGGCCCCCGACGCATACAGCCGCCTCGCAGCACAGTTGACCACATCCACCGCATCGCCGAGCAGACACCCGGCCAGATCGGCACCGAGCCCGGCGACACCGCGTGTTGCGACCTGGATGATGCACAGCGCCCCGCAAGGGACTGTCCAGATTTTTGTGTGAGTGGTCGTGGCGGTCATGTTAGTGGGTGGCGTTGATTCGGTCGCCGTAGTGGATGGTCAAGGTGTTGAGGATCTGTTTCCAGGCGCTGATTTGGCCGGTCATGTTCTCACGGTTTGGTCGTCGGCTGGTGGCGACGAGGTAGAGCACTTTCATTGCTGCCTGCTCGTTCGGGAAATGCCCGCGGTGACGCACGGCTTTACGGAATCGGGCGTTCAAGCTTTCTATCGCGTTGGTCGTATAGACGAGTTTGCGGAGCTCGGCCGGGAACTCAAGGAACGGGACGAACTCTGCCCAGGCTCGTTCCCAGGATTGGATCATCGCCGGATACTTGGCTCTCCACTCGGCTGCGAACTCGGCGAAGTACTGCTCAGCAACCTCGACCGTCGATGCCGTGTAGATCTGGCGCATCGCTCTCGTGATCGGCTGCCAATCTTTCTTCGAGGCGTATGTCAGCGAGTTGCGCACCATGTGCACGACACAGACTCCTGTTGTCAACCCTGTTGGTTGACGGGCGCGTGATAACAGCCGTCTGAGGTGACGGCGTTGTGGAGACGGGTGAGTGGCTGTCAGCTGTTGGGGCGGTGGCGGGCCGGGTCGTAGGTGGTGCCGTCTTGCCAGCAGCGCCAGAGCACGCGCAGCCATGAAGACGACACCGCTCGGAGGGCTCCGTGGTAGGTGGTGCCACGTTCCATTGAGGCGAGGTAGCGGGTGCGTGAGACCGGGTCGATCCGTTTGAGCACATGCGCCCAAGATGTCGATGTCGAGCGCAACCGCCGGTTGCAGGCCCAGCGGATGTGGACCCGTTGCACCTTGCCCGATGCCAGCGTGACTGGTGCGGCGCCGGCCTCTGCGAGGAGTACCTGTGGTGTTGGGAAGCGGTCGCGGTCTTCGCCGATCTCGGCGAGCAGCTCGGCAGCGAGGACGCGACCGACGGCGGGGAAGCTGAGGAAGATGGCGCTGTCGGGGTGCTGCACGAGGAGCTCTCCGATGCGCCGGTTGTAGGCGCGTAGCTGGTTGTTGAACAGCTCGAGCTGATCAGCGAGATGCAACGCTGCGTAGCGATGCCCAGCGACGCTGCCGTCTGACGCCGACAAGAGATTGGTGCGAACCCGTTCGACGAGCACGCCGGGTGGGACTCGGCCGGAGTATCCGATCCGTGAACAGAACCGAGCCATGCGTTCCTCGCCGATATGCGACGCAGCGCGTGGCGTCGGGTAGTCGCGGAGAAATGCCAGCGTGGCATCCCTGTCGACCGATGAGAACAGCCCGACAACAGCTGGGTGATATGCCAGCAGTGTGTCGCGAAGTTGCGCCTCGATCATGATTTGGGATTCGACGGCTTGGCGGCGATGTCGCACGACGTGGCGTAGCTCGGCGTGCAGATCAGACGACGGCCGCAACGATCGCCATCGGTGCCCGTCAGTCCGCAACGTTTCGGCCAGCACGAACGCGTCGAACCGGTCGTTCTTCCGGGCTGCGGCCTGGTGACGCTCGCGTGCTCGCGCTGAGACACGTGGACTCACAGGGAACACGGCGACGCCAGCTTCGTGCAACCGATCGACAATGATGCCGTCCGAGCGTTCGATCGCGACGCCGACCAGGTCCGGTATGACCGAGAGACGGGCGAGCAGCGAGTCGAGACCATCGACGGTGTGAGCGTGTCGTTTGTTGAACAACTCGGCACCGCCGTCGTCAACGGCGGCGACTTGATGATATGTGGCACCCCAGTCGATGCCAGCGAACGTGGACATGAATTCCCTCCCTGAAGGATCAACCCACCCGCTTCGACAGGCCACCACCGTCACTCGTTTTGGCGCTCACGGCGCGACTCCTGCTTGCAGTTCGAAGCCCGTCATCGACGGGAGGGACAGGTCTGTGTCGGGACCTCGAAGGTCGGTCTGCACTGGCCCTCTCCCGTCGATGCGGATGACACCCAGAACCATTCCGGGTAACCCCATTGTGAACTAACGAGGTTTGAACCGTCGCGTGAGGCCAGGTCGCTCGGATCGAGTCCGGCAGGCCTTTCAAACCGTCACAGCAAACAATCAAGGCGTCGAGCATGCCCCGGTTACGGAGCTCTGTCAGCATTGTCGCCCACTGCTTGGCGCCCTCGCCACCGGTTGGTCCGATCCACATTCCGAGCACGTCACGCTCGCCAGCCATGTTGACACCAATCGCCACATAGACAGGCCGGTTCGCGACTTGGGAACCGCGGATCTTGATCACGATGGCGTCAATCAGCACGACCGCGTAGACGTGGTCGAGTGGCCGGTTCTGCCATCCCAGCATGTCCTCGACGATCGAGTCGGTGATCTTCGAGATCGTCTCACGAGAAATCTCTGTCCCGTAGATCTCGACCAAATGTTGTTGGATATCACCGGTCGTCATCCCTTTGGCGTACAACGAGATCACGTTCCCCGTCAACCCATCCAACCGTCTGACATGTTTCGGGATCGTGACCGGTTCGAACGTGCCCAACCGATCGCGTGGCATCTGGACCTCGACCGGGCCGACATCGGTGATCACCGTTTTCGGATACGAACCGTTGCGGTTATTCCCAGACCCACGACCCTCAACCGCGTACGGTTGATAGCCAACATGCTCCGCCAACTCGACGTTCAACCCGGTCTGCAACACCTGACGCACCATCGCCGTCAACAACCCGTTCTCGCCGGCCAACTCGATCCCCTGCGACCGGGCCCGAGCAACCAGCTCGTCAGCCCACTCAGCCATATCCAACACATCACCCCCGATCCCGACCGGACCGCCGGCAACGACGACACCTCTGCTCTATTCTCAACGTTCATGGATGTGATCCTTTCTCGCCCCGGCCATCTAGCCGCGGACACTCAGACCACGCCACTCACACAAAATTTCCGACAGGCCCCACCGGTGCCGCGGCCCCATATCGATGACGTCTCATCGTTCGGATTGCCGGCGTTGTTGAAGTACTGTGTGTTGGCATAGT
>JANPLQ010000055.1:0-30832 GCA_031422395.1 Ilumatobacteraceae bacterium | reverse complement strand
CTTGGGTGAACGTGGGGGGTACGCTGCGCTGGTGACCGACGAAACGTTGCTCGATGCCATCGAGAAGATGGACAAGGCTGTTGAGCACGTTCAGGTGCAGTTCTCCAGCGTCCGCACCGGCCGTGCCTCTCCAGCGTTGGTCGAACGGTTGATGGTCGAGTACTACGGCGCTCCCTGCCAACTCGTGCAGCTGGCAGCGATCCAGGTGCCGGACGCACGCACACTGATGGTCAGGCCGCACGACAGAGGGGCGCTCCAGCCGATTGAACGGGCGATCCGCGACAGCGATCTCGGTGTGTCACCGAACAACGACGGCGTCGTGATTCGACTCAACTTCCCGCCGCTCACCGAAGAGCGTCGGCGGGAATACGTCAAGATCGTCAAGAACATGGCAGAAGATGGGCGAATCGCCGTCCGCAACATCCGTCGCGATGCTCGCAAGGCGATGGAAGCCGCCGAAAAGGCCCACGAGATCTCATTGGATGAACTGGAACGCGCCGAGAAGGAACTGGAAAAGATCACACATGACCATGTCGAACGGATCGACAAGGCGTTTGGCCGCAAGGAAGATGAACTCCTTGAGGTCTAAGGTCGAGATCGGATTGTGTATGTGGATTTGTGGGGGAAAGGACAACCTCGATGAGTGACGACATGTGGCGAGACCGCAAAGACAACGATGACTTCAGCGAGTTCGGGTCACTGTTCGACGATGCCGAGCCGACCCAGAACCTGGATCCGGTCGCCGGTGATGCCCGCGACGTCAGCGACCGGTTGAGTTTCGGGACTGGTGGCACCGGCTCATTGCCGCACTGGACGGAGCCGCCAACAGGTGAGATTCCGCGCCTCGACGCCAACGCCTCGAATCCTGACGCTGATACTGAACATGACGATGTCGATGTCTGGTCGTCGTTCTCGTCCGATTCGCCTGTCTGGAAAGATGACGAATCGGTCGAGCCTCAGATTGAGGTACCTGGGCCAGCCGCTCAGCGAACCGTTCAGACGGCGCGCGTCACCGGTCAGACTCGGCGTGTAACGGGAGAATCCGATGCGATTCAACGCGAGCCGAGTCGGATCACGATTGGCACCGACCCGTCTGGTATGCCGCGTCGTCCGCCGACACCTGCACAGCGTCGCCGCGGAGCGCCTGCGCCCGCACCGTCTCGTTCGCGGACGAACCCGCCTGCTCCCAAGGGTCGCGATATGCCAGCGGCAATTGCCGTTGGATTGCTGCTGGGTGCAGCGTTCATCGCCGCCTTGATGTGGAAACCGGTTGGTGTTGTCGCCGTCGTCACCGTGATTCTCGGCCTCGCCGCCGTCGAGTTCTACGACAAGGTGTCCGAAAAGGGCTACCGACCAGCGGTGATTCCGGGTATCGCTACTTGTGTTGCCGCACCGCTGGCGGCGTATTGGCTCGGTGACGTCACGCTGCCGCTCGTCCTGGCGTTCGGATTCATGGTGACTGCCGGCAGTTTCGTTGGTGCCCGGAGCGTCGAAGCCGGACCAATGCCGAACGTGTCGATCACGACATTGGGAATCATCTGGATCGGCCTGCTCGGTTCGTTCGCGATGCTGATCCTACGCTTCTCGACGACCGGAGTCGTCTTGGATCAATACCGAGGGACCGACACGCTGTTCCTGTTGGCGCTCGGCGTCGTCGCCAACGACGTCGGCGCGCTGCTGGTTGGTTCGGCGGTCGGAAAGACCCCGCTACGTCATTGGATCAGCCCGAACAAGACGGTTGAAGGATTGATCGGCGGATCGCTGATGACGATTATCGCCCTGATCCTGGTCGATATCTCCGAACAGAACACCACATGGACCTCGCTCAAGCACCTCATCGTCCTGGCGATCGTGATCTCAGTCATGGCCCCGATGGGTGATCTCGTCGAGAGCATGTTCAAACGCAACCTCGACGTCAAGGACTTCGGGTCGATCGTCAAGGGTCACGGTGGGATTCTCGATCGATTCGATGGATTTCTGTTCGTGCTCCCGGCGGTCTACTACCTGACGCTTGTGCTTGAGCCGTGGAAGGCCGGACCCTGACGCAGCGCGTCTCGTCGATCGTGGCTCCGGTGCGCGTCGCAATTGCCGGCTCGACCGGCTCGATCGGAACCCAAACACTCGACGTGATTCGGGCCGAAGGGCCCGACCGGTACCAGGTTGTTGCGCTCGGCGTCGGGTCATCCGTTGGGCAACTGATCGACCAGGCCCGCGAGTTCCGCCCATCAGTGGTCGCTGTTGTCGATCAATCTCGTCGGGCTGAAGTCGCGGCCGCATTGCCCGGAGTCGAGGTCATCGCCGAACTGGCCGACCTCGTGTCATCTGTTGACGTGGTGATCAACGGTGTCGTCGGGTTTGCCGGACTACCGGTCACCGTCGAAACACTGCGGGCCGGCAAGCGACTCGGGCTCGCCAACAAGGAAAGCCTGATCGCCGCAGGTCCGGTCGTACGCCCGTTGCGAGCGACGCCTGGGGCGGAGTTGGTGCCGGTCGACAGTGAGCACTGTGCGGTCCATCAGTGCTTGCGCTCATCGGTTGATGGGCGCCGCGAGGTCGCCCGGATCGTGCTAACCGCAAGCGGTGGACCGTTTCGGGGCCGAACCGCGGACGATCTGGCGGACGTGACCGTCGATCATGCTCTCGCTCATCCGACATGGTCGATGGGTCCCAAGATCACGATCGACTCGAGCACGTTGATGAACAAAGGGCTCGAGGTGATCGAGGCGCATGAGTTGTTCGATGTGCCGTATGACGCGATCGAGGTCGTCGTCCATCCGCAATCGATCGTGCATTCGATGGTCGAGTACACCGATGGCTCGACGATCGCGCAGCTCAGCTTGCCTGACATGCGTCTCCCGATCGGCTATGCGCTCGGCTATCCACATCGGATCTCGACGCCGTTTGGGAGGATCGACTGGGCCAAACTGGCCAGGCTCGACTTCGAACTACCCGACATGGCGACGTTTCGTTGCCTTTCGTTGGCCTACGAAGCCGGCCGGGTCGGCGGCACGGCGCCAGCCTGGTTGAGTGCGGCCAACGAAGTTGCCGTCGGTGCATTCCTTGCCGGTCGGCTGCGGTGGAATCAGATCGCCGAGATTTGCGTTGCGGTTCTTGACGAGCATGACGGTTCCGTGCCAGATACCGTCAACGACGTGATCGACGCCGATGCAACAGCACGGCGCCTGGCGGAACAGATCATCCGGAAGTGAGCATCCGGAAGTGAGCAGCGAGGTACGAGCATCATGACATCCGAAATCGAAGAACGAAAGCACGGGCGCTTCGCCGGCGAAGTGATGGCCGGCGGCTCAGTCGTCGAGAAGGCCGACGACGAACTGGTCGGTGGTTTTCGGGGTGCCGTCGGTGTGCTCGGCTTCGTCGCCCTGATCGGTGTGCTCGGGCTGTTCAGCATCTGGTGGCTGGTGTTCGTCGTTGGTGTGCTGATTGCGATCTTCCTTCATGAACTCGGCCATTTCGTGACTGCTCGCTGGTCAGGGATGAAAGCGACGCAGTTCTTTATCGGGTTCGGTCCTCGACTGTGGAGCTTCCGTCGAGGTGAAACCGAATACGGCGTCCGGGCACTTCCACTCGGTGCGTTCGTTCGGATCATCGGCATGAACAATATGGACGACGTCGATCCCGCTGACGAGCAGCGGACCTACATGTCCAAGAGCTACCCGAAGCGCCTGCTTGTGATTTCGGCTGGCTCGATCATGCACATGCTGATCGCCATCGTGTTGCTGTTCACCGTGTATGCGACTGACGGTGAGGACTATGCAGACGGAGCCGAAGTCGTCGAGTTGGTTGCTGGCGGGCCTGCCATTGCGGCTGGTCTGCAAATCGACGACGTCGTCCGTTCGATCAACGATGTCGAGGTCAACGATTCCGAATCGATGGGCAAGTTGATCCGCTCCTACGCGGCGGGCGAGCAGATTTCGGTGGGGGTCCTGCGAGACGGTGCACGACTCGAGATTCCAGTCACCCTCGCGGCGAATCGCGATCCGTCGTCGCCGATTGTCGGCAAGCCCTTCATGGGCGTAAGCAGCGATACCCGAGTGTCGACCATTGATCATTCGATCGGGGGAGCCGCGGTGAACGCTGTCACCGACATCTTCCCAACCTCCTGGGAGCTGACGAAAGGCGCCGTTAAGGTGCTGAATCCCGTCAGTGTGTTCACCCACCTCACGGGTTCGAACGATGATCTCGAAACTCGCCCGACAACGCTGGTCGGGGCGACCAGCGTGGCCGACGACGTTGGTGAACAGCTTGGGATGATTGGCATCTTGTTCTACTTGGCGATCCTCAACGTGTTCGTCGGCGTATTCAACATGTTTCCGTTGCTGCCGCTCGACGGCGGTCACGCTGCCGTTGCAACCTACGAGCGCCTGCGTGAACGAAACGGTCAGCGCTACTACGCCGATGTCGCCAAGATGATGCCGTTTGCGATGGCGGTGATGACCGTGCTGTTGTTCCTGTTCATGTCGGGTCTGTACCTCGACATCACCGACCCAGTCGGCTGAGTCATGCAAGTTGCCAACTGGACCACTGAACGCAAGCACACCCGTCAGATCCACGTCGGTGGCGTTGCCGTGGGCGGTGGTGCCCCGATCACGATCCAGTCGATGACGATCACCAAAACGGCTGACGTCGAAGGAACACTGCAGCAGATCTACGGCTTGGCTGCCGCCGGTTGCGACATCGTTCGGTGCACGTGCAACGAAACCGAGGCCGCCGAGGGTTTGGCGCAGATCGTGCCTCGTTCGCCGATCCCGGTGATTGCCGACATTCATCACCAGTACAAAATGGCGCTAGCGGCGATGGAGGCTGGTGTTCATGGCCTGAGGCTGAACCCCGGCAACATCCGACGGCCTGAGCACATCAAAGCGGTCGCCGCGGAAGCAAAAGATCGCAACCTGCCGATCCGGATCGGTGTCAACGCCGGCTCGCTTGATCCCGAGTTGTACGACAAATACGGTGGCCCGACGCCGGAGGCAATGGTCGAGTCGGCGCTGCGCGAGATCGCATACTTCGACGAGGTCGGTTTCGACGCGATCAAGATATCCGTGAAGGCGTCGAGCGTGCCGCTGATGGTCGAGGCGTACCGCCAGCTCGCCGAAGTCACCGATCACCCGTTGCACCTCGGGGTCACCGAAGCCGGGCCGCTCCCGAACGGCCTGCTGAAAGCGACGGCAGGAATCGCCACGCTGCTGATGGAGGGAATTGGTGACACGATCCGGTACTCGCTCACGGCCGATCCGGTCGAGGAGGCCAAAGCGGGGCGCCAGTTGCTCGAAGCGTTGGGTTTACGAGAACGCAAGAACGTCGATCTGATTGCCTGCCCGTCATGCGGGCGTGCCGAAGTCGATGTGATCGACATCGCCAACCGGGCGATGGCAGCATTCGCCGATCGTGAAATCCCGCTCCAGATCGCCGTGATGGGTTGTGTCGTCAATGGCCCAGGTGAGGCGCGCGAGGCCGATCTCGGAATCGCCGCAGGCAACAAGCGCGGCCATCTGTTTGTCAAAGGCCGCAACATCGCCGTGGTGCCAGAGAACGAGATGGTCGAAGCGCTCGTGGAATGGGCCGAGTTCATCAACGAGCACGGTGCCGAGGCGGCGATCGCCAAGGCCGACACCACAGTTGCGGAACGAGAAGCTGCCAAAGACAGGTCCGCCCTGCTCGCCGCTCAGGGTGACGACGTCAACCATGCCGGAGAGAGGATCGTCGAGATTCGCAAGACGGCCAATCGTTAGCCGAACCGACTCGTCTGATTTTCTCTACAGGACGGGTCGGATGCGATCATGCGTGGCATGCAGCCACACGAGATCATGCGAGCGACCGAGGCGATCGGGTCGATCGGCGGAGCGTTCTACTTCCACCCAGACACGACCGAGCGCGGTAAGCAAGTTGGGCTCGACGGTTTCCGGATGTACTTTCTCGGCCGTGGCGGGGTGCTCGGTGACGTGGAACCGGAGGTCGTGCTGAGCGCCTGGGGGTATTTCAATCCGGGTCTGATCAACAAGATGTGGAACACGGCCAAGGAACGCATGGCACCACGCGATTGCGCCCGCCTCTACATCGACTGCGCCCATCAACTCGGGCGCAAGATGTTCTCCGAGATCGATGGGCTGGACGGTTTCGTCGACGCCGCGACTCACGTGATTGGGGCTGCCGATGTAACGTCGATGCCGTTGTTCGCGGCGGTTCGTGCAGAACCGGTGCCGTCCGACGTGCCGGCAGCGGCGATGCATCAGGCGATGGTGCTGCGCGAGATGCGCGGCAGCACCCATCTGCTGGCAATCGTTTCGGTCGGTCTGTCGACACCGATTGCCCATGCCATCAAACGACCTGGCGACGGGAAGTTGTTCGGCTGGGCAGAGGGCGAGATCGCTGAGCCCACCGACGCCGACCGGGCGAAGTGGGATTGCGCCGAAGCACTCACCGATCAGTTGCTGACGCCCGCCTACGCCCGCCTCAGCGACGCCCAGGCCGATGCCCTGATCGCCGGCACCAAGGCTATGGCCGCTGCTCTCGCTGGCTGAACCGAGCTGATCGGGATCAGCGATTCGACACGAGCTCAGGCGCGTGGCTCGCGGCGATTGCCCTCGTTCGGGCGAACTCCTCGATCTCCTCGGCCGGCATCGGTTTGGCGAAGTAGTTCCCCTGGGCTTCCTGACATCCCAGTTGTCGTAGCCGGTCGAGTGCTTCGGCGGTCTCGACGCCCTCGGCGATCACCCACAGGTCGAGGTTGCGTGCGAGATCGAGCACCGATCGCACAATCGCGTCGGCACCGCCTCCCGCAGTCAACTCGTGCACGAAGCTCTTGTCGATCTTGACTTCGTCGACCGGCAGTCTTTGGAGATGGGCGAGCGATGAGTACCCGGTTCCGAAGTCATCGATCGATAGGCGAACACCGAGGTCGGCAAGTTCTTCCAAGACGCGTGTGGTCCGGACCGTGTCCGACATCACATGCGTCTCGGTGATCTCCAAGGTCAGGACGCTGGCCGGCAGACTCGACTGGCTGAGGAGCTGTCGGACGACGGCCACGAGGTCGGGATCGACGAGGTTGCGCATCGAGACGTTGACGGCGACGCCCCAGGGGTTGCCGTTGAGGTGCCACTGCTCGGCCGCCAGGAGTGCCTTGGTCAGCATGGTCGACGTGAGGGCGGCACTGACGCCAGTTCGATCGGCAAGCGGAATGAACTCGTTTGGCATGATCTGGCCTAGGTGGGGGTGATTCCATCGACAGAGGCATTCGACACCTGTCATTCGTCCGTCGACGAGTGACACCTTGGGTTGAAACACGGCGGCCAGTTGGCCGAGGTTTACTGCCAGGCGAAGGTCATGGGCGAGCGCAAGGCGGCGAGGCGTGTTCTCGTCACGCTCCGCATCGTAGAAACAGACGCCCGCACCGTGGCCCGACTTGGCGGCGTACATGGCGACGTCAGCGCGACGGATCAGGGTGTCTGCATCGTCTCCGTCCCGAGGAGAGACTGCGATACCGACGCTGACGCCCATGTTGACCGTGATTCCATCGATCTGAATCGGAGCCGCCACCGCGCCCCGAATGCGGCGACATGTCGCCTGGACATCGGCGAGAATCGACCCAACGGGGGCAAGCATGGCGAACTCGTCGCCGCCGAGCCGAACGATCAATGTCCCCGAATCGACGGACTCGAGCAGTCTGCGGCTGACCTCGATCAGTACTCCGTCACCACTCTGATGTCCGAGTGTGTCGTTGATCTCCTTGAAGCCGTCCAAGTCCATGAGTGCAATCGCAATCTCGGGTGCAACGCCGACGGCGTTGCTGAACCGAGCTTCGAGTCGTTCACCGAAAAGCACGCGGTTGGCGAGTCCCGTGAGGGGATCATGGAGCGCTTCGTGTTCGCGTTGACGAGCCTGGTCGTGCAATCGCTCGATCAATCGACCGTTCTGAAGTGCGACGCCTGCGTGACCCGCCAGCGTGGCGAACAGCCTGCAATCTTGATCGCCGAACGTCGACATCTCGCTGAGGCGATTGAACACGGCGACGATTCCGATCAACGAGTCGCCCTCGAATATCGGAGCAATCAGCGCGTCATCC
This sequence comes from Ilumatobacteraceae bacterium, assembly GCA_031422395.1. Taxonomy (GTDB): domain Bacteria; phylum Actinomycetota; class Acidimicrobiia; order Acidimicrobiales; family Ilumatobacteraceae; genus Ilumatobacter. The sequence goes on along the minus strand of JANPLQ010000055.1, from coordinate 22,752 downwards.
GCCCCGACGTCGACGAGAATCGCCCGATCACCGATCGAGGATGGCGATCGCGGAATGAGGAGTGCGTCTCGGTTGGCGACGAACCGATCAGCGATGACCGAAGTCACGCCGGCTGCGAGCAGGCGATCGGTGGACGTGCGTCCGGCATCGTCGACGATGTGTCGCTGAGTCGAATCCGTTCCGGTGAACAACCAGAATTCCGCTCGCTCTGCACGAAGCAGATCCTTTGCCTGAGTCAACATCGAATCGAGCACCTGGTTCGGCTCACGTGCGCCGCTCACGAGATGAGTGAAGTCGTACAGCAGGCTGAGGCTGTTGTATCGCTGACGGAGTGAACTGTAGGCGCGATAGGTGACGAGCAGGAACACGGCGACACCGGCCAGCAGGGGGACCGCCCTCGGCTCGACGTCGAGCAGCACACAGACGACCAGCGTGAGACTCGTGTTGGCAGGTGCCGTGATCAGGCCGATCTGCAGGATCGACCGAAATGTGATCGGGCCGCCGTGCCACCGAACAGCGGTCGCGATCGCCGCGAAGCCGACGAACTCGGCGGCGATGACAGCCACGAGGCCGACCAGCCAGCTCAAGGGTTGACGGGCGTCGAGGGTTCGCAACAGCGCCTGTTGGACCGCCAGGAGAACCACTGTCTCAGCGAAGAAGGCTGAGAGATTCATGACGAGTTTGCGAACGGGTTGTCGCTCGCGCACCGTGAGGAACAGGAATTCTCCCAGCAGGCGTCCACCCACGAGGTGAATCGGCGAAGCGAAGAACAGCCCAAGCACGAGAACGATCTCGCTGAATGTGAACGTGTATGTTTCACGCCGGAACTCGACGTCGAAGACCATCGGCCCTGTGGCGATTGCGATCAGCGCAACTGCCCATATTGGGAGTGCCCAACCAACGGCGGGAGCTACGTGGAGATCGATTTGCGTCAAGCCCACGGCGGCGAACACGGTCAACGTCAACGCCAGTAAGTACGTTCGCCGCTCGGCGTCAGCGCGAGGTTGTCTCTGGTCCATGTCGATTCGTTGTTTCCACGTCGGGTTCCCGCCTCGTGGATCGTGGTCCACGACGAACTATCGGCACGTACAGCCAGCGAGGTGAGCAATTGTGTTGGTCACCTCGGTGGCGAAAAAGCGGCTTGATCTTGTCGGGTGGCTGGTCGTCAGGACCAACGACCGCCGCGGGTGATCCGGGCGATCACCAGCGAATCCCTGACCGTGCGGTCGTGATCGGAGGGTTGATCGTCGTGACAGTCGTTGGTGTCGTGATGACGACCTCGCCTTGGTGCCGCTTAGCAGCCGAGGCGGTGCCAGTTGCAGCGCCGATCGACAGCGCGCTGATAGCAATCGCTCCGGCGAGAAGCAAACGTGTCAGTGATCGTTTGGGTGATTGGTGGTGATGCTTCATAGTGCTTCCGCCTTGGTTGTGGTTCTGCGCCCGCCGTTGAACGCCCTCCCATCAAACCGTCCAGAGACTGAAAACTCAAGTCAAACTATCGTCAACTAAAGGTGACTGAGCTACCACATAGCGTGAGATGAGCGACAGTCGTGTCAAAACATCGGGACGACGACGTAGGTCGTCGACGAGACCTCGACGTGGTCACCGGGGGAGTAATACCACGTGCCGCCATTCATATCGACGGCCAGTTCGTGTCCGATCGCTCGATGGTGTGCCCCCGGCTTGAGCCGCCGTAGGGCGACATGTGCCCCCGGCAAGTCGTAGTGAGATGCGGTCGGGAGCACGGGTTCGTCCAACGGCGTTCGGTCGATGACGCGTAGCAGTTCGTCGACATCGACCGGCTTGACCGTCAAGCCGCCTCGGATCACATTGTCGCTGGCGCCCATCAGCTCGATCCCCGCACCATGCAGATAGGCGTGCAGGTTGCCGGCTTCGAGGTGCAGCGCCTGTCCGGGTTCGAGCCTGACGTAGTTGAGCAGCAACGTTGCCGCCACGCTCGGATCGCCTGGGTACCGGATCGCCAGCGTCCGCACCCATTCCGATTCCGGCCGATCGTTGGTTTGGCAACGATCGATGATCGGCAGCGGATCGATCGTGCCTCGGTACAGACCTTCGAGGGCGGCACCCGCGCCTTGGCTCTTGACGATTCCGGCGATCTCACTCTCATCGAGTCCGAGCTCGTCGAACAGATCGATCACCGAGTCGACTGGCCGCAGCCCACACAATGCCTGAAATGGCGTCAAGGCGCACAACAGCTCGGGTTTGGCGTTGGCGTCGGGATATGCGCCACGGGCGAAACCGTCGGCCGCCTGCGCCGGGTTCGGATGAGTTTGCAGCGACAGCGGCTCGGCGGCGGTGAGTACCTTGAGCAGGTACGGCAACTCGCCAGTCAGATCGGTGAGCGGACGACCATCGGCGAGTCGGGTCGGCCCGGCCGGGTGCGTACCGAGCCAGAGCTCAGCCCACGGCTGACCGTCGGGTGCGACCCCCAGCAGATTCGGGAGATACTCGGTATCACCCCACGCATAGTGCTGAACCACCCCGCTGATCCGTTCCACAACCCCTCCGTCCTGTCTGCTTCAGATCGGCTGGTCCAGGCCGAGTTCGGCGGCTCTCGACATGACGTTGGCGTATTCGGCACCGATCGTGGTGGAGTCGCCGTGGCCCGTATGAACGACCGTGTTGGCGGGCAACGCCATCAATTTGGCGATGATTGACCGCAGGATTGTCGGTTCGTCGCTGAAGCTGCGACCCGTCGCGCCCGGGCCGCCACAGAACAGCGTGTCACCCGACAGGGCGAGACCGGATGCTGCGTCGTAGAAACAACAACAGCCCGGGGAGTGACCGGGGGTATGGAGCACCCTCAAATCGTGACCGGCGACACGGATCGTGTCACCTGGCGTGACCTCGCCGTCTGGCGCGTGGTCGGGCCAGACGGTCTCCCAGAGCATGTGATCGGCTGGATGAATCAGAATCGGCGCATCGACGGCGTCACGCAACGGCACGGCTGCGTTGATGTGATCGTTGTGACCGTGGGTGAGCACGATCGCCTGCACCCGTCTGCCATTGATCCCTTCGATGATCCGCTGATGATCATGGGCGGCGTCGAACACGATCACCTCGCGGTCGTCACCGACCAGCCAGATATTGTTCGTGACGTCCCATTCGCCCCCATCGAGGGCGAAGATCCCGTCAGTCGTAACCAGTTCTACCGTCACATCACCGTCACATCACCGTCACATCACCACAACGCTGCGGAGGACCTCGCCGCGCTCCATCTTGTGGAACGCCTCCTCGACATCGTTGATCGTGATCGTCTCCGACACGAAGCGATCGAGATCCAACCGGCCCTGCTGATACAGATCGATCAGCATCGGGAAGTCGCGGCTCGGGAGGCAGTCGCCGTACCACGACGACTTGAGCGCACCGCCACGGCCGAACACTTCGATCATCGGCAACTCGAGTACCGCCTTCGGGTTCGGCACACCGACCAGCACCACCGTGCCAGCCAGGTCACGCGCCTCGAAGGCCTGCTTGTACACCGCCGGGTGGCCGACCGCTTCGATACACACATCGGCACCGTTACCGTCGGTGACAGACTTGATGTACTCGACAGCGTCGACGTCGTTGGCGTTGCAGGTGTGGGTGGCGCCGAACTCTCTTGCCCATTCGAGCTTGCGATCGTCGATGTCGACAGCGATGATCTTTGACGCTCCGGCGAGAAACGAACCGGCGATCGCGGCGTCACCGACCCCGCCACAGCCGAACACCGCGACCGAGTCTCCGCGTCCCACGTTGCCGGTGTTGATCGCTGCCCCGAGACCTGCCATCACACCGCAACCCAGCAGGCCGGCAGCGGTCGCCGGTGCGGTCGGATCGACCTTGGTGCATTGACCCGAATGGACCAGGGTCTTTTCGATGAAGGCACCGATACCGAGCGCCGGTGTCAGCACGGTTCCGTCGAGCAGGGTCATCTTCTGGGCGGCGTTGAATGTGCTGAAGCAGATCCACGGTTTGCCCTTGAGGCACGAACGGCAGGTGCCGCACACGGCCCGCCAGTTGAGAATCACGTAGTCGCCGGGCACGACGTTGGTGACACCGGCACCGATCGTTTCGACGATTCCGGCCGCCTCGTGACCGAGCAGAAACGGGAAGTCGTCGTTAATCCCACCCTCGCGATAGTGCAGGTCGGTGTGGCACACCCCGCAAGCCTGGATCTTGACGATCGCCTCGCCCGGACCGGGGTCGGGGACGATGATCGTTTCGATGCTGACCGGCTCGCCTTTGGCGCGAGCCACAATCCCCTGTACCTGCTGCGACATGCCCGAGACCGTACCCCAGTCGATCTGTCCACATCCAAGGGGCCCAGCGGATAGGTCAACGTTGATCGTGCCGTAGTTCTCATTTCACCTGCTCCGCAGGCGAAATAGCGCGACGTAACGATCGGTCGCCTCGCCTATCGGCTCGTCTTCTGACCGTCGGTTGGCTGACTGGTTCAGGCAGAACCGAGGTTCAGAACAGTCGAAGTTCGTCAGGGGCCATGCCCCGAAGTTCGTCGTAGTCGACTTCGACCCAACGGAATCCGCGAGACTCAGCGAGCACCTTGGCTTGTGGTTTGATCGATTGGGCAACGAACACGCCACGCACTTCCCCGAGTGACGAGTCGAGATGCAGCCGCTCGATGTAGCGGGCGAGCTGCTCGACACCATCGATTTCCCCACGCCGTTTGACCTCGATCGCGACGACCTGATCGGCCTCGTCTCGACACACCAAGTCGATCGGGCCGATCGCCGTCGGATACTCGCGACGGACCAACGTCAGACCGATCTCGATGGCGTGCGGTGAGGCAGCGAGCAGCTCCTGGAGATGAGCTTCGACACCGTCCTTTTGTAACCCAGGGTCCTCGCCGAGCTCGTGGTTGGAGTCGGCGAACACCTCGTACAACGTGATCGTCAAGACCTCGCCTTTTGGGTTCGATACGACCCAGTGATCACCGTTGTCAATGACAGTGTTGGGCGAGTTCATCCAGTTGAGCGGCTTGTACGCCCCTCCGTCGGCGTGAATCGCAACGCACCCGTCGGCCTTGACCATGATCAACCGGTTCGCCTCCGGCAGGTGGGCCGACAACCGGCCCGCATAGTCGACCGAACAACGAGCAATCACGAGGCGCACGTCGAGCGAGGCTACCGATCCGCTAGCGGGTGCTGCGCATGCGCTTCTGGATCAGTTGGCGGCGGGCTTGCAGTTCACGGTACGTGAGCCGGTCGACATTGGACTCCAATCCAAGCCCGGCCTTTACGCTGTCGAAGTCGAACTCGACGCGAGTGGAGTCGATGCCGAGGTCCCGGCTGATCTGCTCGCCATGACGTTGAGCGAACAGCATCGAGATCGTGGCGATCTCGGCGAGGATGTCGAGGTCGGGTGCCAGCCGAGCAATCGCACCGTCGAGAAAGACCATGTTCTTGACATACAGCATCAGCTCCTTCGGCAGCCTGGCACCATATTCCAGCAGCGCTTTGACGACGCGCTGGATCTCCTTCACCATCTCGTCGCCGGTCAGCGTGGTCGGATCGATCGTTGCCTGGTCGAGCCTCAGATCTCGGATCACCGCATCCAGATCGGTGTCGTTCGGGAGCGCTCCGAGGTCGCGCAGCGCTGCCATCTGGCCCTTGATGTCGTTCGTCGTGGCGCACACCATCAGACGAAGAAAAGCCAGCCGTCGCTCGGGTGACAGGCGAGCCACGATCCCGAAGTCGAGCAACGCTGTGCGGCCGTCAGGCATCACGAACAGGTTGCCGCCATGCAGGTCGCCGTGGAACACACCGTGGATCATCGCTCCCTCCATGAACGCGATCATCCCGGTCCGGATCACTGCTTCGGTGTCGATCCCGGCATTGCGCATGCCGGCTACGTCATCGAAGTTGAACCCTGACAGCTGTTGCATCACGAGCACACGACGGGTGACGAGCGATGGGTGCGGGCGGGAAACGACGTATCCATCCTGTCCAAGACCTCGAAGCATCGTGGCGACGTCGAGCATGTTTGCCGCTTCGAGGCGAAAGTCGAGTTCCTCGACGATCGTTTCGGCGAACAGATCGACGAGCGCAGGCGGGTTTGCGAGCGCCGCAACGCGGATCCGGCCAACAAGCTTCGGGGCGATCCACGCCATCGCTCGCAGGTCCTTGCGGACCAAACGTGACACCGATGGACGTTGGACTTTGACGACAACCCGCTCGCCGGTCCGTAGTCGAGCGGCGTGCACTTGGGCGATCGATGCAGCCGCCAACGGGTTCTCGTCGAAGAATGCGAAGATGTCTTCGAGTCGGCAACCGAGGTCCTGTTCGATGGTCAGGCGCACCGTTTCAAACGATTCGGCGGGTACTTGGTCTCGACACTTCTTGAACTCCGCCACCAGTTCGACCGGGAACAAACCCTCACCCGACGAAATGATCTGACCCAGCTTGATGTAGCTCGGTCCGAGCGACTCGGCGGCACGCCGTAGCCGGCGCGACACGTCGGCGCGACCTAACTCCGGTTCGGCGTACTTCCCTCGACGCTTGCGCCAGGCCCACGGACCGAGCGCCCGACCGAGCTCCGTGATCACCTTGGCGACTCGAAGCCCCGGCGGGAGCCGACGTGGCCTGGTCAGCTCCGGCACCTCGTCGCCTGCCGCTTCGCGCAGGCGGTCGACCCGGGGGAGCCAACTGATCTCGGTGCGGACGAGATCCCATGGCCCTTGATCGGTAAAAGCACCCCATTCCTGATCGGTGTGCGTCTGATCGATTTCGTGAGGTTCGTCAGGCACGCGTCCCATGATGGCGCCAATCATCCGCTGATCCACGCCCTGATCCGCGGCGGTTCCGATTCGGCTACGTTGACCGACTGCTCATCCAAATGATCGGGGGATCGATGTTCGAGGTAACCGATAGCGCACTGTCGGAGCGCTTTCCGATTTACACACGCGCCAACGTGGGCGAGGTGTTTCCCGACCCGGTCGCGCCGGCGACCAAGTCGCGCCTGCTGTGGGAGTCTGAGTTGGGTTGGCGCGATGCCTACGTGCGGATGGGCGCCTTCGACTCCGACGAGTTCCCCGACGATCAGTTCTGCATCCTCGGCGTCGCTGGCGGTTACTGCTACCTGAATGCATCGGTGATGCGGCTATTCGGGGAACGCGCGCCAGGCTTGTCATGGCGGATGATGGACGAGCAGTTCTTCGGTGCCCAGCCCGGGATTCCCGACTACGACGAACGGCCTGGCGACGATCGCCCAGATCTCACCGAGAAGCTTGGTGCAACGTTCGGGTGGGTGTTCTCGATCGGCAATGTCGACGATCTCGAACGGCTGACTGAGCATCGCAATCGCACGATGTCGTTGCGCAGCGAACGGCCGGACCTGTCCTCGTTGTCTGATCGCCAACTCTCCGACCGCGTCCAGGCGATGATGCCGCTCCAACGCGAACTGTTTGGTGAGCATCTCTTCGCTACCACTCTGGCGACGGTTCCGGTCGGCGTGATCAGCGCCGTGGCGACTGCTGTCGGGCGGCCCGATCTGATCCTGCCGATGCTGGCCGGGTTCGGGCAGGTCGATTCGGCCGAGCCAAGTTACGCGATGTGGGCTCTATCGCGCATCGACGCCGACTCGGACGCCTTCGTCCGAGCATTCGAGACGTTCCTCAAGGACTACGGCAGCCGCGGACCGAACGAATGGGAAAGTCGGTCGCCGACGTGGGAGACCCAACCGACTCTGGCACTTGCGGCGATCGATCTGATGCGACACGCCTCCGACGAACAGAACCCGTCGTTGCAGAACGCCAAACGAGCCGCCGAACGGGCCGAGGCGGCAGCAACGCTGTTGGCGATGGTCGAAGCCGACCCGGCAACTCACGGCCAGCTTGCGGCGGCGATCAGTTGTTCCAGCGCCTGGCTTCCGGCTCGAGAACGGACCAAGACCAACAACATCAGATTCATTCAAGAACTTCGTGTGGCACTCCGCGAATTGGGGCGCCGCTTCGTCGAGCGTGGTGTTTTCGATGAGGTCGAGGATTACGGGTTTGTGCTCGACGAGGAGCGCGAACTGCTGCTCGGGGACGAGCCAGAGCAACTCGCCGATCGGATCCGTCAGCGTCGCGCCCGATTCCACGAATTGAGCGAACTGATTCCGCCGTTCGTCATCGTCGGAGACACCACTGATCCGGGAACGTGGCCGGTGCGAGGTGGCGAGGATGTCGTGCAACTCGCAGCGGGTGATTGGATCCAAGGGTTTCCAGGCTGCCCGGGGGATTGGGAAGGTCGGGCCAGAATCGTCCTCGATTCGCACGATCCGTCTGCGCTCGAACCCGGCAACGTCTTGGTTGCACCAATCACCGACCCGTCTTGGACGCCGCTGTTCGTGCCCGCCGGCGGCGTGATCGTCGACGTCGGTGCGGCACTCAGCCACGCCATCATCGTCTGCCGTGAACTCGGAATTCCATGCGTCGTTTCGGCGACCGACGCCACCCGACGGATTCCGGACGGAGCACTGGTGAGGGTCGACGGTTCGAGCGGGCTCGTGACGGTGCTCGAACTGGCTTCCGGCTAGTGCCCGCCGTGGGCGCTGTCGCACCACACGGTTTCGCCGTCGGGTACCTGACCTCCGGCGACGCCTTCCAGGGCGGCGAACGGGCCGCACGGATGAGGCGTGATCCACACGTGGATCATCGGAGAAAGCGGGAAGTCGACGAGCGGGGCGGGGCAGGTTCCGCCGACCGGCTTGAGGCTGGCGACCTGCGGTGCCGAGTGATCGCTCGTAAAGCACAGGTCACCATGGACGTGCCACTGCATGAGTTGGCCGCCCCAATCGGGGATCGATTCGAGATCGGTGCCTGGCGGCAACATGAACATGACCGACACCAACTTCTTCGACCCGTCTGGTTGCGGTTCGAATACCAGACTCTCTGGTCGATCGGGGTCGAGCACGACATCATCGTCGATCCAGTCCCACTGGAGGTAGTGCTCGTGACCTGTCGCCCCGTCGCCGATTGACCGGAAACCGGCGGCCTCGACCACGTCGAGGTCGGCCCACTGAGGTAGATCGCGGACTGTCGCTGCGACGAGATTCTCGGCATACGCCTGCTGCTGAGGCGTGACGCCATCGACTCCGCCGAGATCGATCGGCATTGTCGGGTCGTATGGCCGGGTTTCTGACGGCGCAGCATCGGTTCGCTCGGTCGTCGTCGCGTGATCATGCCCACATTGGTCGACGCGTGTTCCGTCAGCGGCGTCGGTCTGGCCGGCCCCATGACCTTCGAGTGCGGCGAAAGGCCCGCACTCGTGGGGGGCGATCCAGACGTGCACCATCGGGTTGTCGCCGCCGGCATTGACCGTGTTCGCCGGGCACACGTCCCCAGGATTCACGAGCACGCCCATCACCTTTGGCTGCCCGTTCTCGTCGCGGCCCCAGCACAGGTTTTGGTGGACGTGCCACTGCATCAACGGACCGCCAAAATCGACGAGCACTGGGTCGTCGATCGGTGTCGAGGAGGCGATGAACATCGCCGACACCAAGGTTCGCATGTCGCCGTCGACTTCGAACACGAGTGATTCTGGAGCGCTTGGATCGAGCAGTTTGTCGTCACCGAGTAGGGCGTAGTTGACGTAGTGCTCGAACCCGGTGGCGGCGTCGCCGATCGACTTGTAGCCGAGCGCTCCGAGTGAGGTGACGTCGGCGAAGGCAGGCAAATCGCGGAGCGAATCGGCAACCAACTGTTCGGCCCTTGCCTGCTGCTCGGGTGTGACGCCCTCGACATTCGAGAAGTCGATCGGCCCGGTTGGATCCCACGGCCGTGGCCATGTCGCCGCATCGCCGGCTGCGTCGCCGCTCGCTTCATGTTGATGTTCAGCGCTCGAGGCGTCTGACATCGATTCCTGATTGTCTGCGATCGTTGATGCTTCTGCGGCATGGTCGTGTTGATCGTCGGCTTGGCTGTCAGCGTGGTCGTCGAGGATCGCAATGGTGCCGTCAGCGGCGGCTTCGTGATGGTCGGCTATTCCGTGGTCGTGGCTGGTGGCGTCGGCGAGTCCAGGAACCAGCAGCACTCCGGCAAGAATCGCGGCCAGCGTGACAGCCCGGCTGGGTAGTGCGGGAACTCGATCGGAAAGCGAGGCAAAAGCGGCGACCACCGCAATTAGCGCCAGCACGGCGGCCGTCGTGTCTGCGATCTGAGGGCGCTCGACGATTTCCAGACCGCCGATCCACGAGATCCCGGTGAGCCGAGTAATGAGCCAACCGACGAACGCGAATCCGTTGACGCCGACCAGTACGGCGATCGGAAATCGCCCGGATCGGATGAAACCGAGCACCGCCGCGGCGACCTGCGCCATGGTCAGGGCGATGAAGATTCGCGTCAGTGCCGGATGTTCGGTATGAATCCCTGCGGCAGCGGCGTGGAGGACGGCTGCACCAGCTGATGCGATCGCCGGAATCGCCAACTGATTGAGATGGGCATTCGACGAATCGTCCACCCAAACCAGTCTATGACTCAATGGTCTCGCAGCGCCTGCAGGGCGGCGTCGGCGTACTCGCGACGGCAGATCAAGACGTCGGGTAGCCATGGATCGCGATCGTTGTAGACGATTGGTGATCCGTCGATCCGGCTGACGTGCAGTCCGGCGGCGAGCGCGACTGCGGCCGGTGCCGCCGAATCCCACTGGTACATTCCGCCGTCGTGTAGGTAGATGTCGGCCTCGCCCATCACGACCGCCATCGCTTTCGCGCCGGCGGAACCGAGTCGGATTGCATCGCATCCAAGCGCGTTGGCGACGATCACGGCTGCATATGGTGTGCGACTCCGCGACGTCACCAATCTCGGCTTGTCGCGTCCCGTGACCGGGAGCACTGGCGCTGGATCTGTGCTCAAAACCATGTCGACCGCTGGCAATGAGACGGCTCCGGCGACGAAGCGATCCTTGTCCCACAAGGCGATGTGCACCGCCCAGTCGTGGCGGCCAGGTTCACCGAACTCGCGGGTGCCGTCGAGCGGGTCGATGATCCAGACACGGTCGGCCGTGAATCGGCGAGGATCTTCAGCGCCCTCTTCGTCGAGCACGGCGTCGTCGGGTCGGTGGGCACGGAGTTGTTCACCGATGAACTTGTGGCTGGCAGCATCGCCGCCATCCATCACATCCCACGAGTGCGCGCCGGCTGACCACATCCGCTGCCGGAGATCGATCAACCGGTGACCTGCCTCGACAGCCAGCCGAGTTGCCAGCTGGGTGTCGGTTTCGGGCAGCGCCGCGCTCGGCGTTGTGGTCGGCGTTGTGGTCGGCGTTGTGGGTACGGTCAAGTCGCTCAGTATGACTGGTGTGGATGCAAAGCCCTCCGCTTGCATTCCATGACGCTAAATGCGAACATGTGTTCGATGAGCCGGATAATTTCCCGCCGTGATGCCTCGATTTTGCATGCCGATCTCGACTCGTTCTACGCGTCTGTCGAGCAGCGCGACGATCCTTCGCTGCGTGGCCGCCCAGTGATCGTTGGCGGGGGAATCGTGCTCGCCGCCAGTTATGAAGCGAAACGATTCGGGGTGTATACACCGATGCCCGAGCGGGCGGCACGCCGTCTCTGTCCGGACGTGATCGTCGTTCCACCCCGATTCGATGCCTATATGGCGGCGAGCAAGGCCGTGTTCACCGTGTTCCACGACACGACGCCGATCGTGGAAGGACTCTCGATCGACGAGGCGTTCCTCGATGTTTCAGGGCTTCGCCGCACCGCCGGATCGCCAGTCGACATCGCAACCAAGCTACGGGCCGATGTCCGCCAGCAGGTTGGGTTGGCGATCACGGTCGGAGTCGCCCGCACCAAGTTCCTTGCCAAAGTCGCCAGCGCGGTCGGCAAGCCGGACGGGCTGCTCGTCGTCGAGCCTGACAGGGAACTTGAGTTCCTGCATCCTCTGGCAGTCGGTCGTCTCTGGGGTGTCGGGCCTGTCACCGAGCGCAAGTTGCACGAACGTGGGCTGCGGACCGTTGGTGAGGTCGCCAAACTCGGTGAGGCGTATCTCGTGGCGATGCTTGGACCTGGTGCCGGGCGGCACCTCCACGCGCTTGCTCACAACTTGGATCCCCGGCCTGTCGAGGGTGGCAAGCGACGCCGGTCGATTGGTTCTCAGCGGGCGATGAATCGTGGACCCAAGACGGCCACCGAGATCGAAACGATGATGCTCGGTATCGTCGGTCGCGTCACGCGACGCATGCGCGACGCCGACCGGGTCGGGCGAACCGTGATCGTCCACTTCCGATTCGGCGACTTTCAGCGGGCGACCCGTTCGCGCACGCTGCCAGCGCGTACGAATGCGACGGATCGGATTCAGGATGTGGCGATCGACCTACTCGCCGAACAAATGCCGGTCATTGCCGAGCGCGGTCTGACGTTGCTCGGGCTCTCTGTCGGAAACCTGGTCAACGCTGCCGAATCGACCGAGCAACTGGAGTTCTCGCTCGATGGACGCAATCGTGACGCGCTCGACGACACGTTGGACAGTCTGCACCAGAGGTTCGGTTCGTCGTCGGTGTTGCGAGCGTCACTCTTGGGACGCGACCCGGGCTTTCAGGCACCGATGTTGCCCGACTAAAGGGCTCACCCTGGTACTTGCGCGGCCCCCGTCAGGCGAGTTTCTTGAACTTGATTCGGTGCGGTTGGTCGGCGGCTGAGCCGAGTTGTTTGTGGCGGAACTCTTCGTACTCCGAGAAGTTGCCTTCGAACCAGCGAACCTGGCTATCACCTTCGAATGCCAGCACGTGAGTGGCCACCCGGTCGAGGAACCAGCGATCGTGGCTGATCACGACGGCGCAACCGGGGAATGACTCGAGGCCAGATTCGAGGGCTCGCAACGTGTCGACATCGAGGTCGTTGGTCGGTTCGTCGAGCAGCAGCACGTTGCCGCCCGACTTGAGCACCTTGGCCAGGTGGACTCGATTGCGTTCGCCACCCGACAACTTGCCGACGAGCTTCTGTTGATCAGCGCCTTTGAAGTTGAAGCTGGCCAGATACGCCCGGCCATGGATCTCGCGGTTGCCGATCTTCATGTGCTCGACCCCATCGGTGATCTCCTCATACACGGTCTTCTCCGGGTCGAGGTTGTCGCGGGACTGATCGACGTACGCAAGCTGAACCGTGTCGCCGATCCTGATCGTGCCGGCGTCAGGTTGCTCGAGATCAGTCAACATCTTGAACAGCGTTGTTTTGCCGGCACCGTTCGGGCCGATGATGCCGACGATTCCGGCCGGCGGCAACGAGAACGAGAAGTCCTCGATGAGTAGTTTGTCGCCGAACGCCTTTCGGAGACCACTGACCTCGATCACGGTGTCGCCAAGGCGCCGGCCCGGCGGGATTGCGATTTCCAAACGATTGGTGGTGTCGCGTTCGGCTTCCGCTTCGGTTTGCAGCTTGTCGTAGGCGGCGAGCCTGGCTTTGCCTTTCGCCTGGCGGGCCTTGGGTGCCATCCGAACCCATTCGAGTTCACGTTCCAGCGTTCGTCGGCGAGCCTCGTTCGACTTTTCCTCGCGCGCCATACGTTCTTGCTTCTGCTCCAACCAGCTGGAATAGTTGCCCTCGAACGGGATGCCGCGGCCACGGTCGAGTTCGAGAATCCACTCGGCGACGTTGTCGAGGAAGTAGCGGTCGTGGGTGATCGCCACGACGGTGCCGGTGTAGCTCTTGAGGAATTGCTCCAACCAATAGACCGATTCGGCGTCGAGGTGGTTGGTCGGTTCGTCGAGCAACAGCAGGTCAGGGCGGCTGAGCAGCAGCCGGCAGAGCGCGACTCGGCGGCGCTCGCCGCCCGAGAGCGTGGTGACATCGGCATCGTCGGGCGGGCACCGTAGGGCATCCATGGCGATGTCGACGTTGCGTTCGAGACTCCATGCATCGGTGGCGGCGATCTTGTCTTCGAGGTCTGCCTGGAGCTTGCCGATCTTGTCGTAGTCGGCATCGGGGTCGGCCCACATCGCCATCACTTCGTTGTAGCGATCGATCACCGATTGGACCTCGGCGACGCCGTCCATCACGTTGCCCTTGACATCCTTGTTGGGATCGAGTTCGGGCTCCTGCGCGAGGTAGCCGACGGTGAAACCGGGGGTCAGGCGGGCCTCGCCCGTGTACCCGTCGTCGAGGCCGGCCATGATCCGCAGCAGGCTCGACTTGCCGGCACCGTTGGAACCGAGCACGCCGATCTTGGCGCCCGGGTAGAACGAGAGCGAGATGTTCTCGAGCACCGTTCGATCCGGTGGGTAGAACCGGGCCAGCTTGTAACAGGTGTAAATGAACTCGTGTGCCATAAATCCTCCGAAGGGTGGCGCTGAGGCTATCCGGGTAGTGCAGGCGGGACTTGGTGCGGCTCGGGCGCACGTGCGTCGAGCAGCGCCTTGCCGAGCACCGCCGCGAAGATGATCGAACCGCCGATCACCGTTGACCGAGAGGACGTCTCGGACAAGACTAGGTAGGCCCAGATCGGCACAAGCACCATCTCCGATTGGGCGAAGACGGTCATCGCCGCCGCCGGAACGTTGTGCGAGGCGGCGTTGTACAGCAGCGTGCCGCCGACGATGATCACGCCACCGTGCATCAGTGCGAGGCCAATGTCATACGTGGGTGGAACGAGTGTTTTCTGACTTGCGAGCGTCACGGTCGAACAAAACACGATCAGCATCAGGCCGTAACCGGGCATCACGGGTGACCAGTCACGAGCCGGGTCTGACCTGACCGCAACGGTGTAACCGGCGAAACCGATCGCCGCCATCAGTGCCGCCAGATCGCCGACGATGCTGCCAACCTCGAGGTCACTGGCAACCATCACGATCAGCCCTCCGAACGCAATCGCGATCGCCACGAGGGTCCTTCTGGTGAGCCGTTCGTGGAGGACGAGCTTCGCTGCCAACGCCCCAAACAAGGGCGTCGTCGAGCCGAGGAACGCAGCGTTGGCGGCCGTTGTCGTCTTGACCGCGTATACGAATCCGAGCGAGGCGAACAACAGCATCACGGTGGCGATCAGCATCCGGCGGCCCGATGTGAAGGCCTGCAACGTTCGATGCGGTTGGCGGTTCAGCAGGCTCCATGTCTCGAGCACGACGATGATCCCGACCGACCGCCAAGCAAGGTATTGGAAGGCATCGGACTTGTCGGCCAGTCGAGCCAAGATTGCACCGAAACTCCAGATCGCTCCCGCCCCGAGCGCCAACGCCGGGCCGAACGCAGGATGATTCGATCGGGTCGTCAACGTGGCACGGTGGGGCGCGTGGAGTCCCTGTCTGAAAGTTCGAGCTCGTGTTGGATCGAGCCGCGCATCTGTGCGACGAACTCGCTCGCCGGGTTGCCCGTGTTGAACAAGGTCTTTTGGATCGCCAGACCATCTCGCGTGGCGGACAGACGAGACGCCACGCGTTCGGGGTCGGAACACAGGAACTCACCAGCCGCGACGCCCTCACCGATGAGACGAACGAGGACAGCAAGTTCGTGATCATTGAGTTCTTCCATCACGTCACGGATCGATGCGATACGGCGGGTCTCGCCCCACGTCTCGATCCACAACAGCCACGAGGCATCGTCTTTGCTGGCCGGCAACGTGCCGCACACCACTTCGTCGAGGCGGGTGAGGGCAGATCCGGGGCCGTTGGCGACGGAGTCACGCAGTTGCTTGTCCTCGTCGCTGGCGACTTTCAGGGCGGCAGTGATCAACGCCGCCTTCGAGGCAAAGTGATAGTGCACGAGCGCGGTCGACACACCAGCGCGACGGGCAACGTCGGCGACCGTCATCTGCGTGAACCCAACGTCGATGATCACCTGAACCACAGCGTCGAGAATTGTCGACTTTCGCTGGTCAGGGGTCGGACGCGTCATGCGCGCCAAGCGTACCGAAGTCAGCGGGTCGGCCCGAGTAAGTCCCACAGGTTTCCGGCGATGTCACGGAACACGACGACCTGGCCGTATGGCTCCGTACGCGGAACTTCCGTGAACTCGATGCCGCCTGCGCGCATCCTGTTGAATGCGTCGTCGAAGTTGTCGACTCGAAGGAAGAATCCGACCCGGCCGGTGGTTTGGTTGCCGACGGTCGACTGTCCACTGATCCCGTCGGCCAGTGCCAACAGCAACCCTGTGACTGCACCAACCGGTCGCACAACGACCCAACGTTTCGGACGTCCGTCGTTGGTCAGCGACGGCGAGTCCTCGACGAGTTCAAACCCGAGCAGGTCGACAAAGAACCGAATCGCCGCGTCGTAGTCGTCAACGACAATCGTGACGAGATCGATCTGTGCCATCGAGGCGAACGTACCCTGTCAGGCAACGCGAACATGAACCGCGACTACAACTGGCCATTTCACCCGTTAGGCGATGGACAACTCGCGTTTGGCTGCGTTTGCCGCCCATTCGACGACTTGTCCGCGGGTGATGAGCGCGTCGTGGGCAACGACTTGAAGGGCCAATCCGTCAAGCATCGACAGGAGCCGCCAGGCGGCCGCATCCGGCGCGTCGCATTTGAACGTACCGGTGCGGAGGCCAGCGTCGATGATGTCTCGAACGGTTGCCTGCCACTCGCGGTTGAGGCGCCGCGACACCACTTGCAACACGGGCCGTCTGGCGGCTTCGGCCCAGGCGTCGAGCCAGAGTTGCATCGTCCAGTCGGACTGGGCCGGCATATAGCTCTGGATGAAGGCTTCGAGCTGAATCACAGGATCGGACTCGGCCCTGATCGCCTGACGAGCACGCCCCAGATCGCCCCCGGCTGCTTGCTCGAACGCCGCCGCCAGCACATCATCCATCGATCCGAAGTAGTGGTGAATCAACCCGCTCGACGTTCCCATCGCAGCCGCAACGTCACGAACGGTTGTGCCGCCGAGGCCCTTGGTGCGAGCAACAGCGAGAGCCGCATCGACGATCGCCTGGCGGCGTTCGTCGGGAGTCATGCGAGCCACGAAATGCACCTTATGTTCGTGTTGAACGCATGTCCAACGTCACCCGAGGTTCTGGGGCGGGTTGTTGGGTGTGGGGGGGGGTGGTGATGGGGGGTGGTATGGGGGCTCTGTTGCGCAGATGTCCAACAGAGAACTAGGCTCGCAATCATGCTGAGACAGTCGCCGTTTCATGAGCGCGTTGCGGTCGCACATCAGACCTCGCTCTGGAACCACTGGGCTGGCCATCTGGTGATCGACAAATACCAGATGTCCGAGAAGTGGGAGTACACGGCGATTCGCAACGCGGCTGGGATCTTCGACGGATCGCCGCTCTACAAGTACTGGATACGAGGGCGCGACGCCGAGAAGTACCTCGGGGGAGTGCTCGCCCGAGATATCAGAACCTGCAAGCCCGGGCAAGCCCAATACACGATCTGGTGTGATGATCGCGGGTACGTCAACGAGGACGGCGTCGTGTTCCGACATAGCGCCGACGAGTTCTTCCTCACAGCCGCAGAACCGAATCTGTCCTACTTTCAGAATCTGCTCGGGCACGACCAGGTCGAGATCGAAGAGGTCACCTACGACTACGCCACGCTTGCCGTGCAAGGCCCGCGCAGTCGAACGATCCTCGCAACGCTCGCCCCTGAGGTCAATACGCTCGGATACTTCGACCACACGCCGGCCAAGATCGGCGACGTGCCGGTCACGATCTCGCGGACCGGTTTCACGGGCGACCTCGGATTCGAGATTTACTCCGATGCCGGTGATGCGCTCGAAATCTGGGATGCCGTCACCGAAGCTGGCACGCCCCACGGTCTGATCCCGTTCGGCCAGACGGCGCTGCTGATGGCACGAATCGAGGCTGGCCTGCTGCTGATTGCGGCCGACTTCGAGCCGAGCCGACTCGCCGAGAACGACGAGCATCGGTCGACCCCGATCGAGCTCGGGTTGACATGGATGCTGAAAGGCATCGACGACGACACCCGCCCATTCATCGGCCGCAAGGCGATCCTCAAGGAGAAGTCCGAGGCGACGTCACGTTGGAAGATGATGGGACTCGTTGTCGACTGGGAGGACTACAACCGCAAGTACACCGCGGCCGGGATGATCCCACCCAAGGATCACACCCCCGTCCACGAAGACATGATGGTGTACGACGACAATGTGCAGCGCGTTGGCTACGCCACCAGTTTCATGTACTCGCCTGTGTTGCAGAAACACATCGCTCTCGCGAGGGTCCGGCCAGACCTCGCCAAGCCGGGCACCAAGTTGAACCTCGAATTCACGATCAACCATCGATACGTACAGGTCGGCGCTCACGTTGTGAGGACACCGTTCTTCGTCCCTGACCGTAAGACGTCCATGCCCGAACAGATGGTGGTTGACACCACACGTTCACCAGGAGATCCGTCATGAGTTCGAAGACTGAGTACGACGCGATCGTCATCGGTGGTGGTCACAACGGTTTGGTCAACGGTGCCTATCTCGCAAAGGCGGGCCTCAAGACGCTGATCCTCGAACGTCGTCATCTGATCGGTGGGGCGGCGATCACCGAGGAACTGCGACCTGGCTTCAAGTTCACGACGTTCTCGTACGCGCTCGGTCTACTGCGACCCGACATCATCCACGAACTCGATCTCGTCAAGCATGGGTTCATGCCGTTGTTGATGCCGAATTCGTTCGCTCCGATGGAGAACGGCGACTCACTCGTGATGGGTCAGGACCGCAACGAGAACATCAAGGAAATCGCCCGCCATTCCCAGCGCGACGCCGACGCTTACGACCAATACAGCCACGACCTCACGATGGTTCTGCGGGCAGTCAAGCCGCTGTTCGACAAGGTGCCGCCGAACCTGTTTGACACATCGCCAGAGGGTCTCGCCGAGATGGCCGATCTCGCAAAGCACCTGCGCGGCATCGAACCGAAAGTGCTCCACGACTTGGTGCGTTTGCTCACCGGCAGTGCTGCTGACTTCCTCGATGACTACTTCGAGTCTGAAATTCTCAAGGGTTGGCTGTCGTCGTCGAGCATCATTGGCACCAAGGTCGGCCCGATGTCGCAGGGCTCCGGGCTCGTGCTGCTGTTCCACAACATGGGTGAACACGACGGACACCTCGCAACGTGGGCGTTCCACAAGGGCGGCAACGGCGGATTCACTCAGGTGCTCGGGCGTGCGGCACAGGCGCTCGGGGCTGAGATCAAACTCAACGCCGAGGTCGAACGTGTGATCACGGTCAACGGGCGCGCCGTCGGTGTTGCTCTCACCGATGGCACCGAGTTGATGGCCAAGGTCGTGGTCTCGGCCGCCGACCCGCGGCGCACGTTCACAAAGTTCGTCGACCCGCGCGAACTGCCCGCCGACCTCGTCGAGAATCTTCGCCGGTTCCGTTATCAGGGCACGTCGTCGAAGGTCAACTTCGCCCTCGATGGGCTCCCCAAGTACCCCTCGCTCGGCGACCGCGGCGACATGTTCCGGGGCTTCACCAACGTGGCTCCGTCGATGGAGTACCTGGAGCGAGCGTTCGACGAGGCCAAATACGGTTGGTACTCGACGCGGCCGTATATCGACGGAGCGATCCAGTCGACGATCGACCCAGACATGGCGCCCCCAGGCAAGCACGTCATGTCGTGCTTCATTCATTACACGCCGTATCACCTGAAGGGGAGCGACTGGGGAACTGAGCGCGAAACGATGGCCGACAACGTGCAGAACACATTGGAATCGTTTTTCCCCGGCTTCTCGGATCTCGTGCTGCAACGCGAGATCGTGACGCCGCTCGATATCGAGCAGGTCGCCGGCCTGCCGGAGGGCAACATCTTCCACGGTGAGTTCTTGGCTCCGCAGATGTATTTCTTTCGGCCCGCGCCGGGTTGGAATCAGTACCGGACCCCCATCGAGGGCTACTACCACTGCAGCTCCGGCACCCACCCTGGCGGCTGCGTAACCGGCGGTCCGGGCCAGTTGGCGAGCAAGCAGATCCTGAAGGATCTGGCTCCTGCCCGCTGAGCGGCCCGCCGGGGTCACATCGGCGAACTGGATCGAGCCGCCGTTCAATCGGTGGGCGTTCAGGCACGTCCGCGACTTGACCAACACGGTGCCGCTCAGCCGCGGAAGCGGCTCGGTCAACGAACTTCCTGACCGGCGGATCGACCTACACGACCTGGACCACCTGACGTTCGAGTTCCAGGGAAGTGTTCGAACGATCGAGCAGATGCTGGTCGAGACGTATACCGATGCGTTCGTCGTGATTCAGGATGGTGGCATTGTCCGCGAGCAGTACTTCGACAGGATGCGTCGGTCTGACACGCATCTCCTGATGTCGGTCTCTAAGTCTCTGACCGGTGTACTCGCGGGGATACTCATCGAACGCGGCGTGATCGATCTCGACCTAGACGTTCCGGCCTACGTAGCGGAACTGCGCGGGACCGCGTGGGACGGCTGCACGATCGAACACCTGCTGAGCATGCGGGCCGGCACCCGTTTCACCGAGGACGACTACGACGATCCCGACAACGACGGTCGGTTGATCGAATTCGTTTCGGGGTACACGACACACGATCGAGTGGACCTTCCGGCGAATACTGCCGACTGGATTCGGCAGCTCCCTAACAACCGTGCGCACGGTGGCAACTTTCAATACCGTTCGATCCTGCCTGACGTGCTGGCGTGGGTGCTCGAGGCTGCGACTGGTATGACGTTTGCAGAGTTGTTCGCAAACCTTGTCTGGAGCCGGATCGGCGCCGAACACGACGCAAACATCATTGTGGACGCGGTTGGCTTTCCGGTCGTCGAAGGTGGGATCAGTGCTTCGGCGATGGATGTTGCTCGGTTCGGGTTGATGTGCTTGCAGCGGGGTTCGATCGCCTACACCCAGGTGGCGCCGTCGAGTTGGATCAACCGACTTCACAAACGTGACGACGAGTTGATCGAGGCGTATCGCGAGTCGTCCGACCCTCGCTTCCCGGGCGCCTGCTACCGCGATTTCTGGTGGGTGATCGACCCAGACGTTGGGATCTATTCGGGCCAAGGAATCAACGGCCAAACTCTCCTCGTGCACCATCCGTCGAACGCCGTGATCGTCAAGTTGTCGACGTGGCCAGACCGCATGGACGAACGCCTGGCGGAAATGACCGAAACCGCGCTACTCGCCATCTGTGATGCCCTCGCTGGACAGCAACGCCATAAATGACTAGTCTGACCAGTATGACCATCACCGTGAGTGTCGCCGAGGCGAAGGCGAGGCTGTCCGATCTGCTCCGACGAGCTGAGGACGGCGAGGATGTTCTCGTCGCCCGCAACGGGCATCCAGTCGCCAGGTTGTCGCAGGTTCGTGCCCGCGAGGGCGGATTCATGCGAGGTGAGGTCGTCGTGCATGACCCCGACTGGTGGAAGGCCGACGGTCAACTCGCCTCCGACTTCGGGATGTAGGTGATGTTGAACCTGCTCCTCGATTCGCACGTTGCGCTCTGGTGGGCTGACGACCCATCCGAGCTCAGCGAGGAAGCCGCAAAGGCGATCGCCGACCCTACCAACGATGTCTGGGCGTCAGCCGCGTCGGCGTGGGAACTGGCGATCAAAGCGGCTCAAGGCAAGTTGACCCTCGATGTACGCGGTTTGTTCAGACGACTCTCGGATCGAGGAATCAGACTTCGAGGTATCGGGGTGGACGATGGAATCGATGCAGCCGCGTTGGTCTGGAGCCACCGAGACCCGTTCGATCGGATGCTGGTCGCCCAAGCTGCGCTCTCGGGACTGACCGTGGTCACACGGGACAAAGTCATCTTGGACTTCGCACCGGATTGTGTAGTCGCATGAACGAGGACTACACAGGTGTACGACGGATCCGACCGACACATCGCTACGACGGTGACAGCGAGCGCACCGACAAGCCGCCGGTCCCGATCGGGATCGTCCGTCGCGTCAGTTGATTCTTGCCACAACCGCCGCATGCCTCAATCAGAGATGCCCTGGCCCTAGCTCCGGCTTGGGTGTCTCACGGGTGTACGGTGACGTATTCTCCGGTCCAGCTTCGATGCTGTAGTTCAAGGAGTGCCTGCAGTGCTCGGAGAACCAATCCGCCGTCCAACCAAACCGACCGCCGCTCGCCGTGCCCTCGCCCGACTCGGATGCGTGGCCGCTGTCGGATTGGCCGCTTGCAGCGGATCAGATCCTGACGCTGGCCTCGACAATGCGACGGTCTCATCAACGGTCTCGGAAACCGTTGCTGGATCACCGACGATCATCACGGATCGACCCCCAATCCCGCCGGACGACGTGCTCTCCGAGCGCCTCGACCAGCTCCCCACCACCGACGCCCCCGAGCTACGAGCCGCCCTCGCGAGTTCCGCCGACTGGGCGGGAACGCTGACCGGTGCCCTCTACCGAAGGTTGCCCGATGGCCAGTGGAAACTGTGCTTCGAGACATTCGAGTCATACCCCGAGCAGTGCGGCACTCACGTCGATCTGAGCCGTGAACCAGCGATTCGATCCAAGGCGCCGAACGGGTTCGAAGTTCAAAACGATCCCGAAACTGGTGTACCGAGGATCGAGATCAGTCAGACCGTGACGATCACCGGGGTCTTCCTGTACGACTCGCTCCTGTTCGTCCCCGACGCCATTCCCGCAAACTAGGATCGGAGGCTGCCGAGGTTCATACTGGCACTGGGGTTACGGCCCGGCCCTCCGGTTAGGGAAAACCTGGGCTCGCCACAAGGACAGGCCCGCTGCTGGTCAAGTACCAGATTTTCGAGTGCGCCCGGAGAGACTTGAACTCCCAACCGTCTGCTCCGAAGGCAGATGCTCTATCCATTGAGCTACAAGCGCAGCGGCGTCAGGCTAGCTGAACCAGCGGCAAGATAGCAGGT
>JANPLQ010000054.1:0-82782 GCA_031422395.1 Ilumatobacteraceae bacterium | reverse complement strand
CGATCTTCCTGGCCGTGGTGGCGCAGCTCGTGGGCGACGGGCCGACCGCGGCGCTCGCCTGGTCGCTCGCCGCGGCGAGTCTGGGATTCCTCGCGCTCAACCGCCCACCGGCGCGGATCTTCATGGGCGATGTCGGGGCGTTGGGGATCGGTTCTGCCTTGGCGTTGCTGGCATTGTCACTCAACACACACGTGCTGCTGATTCTGATCTGCGGCATCAACGTGATGGAAGCCGGTTCGGTTGCGATCCAGATGGGCGTCTTCAAGGCATCTGGGCGAACTCGGCGACTGTTTCGGATGTCGCCGATCCACCATCACTTCGAACTGAGCGGTTGGCCGGAAACGACCGTGATCATTCGGTTCTGGTTGATCTCAGGAATTTGCGTGGCCTCGGCGCTGGCGATCTTCATCGGCGACTACACGCGTGTCGCTGCGCAGATTGGGCCGTGACGCATGGACCCGGAAAACGTGGACCAGGAAATGAGGACCAGGACGTGAGGACGCTGGTCTACGGCCTACGGATCACGGGTGCCTCGACCGTGCGCGCCCTGATGCGGCGAGGGCACGACGTCGTCACATGTGACGACACGATTGACGAATCGAACCGTGCGCTAGCACGCTCACTCGGTGTCGATCTGCTTCCGGCTCCCCTTGACGCGGCGGCATTCGTGAGTCAATTCGACTTGCTGTCGCCCGCGCCGGGGGTGCCGGAAGGCCACGCCGTCATCGTCGCCGCTCAGGCCGCCGGCATCCCGGTGCAGAGCGAGATCGAGATCGCCTATCGTTGGGAACAGCAGCGGCCTGGCGGGCCGCGTCCGATCCTGGCAATTACGGGCACCGACGGAAAGACCACGACAACGTTGTTGACCGTGGCGATTCTGCGGGCGGCAGGGTTGAAGACCGAGGCGCTCGGCAACACAGAGATTCCGCTGCTCGACGCGATCAATCAAGACAGCAATCAACACAGCGATCAAGACGGCCTTGACGCACTCGTGGTCGAATGCACGAGCTTTCGCTTGGCGTGGACGCAACAGTTCCGTGCTGACGCCGGCGTTTGGCTGAACCTCGCCCCGGATCATCTCAACTGGCATGACTCGATGGATTCGTATGAGTCGGCCAAGGCGCGAATCTTCGAACTGCAGCGGCCGTCCGATGCGGCAATTGGGTTCGTCAGTGACCCAGTCGTTTGTCAGCACCTCAATGTTGCTCCCGGTCGACGGCTGACATTCGGGCGCTCTGGGGCCGATTACTTCCTCGACGGAACCACGCTGATGAGCCCCGCCGGACCAATCGCCGACACCACTGTCATGCGTCGTCGGCTGCCACACGACATCACCAACGCGCTCGCCGCGTCAGCGCTCGTGCTCGAAACAGGCCTCGCCACACCTGCCGACATCGAGCAGGCCTTGCGGACGTTCGTCAGCCCGCCTCACCGGATCGAGCCTGTCGGTGTGGCTCACGGAATTAGTTGGTTCAACGATTCGAAGGCGACAACGCCGCATGCCGCGTCGACGGCTATCCGAGCGTTCGACTCGCTCGTGCTGATCGCCGGCGGCAGCCGAAAGGGTGTCGATCTGTCGCCGATGGGATCGGACGTGAGTCATGTGCGTGCCGTCATCGCGATCGGCGAGGCGGCCCCCGACATCCACGCGGTGTTCGGCGGCCGGACCACCGTGATCGATGCCAGTTCGATGGCCGAAGCAGTACAACTCGCAGCCTCTTCGGCGCTGGCGGGCGATGCCGTCGTCCTCTCGCCCGGGTGCGCCAGTTTCGACTGGTACAGCGGATACCCGGCACGCGGTGACGACTTCCGGCGACTCGTCCTGCAACACATTCAGCAACAACTCGACCCGCAGCAGCTACACCAGCAGATGGAGGCCACCTCGTGACCATTGCGATGCGCCCAAGTACAGCGACGCGACCGGATTCTGATGTGCGCGCCCGCCGCCAGGCGGCGCTCGAGCGGTTGAACGGCGGCGGCCGTGCAAAACCGTCACGTCGGGCAGTACAGAAGAAACAAGTGCTTCCGGCCGAACAGCTCGGACCGCCTCCGGCGGTCTACTACGTGATCCTGGTCACGGTCGTCGTGTTCGTGCTACTCGGACTCGTGATGGTGATGTCGGCTACATCAGCCAAACAGGTTGGGGGAGCGACGTCGCCGTATTCGATCTTTGGGCGCCAGGCGATGTGGGCCGGCCTGGGTGTTGTGGGGATGTTCATCGCCGTCAAGGTTCCCTACCGTCGCTGGCGGCCATTTGTGATTCCTGGTGCGGTGCTTGCGGCCGGCGGCATGATGCTGCCGTTCGTGCCTGGAGTCGGTGCGACGATCAACGACGCAACGTCATGGGTCCGGTTCGGATCGTTCGGCTTTCAGCCTTCCGAATTCTTGAAGCTTGCGGCGATCGCATTCCTGGCCGACATGTTCGCTCGCAACCAGCAGGATCTGCACATCCCGAGTCGCGGGATGTATCCGCTGGCATTGGTCACATTCGGCTGCGCCGGTGCCAGCTTCATGCAGGGTGACCTTGGGTCGGCGATCGTGCTGGCATCGGTAATTCTTGCTGTTGGAATGATCGCAGGCGTGCCGATCATTCACGTCTCCACGATCTCGATGTTCGGTGTGTTCTGCGCCGTGATCGCGATCATGTCGAGCCCGCGCCGATTCAACCGCCTGATCTCATTCCGCGATGTCGAAGCAAACAAGGAAGACCTCGCCTGGCAGTCATGGCAGGGGCTGGTCAGTATCGCCAACGGCGGAATGACCGGCTCGGGTGTCGGTGGCAGCAACTCGAAGCTCGGCTACCTCCCACTAGCACACAGCGACTTCATCTTCGCCGTGATCGCCGATGAGCTCGGATTCATTGGCTCGGTCGCGGTCATCGGCGGTTTTGCTCTGCTCGTGTGGTTCGGGATTCAGACAGCATTGGCGGCACCTGACCAGTTCGGCATCATTCTCGCCGGTGGGATTTCGGTGTGGTTCGGTGTTCAGGCGTTCGTCAACATGGGCGGTGTCGTCAATCTGATCCCAGTGACTGGCCTCACGCTGCCGTTCTTCTCCGCCGGCGGTACGTCACTATTCGTCTCGATGATCGCCGCCGGGCTCTTGCTGAACGTCGCTCGTCGGGCTGTGACAACACCGCGTCGGATCGCTCGAACTCGGTGAACAGCTACGCCATCGTCACCGGTGGTGGTACCGCTGGTCACGTGCTGCCCGCTCTCGCTGTTGCAGAGGCTCTGGTGTCGAGCGGACACCCGACCGAGTCGATTCACTACATCGGTGCGCAGCGAGGGATCGAAGTCCAACTGCTGCCAGGCACCGGATTCCCGCACACATTCTACGACGTGATCGGTTTCCAACGACGGCTGACTCGTCGCAACCTCGGATTCCTACCCAAGCTGATTCGGGCTCGCAGGGCTGCGATCCGACAGCTTCGAACGTTGGACCCGCGAGTCATTGTCAGCGTCGGCGGCTATGCCAGCATGCCGGCCGTGCTGGCGGCGCGTCGCCTAAGAATTCCGGTCGTCGTCGTGAGCTACGACCGCTTTCCGGGGCGCGCCAGCGCACTCGCTGCCAAGCGGGCGGCAGCATGTGCAGTCGCCTTTCCCGAGTCGTCGCTGCCACGCGCCACCCTGACCGGTGCTCCTGTCCGTCAGGCAGTGCTCGACATCGACCGTGACCGCGACCGACACGCTGCTCGCCTCGCGCTCGGGCTTCCGCACGACCGATTCGTGATCGCTGTGATGGGCGGCTCGCAAGGCTCAGGGGTGCTCAATACCGCAATTGCTGAATTGATCCGACGCCGAGCGACCGACACTGCGTTGGCCGTGCGACATGTCGTTGGTGAGCGGTTCCTCGATGACGCGCCACCGGCGCGAGATGGGAGTTCAGGTGTGCTGTATCAACCGATTGGGTACGAGGACCAGATGCCGTTGGTGTATGCCGCTGCCGACGTGTTGGTCGGCAGGGGCGGTGCTAGCACCGTGCACGAAGTTGCGGTGACCGGTATCCCCGCCGTGCTCGTGCCATGGTCGGCGTCGGCCGAAGATCACCAGACAGCGAATGTCCGTTGGCTCGCCGACAGCGGTGCTGCGATCCACCTGCCGGAGTCGCGGCTCGCCGAACTGGACGACGTGCTCCGACGGCTTCGTGACACAGCTGACGAGCGGATCGAAATGTCACGGCGGGCCAGACAACTTGGTTCCGTGCACCGAAGCGGTGACTTGGCCCGACTGATCGAGTCTGTGGCGCTCGGCGGGAGAGGGTGATGGGTGAGAGTATTGAGCGAAGCCACGATTGACCGCCTCGCCTATCGGCTCGTCTCCTAGCCTGAGTTGTACTGTGATCCATCAGTCAACCCCCGTCCGGCCCGTCGCACCGCTCGACCTATCCGTTCCGCGCCGGCTTCACGTGATTGGTGTGGCCGGTCCGGGCATGAGCGCGATCGCGATCGCCCTGGCTCAAATGGGTCATCACGTTTCCGGCGTCGATCTGCGTGAACGCCAGGTCCTTGATCGGTTGCGGGCGGCGGGGGTGACGGTGCACATCGGGCACAACCGGTCGCATGTGATCGGTTGTGACGCAGTGACCGCCTCGTCGGCGATTCCACACGATCTCAACGAACTTGACGAGGCCCGCAAACTGGGGATCACCACGTTGCGTCGGGCCGGCATGCTGGCCTCGATCTGTGCGCAGGCGAAATCGTTGGCCGTCGCCGGCACGCACGGCAAGACCACCACCACGTCGATGTTGATGCTGATTCTGGCCCAAGCCGGTCTGCGTCCCAGTTTCGTGATCGGTGGTGACGTGAACGACATGGGCACCGGTGCCCAATGGACAGGAAGTGATTGGTTCGTCGTCGAGGCGGACGAGAGCGATGGCACACATCTCGAATTGCCACTTTTCGGCACCATTCTGACCAACGTCGATCTCGATCATCTCGACCATTTCGGATCGATCGAGGAAATCGAACGGTCATTCGATCAGTACCTCGCACAGATACCGGGGCCAAAGGTGGTGTGCGCGGACGACCTTCGAGCGGCTGCCGTGGCAGCTCGACACGACACCGTGACATATGGAATGTCGGCCGATGCCGATGTGCGGGCCGTCGATGTCCAACCTGTGAGCGGCTCGTTCCGGTTCGACGTCGAGCGCGCCGGGCAGCGTGTCGCGAGCGTGCATTTGCCGTTGCGCGGCGAACACAACGTGGTGAATGCGACGGGTGCGATGGCGATGGCGATCGAACTCGGTATCGACCCACAGATCGCCGCCGACGCACTCGCAACGTTCGGTGGCGTCGCTCGCCGGTTCGACATTCGTGGTAACGATCGAGGTGCCACGTTCGTCGACGACTACGCCCACCTTCCAACCGAGATTGATGCGGTGTTGAAGGCGGCGCGAGGGAGCGGTGATTCGTGGCGTCGGGTAGTGGCCGTGTTTCAACCCAACCGGTACAACCGAATTGCCGAGATCTGGCACGAGTATGCCGACGCGTTCGTCGCCGCCGATGTGATCGTGCTGACCGAGATTTACGCGTCAGGAACACAGCCGATTCCCGGAGTGACTGGCAAACTACTGGTCAACGCTGTGCTCGATGCGCACCCTCGCGCACGCGTCGTCTGGCTTCCGAAACGCGACGATCTGGTTGCTTTTCTGGCGACGGAGGTCATCGATGGCGACGTGTGTATCTCGATGGGCTGTGGTGACATTGCTTCATTGCCGGAAGAAGTGCTGTTGGCCAGACGAGGAGTGCTGGCGTGAACCCTGTCGCTGACGCGGCTCAACTGCTGGCGCGCCAGCTTGGAACTCGTCTGCAACACGACGTCGCGTTGGCGCCACTGACCACGTATCGAGTTGGCGGGAATGCGGCGCTATTCGTGGACGCCCAATCGATCGACGACTTGGTTGCGGTTGCGGCCGCCCGCAAGCTGACAGGGGTTGCCGTTCTGCTCGTCGGTCGTGGATCGAACATGCTCGTCGCCGACGCAGGGTTCGTCGGCGTTGCACTGTCTGTCGCCGGCTACGCCGACGGGATCGAGCTACCCGAATCCGGGAAGCGTGGCGACCCCTGCACGGTCGCCGCCGGCGGTGGTGTAGCGCTTCCGGTTCTGGCGCGACGTACCGGCGCAGCCGGTATAGCCGGGTTCGAGTGGGCGGTTGGAGTCCCCGGTTCGATCGGTGGAGCGGTTCGCATGAACGCCGGGGGACACGGTTCAGATATGGCGGCGTCGTTGCTGGACGTCACCGTGTTCGACTTCGACGACGCCGGACGTGGATCATTCAATCGCGCCGCACACGAGTTGGGATTGCGGTTTCGGGCATCGTCACTAGGGGCGTCACAGGTTGTTCTCAATGTTCGGCTGGGGTTGTCGTTCGGTGACCGCCAGGAATCCGAACACGAGCTTGCTGAAATCGTTCACTGGCGCCGCGAACACCAGCCAGGTGGCCAGAATTGTGGGTCTGTATTTGTCAATCCGGTACCAGGCGAGGTGACGGCAGGCGGCCTGATCGACGGTTTGGGTTTACGAGGATTTCGGATCGGGAGCGCCTGGGTGTCCGACAAACACGCCAACTTCATTCAGGCCAGTGCTGACGGTTGCGCCGCCGATGTGCGTGCCGTCATCGAGGCCGTTCGGGCGCGGGTGGCTGAGGCGACTGGCTACCGGCTTCGTAGCGAGGTCCGTCTTGTCGGATTCGATGACGCAGATCCGATGTCGTTCGACGAGTCAGAGGCAGCGGCATGAGCGGACGCCGAGGCCATCAGCCGGATCCAGACCGCGCTGCGCTGGCCGAGTTGCTGCGCGCCTTCGCTGACGTCCCTGCGACGTCAGACGAGTCCGCTCACGACCGGGAAGCCGACGAACCTGATTTGGACCTGGACACCAACAAGAACGACGCCGATCAGGACGACATGGATGACTTCGATGTCGAGCGCGACCTGGTCACGGAACACGATGAGCTGGAACACGATCAGCTCGAACACGATCTCGACGCCACCGCCCCGTCGACCAGTCCGATTCCTCAACTCTCGCCTGTGCCTGACCCGATTGTGATAGCCCTCGACGACGATGACCTTCCGGACCCGGTCTACATCGAAGGCAATCTCGATCGTGACAGCGGTCGACCAATCGTGTTCATCGAGGACGATCCGACCGGCGACACGATCGGAACTGACGGAGACCGAAACCTCAGGCGTGGCATCGAACCGCGGATGCGCGAGCGACGCGTGGCGGTCAAGCGAGCCGAGAGTCGGAAACGACTTAAGTGGGTGCTCTTGATCGGAACCATCGTCGTGATCGGCGTCGGTGGGTTGGCGGTACTTGGCTCGCCGTTGTTTGCGATCAGGGCCGATCAGGTATCGGTGACCGGCGATGTGTACACCGACGCGGAACGGCTGCAGTCGGTGATCGACGACTTGGTCGGAACCCCAGTGCTGGTCGCTGACACACAGGCCGCAGAACGTGAGTTGGAGGCAATTCCGTGGGTCGACGAGGCGGTTGTCCGTACCAACTTCCCACACGCGGTCACCATTGAACTGCGCGAGCGCGAGGCGATGACGACCTATGCCGGTCCGGATTCCAAGTTTCGAGTACTCGACCGCGAGGGCCGAGTACTCGACGTTCTCGACAAGTATCCGTTTGCGTATCTGCTGCTCGGAGGACCTGACCCGGTTGACCTCGACCCTGGTGAGTTTGCCCCGACCGGATACGCGGCGGCTTCCGAGTTGGCGAAGAATCTGACCGGTTCGGTGCGCGGCCGAATCAAAATTGTCGAGGTCACAGCTGATGGTTCACGGCTCGTCATGAAGCTTGATGACGGAACGGAAGTGCGTTTCGGCGAGGCTCGCGACCTGTTCGCCAAACTCGTTCGATTGGAAACCGTGCTGTCGTCGCCAGAACCTCGTGAACCTGGTGTGATCGACGTATCGACCAAGGAAGTCACACTCTGACTCTCCGACCAGGGCGGCGGATTTGAGCACGGTGGCCTCCGATGCGGCTAGCATCACCGGCCTTAGTGGGCTTGACGTGCCAGGATGGCCCGCGAGAGGCACACCAATGACCAATATGACCTACGTTTCAACCTCACGTCATACCCGACGCCACCCTCATCGGAGGTACCGCTGATGCCCGGCGCGCCACAGAACTATCTCGCCGTTATCAAAGTTGTCGGGGTTGGCGGTGGCGGCGTCAACGCCGTGAATCGCATGATCGACGCCGGCCTCAAAGGTGTCGAGTTCATCGCAGTCAACACCGACGCCCAGGCGCTGTTGATGAGCGACGCTGATGTCAAACTCGACATTGGGCGTGACTTGACGCGTGGCCTCGGCGCTGGCAGCGACCCCGACGTCGGTCGTGCGGCTGCTGAAGCCCATCACGAGGAGATATCCGAGATGGTCAAGGGATCTGACATGGTGTTCATCACGGCCGGTGAAGGTGGTGGCACCGGAACTGGTGCGGCACCGATCATCGCCGAGATTGCCCGAAATGCGGGTGCACTCGCAGTTGGTGTAGTCACCCGACCGTTCGGTTTCGAGGGCCGTCGGCGTTCGGTCCAGGCCGAGAACGGCGTGCAACGACTGAAAGACAAGGTCGACACGCTGATCGTGATTCCGAACGATCGTTTGCTGAGCGTGGCCAACGAAAAGACCAGCGTGCTGAACGCCTTCAAGATGGCCGATGAGGTGCTGTTGCAGGGCGTGTCAGGTATCACCAACTTGATCACCACACCGGGTCTGATCAACACCGACTTCGCTGACGTGAAGATGATTTTGTCGAATGCCGGCTCGGCGTTGATGGGCATTGGAGAGGGCAGCGGAGACGATCGTGCCGTGCTCGCCGCCCGCAAGGCGATCTCGAGCCCTCTGCTCGAATCGGCGATTGATGGCGCACGCGGTGTGTTGCTCAATATCACAGGCCCGTCGAGCATGGGTCTGTTCGAGATGAACGCCGCCGCCGAGATCATTCACGGTGTCGCCCACCCCGACGCCAACATCATCTTCGGCACCGTGATCGACGACGAGATGGGTGATGAAGTGCGAGTTACCGTGATCGCTGCCGGATTCGACCGATTCGAAGGAGCGCATTCGCTCGGCATCGTCGAGTCGCGGCCCTCGGCTCGGATCACCGAGTTGTTCGCCGATCCCGACGAGGAGCCGCTCGACGACGACGACGACTTCGACGTCCCCTCGTTCCTCAAGTAGCGCGCTTCACGTCGCCGCATGGCATTCGAGCATGTCAGCCAAGCGCTCGAACAAGTCCGCACACGAATCAGGCTGGCGGGCGGCGACGACACGGTTCGGATTCTGGCAGTCACGAAAGGCTTCGGTGCTGACGCGATCGAGGCTGCGCTCGCCGCAGGGTGTACGGCAATCGGTGAGAACTACGCCCAGGAGTTGATCGAGAAGCGCGCCGCCGCCGAGCACGCCGAAGTCCATTTCATCGGACAGTTGCAAACCAACAAGATTCGCCAGATCGCCGGGCTTGTTCGGGTGTATGAAACGGTGGACCGTGCTCGAATCGCCCACGAGATTGCAAAGCGCGACCCAGGTGCAACGGTGCTGATCCAGGTCGACACGGCTGGTCAATCGGGAAAGGGCGGATGCTCGTTCGATCAGTTGGATGAGTTGGTCGGTGAGGTTCGATCAATCGGCCTCAACCTGGGCGGGCTGATGACCGTTGGCCCAACATTCGGGGGACCTGAGGCTGCTCGAGACGGCTTTCGGCGCGTGCGATCAGCCGTCGATCGGCTTGGACTCGAAGTCTGTTCGATGGGCATGACGGGAGATCTTGAAGTCGCCGTCGCCGAGGGCAGCACGCAGGTCCGTGTAGGGACGGCGTTGTTCGGCGAGCGCCGTGTCCCCCCAGCGCCCGACCAGGTGCGATAGCCTCCGAGCGAAGGAGGATGTTGGCTATGTCAATGTGGAAACGAACCATGGACTATCTCGGTCTTGGTCCGGACGACGCGTACGACGAATACGACGTCGAAGAGTACGACGAACCGGCCCCTCGCGGCAGGCGTCAACACGAGGCTGAATCGCGTCCCGGGCGCGGCCATCGTGACGAAACCGGGAATGAAGGTGTGGTGCGTACGTTGCCAAGCCGACCCACGTTCCCCTCGCGTGACTTCGATCCGTCGCAGGCGCGACGAAACGCAGAACGCGATGACTCAGGAGTCAACCCGCGTCCTCAACGTGCTGTAACCCGTGGTGCTGTCGCCAACGGCGAACCGGCGACGGTTCGCCCGCGTCGGTTCGATCAGGCCCAAGAGGTCGCCGACAAGTTCAAAGAGGGCCTGCCAGTGATCATGAATCTCGAAGGCGCTGATCGCGAGGTCGCCCGCCGATTGATCGACTTTGCCAGCGGGCTGTGCTACGCCCTGGATGGTTCGATGGAAAAAGTCGCCAACGGTGTATATCTGTTGAAGTCGGGTCGACCGTCGCGTCATGACGAATACGACGACTGAGAGCCGCCGAGGACGACATGGATCTCACCCCTAGTCAAGTTTCGAGCGCCTCGTTTCAAACGGTCAAGAAGGGCTACGACCCGTCACAGGTCGATGCGTTTCTCCTTCACGCAGCCAAGGCATTGGAGGATGCGCAACAGCAGGCAACCGCCATGGAAGCGCGAGCGCGCGCCGCCGTCGCCCGCTTGCAGGAAGTCACGACCGCCCAGGACCAAGCTGCTGCCGACGCCGCTGGCCAGCCTCAGGGGGTCCGCGAACAGGCCGTCAGCGCAGGCGATGCCGAGATGATTTCGCGCACGCTGTTGCTCGCCCAGCGGACCGCTGACGCGGCTGTTGCGGAGGCGCGAACTGAAGCTGATCGTTTGTTGAGCGAGGCCAGGGCCGAGTCGGAGACGACGATCGATTCGACCCGCGAGATGTCGGCCAAACTGCTCGACGAGGCGCGGGTCGAGGCTCGCAAAGCGTCCGACTCCGAGCGTCGGGCCGCCGAGCACGAAGTCCAATCACTGGTCGAGCGACGCCAACTGTTGGTCGGCGATGTCGATCAGCTCGAAGGGTTTCTTGTCGATCAGCGCGACCGCCTGCGCGGGGCCGCACGACAAATCGAGGCACTGTGCGAGCGCGTGCCAGATGGGCTCGGTCAGGTACATCGCCCGTCGCTGTCGGTGGCAGGCGAGAAGCCGATGGACGAAACGGGAGAAATGTTTCGTCCACCACGAGTCGTGGAGTTTCCCGAACTCGAAGATGCACTTGATCAGGTCACAGGAAACGCTTCCGGTGCATAGGGCGATCAGCCGATAGTCTAAAAAGGTAACGGCTTCGACGAGGTAATCACCTCTGAGCCTTCGGAAGAACGGCGGTGCTGGCACCGCTCAGTAGAACCGAACGGGTCCAGCCCGTGAACGCTGGCGAAGGTGAGCGGTCGGTTCCCGTGGGGTCCGGCAAGCAGGGTGGTACCGCGGGTTTCGGCTCGTCCCTGGCAGTCGAATCAGATCGCCCAGGAGCAACAACCGTGACGTACCCAACCGTGCAATCCCAACCGCAGTTACCCGAGCTGGAGCGCTCGGTTCTCAATCGTTGGAAACGCGACAGCACGTTTCAGCGATCGATCGATCAACGTGAAGCAGGCGTCAACGGTGACAACGAGTTCGTGTTTTACGATGGTCCGCCGTTCGCCAATGGGCTACCGCACTACGGCCATCTGCTGACCGGCTTCGTGAAGGACGCCGTACCGAGGTATCAAACGATGCGTGGCCGTCGGGTCGAGCGTCGGTTCGGTTGGGATTGTCACGGTTTACCGGCCGAAGTGCAGGCAGAGAAGGAATTGGGGATTGCTGGTCATCCAGCGATCACCGCCTTCGGGATCGACAAGTTCAATGACGCCTGCCGGGCAAGTGTGCTGCGTTACACCGGTGAATGGCGTGACTACGTAACCCGTCAGGCACGGTGGGTCGACTTCGAGAACGACTACAAGACGCTCGATCGCGACTACATGGAGAGCGTCATGTGGGCGTTCAAGTCGCTCTGGGACAAGAACCTGATCACCGAAGGTTTCCGGGTGCTGGCGTACTGCTGGCGTTGTGAGACGCCGCTCAGCAACACCGAGACTCGTATGGATGACGTCTATCGAGACCGTCAGGATCCAGCCGTCACCGTCAAGTTCCAGCTAGTCGACGGGATCGATGACCTGATTGATTGGGGTCGGACGGAGGGAGCAGCTGAAGCGGAGCGGAGGCCAGTCCCGACCACCACCATGCTGGCATGGACGACGACTCCTTGGACGTTGCCGGCGAACTTGGCGTTGGCTGTCGGACCTGACATCGACTACGCCGTCATGTCGCTCGATGGTGAAGCTGTGATCCTCGCCGAGTCGCGACTCGGTGCGTACGAGAAAGAGTTCACCGACGCTGTCCAGGTCGGCTCGTTGAAAGGCGCGCGACTCGTCGGTCGACGGTACCTACCGTTGTTCGACTACTTCGCCGACACCGAGCGAGCATTCCAGATCCTCGGTGCCGACTTTGTGTCGACCGACGACGGAACCGGAGTGGTCCACCTGGCCCCTGGATTCGGCGAGGATGACCAGAATGCCTGCTTGGCGGTCGGCATCCCCACGATCTGCCCGATGGACGAGCACGGCCAGTACACGGCCGAAGTGGCCGACTGGTCGGGGCAGCATGTATTCGACGCCAACCCACTCGTCATTCGAGCGTTGAAGGAGCGTGGCCTCGTGGTTCGCCATGACAGCTACGACCACTCCTACCCTCACTGCTGGCGGTGCGAGCAACCACTCGTATATCGGGCAATCTCGTCGTGGTTCGTGAAGGTCAGCGAGTTCCGTGACCGGATGGTCGAACTCAACCAGCAGATCACCTGGGCTCCAGAACACGTCAAGGAAGGCAGCTTCGGGAAGTGGCTTGCCAATGCACGCGACTGGGCGATCAGCCGTAACAGGTTCTGGGGTTCACCGATCCCGGTTTGGAGAAGTGACAACCCCGACTATCCGCGCCTCGATGTCTACGGATCGATCGCCGAACTCGAATCCGACTTCGGGGCGACAGTGACTGACCTGCACCGACCGCAAATCGACGATCTCGTCCGAGCCAACCCCGATGACCCGACAGGGCAGTCGATGATGCGGCGCGTCCCAGAAGTACTCGATTGCTGGTTCGAATCAGGCTCGATGCCGTTTGCTCAAGTGCACTATCCGTTCGAGAACGCCGACTGGTTCGAGCATCACTATCCCGGCGACTTCATCGTCGAGTACATCGGCCAGACACGTGGATGGTTCTACACCATGCATGTGTTAGCGACGGCGTTGTTCGATCGGCCGGCATTCTCGGCGTGCGTCAGCCACGGAATCGTGCTCGGCGACGACGGCCGAAAGATGTCGAAGTCGCTGAACAATTACCCAGACCCGAACGCCATGTTCGACGTCTATGGAGCCGACGCCATGCGGTGGTATCTGCTCTCGTCGCCGATCCTGCGCGGCGCAGACTTCTCGGTCACGGAAACAGGTATGCGCGACACCGTTCGGCACGTGATCCTTCCATTCTGGAACGCATTCTATTTCCTGACCCTGTATGCCAATGCGGCCGGCACCGTCGGCGTTGTCAGGACCGATCAGACCGATGTGCTCGACCGATACCTACTTGGCGAACTGCGCTCGTTGGTCGAGTTGGTGACCGATCGGATGGACGTGTACGACCTATACGGTGCATGCGAGCACGTTGCCAACTTCCTTGACGCGCTCACGAATTGGTACATCCGGCGCAGTCGTGACCGGTTCTGGGCTGGCGATCAGGATGCGATCGACACGCTCCACACGGCACTCGTGACACTCAGTCAGGTCGCCGCGCCACTGCTCCCACTGATCACCGACCACGTCTACGGCTCGCTCGTCGGCGATCAGCCAAGTGTGCATCTCACCGATTGGCCTAGCGCAGATCGGTTCCCGTTCGACGCCGACCTGAGCGAGGGTATGTCGCAGGTTCGCGATGCGTGTTCGGCGCTGCTGTCGCTACGCAAGGCAGAAGGGCTTCGAGTCAGGTTGCCGCTCACCAAGGCCGTCGTGGCGACCCCCAGCGCCGGACTGATCGAACCACACCTCGACATCCTTCGTGACGAACTGAATGTCAAACACGTCGAACTCACCACCGACGTCGACCGCTATGGCTCCAAGGAGTTGGTGATCAACCCCAAGACGCTCGGGCCGCGACTCGGCGGACGTACGCAGGAAGTGATCAAGGCCCACAAGGCGGGGGATTGGTCGCTGCAGGGCGACTCGGCGATCGTCGGGGGCGTGGAACTCTTCCCAGGCGAGTTCGATTTCCGTCTGGTGTCATCCGGCGATGGTGCCGTCGCCACGTTGAAGGGTCGGGCGGGCGTTGTCGTGCTCGACACGGTGGTGACACCCGAACTCGAAGTCGAGGGCCGGGCGCGTGACCTGATCCGCCAGATCCAACAGGCCCGTCGCGAGTCAGGGCTCGATGTCAGCGATCGGATTCATCTCACGGTCAGCGGCCCTGCTGAAATCGTGCAAGCGTTCGAGGCACACCGTGACCTCGTGATGGCCGAAGTGCTCGCCTTGGAGGCCAGCACGGTGCTTGGTACCACCGATGATCCGGTCGTCACGGTGAAACGCGCCAGCGGGTGACGGCGATGGCGCGGCTCCTGATTCGGGTCCAGCCCGGTGCCCGTCGAACCGGGTTCGTTGGCTGGTACGGCGAGATGCCGAGGTTGGCTGTCGCTGCGCTGCCGGTCGACGGTGCCGCCAATCAGGCCGTGATCGAGGCGTTGGCGGAAGCGTTGTCGGTTCGTCCGCGCCAAGTTCGTTTGATCGGCGGCGGCTCCTCGCGTACGAAGCGATTCGAGATCGACGATGTGACCGATGATGATTTGGCAGCGCGGCTGAACGCGGCAATTCGGCGCTGATCCGGTAGAGTCCGGCGTTCACAATCGCCCGGGAGGTGCACCGATATGGCTGCTGCGAAGGACAAGGCGCCCGCCAAGAAAGCGGCCGCGACCACTCCGCCAACCAAGACACCGGCAAAAGCGGCAACCAAAACGGCCACCAAAACACCGGCCAAATCCGTCGCCAAAGGGTCAGCCAAGAAGGCATCGGCCGCAAAGCCGGCTGACCCGAAACCGACCACCCCAAGGTTGACCACGAAATCAACGGCCAAGTCGACAAAAAAAGCCACGATCACCTCGAAGGCAAGCGCGACCAGCAAGACCGCCAAAGTGATCAGCAAGCCGACCAGCAAGCCGACTGCCAAAGTGACCAGCAAGCCGACCAGCAAGCCGACCAGCAAGTCGACCAGCAAGTCGACCAATAAGTCGACCAGCAAGTCGACCACGGCGGCTGCGAAACCGGTCGAGGCACTGGCCATCAAGCCCATACCCAAAGCCGCAATGAAGACTGCAACAAAGACAGCGGCGAAATCCTTGACCAAAACCGCAATGACCACTGTCCGGTCCACGAAGTCAGCACCTGTAACCGTCGGCGAGCTACCGAAGCCGAAGTTCAACAAGGACGGGATTGGCTACACGAAGGATTTCGACCTGCCGTTCGTCAAGGAACAGCACGACGCTCTCGTGGCCGAACGGGTTCGTCTCACCGGTCAAGCGACGCGGCTTGAGAACGAAGCCAAGCAGATGATTGACGAAGCTGAGATGGGCGACGTCCAGTTCGACGATGAAGGTGGCGAGGGCGACACGATGGTCGTCGAGCGTGAACGCGATCTCGCACTGAGCGCTCAGGCCCGCGAAGCCGTCATCGAGATCGACGAAGCACTCGCCCGAATGGCGGCTGGCACATACGGATATTCAGTGATGTCCGGCGTTCCGCTCTCGAAGGAGCGTCTCGAAGCGATTCCGTGGGCGGCAGTCTCAGTCGAGGAAAAGGTCGGCGGGATCGGCCGACGATGATCGAGTCAGCCCGCGCGATGCGTGGGTGGGCCCCGATCACGGTCATCGTTGTCGTCGCTGATCAACTCACCAAGCAATGGGCGGAATCGCGATTGGACGATCGAGATATCGATCTGTTCTGGCGATTTCGATTTCATCTGTCTCATAACACCGGGATGGCGTTCAGTCGTGGTCAGAACATCGGGCCGGTAATCGGGATCGTGGCGCTCGTCGTGATCGTTGCCCTGCTCCTGAACATGAAACGCCAGACCGGGCGGGCTTCGACGGTCGCCGTCGGTTTGATTGTCGGGGGTGCAATTGGCAACGTGATCGACCGGTTGTTTCGGTCGCCCGGTTGGTTTCGGGGTGCGGTCGTTGACTTCATCGAGTTTCGAGGGTTTCCGATCTTCAATGTTGCTGACATGGGGATCACGATTGGCGGAGTGCTGTTGGTGCTCGCCTCATGGGTTGCCGGAAGGGAAGCGACATGATTACCGAAGTTGTGCCACCGGCATTGGCAGGTGAGCGAATCGATCGCGTCGTTGCCCTCCTCGCAGACTGCAGTAGATCCCAGGCTGCGGCGATCATCGAAGCTGGCGGAGTTCGAGTTGATGCAGAAACAGTGACGTCAGGCAAGATCCGGCTGGTCGAGGGCCAAGCGGTCGAGGTCGATCCGCTGGTCATCTCTGAACCAGGCCCCCCGGTTGCGGACCCTGACGTCGTGTTTGACGTGGTGTACGAAGACGATCACATTCTGATCATCAACAAACCGGCGGGGCTGGTCGTTCACCCCGGTTCCGGCAACGCCGACGGGACGCTCGTCAACGGTCTCCTTGCTCGATACCCCGAGATTGTCTCAGTCGGTGAGAGGATTCGCCCGGGGATCGTGCACCGCCTCGACGCCGGCAGTTCGGGTCTTCTGGTTGTTGCTCGCACACAGGCAGCGGCGGATGCGCTGATCGAACAGTTCGCCTCGCATCATGCGACTCGTGTCTACCTTGCGCTCGTGTGGGGGCATCCAGACGCCCCACACGGTGTGATTGACGCTCCCATCGGGCGCTCGAAGCGGGATCCGCTCAAAATGGCGATCGTGGCTGACGGCCGACGTTCGCGCACCGAGTATCGAGTGCTCGAGAAGTTTGATAGCCCTGCCGATCTGGCGCTGCTGGAGTGTCGGCTCGAGACCGGTCGCACGCATCAGATTCGTGTTCACCTCGGCTCGATCGACCATCCGCTCGTCGGAGATCCCGTGTATGGGCAACGGCGACCGAAGCTGCAGTTGACGCGTCCATTTCTGCATGCGGCCGAGTTGGCGTTCGATCATCCGATGACAGGTGAACTGGTGACCTTCAAGAGTGAGTTGGCGTCTGACTTGGCCGAGCGGCTGTCGACGCTCAAACGTTTCCGGACCGACTAGCGGGCGAGAGTTGGCCACTCACTCTCACCGCGGGCGACGCGGGTTATTTCTGCCAGGGTGTAGCCCTCCAGGTGGTGGCGCATCGTTTCGCCCGCTTGCTGCCAGATCTCGAGCAGCACGCACTGACCTTCGTGATCGCAGGCACCGTCTTGATGCGGTTTGCCGAAATCGCCCAGTGTGATCGGCCCGTCGACAGCCGACAAGATCTCAGAGATTCGGATCTCCTCAGCCGACCTCGCCAGAACGTACCCACCGCCGACACCGCGTTTTGAGCGCACCAGCCCAGCCCCTTTCAGGGCAAGCAGGATCTGCTCGAGGTAGGGCTGGGGGAGCCCGGTTCGCTCAGCGATGTCGCGCACCGAGGTGGGTCCGGTCTCGCTGGCGCGTAGTGCCAGTGACAGGAGAGCCCGGCAGGCGTAGTCACCTCTCGTCGAAACGCGCACGAGACTCAGCGTAGGGGTTTTGCGTCGCTTCACTTGGCCTCAACCGCGCGAAGGTGCTGGACTAGCGCTCGCGTGACTGACCCAATCATTGTTTCCCGTGTTGACGACGACGTCGAGCCGATCATTCCTGACTACGCAGGCGCAAACGTTCGTGGCGTCGTCCCGGCACTGCTCGGACCGTCGACTTGGGCATCTGGTCTCCCGTCCTGGATGCCTGCGGCCGTGGCCGAGTCTCGCCAGGTCGTATTTTTCGTGCTCGATGGACTGGGTTGGGACCAACTCAACCAGCATCGGCATGTGGTGCCGACGATTGCGGGAATGTCCGGCGGGCGGATTTCGACCGTTGCACCGACAACGACCGCCACGGCGTTGACCTCGATATCGACCGGCCTGACGCCAGGTGAGCACGGGCTGATCGGCTACCGGATGTTGCTCGGCGGCGAAGTGATCAACGTGTTGAGATGGGCTGTCGATGGGAAGGATCGCCGCAAATCACAGCCGCCAGCCGATATCCAGCGATATCCGGCGTTTCTCGGCGATTCGGTTCCGATGGTAAGTCCGGCCGAACTGCTCGGCTCCGCGTTTAGCGAGGCGCACCTTCGTGGCGGTCGACACATCGGTGTTCGGGCCTCGTCGTCAATTGTCGTGGAAGTCGACCGTCAACTCCGTGGCGGTGAGCGATTCATCTACGCCTACTACGGAGGCATCGACAAGATCGCTCACGAGCGTGGGTTTGGCGAGTTCTACGAGTCTGAACTGCGCGCCGCCGATCGACTGGTTGCCGACATGCTCGAGGTCCTGCCGGCGGGCGCTGTGCTGCTGATCACCGCCGATCATGGTCAAGTCGATGTCGGCGAGCGGATCGTGCGGCCCAGCAAAGATCTACTAGGACTCGTTGCGCTGCAATCAGGCGAGGGCCGATTCCGTTGGCTGCATGCTCGTCGCGGTGCGCACGACGAGTTGCTTGCTGCGGCGGTCGACGAGTTTGGCACGACCGGTTGGGTGCGCACTCGTGACCAGACCATTGCTGACGGTTGGTTCGGTCCGTCAGTTGCTCCGCCGGTGGCCGCTCGACTGGGTGACGTGGCGTTGGTTGCCCGCCAACCGGTGAGCTATGACGACCCGGCCGATAGTGGCCCGTTCACATTGATTTGTCGCCACGGTTCATTGACGTCGGCCGAGGTGTATGTTCCTCTGCTCGCACAAGGAAATGTTTGATGGAGATTTGTACGTGTCTGAAGTGACTGATTCCAATCCCGAATCTGAGCAATTGACTGAACCACCGGTCGAGCACGGCGAGGTGCTCGATCCACCCGACGTGCCTGCCACCGGTGCCGTGATCGAACCCGCCAAGGTGATGCGGATTGGCTCGATGGTCAAGCAATTGCTCGACGAAGTGCGGCATGCCCCTCTGGACAGTCGCAGTCGGGAGCGTCTCGCCGAGATCTACGAGCGGTCGGTCACCGAATTGGCTTCCGCGTTGTCGCCTGATCTGCAGGAAGAACTGCGATCGCTGGCGCTGCCGTTCGAGGACGGCGAGGTGCCGAGCGATGCCGAGTTACGCGTCGCGCAGGCGCAACTCGTCGGTTGGCTCGAAGGCCTGTTCCACGGTATTCAGGCCACGTTGTTCGCTCAACAGTTCGCTGCGAGGCAACAACTCGAGCAGATGCGCCAACTTCCCCTGGGGCCTGGCGGCCAAATGGTTCCCGATCAATCCCAGATGCAACCCCAAATGGAACGCCCCGGCACGTATCTCTAGCATCCGGTGTAGCACTCGCCGAAGTTCGTTCAACCAACTCAATTTTGCGGCAGCCATTACGACGAATTCGGTTGTTCTGGCTGCCGCCAACGACGGGTTCGGATTTTGTGGCAGCGATCACGACGTCTGTGGTCGTGTTGCCTGCCGCAAAGTTTGAGGCGCCTCTGCACGAAACTCGTTTCAGCGACCGTCGAGTGCCCAATTCGGTCGCACCAAATGCGCCGACGGCAACGTTCATCCACCGGACTAAACCGGTTGTCGGAGGGACTAGTCGCGCAATCGGCAGGTTGCCTCGGTCCCACGGAGGATCGAAAAGATGGTTGGGTCGGCCGACTGCAATTCTTCGGTGGGGGAGGGTCTGGTAGGTTGACGAACCACATTCGTGTGATTCGTTCGACTACGACGCGCCCCAAACAATCCCCAAGCATCCATTGACTGATTCGTTCACCCACCTCCACGTTCACACAGAGTTTTCGATGCTCGACGGTGCTGCGCGTCTCGACGAGATGGTGGCCAAAGCTGTGGCTGACGGGCAGCCGGCGATCGGGATGACCGATCACGGCAACATGTACGGAACACTCGAGTTCTACAAGGAATGCCGCAAGCAGGGCGTCAAGCCGATCATCGGCACCGAGGCCTATATGGCCCACGATCACCGCTCGGAACGTCCCGCCAGACGCGGCAGGATCGATGACTCCGGCGGCGACACCGAGGGTGGAAAGAAGCTCTATTACCACCTCACGCTGCTGGCCGAGAACGAGACCGGGTACCGCAACCTGATTCAACTGTCCAGCCTCGCTTTCCTCGAGGGCTACTACTACAAGCCCCGGATGGACTGGGAACTGCTCGAGAAGTACTCCGAAGGCCTGATCGCCACCACCGGCTGCCTCGGCGGCCATGTATTGCAGTCGCTGCTGAATGGCGATGAAAAGGGCGCGATCGACAAGGCCGGTCGCCTGCAGGAGATCTTCGGCAAGGACAACCTGTTCGTCGAACTCCAGGATCACGGGCTAGCGGCACAGATCGAAACCAACCCGAAGTTGGTCGAGATCGCCAAGAAGATCGGTGCGCCGCTGCTTGCCACCAACGACTCGCACTACACACACCGCGAGGACCACGAAGCCCACGACGCCCTGCTGTGCGTCCAGACCGGTGCCTTGATCTCCGATCCGAAGCGGTTCAAGTTTGAAGGAACCGAGCACTACCTCAAGTCGGCTCGCGAGATGCGTCACCTCTTCCGCGAACTGCCAGAGGCGTGCGACAACACGCTGTGGGTGGCCGAACGAGCCGACCTTGAAATCACGTTCGGTGACCCTCTGCTGCCGAACTTCTCGATTCCGGAAGGCTTCTCGACCGACAAGCAGTACCTCGACCACCTCACATGGGAAGGTGCCCAACGCAGGTGGGGTGACGACCTGCCTCCAAGCGTTGTCGAGCGAGTCGCCTATGAGCTCAAGGTGATCAACGACATGGGGTTCGCCTCGTACTTCCTGATCACCTGGGATCTGATCCGTTACGCCAAAGAGTCGGGGATTCGTGTCGGGCCCGGACGCGGCTCGGCTGCTGGGTCCGCCGTGGCGTACTGCCTGCGGATCACCGATCTCGACCCGATCAAGTACGACCTGCTGTTCGAACGCTTCTTGAATCCGAGTCGTATCTCGATGCCAGACATCGACATGGACTTCGACTCGCGATACCGCGACGAAATGATCCAGTACGCGGCCCGCACCTACGGCCGCGATCACGTCGCCCAAATCATCACGTTCGGCACCATCAAGGCCCGCAACGCGGTACGTGACGCGGCCCGCGTACTCGGCTATCCGTACAACGTCGGCGACAAGATCGCCAAGTCGATGCCGCCACTCGTGATGGGCCGCGACACGCCGCTGAAGTACTGCTTCGAGCAGAGTGACAAGTACGCCGACGGCTACAAGGCGGCCCAGGAACTGAGGGCGATGTACGAGACCGACCCAGACGTCAAGCGGGTGGTCGATGTCGCAAAGGGCCTAGAGGGTCTGAAACGCTCTGACGGGATTCATGCTGCCGCCGTGGTGATCACCAAGGAACCGGTGATCCACTACCTGCCGATTCAACGCAAGCCCGAGGCCGGCCAGAATCCTGCCGATGCGCCGATTGTGACGCAGTTCGAAATGCACGGTGTCGAGGAACTCGGCCTACTCAAGATGGACTTCCTCGGCCTCCGGAACCTTGACGTCATAACCGACGCGCAGGCGATGATCCAAGCCCATCGCGATCCGGCGTTCGACATCGACGCCGTACTGCTCGATGATCAGCCCACGTTCGACCTGCTCACCCGGGGCGACACGATCGGCGTGTTCCAGCTGGAATCAACACCGATGCGGCAACTCCTCAAAGCCCTTGCCCCGAACAGCTTCGAAGATGTTTCCGCTGTTCTTGCGCTGTACCGGCCTGGGCCGATGAGCGTCAACATGCACTACGACTACGCCGACCGCAAGAACGGTCGCAAGCCGGTCGAGTACTTCCATCCCGATGCTGCGGAGGTGCTCGACGACACGTTCGGCCTGATGATCTATCAGGAGAGTGTGATGCGCGTTGCTCAACGGTTCGCGGGTTACTCCTTGGCCGAAGCCGACAACCTGCGCAAGGCGATGGGCAAGAAATCGCGTGAGGTTATGGCAGAGGCGCGCTCGGCGTTCGAGGCTGGGTGCGGACTCAACGGTTACGAGGC
The DNA here is from genome assembly GCA_031422395.1 of Ilumatobacteraceae bacterium. Taxonomy (GTDB): domain Bacteria; phylum Actinomycetota; class Acidimicrobiia; order Acidimicrobiales; family Ilumatobacteraceae; genus Ilumatobacter. Next base: position 60,589 of record JANPLQ010000054.1, on the reverse strand, counting down.
GGCGCTCGGCAAGGAACTGTTCGACACCATCGAGAAGTTCGCCGACTACGCCTTCAACAAGAGTCACACGTTCGGCTACGGACTCGTCACCTACCAAACGGCGTACCTCAAGGCGCACTATCCCGTCGAGTACTTCGCCTGTCTACTGACCAGCGTCAAATCCAATCTCGACAAGGCCGCCGTCTACCTGTCCGACTGTCGCGCCGCAGGCATCAAAGTACTCACGGCCGACATCAACCGCTCGGTGATCGACTTCGACGCAATCCCGACAGCGCTCGTCCCTGACGATGTGGCACTCCCGATCGGCAGCCCGGGCGCGATTACGTTCGGATTGTCGGCCGTCCGTAACGTCGGTTCAGGCCTGGTCGAACAACTGATCACTGAGCGCGAGGCGAACGGTGAATTCGCCGATTTCTACGACTTTGCAGAACGTGTGCCAGAACCAGTACTGAACAAGCGGACCGTCGAATCGCTGATCAAAGCCGGCGCATTCGACCGTCTCGGTCATCCACGTCTCGGTCTGCTCCGCTCGTTCGAGGCAATTCTCGATGTCACGATCGAACGTCGCCGCGAGCGCAACCAGGGCGTGATGAGCCTGTTCGGCGATTGGAATGACGCCGCATCTGACACCGATGCATCACCCGCTTACAACGAGCGGGTCCCAATCCCAGACGTCGAGTTCGACAAGAACGAACGCCTCAAGGCTGAGAAGGACATGCTCGGTCTCTACGTCTCCGACCATCCATTGTTCGGCGTCGAGGCAGCACTCAAACGCAAAGTCGATCACAGCCTGAGCGATCTGCCGGAAATGGAAGATGGGACACCGGTCAAGGTCGGTGGCGTGATCACGAATCTGGCCAGGAAGTTCACGAAACGCGGTGATCAGATGGCCGTGTTCGTGCTGGAGGATCTTGAAGCCACGATCGAAGTTACGGTCTTCCCCAGAACGTTGTTGGAACAGGGTCACAAACTGGAAGACGACATCATCGTCACGGTCAAAGGTCGTCTCGACCGTCGAGACGAGTCCCGTTTCGGTCTGATCGCACAGGACATCGAAGTCCTGTCTGGCTTGACCCAGGGCAATGCACCGCCGCTGCGACTGGCGCTCCCGACGCATGCCCTTGATGAGCTCAAGATCCAACGTCTGAAACGAATCCTGCGTGACCATCCAGGAGACTCTGTGGTCCAAATAGAGCTCGGTCACGGCAAGGTCCTGCGACTTGCTGACGAGTTCCGGGTCGACATCGACCGCGCCGTCGGAGAACTGCGAATGGCCTTCGGTCACGACGCCGTTCTGCTATGACGCCGTGCTGTTGAACGTGGGACTTGACGAGCCCGTTTGTCAATCCCGCCCGATCCGGTGGCAGAATGGTGGTCCCATGACGTCCGCGGGAGGGGACAATGCCGATCGAAGTGCACACAAACGACGCAATCTCGCTGACTGACGCCGATCTCGATGAGATGGGTTCGATCGAGGCTGCGTTCGACATCGGCGCGATCTCCAAGGCCAAGGAAGATTGGGTGCTCGTGACGACTGCCCGAATCGATGGCAAGTTGCACGGATTTACGTTCTCGACGTTGGAGCGAATCGGCGGTACTCCGTGTGTGCTACTCGGCATGATGAGTATTCGCCGGTCCTCGAAGCGTGATTCGGTCCTCCGCGGGCTGATGGGTGAGGCCTACCACCGTGCCTTGATGGCATTTCCTGACGAAGACGTTGTTGTCGGCTCCCGATTCGTGACCGCCGATGCCGTCGAAGCGTTCGAAAAGCTCGATGATGTGATTCCATCGCCTGGTGTGCGCGCCGTCGGTGAAGAGAGGGCGTGGGGCCGTCGCATCGCCAAGCGATTCGGCGTCGAGGCGCAATACGACCCTCAGACGTTCATCGCCAAGAATGGTCAATCCGGCTTTCTTGATTTCATCACCGCAAAACCCGAGAAGATCAAGCCGGCGATCACCGCTCTACTGGCCGGCGTCGATTCCGAAGCTGGCGACGCGATGGTCATTTATGGCTGGACGATGGCGGAAGACCTCGTCAAGCTCGGTCGCCGGGTCTAATCGGGCGACTCGTGGATGAGTTCGCCAACGTCGTACGACGGCGGCGGATGACGCGTTCGTTCACAACACAGACATTGCCCGACGGACTACTCGACGAACTCGTCGAACTGGCCAACCGGTCACCGAGTGCCGGCAAAAGTCAGGGTTGGCACCTGATCGCGCTGGAGGGCCAGCAAACCGCCCGATTCTGGGATACGACGTTGCCGCCGATGCGACGTGGTTTGTTCAAGTGGCAGAGCTTGATCGATGCCCCCGTGATCCTGCTGCCGCTGGCCGATTCGAAGGCCTACACCGACCGCTACTCGGAACCTGACAAGGCGGCGACCGGGTTGGGTGCGGGTGTGGCCGCCTGGCCGGCACCGTATTGGACGATCGACGCCTCGATGGCCGTGATGACACTGCTGCTCGCTGCAGAGGCGGCCGGTCTCGGCGCATTGTTCTTCGGCGTATTCAAAGGCGAGCGCGAGCTACGCCAATCGCTGGGAATTCCGCCAGGACTCGATCTACTTGGGGCAATCGCCCTCGGGTACGCCGCAGAGGGCGCCGAGCAACGTGGTCGAAGCGCCGGCCGACCTGGCCGCAGCGCCGCCGGGATCATCCACCGGGGTGCCTGGTGAGATCCGCATCGAGATTCAGGCTCATGCCATCAGGCATTGGAGTTCCGGTGAGTTGCTCATACAGCGCCGCCGGCGTCTCGGTAGGGGCCTCACAGACGTAGTCCCTACACAGGTAGGCCCGACCGGCTGTCCGGTCCTCCCAGAGCGGAGAGTCGAACGATTCACCCCAGGTCATCACGAGATCGGGCCGCCACGCCACTTGGGCGACTTTGACCAGTTCGGGAACGTCGCCGACGATCGCCAACTCGATCACACCCCGATGCCTCGACTGGACTGCCAAGAGGGCGTTCGAGACGCCCCCTGGAGCCTTTTCGATTGCCGTTCCGAGGAGTTGCAGAATCCGGTCGGCGTGGTTGCGATAGCGCATCTCGCCGGTCAGCGCAGCGAGTCGCTGGAGTCCGTTGGCGGCGCTCGAATTTGCTGATGGCGTCACCGTGTCGTGGAGGTCCTTTTGGCGCACCACGAGCGCTTCAGCATCATCAGCGGTCGTGTACAGCCCACCCTGACTGGCGTCCCAAAAGTGATCGAGCATGGTGTCGGCGGTCTCCTGGGCGGCTACGACCCAGCGCGCCTCACCGGTCAGTTCGTGCAGTCGAACGAAGGCCTCGACCAAAGCTGAGTGGTCGGCCGCCAACGCCGAGTGCCGGGCCTGCGGCGTTCCATCGGCCTGCCAGGAACGCAGCCAACGACCGTTGATATCACGGAGTTCGCGTAGCAGGAACTCACCGTTGGCGACCGCCGCCTGTTTCCAATCGTCACGCTGAAATACTGCTGCAGCGTCGGCGAGCGCGCCGAGGAAGAGCGCGTTCCACTCGGTCAGCACCTTGTCGTCGAGGCCCGGCTTTCGTCGCCTTGAGCGGGCGTCGTACAGACGTTGGCGTGACCGCTCGATCGAGTCCAGCCGCTCGAGTTCGCCGCGATGGGCGATTCGGTTGGGGATCGAGCGGCCCTCGAAGTTGCCGCCCTCGGTGATGTCATACCAGTCACATGCGGCGTCGGCGTCGGCACCCAAAACCTGTTCGACTTCCGTGCGTGTCCAGGTGTGGAACAGACCTTCGTGGCCGTGTCCGTGCTCGTCGGGCGAATCGGCGTCCTCTGCCGAATAGAACCCGCCATCTGGGTGACGCAGCTCTCTCAACACGTAACCAATCGTCTCCTCGACGACTTGGCGGTAATGGTCGATCCCGAGCACCGAGTACGCCTGGCGGTACACCTTGGTAAGCGTCGCCTGGTCGTAGAGCATCTTCTCGAAATGCGGGACGAGCCATTCTCGATCGACCGAATAGCGAGCGAACCCGCCACCAATGTGGTCGTACATGCCGCCGGATGCCATCGCATCGAGCGTCGTGGTGACGACTCGCTTGGCATCGATGGAGCCGCCCGTCATGTACGAACGGAGCACCAGTTCGAGGTGGAATGTCGATGGGAATTTTGGCGCCGACCCGAACCCGCCCCACTCCTGATCGAACGCTGAGCCGAGCCGAGCGAGCGTCGAGTTGACGGCATCGAGCGATGGGATCTCGTCCTTGGGGTGCGTTTCTGAGCTCTGCCCAATCGCCTTCACGAGCGCCACGGCATTCTGTTCGAGGTCGCCTCGACGGTTGGTCCACACGTCATCGAGAGCGTCAAGGAGCTTGAGGAATCCGTCTCTTGGGAAGTACGTGCCGCCCCAGAACGGACGTCCATCGGCGTCCATCGCGACTGTCATCGGCCAGCCTCCGCGGCCCGTCAACGCCTGTACGGCGTCCATGTAGATCGAGTCGACATCGGGTCGTTCCTCTCGGTCGACTTTGACGCATACGAACCGAGCGTTCATCGACTGCGCAACCTCGTCGTTCTCGAAAGACTCGTGTGCCATGACATGGCACCAGTGGCAGGCCGAGTAACCGACGGAAAGCAAGATCGGTACATCCCGATCACGTGCAGCCTGAAAGGCCTCTGATCCCCACGGGTACCAATCAACCGGATTGTCGCGATGCTGACGCAGGTACGGGGACGTCTCGTTGGCAAGCCGATTCACGATTCGACGCTATCGACGGCCGCGTGGTGGCAGCATGACGACAATGTTGATCGTCGCCTCGGTACTCCTCCTGTTGTTCGGCGCGCTCGGAGTAGCTCTGTCGTGGAACGCCGCCAAACCGGTGATCGACCCGACCCGCCGATATTCCCCGCTGTGGCTTCCTGCAATGGTCGTGACCTCGCTGGCACCACTCTGGCTGTTGATCCAACTCGGAGTGTTGGGCGTCGCCGCAGTATTCGGTGGCTTTCGCCCCCGTTCGGTGCTCGGCGCGATCGGCGGTGGGACGGTGCTCGTATCGGCGTTGCTCACCGTTTGGTTGGTGATCCGGTCGGCGATCGGAGTACGACGGTTACGAGCCAACGTCGAAGGCGTAGTACATCCCGCACGCGGCGCCGCCAGGTGGAGGGGAAGGCCAATCCCGACGCCGCCCGGCGTCGTCGAGGAACTCGACATTGTCTGGCGTGAGAGTTCGACACTTGACTTGATCAGACCCAGTCGGCCGACTGCAGGTGCACCGGTGGTGATCTACGCGCATGGCGGTGGCTGGACTAGCGGAGATCCACAACATCAGGCGCGCGATCTGTATCACGCCTTGGCGTTGGACGGTTGGGTAGTTGCGACCGTGCGTTATCCGTTCACGCCCCGCGCATCCGTGGAGGATCAGATCGTCACGATTCAGGATGCCGTCGAGTGGGCGGGTCAGGCGTGGTCACCGTCGCGGATTGTGCTGGCCGGGGGGTCAGCAGGCGGGCACCTGGCGTCGATCGCGGCGATGACGGCGACCAAACCCGAACACCGAGTCGACGCCTGCGTCGGCATATATGCGGTCTACGACATGGCGAACCGCAATCGAACACGGGCACCGTGGACCAAAATCAGGCGCGAGGTCATGCAGGCAACCGTCGAACACGCCCCAGACCGGTATCGAGCCGTTTCGCCTCTCGACCAAGTCGATCAGCGAACTCCACCGTTTCTGGTCGTACACGGGACCCACGACACGTTGGTGCCGATTGGCGAGGCGACACAGTTCGTCGAGGCGCTTCGGTTCGCCCGGCGACCGGTCAGCTTTGTCGAGGTGTATGGAGCACAGCACGCATTCGATGCGTTCTCGTCCCGAACGAGTCGCACTGCGGCGGCAGCGATTCGAACCTGGCTGCGTCGAAGCGTGCTGGAAGGTCAGGCACCGACAGCGTGATAGCCGCCGTCAACGTGGATGATCTCGCCGGTCGTCGCCGGGAACCAATCAGACAACATCGCACAACAGGCCCGGGCGACAGGTTCGGAGTTGTTGACGTCCCACCCGAGTGGAGCGCGGCCATCCCACGTGTCTTCGAACAGCTTGAACCCAGGAATCGACTTGGCCGCCATCGTTCGGATCGGTCCGGCAGCAACGAGATTGCAGCGGATCTGCTGCGCGCCAAGCTCGCGGGCTAGGTATCGCGACAGGCTTTGCAGCGCTGACTTGGCGACACCCATCCAGTTGTAAGCCGGCCATGCCCGCTGATTGTCGAAGTCGAGCCCGACAAACGCGCCGCCGTTGGACATCAAGGGCACGAATGCGTCGGCCAGCGTCTTGAGTGAGTAAGTCGAGATGTGCAACGCCACCGCAACGTCCTCGAACGGTGCCCCGAAAAAATCGTCGCCCAGGCACGATGCCGGCGCGAACCCGATGGCGTGCAACACACCGTCGACTTGACCCCACTTGGCGGCGACCGCAGCACGCGCGGATTCGACGTGCTCAGGCACCGTGACATCGAACTCGAATACATCGATGTTGTCGCCCAGCTTTCTGGCCGTCCGTTGCGTCAGACTCATGCCTCGACCGGCCCCAGTCAGCACGATCTCGGCACCTTCCTCCAAAGCGATCTTGGCGACGCCGAACGCCAGCGAGGCGTCGGTCAAGACCCCGGTGATCACGATCTTCTTGCCATCGAGTAAACCCATAATGGATGACCGTAGCCGCGGATGTGCAAGGCTCGATGACATGCGGATAGGGATCATCGGAGGGACTGGGCCAGCGGGAATTGGTTTGGCGGCTCGGCTTGCCAGCGTCGGGTACGAGACCGTGCTCGGCTCACGATCGAAGTATCGGGCGATGGAGAGCCGCGACGCGCTCGTCGATCAGTATCCGGAGATTGGGGACATGCTGAGCTACGGCGACAACCGAACCGCGGCCGACTGTGACCTGGTCGTGATCGCCACACCATGGGATTCGGCGGCCACGATGGCGCAGGATCATGCCTCCTACCTGAAGGGCAAGATCGTGATCAGCATGGCCAACGCGCTCGTCAAGGTCGGCAAGGAGTTCCAGCCGCTGGTCCCGCCTCGCGGCAGTGTGGCGGCTCACGTGCAAGCGGCCGTGCCGGCAAGTCGGGTGGTTGCCGCGTTTCATCATCTCCCAGCCAAGGAACTCGGCAACATTGGCGAGCCGATCGATTCTGACGTGTTGATCTGCGGTGACGATGCCAACGCCGTGATGCAGGTCAGCGAGATCGTGAGCAAGATTCCTGGCTGTCGACCGCTCGATGCTGGCGAACTGTCGAACGCGACCGCGATCGAAGCCTTCACCGCGGTGCTGCTGCAACTCAACGTCCGCTACAAGACTCGGGTTGCTCCGAAGTTGACGGGAATCAAACGCGACCCTCGCGCGGTTGACGCCTGAGCATGTCGACCCTCAACCTGTACGACACTGCCCGCAGGGCAATCGTCGCGTTCGAACCAGGCGACGAAGTTCTGATGTACACGTGCGGGATTACACCGTACGATGCGACCCATCTCGGTCACGCCGCCACGTTCATCGCTTACGACGTGCTGCAACGTCATCTGATCGACAAGGGCCACACTGTCAAGTGCGTCCGCAACGTCACCGATGTCGACGACCCGTTGTTCGCCAAGGCACGCCAACTCGGTGTCCACTACCTCGACCTGGCGGCAGGGGAGGAGGCCCGTTTCGAGCGTGACATGGTGGCACTGAATGCGCTTCCGGTTGCCTCAACTCCGCGTGCCTCTTCGGCGATCCCCGACATTCGCGGCTTCATCGGGATGGTGCTCGACCAGGGTTACGCCTACGAGGCGGGTGGGTCGGTGTACTTCGACGTCTCCAAGTTCGATTCGTTCGGCTCAGTCAGCAACTACACCGTGGACGAGATGATTGCCCTCGCCCGTCAACGCGGTGGCAACGTCGACGATCCCAACAAACGTCACGCCCTCGACTTCGTGCTCTGGCAACCCTCGGCGGACGATGAGCCTTCATGGGACACGATGTGGGGGGCTGGCCGACCCGGCTGGCACATCGAATGCAGTGCCTTGGCGCTGCGTGAACTCGGGACGACGATCGATTTGCACGGCGGGGGAACGGATCTGATTTTCCCGCACCACGAGTGCGAACGTGCCCAATCGGAAGCGGCCACAGGTGAACCGTTCGTGAAGCACTGGATGCACACGGCGCTGATCAGCAAAGACGGTCACAAGATGTCGAAGAGCCTTGGCAATCTTGTGTTCGTCGACCGACTCCGCATCGAATGGGAACCGATGGCGATCCGGCTTGCCTTGATCGAACACCACTACCGGTTCGAGTGGGAATGGGACGACGAGTTGATGCCGCGCAACGCCGCCCGGCTCGAGGCGTGGCGCAGTTCGGCCGACGGGTACGACGGCGATTTGCTTGCGATCGTGCGAGAGTTCCTCGATGACGATCTTGATACCCCGAATGCGGTTGCTGCGGTCGATGCCGCCGCCGCCACGGGTGAATCGACCAGCGCTGCGGCAGCGTTGCTCGGGGTCTACCTGACCAAGGAGTGAGTGTGTCAAGAGACACACCTGCTGTTCACATCAAATCAATCTTCTCTACTCATTCGCGACACTGCGATGACCTACAGTTCGCGATATGAGCGAACGGGTCGGAGCCAGTAAGGCGCAGACCCGCGTCCGTCGGCTGATCGGTCCGCTCGCGACGCGGCTGTGGACGATCAATCGTGAAGGTTACGAACGACTGCCAGTCGACGGCCCGGCAATTCTGTGCCCGAACCACATCAGCTTCCTCGATTCGGCGTTTCTCATGCTGACAGTGCCTCGAAACATCAGCTTCGTCGGCAAAGCCGAGTACATGGATTCGTGGAAGACGAAGTTCATCTTCCCGGCGATGGGGATGATTCCTATCGACCGATCTGGCGGCAGCAAGAGTCAAGCTGCTCTCGATGCGGCCATGACCGTGTTGAATCGTGGCGAGTTGTTCGGGATCTTCCCGGAGGGCACTCGCAGCCGCGATGGCGACTTGTACAAGGGCCGCACCGGCGCTGCCCGCCTGGCGATGACGATCGGCTGCCCGATCTTTCCGGTCGGGATCGTCGGTACCGACCACATCCAGCCGGTCGATGCGAAGCTCCCGAAGTTGGGCAAGGAATGCACGATCACGATCGGTCGCCCAATCCGCCCCGAGCGATATCGGGGCCGTGGTCCTGAGCACCTGGCGTGGCGGTCAATGACCGATGAAGTGATGTACGAAATCCGTGAGATGACCGGCCAGCCCTACCATAACGTGTATTCCGGTCAAGCGGAAAGCGAGCAACTCAAGCCGTCGAAGGTGGCAACCGTCGCCGATGAGGAACGGATCGTCGAGCGAATCCTGGTTGCCGCCGGCTGAAGCCCGCACGGTCACGAACGAGCGCCACCCCGGCAGCTGTCAGCACTCGGCGGGCGTCTGCGAAGTCGCCAACCAGGACGCCGAGATTGCTGATTTGTGGTGCGTAGGATCTCCACGATCGAGACCGTATCCCTAGCCGTTCATCCATAACCGTTCGGGCGATGACTACGGGGCGCTCGTACACTTCAACCGTTATGTCGAACATCACGATCTCACTTCCCGACGGTTCCGAGCGCGAGTTGCCGGACGGCTCGACGGCGCTCGATCTTGCGGCTTCGATCGGCAAACGTCTCGCCCAGGCGGCGGTTGCCGCCGTCGTTGATGGTTCTGAAACCGACCTGACGCGGCCCCTGACGGATGGGGCGACCGTGGCGATCGTCACCGAGAACACGCCGGAAGGTCGCCACGTATTGCGTCACTCGACCGCGCACGTGATGGCCCAGGCCGTCACCCGATTGTTCCCGGGCGCCAAGTTTTCGATCGGTCCCGCAATCGAGAACGGGTTCTATTACGACTTCGACCTGCCAGAGGGCAAGACCTTCGGCGACGACGATCTCTCCACGATCGAAGCCGAGATGCGGGTGATCATTGCCGCCGACCAGCCGTTCATCCGGTCGGAAATGACGCCCGATGAAGCACTCGCGCTGTTCGCTGACCAGCCGTACAAGTGCGAAATCATTGAGCGCGTTCGGGCGGTCGCAGCCGCAGCCGATCAACTTGGTGGTGTCGACGAGCTCGATGCCGGTGAGGTCGCTGGCGACACGGTCAGCGCCTACCGCAACACCGACGAATTCGTCGACATGTGTGTCGGGCCGCACGTCCCGTCAACGGGCCGGCTCGGCCATTTCAAACTCCAGAAGACCTCCGGCGCATATTGGCGCGGGAGCGAACAGGGTCCGATGTTGCAACGGATATACGGCACAGCGTGGGAGTCGAAACAGGCACTCGCAGACCACCTCACTCAACTCGAGGAAGCCGCCAAGCGCGACCACCGCAAGCTGGCCACCGAGATGGACCTCCTGAGCTTCCCGCACGAGTTGGGTGGCGGACTTGCTGTCTGGCACCCCAAGGGTGCAACCGTTCGCAAGCTGATGGAGGACTACAGCCGTGCCCGTCACGAGAACGGCGGCTACGAGTTCGTGTTCACGCCGCACCTCGCCAACGCCCGTCTGTTCCAGACCTCCGGCCACCTCGACTTCTACGCCGACGGGATGTACCCGCCGATGGAGATGGACAACGGCACGTACTACATGAAGCCGATGAACTGCCCGATGCACTGCTTGATCTTCAAGAGCAGGCAGCGCAGCTATCGGGAACTGCCGCTACGACTGTTCGAACTCGGCAACGTGTACCGATACGAGCGCGCCGGCACTCTGCACGGGTTACTCCGGATACGAGGTTTCACGCAGGACGACAGCCACATCTACATCACAAAGGACCAGATGGCCGACGAAGTCGCCGGCCTGCTCGACTTCGTGCTGTCCGTGTTGCGCGCTTTCGGTTTCGAGGACTTCGTCTTCAACCTCTCGACCAAGAATCCGAACAAGTTCGTCGGTTCCGACGAGATCTGGATCGAGGCAACCGATGCGCTTCGTGAGGCGCTCGATCGACATGGGCTCGAGTACCGGATCAAGGAAGGTGACGCCGCCTTCTACGGTCCGAAAATCGACATCGATGTGCGTGACGCAATCGGTCGATCATGGCAACTCTCGACGATTCAGGCCGATTTCAACCTGCCCGAGCGGTTCAATCTCGAGTACGTCGGCGCCGACAATGAGCGCCACCGTCCGATCATGTTGCATCGTGCGCTGTTCGGCTCGATCGAACGCTTCTTCGGTGTGCTGCTCGAGCACTATGCCGGCAACTTCCCGACCTGGCTGGCTCCGCTTCAAGTACGCGTGCTTCCCGTCGCGACAGCACACGAGGAGTACGCCGAGACCGTTGTTGCCCGACTCAAGGAAACAGGTGCCCGGGTCGACATGATCGCTGCCAACGACGCCCTCGGGAAGCGGATTCGTTCCTCGAAGATGGAGAAGATTCCGTACATCCTCGTCGTCGGTGACGACGATCTGGCGGCCTACACCGTCGGCGTCAACCCGCGTGGCGGAGAAGTCGAACGCGGTGTCGGTCTGGCCGAGTTCGTCAACCGGTTCAGCGATGAAGTCGCCTCTGGTAACAACAAGGCGCTTACCGCCTGATGCTGGAACGGCTGTGGAACGGGTGGCGATCGACCTACGTCGCTTCGGTCGAGCCGACGACCGAACCGGGAATCGGCAGCGTCTTCACACAGATTCTGGGCTCTGGTCTTTCAGACGAAGATGCAAACATCGTTCATCGAGGGGTTACGTGTTGCGCGATCCTCAACGCCTACCCGTATGCAACTGGGCACCTTCTGATCCTGCCGTATCGAGAGGTTGCCGAGCTCGAACTTCTGACCGACGAGGAAACTGCGGAAATCTGGTCGAAGGTAACAGACGCCGTAGTCGCCGTGAAGTCGGCATATCAGCCAGAGGGTGTCAACGTCGGACTCAATCTCGGGCGCCCCGCAGGTGGATCGGTGAGCGAGCATTTGCACGTTCATGTGGTTCCTCGGTGGACCGGCGACTCAAATTTCATGACCGCGATCGCCAACACCCGTACGCTCCCGGAGCCATTGCACGATACGGCCACCCGGATTCGCAGGGCCTGGCCGATCTCGGGCGACGGCACGGGTTCGTCCCATTAGGCTTCGATGACGATGGACGCTCCTGAAACCGCCGGCCCTGATGAGCTGCGCGACCAACTCCCGGACGACCTCAACGCCGCCGAGTTTGTCGGCGCGTACGAGTTCCCCGACAACTCGCGGCGTCGCACCCCCGGCGTGATCTACCTCGTTCTGGGGGCGGTGTGCCTCGCCGCATTCCTGTTCGTCCGTGACTCGTCGGTGCTCGTCAATTCAGGGATCGGTTGGGCCGCACTCGTGCTGGGGGTGATGGGCCTGATCAGCCTCACCTCCGGCTGGCGCATGCATATCGACGAGAAGCAGGCCTTAGTCGCCGCACAGCAGGCGCTCGAGTTCCCAGTCGGCCATGCATCGGCCCAACAGGTTTGGCACGGTATTCGTAGCCGGCCAAGCTGGCGGGTGTTGTGTTACTCCGCCGAGGACCCGCCCCTACGGCGTGGGCTCGTGCTCGTCGATGCAGTCAACGGGAGCGTCCTGCAACACCTCGTTGAAGACAATCCAGAACGACTGGAAAGCTGAGTCCGTATGTTCGACGGAAAATTCAGGGCACCAGTCGACGCCGCAGTCAAACCGATTGGCGCTGCGCTCCGTAAGACGAAACTGACCCCCGATCACCTGACGATCGTCGGCCTGGTGGTCGGCGCTGGTGCCGCAGTGGCGGTCGGTTCCGGTCGACTTCGCCTCGGCCTGATCCTCGTGATCCTCGCAGCACTACCCGATCTACTCGATGGCGCATTGGCGAAGGCGTCGAACTCGTCGAGCCAGCGGGGCGCCTTTTTCGATTCCACGGTCGACCGAATCACCGACGCCCTGCTGCTTGGTGGGCTTGCCTACTACTTCGCCGTCTATGAGGATCCACGTTTGGCAGTGCTGCCATTCGCGGTTTCATCCGTGTCGTCGGTGATCTCGTACCAGCGCGCCAAAGCAGAGTCGCTCGGGCTCGATGCGAAGGGCGGCTTGATGGAGCGCGCCGAGCGAATCGTCGTGTTGTGCATTGGTCTGTTCATCGAGCCGTGGGTCGACGGAGCCCTGATTTGGATCCTGTGGGGGATGCTCGTGCTGATCTCGATCACGGCTGTACAACGGTTCGTCAAGGTCTGGAAGCAGGCGGCCGTGGCACCGGTCACGCAGGCCCGAATTGATCTTCGGCGGGAACGTCGTTCGTCACGTCGTGAACTGCGCACGGAGCGAACTGAACGGATCCGCACTCGGATTCCGATCAAGACGCGCGTGCCTCGCCGTAAGGATTGACGAGCGAATTCCGGATGGAAACATCGAGACATCGATTCGATCTGACCAATGCCGTCACGTTCGGCGGGTATCGATTGGCAGCGTTGGCGGCACGTGGCATTCCTGGCTTCGCCGCACAGGTAGTCGCCCCAACCCTCGGCTTAGGCGCAAACGTCGCCAGCCGCGAGCGTCGGGCGATGATCATGAGACACCTCAAGCGGGCCGACCCGACGCTCGGCGGGATTCGCCTCAGGCGTGCCGCCCAGGAGGCGTTCGACTCGTACACCCGATATTGGCTCGAAAGTTTCAGGCTGCCGCATTTGTCGGTCAAGACGGTCGACCGGGGCATGCGCGTCGATGGGTACAACCATGTGGTCGACGGGCTGGCGGCGGGAAACGGAGTGATCCTGGCGCTGCCACATTTGGGCGGTTGGGAGTGGGCCGGTCGATGGCTCGTCGATCGCAGTCACGGTCTCACCGTGGTGGTCGAGAAACTCGATCCGCCTGAACTTTTCGAATGGTTCGTCGACTTACGCGAGCAGCTCGGAATGCATGTCATCCCGCTCGGTTCAGGTGCCGGTCGTGAGGTGCTCACGGCGCTCAAACGCAACGACATCGTGTGCCTGCTGTGTGACCGCGATATCCAGCGCACCGGGGTCGAAGTCGAGTTCTTCGGCGAACGCACGACGTTGCCAGCAGGGCCTGCCACGTTGGCGCTGCGAACCGGCGCTCCGCTCTTGGCAACCGGCGTCTATTTCACCGGCCGCACTGATGGCCACCTCGGCGTCGTCCGCCCGCCGATCTCGACTGAGCGCTCGGACGACGGTCTGCGGGCCGATGTGCAACGGGTCACGCAAGACCTCGCTCACGATCTGGAACATTTGATCCGACGAGCACCACACCAGTGGCACATGTTCCAGCCCAACTGGCCCAGCGACCCCGGGTATGGCTGACGCCATCCTTGACCTCACCTGCCCTGACCTCGCCTGCCTTGACCTGGCCTGCCTTGACCTCGCCTGCCCTGACCTCGCCTGCCTTGACCTCAACTTCCGGGTCGAACTGCCGATGATCAGTCAATGAATCGCACGCTGATCGCGCCTGCGAGCTTCGCCCTGGTCGGGGCGGGGCTGGTCGCTGCGTATATCAACGCGCCGGTGAGTCAGGGGTCCGAGTGGATTCCTGCCTGTGCATCAGCCGTGGCGGCGATAGCGATCGTGGCGGCAATCATCATCTATCGGCCGGTCCGACCCGTGCCGTGGTTTCTGGTCGCTGTCGGATTGGCGGTCTCTGGGGCTTCCTACGTTGTGGGCGCGGAGGAGTACTTTTCCGACGGGTTGATCTTCCCAGGGGCAACCAACGCTGTCGGAATTTTGGCGTATCCGGCTCTCTTTGTCGGCATCGCCAGTATCACCTCTGACCGACGCAATGCCCGCGATCTGTTGGCGGGTGCCGAACCGATCATTTACGTGATAGCCCTGACGGCGCTGATGTGGCTGGCCGTCACTGGGCCGTACTTCGAAGATGGTGATCTGCCGCTCAATCCGCAGGCGTGGATCTGGGTGTTTTCACTGCTCGATGGCGTTCTTGCTCTGATGGCGTTGCGGCGGGCCGAAGGTCCGGGTCGAGAGTGGCTGGTCTACAAGCTGATGGTGCTCGGGTTCCTGCTGTGGGCTGTTGCCCACGCTGCGGTCGGCTGGAGAGGTTTCGAAGGCACCTTCGTCCCGACGTCGCTGGTGGCATCGTCGCTCATGCTTGGGCCACTCGTACTCGGTCTGGTCGTGACCATGCCGGGGATGGCTGAAATCACGGCGGAACAAGGCGACGACGGTCGTGTCCACTGGTCACAAATTTTCGGTTTGCTGGTTGCCTCGTTAGTGCCGCTTGGCGCGCTGATTCTGATGTTGGCCACTGGGCTCACCTCCACGTCATCGTTCGTGGTGGTCTCGTTGGCAACGGTCAGCGTGATCGTTCTGGCATTGGCCCGGATGTGGCGGCTCGTCGACCAGGTGCGGCTCCTCACTGAGCAACGCGGCCACGACAGGTTGGCGGCAATGGTTGAACACTCGAGCGATGTCGTGATGCTTGCTGACCAGCAGGGCCACGTGAACTATTCGAGCCCAGGGCTGCGCGGCACTCTCGGCTACGACCCGGTGAGCTGGCTCGGTCGCCACCTCCTCGACGTGCTCGTCGAGGACGATCGCGAGCAGGCCCAGCGCCAATTCGATCGGCTTGTCGAAACAGGACACGGTGGCACGGTCGAGTTCGAAGCATCCCTACTCCACGCCGATGGCCAACGCAGGAAGGCCACCGTCGTCGTCGCCAACCTCGTGGGTGGCGCAGCCGTCGACGGGATGGTTGCCACCTTCCGAGACGTCACCGAGCAGCGCAACCTGGAACGCCAGCTCAGCCATCGAGCATTCCACGACGAACTGACTGGCCTCGCCAATCGGGCGCTGTTCCTTGATCGCATGGATCATGCGCTCCGCGTCACTCGGCCATTGACCGACCCTGTGGTCGTGTTGTTCGTCGATCTCGACGACTTCAAGTCAGTCAACGATGCGCTCGGCCATGGAGTTGGCGATCAACTGCTCAAGAACGTAGCCGATCGAATTCGCAAGGCAACCGCCACCGGTGACACTGCTGCGCGACTTGGTGGAGACGAATTCTCGGTCCTGCTCGAAGATCGCGGTGGCATCGACCGAGCGATCGATGTGGCGGAACGACTGCTCGATAGTTTGCGAGAGCCGGTCACAATTGCTGGATATGACGTCACCGTGCTGGCCAGCGTAGGGGTCGCTGTTGCTACTCCCGGGATGAGCACCACAAGCCTCCTGCGCGATGCCGACATCGCGATGTACGAGGCGAAACGAGCCGGCAAGGGTCAGATCCGGATCTTTGATCCGGCAATGCGGCTCGTCGCCACGAAGCACCTCGAATACCGCAGTGAGCTCGGTGAAGCCCTCAACAAGGGAGAGCTGCGCCTCGTATATATGCCGTTTGTCGATCTGAAGACTGGTCAGGTAACCGGGGCGGAAGCACTCGTGCGTTGGCACCACCCGATACATGGCGACGTACCAGCCAGCGAGTTCATTCCCATTGCTGAACGCTCAGGGCTGATCGTGCCGATGGGGTACTGGGTGGTCGAGGAGGGCCTTCGCCAAGCAGCGAGTTGGCGACCCGAGTCCGGCCTGTTCTTGAGTCTGAACGTCTCAGCTGTCCAAATCCGTCAATCTGACTTTGTCGAGCGCGTGATTGCGCTCCTTGACGCCTACCGGATCGACCCCAAGACCGTCATTTTCGAGGTCACCGAAACGATGCTCGTCGACGAAGGCGATCGCGCTACCGAGACAGTTCGGCGACTGCGTGACGAAGGTTTCCGTTTCGCTATCGACGATTTCGGGTCAGGGCATTGTTCGCTCAGCTACCTCCAGCGCCACCCCGTCGACCTGCTCAAGATTGATCGGACCGCAATCGAGGAGTTCGGGCGCGACCCACGAGGTAATACGTTGGCTCGATCGATTCTGCAAATGGCTGACTCGCTCGACTTGCTCACCGTGGCCGAGGGGATCGAAACCACGGGCCAGCTTCGTGAACTTCGCCGATTCGGTTGTGCACTCGGTCAGGGCTATCTCCTGTCGAAGCCGCTCGAGGCGAGCGCGTTGGAACAACGATTCGGGCAGTCCCAGACCGTCGGCGTTCGGTAGAGCACACACCACGCCAGACAACACGCCAGAGAACATGCCAGAGAACACGGTCGAGGGACCACCGCGTTACGGTTGCGGCGGTGAGTCTTCGAATCGGCATGGTCTGCCCGTACAGCCTGTCGATCCCTGGGGGAGTACAAGCGCAGGTCCTCGGACTAGCACGTCAACTCCGACGCGAAGGGTACGAGGTTCGTGTCCTCGGGCCGTGTGACGGACCACCGCCCGAACCATTTGTGACGCCACTCGGCGACAGCCTGCCAACTGCTGCGAACGGCTCGATTGCCCCGCTCGCCCCGGATCCATCGGCGGTGATGCGAACGCTGCGAGTGCTGCGCGACGAAGCGTTCGACGTACTTCACGTTCACGAACCATTGGCTCCAGGCCCGTCGATTACCACCGTGACGTTGCACACCGCTCCGACCGTCGGCACGTTTCACGCCGCAGGCAGATCGTCGAGCTATCGGGTTCTGGCGCCGGCACTCAAGCGTCTGAACGCCCGAATCGATCACAAGGTGGTCGTTTCGAAGGACGCTCTCGCGTTGGTGCAGGGTTACCTCGGTGGCGAGTACCAAGTGTTGTTCAACGGCGTGGAAACCACCGAGATCCGGGCCGTCGCCCCGATGAAGCATCACCGACCGGCGGTGTTCTTTCTTGGCCGACACGAGGAACGCAAAGGTCTCGAGGTGCTGCTGGCGGCACTCAGGTTGATCGACCTCGACCTGTCGTGCTGGGTCGCCGGTGATGGCCCTGACACGCAACGGCTCCGGATCGAGTACGGCGGAGACAACCGACTCGAGTGGTTGGGCCGCATCTCGGAGCCCGACAAGCTGGCGCGCATGAGAGGTGCATCAGTGTTCTGCGCCCCGTCGCTGCACGGTGAGTCGTTCGGCGTGGTGCTGATCGAGGCAATGGCGGCTGGCACACCTGTTGTCGCCAGTGCCCTCGACGGTTACCGAAATGTCGTCACCGACGGCGTCGACGGTGTATTGGTGCCGCCGGGCAACGTTGAGGCACTGGCGGTGGCGCTCACGCGCCTGCTCGGCGACCGTGAACTGGCGGCATCGTTGGTCGCCCGAGGTTCATCCCGGGCTGACGAGTTTGCGATGTCGCGGCTCGCTGCCGAGTACATCGGCATCTACCACCGCCTCGCACCGTAGACTTCACGCCATGTGGATCCTCATTGTCTTGCTGATCATCGCGGCAGCGCTGATCCTGTACCTGATTGCGGCCTACAACGGCTTGATCCGGCGCCGCAATCAGATCGAGAACGCTTGGTCGCAGATCGACGTACAACTCAAACGACGACTCGATCTGATCCCAAATCTGGTTGAAACGGTCAAGGGCTACGCAGCGCACGAGAAAGAGACACTTGATGCCGTCATCAAAGCTCGCAACGCAGCGGTCGCTGCGCCATCGACGCCTGGCGCACAGGCAGCAGCCGATGGCCAACTGACCGGCAGCCTGCGCCAACTGTTTGCGTTGGGCGAGGCCTATCCGGACCTCAAGGCGAATACCAACTTCCTCGCGTTGCAGGAGGAATTGTCAGCTACCGAAGGCCGTGTCGCCTACGCACGCCAGTTCTACAACGACAGCGTCCTGGAGTACAACAACAAGCTCCAGCAGTTTCCAACTATGTACTACGCCAGGGCGCTCAAATTCGAGCGTCGCGAGTACTTCGAAGCCGACGAGGCTGCCCGCACGGCGCCCTCGGTCGAGTTCTGATCGTCCGTCGACCCCCCGATGCACGAACTGATCAGATCGAACAAACGTCGCAGCGTCCTGCTCGTCGCCAGCTTCACCCTTGTGCTGGCGCTCGTCGGCGCTGCGTTCGGCGTCGTTTTCGGCGGCGGGCTCGTCGCCACGCTCTTCGCCCTGGTAGTCGGGGCTGTCATCGCATTTCTGTCGTACTGGAAAGCCGACAAGATCGCCCTCGCGATCTCACGCGCTAAGCCAGCCGACGGGCCGGAGTACGCTCGCCTCCACAACGTCGTTGAAGGATTGTGCATTGCCAGCGGGCTGCCCAAGCCGGGTGTGTACGTGATGCACGATCCTGCACCGAACGCGTTTGCCACCGGCCGAAATCCGAAGCATGCATCAATCGCTGTGACGACTGGATTACTCGAGAAGATGAACCGAGTCGAACTCGAAGGCGTGGTCGCCCACGAATTAAGCCATATCCGGAATTACGACATTTTGGTTTCGACGTTGGCGGTCACGTTGGTCGGTGCGGTGGCTCTCTTGAGCGATATCGCGATCCGAACGATGTGGTGGAACGGCGGGCGTGTGCGGCGCGATGGTGATCGCAACGATGGCGGCAATCCCTTGGCGATCATAGGGTTCGTGCTCTTGATTCTCGCGCCACTCGCAGCCAAAGCGATGCAGGCGGCGATTTCGCGTCAGCGTGAAACGCTCGCCGATGTAAGCGCCTGTCAGATGACCCGGTACCCGCCAGGTTTGATCTCTGCACTCGAAAAACTCCAATCCGATACGACGGTGACGCATTCTGCGTCCACGGCTACGGCACACTTGTGGATTGAACAGCCGATGAGCGGCGTCGGCGACCGAGGTCGTCTCGGTCGCTCGCATCGCCTGTTCAACACCCACCCCCCGCTTGATGAGCGGATTGCCCTGTTGAGAGAACTGTGATTCGACACCAAAAGAAACTGCTCCTACTCGCATCCTGCCTGCTGGTCACGGCCTGTTCAGGCGGTGACGGCGATGCCGAATCGTCGTCAGCCGTACCTGAGGTATCGACGACGTCATCGACAACGTTGCCGCCAACGACCACGAGCACTACGAGTACGACCACGACCACGACTACGACGGTTGCCCCGGTGACGATCCCTCCGGATATTTTGCGGATGCCGTTGACGGGCGAACCAATCGACGACGTCGCTGAGATTCCGAATCGTCCAGCTCTGGCGGTGAAGATCCCGAACAACCCGGCGGCGCGCCCGCAGGCCGGGTTGAACGAGGCCGATATCGTGTTCGAGGAGATCGTGGAAGCTGAACTCACGCGTTTTGCGGCGGTGTTTCACTCGCAGGGGACGGGAGCCGATCCGCTCGGGCCGATCCGTTCGGGTCGCAGCCAGGACATCAATATTCTGTCCGCTTTCGATCGCCCATTGTTCTCGTGGAGCGGTGGTAATCGCGGCGTCACCAATCTGATCGAAGGTTCAACTCTGATCGATCTGAGCGCGTTGCATTCCGATGGCTATTACCGCCGGTCGGGTCGAGGTGGGGCGCCTCACAACCTCTTTTCGAGCACAGATGCGCTCTGGGCGCAAGCTCCCGAAGATGCCACGATCCCGCACGTCGTCTTCGACTATCTCGCGCCCGACGAAGATCTCACCGGTGACCCGGCGACGGTGATCGAAGTCGAGATGGGCGGAATCCCGGTGCGCTGGGAGTATGACGCCGAAACCGATCGCTATTTCCGTTGGCAGAACGGCAAGCAACACGACACTGAATCTTCTGGGCAAGTTTGGGCAGACAATCTCGTGCTGATGATGGCCAACTACTCACCGAGCGTCGTCGATGCCGATTCGCCAGAGGCTGGAACACTCGGATCGAATCCGGTCTACATCTTCACCGGTGGAACCGTTCGGATCGGTGTGTGGCTCCGGTTTCAAGCGATTGATCCGTTCGGTTTCTTCAACAACATCGACGATGTCGTCCCGCTCGGGATTCAGCCCGGCCGCACATGGGTGGAGATTCCTCGCAACACCGAGGGCATTGTCACCTGGAGCTGATGATCTGAGCGACCTCGTTCGGATGGCTGTACATCAGCCAGTGCGGGCCGGCCAGATCGATGTACGACCACGACGAGTCGAGCCGGATCACGTCGGCGTAGCCAGCGAATCGGCTCGGCTCGTTCTTGGTCGCCAGCACGAACGTCTTGTCCAGCTCGGGCGGCAGCGTGACCTCGACCTGCTCGGTGAACGTAGCGAATGATTGTGGCATCACGCGGTCCATGAACCACGCCACTCCCCGAGAGCCACCGACGATCGCCGGATCGGGGTCGTAACCGGCAAATGGGAGCATGCCGCCGTTGGCGAGCGCGACCGCTGTTCGCTCGGGGCTCTGGCCGGTGTCACCGGCGACTGGGGCGTGCGCATCGAGATACACCAATCGAGCAATCCTCTCTGAGGCCTGTTTCCAGACGCGTGAGATCACACGCCCTCCGTAACTGTGGCCAACCAATGTGACGCCGACCAGATCGAGCACCTCGAGCACGTTGACGACATCGGCGACGTGATCCGAGAGAGTGATGTGCGGCCCTGATTGATGGCGACGGGTGCCATGGCCGGTCAGCGAGACAGCGTGCACCGGACGACCTGTTGCATGTAGCAACGGAAGAACCGGGTTCCACGACCACTCGCCGACCCACGCGCCGTGAACGAGAACGATCGGCCTGGCGTGCGAGTCAGCCCCAAACATCGTCGGCGACATCGACCACGTGGCGCAGCTTGGCCCACTGCTGATCCTCGGTCATCACGTTCCCGTGAATCGTCGACGAGAACCCGCATTGCGGGCTGAGACACAGCTGGTCGATCGGCACGTACTTGGACGCTTCCCCAATCCGTGCCTTGAGTTCGTCGGCTGGCTCGAGTTTCGGGAATTTTGAGGTCACCAATCCGAGCACGACGGTCTTGTTGCCCGGAACGAATCGCAGCGGGGCGAAGTCCCCCGAACGCTCGTCGTCGTACTCGAGGAAGTAGGCATCGACATCGAGTTCGGAGAACAGGACCTCGGCGACCGGCTCATAGCCGCCACTCGCAAAATGAGTGCTGCGGAAGTTGCCGCGGCACAGGTGGATTCCGATCGTGAGGTCGTCAGGCCGACCTTTGAGTGATTCATTGATCAGCGCCGCATAGGTGCGAGGGAGTTCGTTCGGGTCGTCACCGCGGTCGATTGCTCCCTGGCGCATTCCCGGGTCGCACAAGTACGCAAGATTGGTGTCGTCCATCTGGATGTAGCGGCATCCGGCTGTGTACAGCGCTGCGATCTCGTCGCGATAGACCTGAGCGAGATCCTCGAAGAACTGATCGAGATCGGGATACGAGTTGATATCGATCCCGCCGCGACCGCCACGGAAATGGGTCATTGTGGGGGAGGGGATTGTCACCTTGGCGACCCCGCCCTCGGGTGTGTTTGCCGCGACGAACTGGTAGTCGGCGACCTGAATCGGGTGATCGTGCGTCAGCTTGCCGGTCACCGTGATCCGAGGTGGTGCTTGATGAACCGTCTCCTCCGAGTCGGAGGTCGAGGCAATCATGCCTTCGATCGTGACGCCACCGAGCTGTTCGAGAAAGTCGAGATGAAACCACTCGCGCCGGAACTCGCCATCGGTGATGCTGCGAATCCCGGTGTCGGCGAGCTTGGGGATCATCGCCGCAATTTCTCGATCCTCGATCGTGCGCAGATCGGCGGCAGTGATCCGACCAGCCCGCAAATCGGCGCGTGCCGAATGGATCGCTGTCGGACGAAGGAAACTGCCGACATGGTCGGCTCGGAATGGTGGGTTGATACTGGACATCAGAATCCTTCGTCGGGGTCTAGCGGGTGGGTGATTGTTTTCCGTGCTGGAGATTGTTTCGCCTGCTTGCACAGCCGAAATAGTTCAACGTAACAAGTGGTCGACTCACCTGCGGCTCGTCTCTTAGGTAAGTGCGGTAATCAGTTCTGCTGCTTCTAGCAGTAGGGGAAGAAATCGTTGTTCGAGGTCATCGATCGAGACTCGCACGGCATTGCTGGCGACCGCCATCGAGGCAATCACGGCTCCTGCCCGGTCGCGGATTGGCACGCCGATCGACCGCAAACCGTCCTCGAGCCGACCATCGGTGACCACGTACCCGTCGGCGATGATCTGTTGTGCATCGAGGCCGTCGGCATGTGGCCGGTAGGCCATCAGAATCCGGCCGAGCGAGGTGACGTCGGCCGGGAGCAGCTGTCCAGGCCGGACAGTGACTGCCAGCAGGCGGGATTGGATCGGGTCGGCGGCCGAGATCGTGACCACGTCGTCGCCATCGAGCACGGCGATGCCGACGTGCTCGCCAACTTGCTCGCTGAGGTGATCGATGATCGGTTGGGCGCGTGCCGCCAGGCTGCGGCCTCCGAGATAGCCGGCACTGAGCCGCAGGGTGCGTGGAGTTACCTCGAACTTGCCGTTGAGGTTTCTGACGTAACCCAACTGTTGGAGCGTTTGGAGCAGTCGATAGGCGGTTGGTCGGGCGAGCCCGACCTCGATGGCGATCTCGGCGGCGGTATGTGACGGGCGGCTTTCGTCGAACTGTTCAAGAATCGAGAATGCGCGCTCGACGGATTGAACGGTTGCCCCCACGGGACGAGATTATCATAATCCGGTCAGATGTTCATCTGTTGAGACAATCATGACTCGAAGGGCAGCCCTGCGTACTGTTCGCACATCGCCGCCTGGGCCCGCCGAGACGAGGCGATGTAGGCCAGCTCAGCTTCCTGTAGACGCTGGTCGATATCGGCTTGACCCGGAAAGCGATGCAGGAGCGAGGTCATCCACCACGAGAATCTGACCGCACTCCACACCCGCCGAAGAGCCATTTCCGAATACAGGTCGAGGTAGTGGTCACTTCGGTCGCAGAAATGTTGGGTGAGCGCCCGCGAGACGTAGAACACGTCGGAGACAGCCAAATTGAGTCCTTTGGCGCCCGTCGGAGGAACGATGTGGGCGGCGTCGCCCGCCAGCAGCAGGTTGCCGTATCGCATCGGTTCGGCAACGAAACTGCGGAGTGGAGCGATCGATTTCTCGATCGACGGTCCGGTCACGATCTGTGACGACACCTGATCGGGAAACCGCGTCAGAAGTTCCTCCCAGAAGCGATCGTCCGACCATTGTTCGACGGTGTCATCGAGTGGGCACTGAATGTAGTAACGACTCAACATTGGGTTTCGTTGAGAGGCGAGCGCGAATCCGCGCTCGCTGTTGCAGTACACAAGATGTTCGAGCGGCGGTGTTTCCGAAAGGATCCCGAGCCAGCCGAATGGGTACGCCTTTTCGTACGTCCGCAGTTGGCTCGACGGAATTGCGGTTTTGCTCGGGCCATGGAAACCGTCGCACCCGACTATGAAATCGCAGTCGATCCGTTGCGTTTCGCCCGCCCGCGTGAACGTGACAGAAGGCTCGGTTGTGACGTCATCAAGCTGGACGTCATCAACTTCGAACTCGATCCGCAAACCGGCGAGATCCGCGGCGTCGTAGAGATCCTCCTGGATCATCGTTTGGCCGTACGCCATGAAGCGCGAGTTGGCATGCTGCTCGATGTCGACGAAGAACAGGTGCTCACCGCCGTACGCAATCCCGGTGCCGCTATGCACTTGACCCTCGGCGTCCATCCGGCTGCCGAGCCCTGCATCACGAAGCACGTTGACCGTGCCCCACTCGAGCACTCCGGCTCGGATCCGGGACAGCACGTGCGCTCGGGTCTGTCGCTCGATCACGATGCTCTCGATACCGGCCTGATGGAGCAACACCGAAAGCAGCGTGCCGGCAGGTCCGGCACCGATGATTGCCACTTGAGTCCTGACTGTCTTGTCTCGTACTGCCATGACGGCAGTATGACAAGCTGTCGTGATGACCGGGAACTTTCGATTGACGGCCGACGACGGACATCGACTCGACGCATACCAAGCGTGTCCCGAGGGGGCAAGGTCTGGAGTCGTGATCATCCAAGAAATCTTCGGTGTCAACCCACACATTCGATCGCTCGTCGATCGCTACGCCGCCTGCGGGTTCCACACGATCGCGCCGGCGCTGTTCGATCGGGTCGAATCAGACGTCGAGCTCGACTACGACGGACCCGGAATCGAACGTGGCCGCGAACTAGCGATGGCGATTCGGTGGGAACCGGCGATGCGCGATGTCAAGGCGGCAGTTGAGCACCTCTCGGCAACTGGCCCGGTTGCGGTGATCGGGTACTGCTTCGGTGGCAGTCTGGCGTGGCTCTCGGCCTGCGAACTCCCTGTGGCCGCCGCAGTCGGTTACTACGGCGGGCAAATTCACGGGTTGATCGACCGAACTCCACAGGCACCTACGCTGCTCCACTTTGGTGAACTCGATCACGCGATTCCCTTGGAGCAGGTTCACGAGATCGCCGAGGCGCATCCGAACGTTGAGGTACACGTGTATGGGCAGGCGCAGCACGGATTCAGTTGTGATGCACGCGCGTCGTACGACGCCGACTCGGCGGCGTTGGCGTTCGAACGCACGCTGTCGTTCCTCGCCGCGAACGGGGTGACCGGGGCCGCCTCGTGATCATCGACTGTCACGGTCACTACACCACCACGCCCCCCGGTGTGGGTGCGTGGCGTGATGCCCAGACTGCGGCCGTCGCCGCCGATCCCGGCTTCGTCGGCGAGCGGGGTGTTGTCGTGGTCAGCGACGACGAGATCCGCGACAGCCTGGAAGGTGCTCAGCTCAAGTTCCAGCGTGAGCGTGGCACCGACCTAACTCTCTTCTCGCCACGTGCGAGTTGGATGGGCCATCATGTCGGAAACGAGCACACGTCGCGGTTCTGGACCGAGCATCAGAATGATCTAGTCGCCCGCGTGTGCGGGCTCTACCCGGAAAACTTCGCTCCTGTGGCTCAGCTACCGCAGTCGCCGGGGTCATCACTCGATGGTTCGGTGCGCGAGTTACGTCGCTGTGTCGATCAACTGGGTTTCGTCGGATGCAACGTCAACCCCGATCCAAGCGGTGGATTCTGGAGTGGCCCGCCTCTGTGGGACAGGGTCTGGTGGCCGTTGTGGGAGGCAATGTGCGAACTCGACGTTCCCGGAATGGTGCACGTCAGCGCATCGTGCAACAACCATTTCCACACGACCGGATCGCACTACCTCGGTGCAGACACGACGGCCTTCATGCAAGCGTTGACTTCCGGCTTCATGAACGACTTTCCGGAGCTGCGATTGATTATTCCTCACGGGGGAGGAGCGGTCCCGTATCACTGGGGTCGGTTTCGAGGAATGGCGCAGGATCAGGGCTGGGATCTCTCTGCAGTGCTCGAACACGTATGGTTCGACACCTGCGTGTACCACCAGCCGGGGATCGACTTGCTGTTCGAGGTCATCCCTGCACCGAACATCATGTTCGCCTCCGAAATGGTTGGCGCGGTCCGCGGAATCGACGCTCACACCGGCCACTACTTCGACGACACCAAGCGCTACATCGACAAGGCCGACCTCGATCAAGCGGAACGTGAGTTGGTGTACGCAGGCAACGTCCTGAGGGTGTTCCCACGACTTGCAAGTTGGATCGAATCGGCAAGCACCAAAGGACAGCAGCAATGAATCGGCACATCGTGAAACGCAACATCGAGCGAGCCGATCAGTCGGTGATCGACGGCTTGGGTGAGATCGGAACCGCATCGGTTCACGAGGCGATCGGCCGTATCGGGTTCGTCGGATCACACATTCGACCGATCCAACACGATCTCAAGATCGCCGGCTCGGCGGTCACGGTACTCAGCCACCCGGGCGACAACTTGATGATCCACGCTGCGGTCGAGGTATGTCGACCGGGTGACGTACTCGTTGTGGTGAACACGGCGCCCTCGTCGCATGGCATGTTTGGTGACCTGTTGGCGACGTCGTTGATGGCTCGTGGCGTGCGCGGCCTCGTGATCGACGCCGGTGTACGTGACACGGCAGACCTACGTGCGATGGGCTTCCCGGTCTGGAGCCAGTTCGTCTCGAACCAGGGAACCGTGAAGAACACGCCAGGTTCGGTCAACGTGCCAGTCGTGCTTGGTGGGGTCACGGTGCAACCTGGCGATGTGATCTGCGCCGACGACGACGGCGTCGTGGTCGTCGAACGGGCCGACGCCGCATGGGCGCTGGAACAGTCCCAGAACCGTTTGGCGAAGGAAGTTGCGACGCGGGCGCGGCTAGCAGCAGGGGAACTGGGGCTCGACTTCTACGGCCTGCGGGCCAAACTCACCGAACTCGGCGTCGAGTACATCGACTGAGTCCAGATCATTCGGCCAGCAGTAGGGCGGCTGCTGCGACGACGACGCGGATCGCTGCAGGCTCGACGCTTGCTGCCATGTTCTCGTCGGGGATCTCCTGTTTGGTGCGGTTGACCAATACGCCTGCGACACAGCCTGCGCGCCAACCATTGGTGGCGCACATCGTGAACAGGGTGGCACTTTCCATCTCGTAGTTCAGGACGTGGAGGGCACGCCATTCGTCGGCACTTCCTTGGAATGCGCGGCGGACGTAACCGGAGGCGGTGTCGTAGCGCTCCTGGCCAGGGTAGAACGTGTCTGATGAGGCGGTGATTCCGACGTGCGGTTCGAACCCGGCCTGGCGTGCGGCGGTGACGAGCGCCGTCGTGCAGTCGTGATGAGCTACGGCCGGATATTCGAGTGGTGCGAAATGCAGGCTAGCCCCGTCGAGTCGGACCGCACCGGTGGTGACGATCACCTCACCGACGTTGATGTGAGGTTGGATCGCGCCCGTGGTGCCGACCCGCAAGAACGTTCGAACGCCGAGTTGGGCGAGTTCCTCGACCGCAATCGACGTGGACGGACCGCCGATCCCTGTCGAACACACGACGAGTGGTTTGGCGTCGATCCAACCGAGATAGCTGTTGAACTCGCGATGCGAGGCGAGTGGTGTCGGATCGTCGAGATGCCCTGCGATCTTGGCAACCCGCCCTGGGTCACCCGGCAGGATTGCCAATGTCGCGTCACACAACATCTCGCGCGTGAGGCCGAGATGAAAGACGTCCGACATAGGACCACCGTAGCTGTTGGCGGCGGCCCTGACTTGGTCGCTGCGCTACGGTCCCTGCGATGGGACGACATGCGATCAAGACTCCTCCACATCACGCCACCTGGCATGAGTTTCTCGAGGTGTGGCGTGAGGCGGATCGGATTGAATTATTCGAGTCAGCCTGGAGTTGGGATCACTTTTATCCGTTGGCACCGCCGTACGACGGCCCGAATCTCGAGGGATGGACGATGCTTGCGGCGCTGGCGCAGGCGACGTCGCGGATCCGGCTCGGCGCGATGGTCAACGGAATGCATCACCGCCACCCGGCTGTGACGGCAAACATGGCGGTGACGGTCGACATCATTTCTGGCGGTCGCTTCGAGCTGGGAATGGGTGCCGGCTGGAACGAAATGGAGTCGAAGGCGTACGGGATCGAGCTCGGAACACTGAAGCAGCGATTCGACCGTTTCGACGAAGGGATCGAGATCATCGTCTCGCTGCTCGCCAACAAGGTGACCAATTTCGCCGGTTCGTATTTCACCGTGACCGAAGCCTGGTGTGAGCCGAAGCCGGTGCAGGCGAAGATTCCACTCGTGATAGGCGGCAAGGGCCGGGTCCGCACATTGAAGACGATTGCTCGTTTCGCCGATCAATGGGATATGACGTTCCCAGCCCGACCCGCCGACTGGCTCGAGCTCGACGCCGTGCTGCGAGGTCATTGCGATGCGGTTGGTCGCGATCAGTCCGAAATCACTCGCTCGGTTCACCTCGCGTTCCTTGACGATGCCGACCCATCGGCGTTAGCCGATCAAGCTGCCGAATTCTTCGACGCCGGTGTCGATCTTGTCGTCTGGTCGATGCAGGGGCCGATGAGTCCTGCCCGTCTTGCACCGTTGGCTGAAGCGCTCGGCACGCGATGAGCGATGAGTGGTCTAGGACCGCCGATTGCTCATCGTCACGCGGATCGTGGCGTTCGGTGGCTGGTTAGAGCAGGTGGACTGTGCGCTGACCGGGGTGGCCTTTGACGAGGGCACCGATGACCCAGGTCTCTTCCTCGATCAGGGCTTGAACCTTTTCGGAGTCGCTCGGGGCACAGACGATGACCATACCAATGCCCATGTTGAGCATCCGATGCAACTCGTGAGTGTCGACTCCGGTGGCGAGTTCGCCGATCAGTTGGAACAGCGGTGATCGCGGCCACGAGTCAAGCGTGAGCTCGGCATCGACACCGTCGGGGAGCACTCGTGGCAGGTTTTCCGGTAGTCCGCCACCCGTGATGTGAGCGAGCGCCTTGACGAGACCACTGTCGATCGCCGGCCCAAGCACGTTGAGGTAGCTGCGATGTGGTTCGAGCAGGGCATCCCCGAGCGTCGTTTCGAACCCTGGGGGGGTGACATCCATCGGGACCCAGTCGAACAGCTTGCGGAGGAAGGAGAAGCCATTCGTATGTGGCCCGCTCGAACGCACACCGATCAGGGTGTCGCCAGGCGCGACGTCGTCGCGGGGGAGCAGTTCGGCACGTTCGGCATAGCCGATCAATGTGCCGGCGATATCGAACGCCCCTGGCGCGTATACGCCCGGCATCTCTGCGGTCTCGCCACCGAGCAGGGCACAACCGGCTGCCTCGCATGCTTCCGCCATCCCGGTCACGACTTCTGCCACGAGGTCGGAGTCGAGCTTGCTGGCGGCGATGTAGTCGAGGAAGAACATCGGGCGCGCCGACTGCACGAGCACATCGTCGATGCAGTGGTTGACGATGTCGGCCCCGACGCCTCGATACTTGCCAAGCCGGGCAGCGAGTTCGACCTTGGTTCCGACCCCGTCGGCGGAGGCCACCAGCACCGGATCGTTCATCTCCATCAGGCGGCGTGCCGAGATGACACCACCGAAACTGCCGACACCTCGGAGTACGTCGCCACCGAGCGTCCGCTCAACGGCACCTTTCATCTTGTTGACTGCCCTGTTGCCTTCGTCGATGTCGACACCGGTCGACGCATACGACGTGAGCATCGCTCCAGGGGCTCGCCAGCCGATATCGCGCCGGACCTGCATGTTCGAGAACCTGATTC
The DNA here is from genome assembly GCA_031422395.1 of Ilumatobacteraceae bacterium. Classification (GTDB taxonomy): domain Bacteria; phylum Actinomycetota; class Acidimicrobiia; order Acidimicrobiales; family Ilumatobacteraceae; genus Ilumatobacter. The sequence continues at coordinate 30,778 of JANPLQ010000054.1, read as the reverse complement.
CGTCCATGCCACGGTAGGCGGCCGAACGAGCGGCGGCGAGGTCGTCACCGAGACCGGTGACGGCAAGCACGCGCCCGCCGGCGGTGCGGCCTTCGAAGACGGCAGCCGGGAACAAGATCGCTTCGGGGACGATCGTCGATCGGTTGGCCCACGCGGTTGTCGAGAAGCCATCGAGTTCGATCGGTGAACCCATGTGCGGATCGCCGGGGTAACCGGGAGCAGCTGCGACGACCGTGCACGATGCGCCGCTGCGGACCCTCACCGACCGCCCCTTGATCGCTCCCTGTGTGCACGCCAAGGCCAGTTCGGCGAGATCGGATTCCAACAACGGCAAGACGGCCTGCGCCTCAGGATCGCCAAATCGACAGTTGTACTCGATGAGTCGCGGACCGTCGGCGGTGAGCATCAAACCGGCATACAGAACACCGACATATGGTGTCCCCGCCGAGGCGTAGTAGTCGAGGATCGGCTTGACGAACGTGCGCACCAGATCGCTAGGGGCGAATGGAACCGGCGCAGGCGAATAGGCACCCATCCCACCCGTATTCGGCCCTGTGTCGCCCTCTCCGATTCGTTTGTGATCTTGGGCCAGTGGCAGCGCAATCGCCGTCGTTCCGTCGCAGAGCGCGAGCAGCGAGCACTCCGGTCCACTCAGGCGTTCCTCCAACACGAACGGGCCGAGCTTGGCGGTTTCACGAATCGCCTGTTGCGTCTCGGCGTCGTCAGATGGGACAGTCACACCCTTGCCAGCGGCGAGACCGTCTTGCTTGACCACGACCGGCCCACCGAATGAGCGCCACCAATCGAGGGCTCCCTCTGAGTCGAGGTGATCAAACCGATGGTATTCAGGACCGGGCACACCAAGTGACGTGGCGAGATGTCGGCTGTAGCCCTTCGACGATTCGATGCGAGCCTGCTTCGAGGTCGGCCCGAAGCATGGGATCTTACGAAAGTGACACTCGTCGGCGATGCCGCTCACAAGCGCTGACTCAGGGCCGGGAATCACGAGGTCGACATCGGCTGATGTCGCGTCACCGAGTTCGGTTGCCAGCGTGACGGTGTGGTCATGCTGTTCGCAGGCCCAGGCGATCGCTTGTTCGCGCCCACCGCTACCCACCACAAGAACGCGCATCAGGCCAACGCTCCCTCGAACGAGAGCTTGGCCTGGGCGTCATGTACCGGAATCGGATACTTGCCGGTGAAACACGCGTTGCAGTATCCGGTTTCCGATCCAACTGCACTCATCATCCCGTTGAGCGACAGAAATGCGAGGCTGTCGGCACCGATCAACTCGCGCATCTCCTCCTGAGTTCGGAGCGCCGCCATCAGGTCACCGTCGTGACCCATGTCGACGCCGAAGTGGCAGGCATGCGTGATCGGTGGACACGTGATTCTCAGGTGGACTTCGATCGCTCCGGCATCGCGAACCAGTTTCACCAGCGGTCCGGCAGTCGTGCCACGCACCAGCGAGTCGTCGATCATGATCACGCGCTTACCTGTCAGATTCTCGGCGAGCGCGTTGAACTTGAGGGCCACGCCGCGGTCCCGGATTTCTTGAGTGGGTTCGATGAACGTGCGGCCGATGTAGCGGTTCTTGATCAGGCCGTCGTTGAACGGAATCCCGCTCTCCTTGGAGTACCCGATCGCCGCTGGGATCGAGGAATCGGGGACCGGGATCACAACGTCGGCATCGACGCCCGACTCCCTGGCGAGTTCGACACCGAGTCGCTGACGCACGTGGTGGACGTTGTTGCCGTCCCACACCGAATCAGGTCGCGAGAAGTAGACGAATTCGAACGTGCAATGCGCAGTCGCCGTTGCCGGAGCAAGCGCCTGGCTGCGGTGCATTTCGGCACCGCGCAAGGTGATCACCTCTCCCGGTTGCACCTCGTTGATCTCGGCGCAGCCGAGTGTCGTGAGTGCACATGTCTCGCTTGCGACGGCGTACCCGCCGTGTGGGAGCCGACCAACCGAAAGCGGCCTGAAACCCCACGGGTCACGGGCGGCGAGCACACGATCACCGGCCAGCATGACCAGCGAGTACGCGCCTTTCCATGCGGGCAGCGTGCGCTCGAGGCGTTCTTCCCACGTGCGGCCACCGGCGGCGGCCAGCATCAACGCCATCACCTCGGTATCGCTCGTCGCCGTCAGTCCGAAGCCTCGCCCCAGCAGTTCATCGCGAAGCGCCGCAGCGTTGACCAGGTTGCCGTTGTGGGCGACCGCTAGCGGACCGTGCATCGTCTCGACAAGGAACGGCTGGATGTTGCGTTGGGCATTCGAACCGGTCGTCGAGTAACGGGTGTGGCCGATCGAGTGGTAGCCGGTGAGGTGGGTCATGGCAGCAGGCGTGAAGACGTTGGCAACAAGCCCTTCGTCTTTGTGCATACGGACCCGCTGACCGTCGCTGACTGCAATCCCTGCCGCCTCCTGCCCGCGGTGCTGGAGAGCGAACAAACCGAAGAACGTCAACTCGGCGACACCATCACCATGCGGGGTCGAGATACCGATCACACCACATTCCTCTTTTGGATGGTCGTCGTCGTTCCTCCGACGAGCTGGAGTGATTCGGTCGCCGCTCAAAGTCGACAGTTGTGAAACGTCGTCGTCGTTCCTCCGACGGGCCTGAGTGATTTGGACTGGCACTGAATTCACAGTAAGCCTGCTTTCTTCAGATTCTCGGTGAGCCGTTCGGCGATCGGGTAGCCACCGGGCACGAACGGAGTGCCAGTGAGTCGTTCGTAGGCGACGATGTATCGGGCTGTCGTCGCTGACCAGACTTGATCTGGCAATCGGGGGATCGGCCCGTCCCCTTTGTAGCCGAGATCGGCAAACGCCCGGCGCACGACTTCCTTGTCCAGGCTTTCGGGTTCATGACCGTCGACCACGCGCTCGTCAAAACTGTCGGTGACCCACCATCGCGACGAGTCAGGCGTATGGACTTCATCGATCAGGATCAACTCGTCATCAACGGTCAATCCGAACTCGTACTTGGTGTCCGCCAGTATCAGCCCGGCCTGCTTGCCGATCTCGACCCCGCGTCCAAAGATTCGCAATGCGGCGTCCATCACGCGGTCCCATAGTTCAGCCGGAAGCAGGTTTCGATCCACCACGTCACTGCAGGTCAATGGCTCGTCGTGACCACCTTGTTGGGCCTTGGTCGTTGGGGTCACGATGTGGTGGGGGAGTGCGGTGTTCTTCCGCAATCCGTCGGGGAACTCGTATCCATACATCGTGCGAGCGCCGCGCGAGTACATGCCCCACAACGAGGTGTCGGTGACGCCGGTGATGTGACCGCGAACGACGACTTCGACCGGCAACGGGCGTGCCTCGCGGGCGAGTAGCGCGTTCTGATCGGGGACGCCGATCACGTGGTTGGCGACGATGTCGGCGGTGCGTTCGAACCACCACGCTGAAAGTTGGTTGAGGACCTGACCCTTGAACGGCACGCCGGCAAGCACTCGATCGAATGCCGAAAGACGGTCGGTCGTGACGATCAGTCGCTGCTGGAGCCCACACGACCATGACACCCGCACCTTGCCGTCTCGCCTGTCAGCCAACGGCAGGTCGATTTCGACGAACGGGTCGAACAGGCTGGTGCGCATCTCACATCTCGTTTGCTACGGCCACGCCGTTTCGGAAGATCCGTAGTCCCAGGTTGTCTGCGCCGTCTCGACGAGGCTGTTGTGGGTGTTGACGGGGGAGTAGGTGGTTTTCCGGGTGCGGCATCAACCCGAGCACGTTGCCGGCTTCGTTGCACACTCCGGCAATGTCGGCAACCGACCCGTTCGGGTTTGTACTGCGGTACCTGAGTGCTACCTGACCGTTGGCCGCAAGCGCAACTGGGTCGGGGTGGACGTAACGCCCTTCTCCGTGGGCGATCGGGCAATGGATCGGCTGATCGATGCCTTTCGTCCACACACAACGCGACTCCTGTTGCGCCTCCAATACCACCCACCTGCAGTCGAAGCGACCTTGTGCATTGTGCCCGAGTGCACCGGGCAGCAAGTTGGTACGGGTCAGCACCTGGAAACCGTTGCAGATCCCGATCAACGGTCGACCCAGGGACACGAAGTCGGTTAGAGCATCGCCGAGGCCGATTACCAGGTCGAGGGCGAGCATGCGACCGGCCCCAAGGGCGTCGCCATAGCTGAATCCGCCTGCCACCACGACGAGTCGGGCCTCCTTCAGCAGTTCGGGATTGGCTATCAGTTCGGTCGCGAGCACGATTCTTGGATTGGCACCGGCGAGTTGCAGCGCCAGGGCGGCATCTTGGTCTCGGTTGGTGCCTGGCCCGGCGATCACGAGTGCGACCGGGGCGATCACGCTGGCACCCCCGTGAACGCGTCGACAAGCACCTGCACATCGATCGGCGTCAGCGCGGGAAACGACAGCACCATGTCGTCGGTGACCGTGCCCAGCAGGGTCACTTCGCCGCTGTTGTCCACGAGGAACTTGGACAGAAGGTCAGGCGCGATCTCGACAAGGTGGCGGCTTGCCGACTCGGAGAATAAAGCCGTCGCGAGGTCGTCGGATGGCAGGGTGTCCACCTTCGCGCCGAGCCGTCCGCCGATACACATTTCGGCCAATGCAACCGCTAGCCCACCCTCGCTCACGTCGTGGCACGACTGAACGACCCCGCTGAGGATTGCCAGGTGGAGCCGCCGGTAGCGGGCGAGCGCGGTTGGGTCCGGTGCTGGAACCACGCCAACGTGTTCGGGTGCGCCATGCACCAGATCAAGGTGGCTGCCGGCGAACTCGGGCTTGGTGGAACCGAGCAGCAACAGCACGTTGCCAGCCATTTTGAGATCGGGTGTGACGCAACGGTCAGCGTCGGGCACATGACCGACGGCCGTGATCACCAGCGTCGGAGGAACCGAATGACGTTTGCCGTCGGTTCCCGTGTACTCGTTGTTGAGCGAGTCTTTGCCGGATACGAACGGAGCGCCGTACGCGTATGCGGCGGCGCAGCACCCGTCGACGGCGACGACCAGTTCGCCCAACGTCGATTGTCGGCGCGGGTCACCCCACGAGAAGTTGTCGAGCAGGGCCACCTGGTCGGGATCGGCTCCGACGGCGACGATGTTGCGAATTGCTTCGTCCACAACGGAGTACGCCATTGCCTCGGTGTCGTGGAGCCCGTGCCATGGGTTGATGCCAATGCCGATTGCGATTCCCACTGTTTCGATCGGATTTGCCAGCACCACGCCGTCTGCTGGGCCATCGACCATCTGACCGACCAGCGGCCGCACGACCGTCGACCCCATGATCTCGTGGTCGTAGCGATGGATCGTGCTCGCTTTGGAAGCGATGTTGGGATGAGACAACAGGCGCAACAACGTGTCGACCGGATCGACGAGCGTTCGGCCGGTGGCGGTCGTCCGGTTCGGGCTCGGCAGGATCGCTGACATGCGGCGTTGTGGGCGGCCATCGTGAAGAAACTCGGTCGTCAACTCGAGCACTGGTGTGCCACCTGACCGGACAGTCAGGATGCCGTCACCGGTGAAGCAACCAATGTCGGCCATTTCGACGCCGTAGTAGTCGCAACGTGCCTGGATTGCTTCCAGCGTGTTCGGGGCGACAGCGATCACCATTCGCTCCTGTGCTTCCGACAGCCACACTTCCCACGGTTCCAAACCGGCGTACTTGAGCGGGACCAGGTCGAGTTCGACATCTGCTCCGACGTTCTCGGCCATCTCACCAACGGCTGACGACAAGCCGCCGGCACCGCAATCAGTGATCGCAGTGAACAGGTCCTCGGCTCCGACAAGCACATCGATCAACAGCTTCTCGACAACCGGGTCGCCAATCTGCACGCTGGCACCAGCGACCTCGCCGGTGGTGGCGTCCATCGTCAGCGATGAGAATGTCGCCCCTCGGATGCCGTCGCGACCTGTCCGCCCTCCCAGCAGGATCACTCGGTCACCTGGGAACGGTCCGTCGTGCAACGTCCACCCCTTGGCCGAGCCGACGCAACCGGCGAACACGAGCGGATTCGTGGTGTAACCGGGGTCGTACACGATTGCGCCCGCCACGGTTGGAAGCCCGATCTTGTTGCCATAGTCGGCGACGCCATCGATCACGCCTTCACGAATCCGGAGCGGATGCAGGGCACCGTCAGGTACCCGGTCGAGCGGTGTGTCTGGCGGTCCGAAACACAAGATGTTGGTTACCGCGATCGGTTTGTGTGCGATCCCGAGCACGTCTCGAATCACTCCACCAACGCCCGTGTTTGCCCCACCGAATGGCTCGACGGCTGACGGGTGATTATGCGTTTCAGCCTTGAGGGCGATCGTGACGTCGCCATGGAATCCGACGATTCCGGCATTGCCGACAAACGCCGACTTCACGAACGGTGCTGCGATCGCGTCGGTGCAGTTGCGCAGCATCTCGATCAGCGAGGCCCGCTCGATCCCGTCGTCGGTCGTGATGTGGGCTCGGAACGTCTTGTGAGCGCAGTGCTCACTCCATGTCTGGGCCAACGTTTCCAGTTCAACGTCGGTCGGTTCACGATCGAGCCCCGCGTAGTGGGTCTGGATCACGAGCAGTTCTTCCGGATCGAGCGCCAACTTGCGTGCGTGTCCGAGCGCCACCAACTCGTCGAGCGAACGCCCGGAGATCCGAATCACTTCGGCGATGCCAGATCCGGAACCATCAGCATGGAACGTCGGTTCGATCGTTCCTACCGACCAGCGCTCGATCACCGGGTTGGCCACGATCCGTCTGACCAGCGTGTTTGCGAATGCAGTGTCGACTGATTCGCCGAATTCGACCCGCCGGCCTGTCGCCGCTCCTGTCACATTCAGGCCGAGCGTGCTGGCGGCGTGGAGCAGGGTCGCGGCGGCCCCGTCGGTCACGCCAGGGAGAAACGTGACCTCTGTACCTACTGAGCTGGGCACGTCCCACGATCCGCATTGGAGTAAGGGATCAACCAGAAATCCGCTCAACGTGCACAGGGCGCGTTCGTCGAGGTCGCCCTCGAGAAAGATCAGATCCGCAATCCCGACATCGCCTGGTCGATCCATCCGAAGCCCCAATTGGCTGGCGGCGGCGGCAATTCCTGCCGCACGCGGGTCCGGATCGTTCGAGCGAATAGTCAGACGATGCCGGGAGACCACTCAGAGCAAGTTATGAGGTCGCGCGGGTCAGGCTCGTCGTTTGAACGAAATGTCAGCGCGTGTACGGTCTGGGTGTGGCGAAATGGCTCTTCAAATCTGAGCCCGATGTGTTCGGGTACGACGACCTGGTTGCGCGGAAGCGGGAGGGTTGGGACGGCGTCAGGAACTACCAAGCGCGCAATTTCATGCGGGCGATGCGCAAGGGTGATCAGGGGATCTTCTATCACTCGAACGCCAAACCGCCCGGTGCGGCCGGAATTTGCAAGGTCGTCAAGGAGGCCGAGCCAGACCCGATGCAGTTCGACCCAACGTCGAAGTACTTCGACCCAGGTTCGAAACCGTCTGATCCGAGATGGGATTGGGTGACGGTCGCGCCGGTCAGGAAGCTCAAGCGCTACCTCTCGATTGACGAGATGCGTGAGATGCCAGAACTCAATGGCTGTCGACTGCTGGCGAAAGGCAATCGATTGTCGATCGTGCCGCTCACTGATGCTGAATTCGATGCAATCGTTGGCGCGTCCGGCATCAAACGATGACCCGTTTGATCCTGATTCGTCACGGTGAATCGGACGTGACGGTTCGCCGCGTGATCGGAGGTCCTTCGGCTTGTACCGGGCTTTCCGAGCTCGGCCATCGGCAGACTGAACGTTTGCGGGACCGGATCGCCGAGACCGGCGAACTCGACGGGGCGACGCACCTGTACTCGAGTGCCTACCGCCGAGCACTCGAGACAGCGACAATCATTGCGCCCGCGCTCGATCTGGAAACGATCATCGAAACCGGCTTTGGTGAACACGACCCTGGGCCTGAGTGCGACGGCATGCCGTTCGCCGATTTCGTTGAGCAGTACGGGATGCCCGACTGGGAAACCGACAGGCATGCCGTCACGTTTCCAGGGGGCGAAACGGTCGCCGAGTTTCATCATCGGGTGGGAGCCACCCTGAGCATGGTGTTGCGGGAACACCACGACGGAACCATTGTGGTGTCGTGCCATGGTGGTGTCGTCGATGCGGCGTTCCGGTATCTGTTGGGGCTACCGATGACCGGCGGGTTCGATTTGCACACGAGGAACACGTCGCTGACCGAGTTCGTCCTTGGCCGACCCGGCCGTTGGCGTTTGGTGCGATACAACGATGCCGCCCATCTCGCCGGCTTGCCGACCGAAACCGGCCGAGAATGACCTTGACATGACTCGGTGGGTGGTGGTTGGAGGTGGCTCGGCCGGGTGTGTCGTGGCGTCGCGGCTGAGTGAAGATCCGGGGAACGATGTGACTCTCGTCGAGTCAGGTCCAGACCACGGGTCGATGCCTGCGCCGTACGATGTGGGACCGTTACACGATCGCCACGAACGCACACACTACGACAGCCCTGTGCCGCGCGGGTTCGGACTCGGTGGTACGTCACTGATCAACGGGACGTTGGCATGGCCCGACCCTGATCATCCGGAAATTGCGCATCGAATTCCGATCACCTCGGCCGACCCAGACATGCTCGGCGCGGTTGGAGGGGCGTTGATGGCGTGCGCCACGGGGGCTCGGTTGGTTGATCTGACACGTCGTCGCAATCGTCGAGTAACCGCCGCCGACGCCTACATTCGCAAGCTGAGGAATCGCACGAACCTGCGTGTGCTGACGCGAACGTCAGTGACCCAGGTGGTGGTCGAGCGGCGTCGTGCCGTCGGCGTGATCACCGGCTCAGGCGAGCATCTTGTCGCCGATCGTGTCGTGGTTTGCGCTGGGGCGATCGGATCTCCTGAGCTGTTGCTGCGATCACGAATCGACACGCCGGGGATCGGGGAGGGACTTCAGAACCATGCTGCAGTAACGATCCTGCTCGAACTGGCCGAACCGGTCGATTCGCGGAAGACACCGATGTTCACGACCGTGCTTGACCGAGTGGGCCGGCAGGTGCTGCCGATGAATTTCCTCCCCGAAACCGAACAACTGGGAGCCGTACTGACGGCATTGATGCAGGTCGACAGTGTCGGCAGCGTGACATTGCCGGATCTTGAGGGTCGGGTCGAGTTGACGCTGGATCCGGTCGGTGCCCAATCTGATGTCGACCGGATGACCGCCGCCATGGCCGAGACGATCGAGTTGTTGGAGCATTCGGCGTTCAAGGAAGTGGCGGTCGATGTCTACGTAGATGACTGGGGAACTCCGCTCTCGTCATTGACCGATGCCGAAGGAATCCGCAAGTGGTTCAAGTACAGCTTCGGCTCGTACCACCACTATTCATCGACGTGTCGGATCGGGGTCGTGACCGACGAGTGGGGAGCCGTGAACGGCTACGACGGGCTGATGATTTGCGACGCATCACTTTTTCCGCGGGTCCCAACTGTGAACCCGTACATCTCGGTGATCACGTTGGCCGAACGGCTGACTGCGGGTTGGCGAGCTGCTGACGACGAGCTCGAATCGATCGTTTGACGGCGAGAACCCAGCCGGCGGCGACGCAGATCGTGAAGATCAGCCACTGCACTGCGTATGACAGGTGGTTGCCCTCCCCGAGGTCCGGTGGGGCGACAGGAGCGAGAGCGCCGCCTTGAGCGGGGGATGACGAGATCAGGTCGATGTAGACCGGCACGACCTCGCCAGGAAGCTGCTGAGCCAGTCTTGGAATGTCGATTCGCTGGGCCTCGGTGAGGTCGCCTTCGGCAGTGTCGGATAGTTGCACGCCCCGCCGTTCCTGCGACGGGTGGATTCGCCCGGTGACATCAACCGGGCCAATCGGGGCATGAGGAACGTCGTCATCGAGCGGCACGAATCCTCGGTTGACCAGAAGAATTCTGCCGTCGTCAAGCAACAGCGGCGTGACGACATTGTCCCCAGCCCTCCCGTTTTGCGAACGGTTGACGATTCGAAACTCTTCGTCCTGTAGGTATGTACCGGACGCTTCGACCGGCTGCCACTCGACATCGTTGGGTTCGCTGACTGAGTTCAGGGCGTCATCCAGCCGTAGTGGCGCCGCGTTGTATCGGGCTTCGACGTTGGCGTTGAACTCCTGACGTTGGTCGAGCCGCCTGAGCTGCCAGAAGCCGAGGTTGATCATCGTCACGATTCCGACCACTACGAGTAAGTGGAATCCGATCCATTTCGGTCGCAACAGGAATCGGTACATGCCCGCCTGACGGTATCTGGCTGGCAGGATGGAGACATGGAGTTGCCCGACTTCCACATCCCTCACGTCGACAAGATCGAGTGGATGATCGAGACCAACGGTTGGGCGCTTGAGCCGGTGGCGTCGAGACACGACACTGATCCGCCGACAGGTGCGTACTCGTACACGATCGGTGTGCCCGCGCTGCTCGGATTTCCGGAGATCTGCGTATTCGGGATCGCGCCGTCGGCCGCCAACGGTCTGATCGGATTGGTGATCGACACGCTACGAAGCGGAGCAGAGATCCCGCTCGGCGTCGAACTGGTCGGGTTGCTCGACAATGACCTGCGCTGCCTATTCGCCCCGATAGATCTTGGCCAGCATGGCCACAGGTTCGCGACAGCAGACGCCTGGTACCGCGGCGACCCGTATCCGATTGTCCAGATGCTGTATCCGGATCGCAACGGGGAGATGCCGTACGAGCACGGATTCGAACAGCGTTTGCGGTTCGCTCAACCGGTCATCGGATCGTGGGAGTCGACCTAACGCCTAGCGGATAGGTACCGTCGGTGGATGATCTCACGCAGGCAGTTGGGACGGACCTGGGGCAGAATACCGGGGTGGACTTGCACGTCGCGGCTGACGATCGGAGTGGAGCGTTCGAGACTGCTGCGGCGCTAGCCGATCGCGGCGCAGGTCCGGTTCCCGTACTCGCATGGCCAGTCACTCGTTCGACTGACGCTCGGGTGGTCGTCGTCGATTTGGCCTCGCGGCATCTCACGCTGCGCGAGGCTCGGTCGCGGGCTGCCGACCTGGATCACGAAGGCCCGGTAGCGCACAAGATCGATTCGACGTTACGTGGCAACTGGGCCGATGAACTGGTTGGCCGTCACCAGTCGACTGGTTGTTCGGTCCTCCTGATTCCGGCGCTGCCGGCGCTCGGGCGAACATGCGTTGGTGGCAACGTGTTCGATCATGGTCGTCCAGTTCACGAGGCAGATGCCGGCGGCGATGCGCGGCGACCCGTCACGACGTCTCGGCCCGCCGACATGCTGCGCTCATCTGGGGCGGGCGACGTGCGTCATCTCACTGACCTCTACGACGTGCAGGGTTGGCTCGTCGATCCCTCTGGGTTTGTCGTGGTCGATGCCGACAACCAGGAGTCGATCGACGGATTCGTCACGAAGTGGGCGGGCCGGCGCGATGTGCTACTCGCCGGAACATCGGCGGTGATTGGATCGGCTGGCGGTCGACTCGGAGCTGCACAGGCCGGGGTGACGATCCGACCGAGCATCGGCACCGGTCCGGTTCTTGTCGCCTGCGGGAGTCTTCACCCGATCGCCAGGGCTCAAGTCGAACACGCCCGCCGTCGAGGTGGGCCGCACGTGATCCTGTCGACATCGCTTCACTGTGGAACTGTCGACGATCAGAATGCGGTCAACGCTGCGCACCAACTTGCGGCGGATGTGGCCGTGCTCATGGATCAAGAAGAGTTCGCAGCCCTCGTCGTGATTGGCGGCGACACATTGGCTGCGATCGTCGGTGATTCGTCGGTGATGGTGCACGGGACGATTGCTCCCGGAACGGCGATTGCAACGGTCGAAGGCTTCGCGGTACCGGTGATCGCCCGTGCCGGAGGATTCGGGGAAGAAGACGCGCTCACCGAACTGCTCTGGAGCACACTTCAGTGATGAGTCCACGAGCCGCACCGATGGCGATCACGATGGGTGATGCTTCTGGGGTCGGCCCTGAACTGATTCTTCGGCGCGCCGCTGAAGGTGCATTGCTCGATGGTGATGTCGTGATCTACGGAGACGCTGCGATCCTCCGGCATGGTGCCGAATTGCTTGGACTCGACGTTGTGCTCGACATCGTGCGGCATCCAGACGAGGTCGCCGCAGGAGTATTGAGCGTGATCGATGCCAGGCAGTTGACGGCCCCCGATCACCGTCCCGGTCTGCTCGACGCGGCGTCGGGAGCAGCCGCCCGTCGATACGTCGCGATGGCGACTGATGCCGCACTCGCCCGTGATGTCGCCGGCATCGTGACGATGCCGATCAACAAGGAGGCGACGCAACTCACCGACCCCACGTTTGTCGGTCACACCGAGTTCATCGCCGAACGGTGTGGTGCTGAGTCAGTCACGATGATGCTCACCAACGGTGCGATCGCTGTTACACACGTCAGCACGCACTGCTCACTGCGTGAGGCGATCGCGTTGGTCCAATCGGATCGCGTGCTCGATGTGATTCGGTTGACGCAAACAGCCTTGTTGGGGTACCTCGAAGCGCCGCGGATCGCGGTCTGCGGGCTGAATCCGCACGCCGGCGAGCACGGCTTGTTCGGCAGTGAGGATGCCGAACACATCGTGCCAGCGATTGTCGCAGCGCTAGCTGAAGGGATTGATGCCAGCGGTCCTCATCCGGCCGACACGGTGTTCTATCAAGCAGTTCACCGCGGTCGATACGACGCGATCGTGGTGATGTACCACGATCAGGGGCACGCACCGATGAAGCTGATGGCGTTCGACACCGGCGTCAATGTGACGCTTGGTCTGCCGATCATCCGCACCTCAGTCGATCACGGCACGGCATTCGATATCGCATGGAAGGGCGAGGCATTCACCGACTCGCTTGACCACGCCCTGGCGTACGCCTGGAGGCTTGCCGGCAGATCGCTGGCGTAGCCGTCAACTGGTCGCTGGCAGCGGGTCGCCGACAGGCTTGCGATCCCGGTACTCCTGCCATTCCCACTCCATTCCGTGCTGGTCGAGCAGTTCGAGGAACGGCTCGGAAGGCAGCGCTTCTGGACCGACAACACCTTTCGCTGACCATTGCCCTGTCGCCATCAACTCGATTGCCACTGCTGGCATCACCGCTGTCTGCCAGACAACCGCCTGGTGCCCGAATTCCTTCATCGACCAAGCGTTGTCGACGATGTGGTAGAGGTACACCTCGCGGGGTTGACCATCCTTTCCGAGTCCGGTAACCCACGTACCTGCACACGTGCGGCCATGCATCTTGTCGCCGAGCTCGGCCGGGTCAGGGAGTGCCGCAGCGACGACGTCACGCGGGGAGACTTTGACGCCGCGTACCTCGACCGGGTCGGTCGAAACCAGTTCCAACTTCTGCAACGTTTTGAGCACGTTGATGAACTCATCGCCGAGGCCGTACTTGAACGTGACCCGTTCGACGTCGATCCAACGCGGAATCAGGATCACTTCCTCGTGCTCGACATTGACGCATTGCAACGGGCCGATCCCCTCTGGGAAGGTGAAGATCTCCGGTTCGCTGAATGGGGCCGTCGTGTACCAGCCGCGCTCGCGTTCGTAGATCACGGGCGGGTTGAGGCATTCCTCGATCGTGGTCCAGATCGAAAACGTCGGGGCGAAGTCGTAGCCGTCGACCACGAGGTCGGCACCGTCTCTGACGCCGATTTCGTCGATCTTGGAGAACAGATGATCCGCTGCATAGCGGGCGGCGACATCGGAGAATCCGGGTTCGACGCCCATCCCAACGAGGGCCATCAGGTTGCGGTTCTTCCATACCGGGTGCTGGGCGAACTGGGCGTCACCGAGTCGCCGGCCGGTCTTCGAGTACGGCTCAGTGGGGTGCGGCGATGACATGTGCATCGCCATATCGACGTAGTGGCAGTTGGCGGCGAAGGCGCCCTCGAAGATCGGTGGATTGAATCGCGGGTCGCAAGCGTTGAGGATCACGTCGGCTCTGCACTCACGAGCCAGCGCAGCGACGGCATCTTCGCTCGAGGCGTCGACGAGGGCGGCCTCGATGCGCCCATCCTCCGTATTGACTGCCGTCGCGACAGCCGCTTCGGCCTTCTCGATATCGATGTCTGCCACCGTGATGTGGTGAAACGCCTCGCGCGTGGAAGCTATTGCTACGAACGCTGAACCGACTCCGCCTGAACCGACCACGAGTACTCGCATTCCGTGACCGTAGCCCAATGCACCCGCCAGCCCACGCGAAAGCAATCACGGCTGGGCGTCGTCGGGCTGCTACCGTACGGTCCGCATCAAGAGCGGCTCGGTTTCGATCGGGCCCGGCAACCTGGGCAACGCCCCCAAGGTGCCTATCTCGGTTCCAACGCAGGCTGGAGCCAAGAAATGTGGCCGGATCGTCCGGCAAACCGGCGATTCCGCCGCTTGCGATGCGACCGAGTTGACGCGCGAATCGAGCGAAAGGAACGAAATGGCGAGCGATCCGCTCCCTGTGACGGGGGCATGGCGAGATGGTGACGCGGTCGGACACCGCAAGTTCTACGCGCTGGCCCCCGGACATCGGTTTGCCCTCGAAAGTGGAGCCGTGCTTGCCGACATGACGGCGGCGTACGAGACGTGGGGCGTGCTCAACCACGACGCATCGAATGCGGTACTGATCTGTCACGCCTGGACCGGTGACTCGCACGCCGCGGGTCGTGCCGGGTCTGGCCACCCAGCACCAGGCTGGTGGGACGACGTGATCGGTCCCGGGCGTTACATCGACACCAACCAGTGGTTCGTGGTGTGCGTCAACGTGTTGGGCGGTTGTCAGGGCTCGACGGGTCCCGCAACTGCGCACCCTGATGACGGCAAGCCGTACGGCTCGCGATTTCCGGTCGTCACGACTCGCGACATGGTCCGCGCGCAAGCGCATGTGATGCGACATCTCGGAATCAATGTGTGGGCCTCGGTGATTGGCGGCTCGATGGGCGGCATGCAGGTGCTCGAATGGGCGATCACCTTCCCGAAACATGTTCGATCGATCATTCCGATCGCATGTTGTATGCAGGCCAGCGCCCAACAGATTGCCTGGGGTGTGATCGGTCGCCGGGCGATTCGCCTCGATCCCCGATGGAGGGGAGGCGACTACTACGAGGCCGTTCCCGGCGACGGTCCGGCGGCAGGCTTGGGGATCGCCCGGCAGGTCGCCCAGGTGACGTTCCGGAGCGACAATGCGTTCACGGATCGGTTTGGCCGCAACTTGACTGACAGGGCCTCGATCGGTGACACGTTCGGGCTGTGGCAGGAGTTCGAAGTTGAGCGCTACCTGCAGTACCACGGCGACAAACTGGTGCGCAGGTTCGATGCCAACAGCTATCTGATCATCAGCAAAGCGATGGACCTTCATGATGTGAGTCGTAACCGGGGCACTTTGGAGTCGGCGATGAGACGGGCGACGATGCCGAGCCTGACGATCGGTGTCAGCAGCGACATGCTGTACCCCTCATATCAACAACGGCATACGGCTGAATTGTTGACGACCGGCGGGGCAGAGGCCGACTTCATCGAGATCCAATCGCCTCACGGCCACGACGGCTTTCTGATCAATCTGGAACAGGTCGGCGAGCCGATCGTCAAGTTCCTGAACCGGTTGAGCTGAAGACTGCCCGTGCCACACTGATGACTATGAAGGTTCTGGCCGCGATTGGTGACCCGGAGGGCACCCGGACGATGACGTCGATCGTCGCTCTGCTGGCAATGCTTGGGTTGGCGCTCGTGATGCTCGCAGTGTGGCTGTTCAAGACGACTCGGCCCGACCCCTCGCTGCTGGCACCGTTAGAAGCTATGTCGGAGCGCAAGTGGCGGCGCGCCGACCCCGTTTGGCAGCGACGTCGGCTCGATCACCTGCGTCCGGAGGGTGCACAGCCGTTGGCCCCGAGTGTCGCTCCGCCCGACATCGATGAGGCATTTGACCTTGGCCCAGCTGGTACCGGATTCGACGACCTTCACGAGGACCATCACGGACCGTCCGAGCAGGTCGTGATGGCTACCGAGGAAGGTCTCGCTCCTACTCCGGCGGGTTTGGCTCGTCCGCGGTTGGATGATCTTCCCGAACGGGAGATGGATCCGGTATTGGTCGCCGCTGCAATGGCAGAGCTCGAAGCCGAACTCGGCCAACCGCCGCTTCCCGGTCTCAAGCCGACCGACGACCCGACCGACGACCCGACCGGCGTAACCGAGGGTGAGTGACGGCAGACGGCTACGATCGAACTATGGCTGCGCTTGACACCGATGCGATGATCGCCCGATTTCAGGAGCGTGCGGCGGCGGTCAAACGGCGTCCGTTGCCTCCGGTTGCCGGTGAGGAACGCCAACAGTTCATCTCGCAGGCGAAGTTTGATTTTCAGGACTTCGCGATTATTGGTGATGCCGAGGCGACAGTCGAGAACGGCATCTTGATGCTGCGAATTGATCTACGCCCGTCCGACCAACGTTCATAGCGCTGGCGGGGTTTTCGTCAACGCCCGAGTCGACGCCATTTCGATGGCGCCGTTGTCCGATCGGCCCGAATGATTGGTAATCTTGCGGTCGCTATTGCGGATGTGGCTCAGCTGGTAGAGCATCACCTTGCCAAGGTGAGGGTCGCGAGTTCGAATCTCGTCATCCGCTCCAAGAAACACCAGGTCAGCGGCCCTACACGGGCCGCTGACCTGCGTTTTCGGTGGTTTGTGCCCATGAGATGCCCATTGCGTGCCCCTGGTTGACAGCCCCTGGTTGACTGTGGGGTTCTGGTTCATGTTTGGCGTTGTGGCTCCGCTAGGTTGGCGACAGTTTCGGGACGCGACTTCGGTTGCTGGGTGACAGTGACTTCGGTAGCTGCTTGACACTTCGTGCACGTGGTGTGGGCCAGCCTTCTTGGTGACTGGCGCGTAGGCTCGTCTCGTTCGAGGGGGTCGCGAGGATGTTGGGTCTGTGGCGCTTTCAGGTGGCCGGATGCGCTGCCAAAAAAGCCGGTCAGTTGGAGGTTGGTACGCCCACCGTTATGACAGCGGAACGGTTGAGCGTCGCCGGTACCGATCGCGTCTGCTCAAAGGCCGTCGGTCGTGAGCAGGCGGGTGCATACCTCGTCTCACCATGTGAGAGGCCTTCAGGCGGTCTGCTGGAGGCGGTATTCGCGCACAACGGTCGGCGCGTGTCCGCTGGCGGGTTCCTGATCGCCGTGTAGAACATTAGGGTCAAGGTCGATTCCGTTTGACCAGCAAACGGTTCCGGCGGTGGCGTCGACGGTGACCTGGCTGAACGCAGCGTCGTTATCGATTGTTGACAGGACGCCGGGGAGCGCTCCTGCGAAGTCGATCTCTCGGACTAGGCCGTCAGCGAAGACCACGCGAAGTAGGCGGGCGCCGAGATGCTTGACCTCAGCGCCGAACCCAATTTTGTGGTCGCATGTTGCGAGATGGGCACTTGACGGACGGTTCAAGAACGCTGGTCACACGATGACATCCCGCATACCGAAGGCCCGGATAGCGCGCCTGCGATGGTAGCCCGGTATACGAACTGGCGGAACTGATGGATTTCCCGGAGTCGCGTTCCGTTCGCCGTTTTCGGCGCGGTTCTCGCGACGGTTGGCGGGCGCCTGGATCCGGCTCTTTGCGCGCCGATCCGTCGTCACGTGGGCCGCAGCTACCGCTGGGGCGGTAGACCATGTCGGCTACGCCGAGGAGGAGAATGAAGAGGTCGACCCGCGCCACAAGGAACCTCCGGCGAGCGCGGCGGCGATCTCTGCGGAATCGTGGCCGGGCGTGCGGACCAGTTTGGCGAGCCGACGCCCTTCGGGAATGAGAAAGGCGCCGCCGACCGCACCAGCGGCCACGACTGCCCCGATTCCGATAAGCAGCCACGCTTCTGTCCAATCCAAGTGCTGACGCGCCATCAATATGACGCCGGTCTCTCCTGCTGCAGTTGTCCTGCGCCTGATCCACGTGGCCGCTACGAGGATATCCAAGCTCAACAGCAGCTGATCGACGCGCATGTGCAGAACGGTGCGCGGCGCTTGTCACCGAAACTGGCGCCCCAACACCGAGATGGTCATGGCATCTGGCAATGCGTGACCGGTCGCAACTCCGGCTACCCGCCCCGCCCGGCTGGCGATGACCCGGTCACGAGGGACCGTGCGCTGACACGCTCGGTCCGCCGGCTCCCCATTCTTCCGCACGCGCGGAGAATTCCCCGCAGCCACCGCGGAATCGCGCGCGTACAATGGCGGCCTGGCGTGGCGGGTCGGCATCAGTTTCGTGGGGGCACGCACTCCGGGTAGAGATCCGCTTGTGCCTCGGCGTCCGCAATGATCGCCTCGCGCTCCTCGGGTAAAAGTAATCGTCGAGCGATGAGATCGTCGACGGCCGCGATCACGCGTTCGGAATAGGCTTGTCGCGTGGGGTAAAGAGTTTCGCAATATCGCGTGCCCGTGGCGGCGTCAACGACCGCGTAGGGAGTCATCAGACCTTCTATTGCACCATAGTTGGCACAGAGCGCACCGGCGGGAGATTGCGCGCTCGACTCGAGCACGAAATTCGCCCGGCCGGTGTTCAGGTCTCCGCTCCCCAGCGGGGGAAGCGCGTAGTGGTAAGGATCGGCGATGTTGAAGGCGGGCGAGAAAGCACCGTGGCATTCGAGACCCCGATAAAGTCCGAGCGGGGCGGCAGCCTGGGGAAGCACGATGCCACCGAACCCGTTTCCCGTAGAGGCATTGAGCAAGACAACGCCAAGCTTGAACCTGGATTTGGGGGCGCCATTGATTTTCATGTAGCTCGATGGAGGTAGGGGCGTGTCGTTCCGGATCTTGTTCAACAGATTGAGCAGGTCGGCGCGTAAGACCGGGCTTCGGTCAAGTGGATTTTGTCGCGTAGCGGAGGGGTCGGCGCCAAAGAACTCCAAGATCGGACCCTGGGGCGTATAGGTCGCGTCGATATGGGAAGCCGAATTGATTTCATGGACCCTGTAGTGATCCAGCTCGCGGGGTTTGCCGGGAGGACCGGGGCGGGCACCAGTCGATGCTCCAAAAAACTGGACGTCGGTCTCGGATTCCACCAGCACCATTGGGCCTTCGCCGACGTGATCCGGTCCATCGCAGTTCAGGGGAAGAAAATCGCTCGCCGTGATTCGCGGGCAACTCCCAACATTCTGATAACTGCCATAGAAGCCCCCTAACAGCACTCCGTCCATCACGCGGCCACGCGGAAAGATGGGGTCAGATTCTCCCCATGCGGAATTGAGTCCCGCTGGGTCGGACGTGACGGCCTTTAAGAGGGTGCTCGTATAGGAATAACCGAAGCCGATGACGTCGCTGATCGGGCATATATCGTGGCCGCCGGCGTTAACGAAATTGGATTGCGTCTTGGCTTGCCGCAGCCACTTCGAAACGTCGCGATAGAGAAAGGCGTAATCCTGGGGCCTTTCGAGGTGAAGGCCGAGGCCCTGGTTTAGCGACGCGATGTAATCCAGCTGGCCGTAGAAATTGTTGGCTTGAAAGCCCACGTAGACGACACCGCCTCCGCCATGCTCGCCCGGATCTCCAAACAGGAATGGCACTCGAAGATTGGCCCACGCTTCGTGGAATCCCTGGTCGAGCAGCGGATCATAGACCGGGTCATTCCAGCCATGGACGATTCCTTCGAAATCTTCAGACGAGGCATACCCGATGAAATTGGGATGGATGACCTCGATCAAGCCCAGATTGGCCAGCCGGCCTGATCCACAGGACTCCGCCTTCGGAGCCACGATCCGAACGGGCACCTTATAACTGCCGCACGTTCCGTCCCAGAAACGGTAGAAATTCGCATTGCTGATCGTACCGATGAAGTCGTCGTAGTGGGTTCTGGCGTACGAATCGGCCGTGATCCCGTTGAAGTTCCCGCTTCGGACATTCTCGACCACCGGGTCCGCTTCCGGCGTCGAGCACATCGAGGGCGGAACTCCAGCGTAGGCCTCAGCGGGCTTGCTGATCAGGGTTGCGGATGAGGGGCTGACGAAGACAGCCCCGATAAGTACGACCATCGTCAAAGCAGTGCGAGCGGAAACTGTAAATCGTCGTTTCATGATTCTTATCCGGTTAAGTTCTATTCATTCGGTTATGTCCGTAGGTGCTGCCGACGGGGATGTCCCGTCGGCTGTTGAGATTCAGCGGCGGCTCAGTTGATAGTGTGCTACTATGCGCCGTCTCCGCGGCGATGACAAGCCCGAGCTGTTGATCACGGGCTCGGAGCGCAGTGACGAGCATCGGCATATCCGGCTCTACGCGTGAGTGTGAGGACGCCCGGTTCTGAGGATCGGTGGGGTGGGTCTGTTTGGCCAGGTCGGTTTCCCGGCGCGGAGTAGTACCCGGAGTCGGTGGTGGTCGAAGTTCTCGAACCCTCGCCCGC
The DNA here is from genome assembly GCA_031422395.1 of Ilumatobacteraceae bacterium. Taxonomy (GTDB): domain Bacteria; phylum Actinomycetota; class Acidimicrobiia; order Acidimicrobiales; family Ilumatobacteraceae; genus Ilumatobacter. Next base: position 10,424 of record JANPLQ010000054.1, on the reverse strand, counting down.
AGCGCTTGACATCTTTGACAAGAAGGTTCAGGCCTTCGGTCGGCCCGTTCGATGCGCCGGTGGCGTGGTGGGCGAGGATCTCGGTGCGCCAGCGCGCAAGGGTGTCGCCCAGCGAACGAATCTCGGGCACCACGTCGGCGAGGCAGCCGGCGATGGTCTTGTCGAGCAGCAGCGCTGCCTCAGCCGGGTCGTTGGTCAGATACACGTCACGAACTGATTGCTTGGCAAGCCAGCCCCCCAACAACTCGTCGTTCGGATCACCGGCGCGTAGGCCGAGCAGCATCCGATCGACACCGCCTTGGGTGACGCGTTCAGAACCGGTGAGAAGGATCTTGCGAATCTTGAAGAACGAATCGGACTTGCGTCCGCGATGGCCCAGCTGTTCGTTCTGCACCCGCGGGCGCAGGCTGTCGGACATCGCTTCATCAGTTGCTCCCTAACGTTGTGGGTTGTCCCACCTGTCGCGGTCCGCTCGTCGAGCGGTTCACTGTCTCGATACATAGACAGACGATTGCCAAGTCGAAACGGGTGACACCCAATCTGCTTTGCAGGCCCAGCGAACGCTCCCAACGGGGCGCCGACTGCGTTTTCAACCCTCCGCAGGTTTTCCCATCTCGACACAGTGCGTGCCCCGGTTGCTGTCGTCTCGTGTCGCTGCATGCTTTGGCGGCGAACCCTGGACCCGTCGACAGCCTCAACTGTCGAGCCAAGGTCAGTGCCCGGGGAGCTGCTCGCCCCGTAGCGACCACGAACGCTACGATGGACCGGTGGAGGTGCACCCGCTCGATCTGGTCGATGACATGTTCGACTTGGCCGTCGAGATGCGCCGCGAGCGTGCCCGACGTGAGGCCCCTGATCTCGACGATGAGACGATACACGCGATCGTGAACGCATGGCTCCGGTCGCGGCCAGCGGCACCGATCGGCGACAGCACGGGTGTGGCCGGCACATGGCCGCGCCGATGACGGCACTGCTTGATTCGTTGTCGGCGGTGGCTGAAGATCTGCATCAGCTGGACCGCCCGTTCGCCCTGGTCGGCGGGCTGGCCGTCTCGCTTCGAGCCGAACCGAGGTTCACCCGCGACGCCGACCTCGTCGTGTCTGTCGGATCCGACGCCGACGCTGAGATGATCGTCAACGGATTGCTGGCCCGCGGGTACGCCGTTGAGGCTGTGGTGGAGCAGATGACGCTCGGCCGGCTCGCCACGGCGAGACTTCGTTCGCGCATAGCCGACGGTGTCATCGTCGATTTGTTGTTTGCATCCAGCGGTATAGAACCCGAGATTGCGGCCGAGGCCGAGGTGCTGACCGTCGCGCGGGGACTCCGGATGCCAGTCGCCCGCGTTGGTCATCTGATTGCGCTCAAGCTGCTGTCGCACGACGCCGATCGGCGCCGCCAGGATCTCATCGATCTCGACGAATTGAAAGCGGTCGCCTTCGGCGCCGACTGGGTGCTGGCGGTCACTTCCTGCCGGTTGATCATCGAGCGCGGCTACCACCGCGGTCGTGATCTGATGCAACTGCTAGCAAACCTTCGGGCAACGAAACCCCAGTGATGCTGGGGCTTCGTCGCGTCCGGGTCGTATTGACAGGTAATCCGCTCGATACCTGCACCGCACCGATGTTCGTCCGGGGCCTTGTCGTTGCAGTGCGTCAGCCGAGCGTGAGCGCTTGGCCATCGATGGGTTGATCGGTCAGATAGCCGGCAACGTCGGCCAGAAGGTGAGCACGTGCCAGCGTGTATAGGCAGACTGTGCCGTCAGCTGCCAGTTTCACTGTAACAAGATCGGAATTGGTCTCTCCCGTTGTGACGGAGATATGTAACCATGGTTGCATATCAATGCATTGCCCGGTTATGGTCGCTTGGTGGCTGAACTGTTCGAGTGGGTGTTGCTGGCATACCGGTTGCCGCGTGAGCCGTCAACGCCGCGTATCACGGTGTGGCGCAAGTTGAAGCGACTTGGCGTGGCACAGTTGCTCGACGGGTTGGTTGGGTTGCCTGCGGATGCACGGACCCGGGAGCAGTTGGAGTGGATCGCCGACGAAGTGATCGAGGCCGGTGGCACCGCTACGGTCTGGTTGGGACGACCTGGGAGCGCCGTCCAGCAACGAAACCTCGCCTCCGAAATGGCCGCTGCTGTGGCCGACGACTACAAAGCGGTTCTCGCTGCGGCCGAGGAAGCGGCGGGCGGCGACGAGGCGGAGCGCCGACGGACGCTGGCACGGTTACGTCGCGAACTGCACAGGATTGGTTTGCGTGATCATTTCCCTCCTCCGGAACGCGAGGCTGCGCGGCGAGCGGTGAGAATGCTCGGTGCGGCGGTGGAGGCAGCGGCGTGAAGTGGGCAACGCGAGCGGGCTGTCACGTTGACCGGATCGGGTGCGCGTGGCTGATCCGCCGGTTCATCGATCCCGCCGCAGTGTTCACGTTCGTCAACGACCCGGAAGAGGTTCCGTCGGACGCGACCGGGTTCGACATGCGCGGCGTCGACCTGTCGCATCACGACGGTGATTGCTCGTTCGAGACGATCCTTCGCCGCTACCAACTCGACGACCCGGTGCTGTGGGACGTCGCGAGGATTGTGCATGAGGCAGATCTCGCCGATGACCGCTACGACGCCATCGAGGCACCCGGGCTCGACCTCATCTGCCGCGGTCTGTCGATGGTCCGCACTGATGACGAAGCCGTTGACATCGGCGTAGCGATTTTCGACGGGTTGTTCGAGCATCGCCGACGCGCCCTGCTCCTCGGAAGGGATCCAGCATGATCGCATCAACCCGATCCCGTTGCCAGCCATGAAGTGGGTGACGCGTGAACGGCCAAAGACCGACCGGATCGCCTGCCCATGGTTGATCCGCCGGTTCATCGACCCAGACGCCGAGATCATCTACGTACCAAACGCGGACGTGCTCGCCGTTGCCGATCGCCAAGGCGGCTACAGCTTCGACGCCGCTGGTGCGACCTACACCCACGTCGGCAGCATGTGCAGCTTCGAGACCCTGATCGATCACTACAACCTGTCGATCGACCCGGCACTCGTTCGACTCGCCCGGATCGTGCACGCCGCAGACATCGACGAAGACATCAACACTGACCCCGCCGGGCTCGGCCTGCTGCTGATCGGTATCGGCGGTCTCGACGTCGAAGCTGACGATCATCGCCTGCTCGAGCGAGCCTCGTTCGTCTACGACGCGTTGTACGCCTGGTGCCAACGCGACACCCGATGACCCAACCCGAAGCGTCCATCTCGCAGACCCGCGACGTCGTCCCATTCCGCGTCGCCACCAAGGCGTGGTTCGCGATCTCGTTGCGAACCTTCGGCGGGCCTGCCGGCCAGATCGCGGTGATGCATCGCGAGCTCGTCGACGAGCGCCGTTGGATCGGCGAGGAGCGGTTCCTCCACGCATTGTCGTACTGCACGCTGCTTCCCGGGCCTGAGGCGCAGCAGTTGGCGATCTACCTGGGCTGGCTCCTCAACGGCACGCTCGGCGGTCTCGTCGCTGGTGCACTCTTCGTTCTGCCCGGTTACATCGCGCTCATGGCCCTCTCTGCTACGTACGCCCAATGGGGCGCCACGACCGCGGTCACCGCGATCTTTGCCGGACTCGCACCCGCAGTGCTGGCGATCGTGTCCCAAGCCGTGTGGCGGATTGGCAAACGCGCACTCAAGAACCGAGTCCTGATCGGCATCGCGATCGGAGCGTTCATCGCGCTGTTCGTGTTCGAACTCGCCTTCCCGATCGTCATCGCCGCCGCAGCCGCCATCGGCTACACCGCAAGCCGCGTCCGCGCAGAACTCTTTGCAGCAAAGCCCACTGCGGCAGGCCGCGACAACCCGCCACCGCTGATCGCCGACGACGCACTCCACGGTGAACGACCATCACTGGCCCGCGCGGTCAAGATCATCGCTGTCGGCGGGATCCTGTGGGCGACACCCGTCGTCGCGGCAGCCGTGTTCTTCGGACGTTCACACGTCTTCGTAGAACAAGGATTGTTCTTCTCCGGTACAGCAGTCGTCACCTTCGGCGGCGCATACGCAGTGCTGTCGTTCGTCGCCCAACGAGCGGTAAACGTCTATCACTGGCTGCTCCCCGGCGAAATGGTCAACGGCCTTGCCCTCGCCGAAACGACACCCGGTCCGCTGATCATGGTCGTCCAGTTCGTCGGATTCCTCGGCGCCTACCGCAACCCGGGTGACCTCAACCCGTGGGTCGCCGGCGTCGTCGGCGCAACTCTGGTCGTGTGGGTCACCTTCGTCCCATGCTTTCTATTCGTGTTCCTCGGCGCCCCCCACATCGAAGGACTGCGCCACAACCAGAAGCTGACAGCAGCACTCGCCGGCATCACCGCAGCCGTCGTCGGCGTGATCGCCAACCTGTCCATCTACTTCTCCATCCACACCCTGTTCGCCGACACACAACAACACGACTGGGGACCCGTCCACCTCACCGGTCCGGTCTGGTCCACACTCAGCCCGCGAGCGGTGTTCGTGACCGCGCTCGCGTTCGGCCTCGTGTTCCGGTACAAGCTCAGCGTGCTCCGGGTACTCGGCACCTGCGCCGTTGTCGGTGCCGCTATCTATCTCGCCACGCAATGAACCCGACTGATCACGGAGACCTGATGACCATCCATGTGCTGTTCCTGTGCCCGCACGCCGCCGGCAAGAGCGTTCTCGCCGCCACGTACTTCACCGCCGCTGCCGCACGTGTCGGCCTTGATTCGACGGCGGATGTCGCCGGACCAGAACCCGAGCACGAACTTGGACCGCGTGTCCGACAGGCACTTCACGATCAAGGCTTTGTCGAACGGTGGCAACCCCGGCTCGTCAATGAGCAAGACACCGCCACAGCCGACATCATCGTCAACGTCGGCTGCGACCGTTCGGCAATCCCGACGGACAAGACGATCATCGAGTGGGACGTCCCGCTCCTCACCGACGACTTCCAACGCTCCATGACGGCGATCCACGAACTCGCCGAGAACCTCGCGCTCGATCTCCAGGCACGCGCCGCTGTCGGGACCTGACCAAGGGGTCGAAGGGGCTGGGACAGTCCTCGCTGCCCGATGGCACATCGAGTGGCGGCATTCGACGTGGCGCCCCGTCTCCCGATGCAATGGTATAGCGGTATACGAACTAGACGGAACAGACGGACTGGACGGACGGTTTTTCGGACTGTAGGGCACTGCAGGGCACTGGACGGACTGCACGGACGCCTCCCATAACGTTTTTTTTTGCCAAGGTGAGGGTCGCGAGTTCGAATCTCGTCATCCGCTCCAAGAAACACCAGGTCAGCGGCCCTACAAGGGCCGCTGATTTGCGTTTTCGGTGGTTTGTGCCCATGAGATGCCCATTGCGTGCCCATGGGCTTTGTGCCGAGAGTCGTCGTTCAAGGTGTTGAAATGCGTGCCCGATGTTTTGGTATGGGAAAACGTGGGCGAGCGATTCAACCAGCGGGGTCGATGCGGCAAAGGACGCCAGGTTCGTGGGAGTTGCGTGCCTACGCCGGCGTTGACGCGTTGACGGGCAAGGTCCGTTACCGGACGCGCACCGTGCGCGCTTCAAAATCGGAGGCGACCAAGGCGCTACGGGAGTTGGTCGCCGCGGCACAGGCAGGTCCGGCGTTCGGTGCTCAGGCATCATTCGCGACGTTGCTCGACGCGTGGATCGCTGCCAAGGAGCCTGGGTGGTCGAAGAGCACGTTGCGCGAAACCAAGTCGATTGTTGGTCATCATGTCCGCCCTCGACTCGGTCGGGTGCCGGTCGGCGCGATCACTACAGCGCAGATTGATCAGATGCTGGCCGAACTCGGCAGGACGTCGTTGTCCTCGGCGACGGTCGGGCGGATACGCGGTGTCGTGCATGCGGCGCTGGCACAGGCAGTTCGTTGGGACTGGATCTGGTCGAACCCGGCAACCAACGCAACGCGTATCGATGTTGGCCCGCGTTGTCATGTCGTGCCGGAGCCTGCGGTGGTGACCAAGGTGCTGGAATCGTTAGCCCGGAACGATCCGATGTTGATGATGTTCGTGCGTCTCGCTGCGACCACAGGCGCTCGGCGCGGCGAGATCCTTGGGCTGTCGTGGGCGGATGTTGACTTGGTTCATGGAAGGGTCCGGCTGGTGCGCGGGTTGATCGACGCTGCTGGTGGCCCGGTATTGCAGGACCGCAAGACGAAGAACGCCAACTGTGTTGATCTCGATACCGAAACAGTCGAGTTGTTGCGAACGCATCGGGAACAGTCTTCGAAGCGTGCAGCCGCCAGGGGAGTGCCGGTGGCGGGCTGTCCGCTGTTCTCGACGGCTGACGTGACGGCGTCGTGGAAGCCGAACTGGGTGACGAAGCGGTTCGCTGTTGCGTTGGACCAGGCGGGTGTGGAGCATTTCCGTTTGCATGATCTTCGTCATTTCGTCGCGACGCAGTTGCTGGCGTCGGGTGTTGCTCTGCCGGTTGTGTCGGCGCGTTTGGGTCATGCACGCTCATCGACAACCCTGAACGTGTATGCCGCGTCGATGCCAGCGTGGGACCGGGCGGCCGCAGAGACGCTCAGCACACTGCTAAGCGCTGGATGATTGGCTGCGGCGGGCGGGTCGGGAGTGCCCTGCGACCTCGGTCGGGACAGGTGTCCCTGCGGGAGGGACGTTGGACAGAGCAGACTTTCATGATGCGGTCGGCGAGTGGCTCGTTTCAGTGTCGGTGGTTCGTCGTGTTGTCTTTGTGGCTGGTGCTGGTGCCGTTCGGTTTATTGGTGGTGCGGGTGTGGTTGCCCAGCGATGGCTTGCCGGTGGTGGAGGCGAGTTCGGCCTTCGTGGATGATGCGTTGAGGGTGTCGCCTCCGCATCCGGTCAGTGGCATCGTCGACGGTGATCATGTCGTCAGCGTCAACGGCCGGCTCATTAGTGACCTGCTGGCTGACCCGGTTGCGCGAAGCGTGGAACGTGGCGACGTGCTGCAGCTTGTGGTCGAACGAAGCGGGCAGCAAAGGGCGGTCGGACTGACGGTTCGTGCGCATCGCGGGTTCGGTCTCTTGCTGGCCGATCTGTGGCCGCTGCTGGTGGCGACGTTGCTGATTTTGATGCTTGCTGTTTGGCTGGTCGCTCGTCGGCCCGATGAGCCTGTCGCCCACGCGTTGTTGCTGTTGTCTGCGGCGCTGGTCTCGTTGCCGTTGAACGCGTTGTCGTCTGTGGAACCGTTGGACCTTTGGGCGCGACCGTGGGTGGTGGCCTGGTCGCTGGCGGGACTGGCGGGGTTCATGGAACTCGCTGTTGCCTTGACGATGTTCGCGTTGGCGTTCCCGAGCGGTCGTTCTCATCCTCGTGTTGTTACTGCGGTGCGGTGGGCATCGCTGGTTCCGATTGTGACGACGGTTGGTGTGGCGGTGGTCTACTTGGCGGGTGGCTGGTCGATTGCTCGGAACTCTTCGATCGACGTGGCTGCCGGGCTGTGGTGGATGGTCGGGATGCTGTTGACGCTGATGTTGTTGGGGCGTCGATGTTGGGTGCTGCGCCAGGACCCTGTCGCTCGGCGTCAATGCCAGGTGGTGCTTCTCGGGGCAGGGATCTCGTTCGTGCCGTGGATCGCTGCGAACGCGATCTCGAGTGATCCCCCCGTTGCCGTGTTTGCGTTCTTGGTGCTTCCCTTTCCTGTTTCGATCGCGGTGGCTGTGACACGACGGAATTTGTTCGAGTTGGATCTGGTGCTGAATCGGGCGCTTGTCGCGTCGATCACTGGTGGGGTGTTGCTCGCTGTGTATGGCGGCTTGGTCGCTGGAACGACCCTTGTCGTCAGCGGCTCCGGTCCACTGGTGGCGTTGCCAGCCGCTGGAGCGGTGGCAGTGCTGTTCGCGCCGGTGCGTGAGCGGACGAAGCAGTGGGTTGCCGAGCGGTTGTTCGGGCTGAGCGCCGAGCCGGGTGTCGTGTTCGACCGGCTGGGTCAGCGGTTGTCGTCGGCGGGCGATCCGGACTCGCTTCTGGCCGCGGTTGTGGAGACGGTTACTGACAGCTTGCGTCTTCCCTACGCTGCAATCGAGCTCCAACTCGCCGGCGCACCGCGGATCATCGAGCAACGTGGACAACCAACGGCGGTGGTCGAGGCGGTGGAGATGCGTTCTGATGACCGGGTCATTGGTCGACTGCTGGTTTCGCCACGTCGTGACGAGGGCAGCCTCAGCCCGTTGGACAGCGCGTTGCTGGCCACCTTGGGCCGCCACGCTGCGATCGCCGCGCAAGTCAGTTTGTTGACGAACACGCTGCGGGATACACAGCTGCAGTTGCTTGTGTCGCGTGAGGCCGAACGTGATCGGATTCAACGCGATCTCCACGATCGGGTCGGGCCAGTTTTGTTTGGTTTGGCGTTGCAGTTGACGGCCCTCGCTGACGACGCAGCGCTTCCACAGCGAGATGTGTTGAACACCTTGCGAGGTCAGGCCAGCGATGCACTCGAGGACGTCCGCCGGTTGGCGCGCGACCTTCGTCCGGCCGAGCTCGATGAGATCGGACTGTGTGCGGCACTGACGGCCGCAGCCGCGCGGCTGAGCACCGACGAAGGCTTCACGTTCGAGGTCAACATGCCGCTTGCGATGCCTCGGTTTCGACCCGACCAAGAGGACGTGGTGTATGTCGTCTTTCTGGAGGCAATGGCGAATGCCGTCCGCCACAGCGGTGGCCGCCATGGCGCGATCCGACTGGCGGTCGATCAGAATCACATGGTGCAGGGCGAGATCGACGACGACGGCACGGGTGTGCCCGACGCGCCACCGGATGGCACCGGTTTGCGTTCGATGGCTCAGCGAATCGCTGCAGCCGGGGGCGAGTTCGACATCGCTCGGTCGGCGCACGGTGGCACGCTGGTTCGGTTCCGACTACTGGCCGAGGCATACCGATGACACGACCCGAACCAATACGAGTACTCATCGTCGACGACCATCCCATCGTGCGTGACGGGTTGCGATCGGTGCTCGAACGACGGGCCGACATCATCGTTGTCGGCGAGGCAGACAACGGACGCGACGCAGTCAGCAAAGCCCTGCACCTTCAACCCGATGTCGCACTGGTTGACTTGGACATGCCGCAACTCGATGGCGTCGGGGTGGTGAAGGAACTGCGCCGATCACTGGCCGCGTGCCGGTGCGTCGTGCTCACCATGCACGACGACGACCGACACATCTTCGACGCGATCGCCGCCGGCGCCGCCGGCTATCTCGTCAAGGGTGCCAGCGGCGAAGACATCGAGCGAGCGATTCGCGCAGCCGCAAGCGGCCAGATCCTCTTCGGCGAAGAGATCGCCGAACGGGTGGCTCAGGCAGCCGTTGCGACGCGCCCGCAAGCTGGCCGCCAAGCGTTTCCGGACCTGAGCGACAGAGATCTCGAGATCCTGGAAGGGGTCGCTCAGGGGTTGGACAACACCGCCATCGCACGACAGTTGGGCTACGCACCCAAAACCATCAGAAACCTGGTCTCCGAACTCCTGGCCAAGATCGGCGCCGCTGACCGCGCAGCCGCAGTCCGTATCGCAAGAGCAGCCGGCCTGGGGGACGTTCGACCCCACGACTAGGACCACATGGCCTCGGCATGAGGACAGGGACAGGCGCATCGTTCGGTAACACCAACCGACCGGACCGACCGGTCGACACCCACAACGGAGGAACCGCCATGTCCACTCGAACCACATTCTGCTCATTCGCAGTCCTGACCGCGTTCGCCACCGGCTCGCTGACGGCATGCGGCGATGATGCACCCTCGGCCAGCGAATGGGCAGCCGACATCGTGCCCATCTGCCAACGCCTCGAAACCGAACGGCAGGCCGCCGCAGCGGCGTTACCGACAGACTCAGCGCCATCCGTCGAACAACTGATGACCTTCCTGGCCGACTTCACCCCCGCCTTTCAGACCGCCGCCGCCGAGATCAAAGACGTCGACCGGCCCGAGGGTCTCGACAGCGAGATCGATGAATTCGAGGCTGCGCTGGATGGAGTGATCGCTTCCTGGCAGAAGGCTTCAACAGATCCCGCTGCCGCCCAAGCCGAACTCGACGCCGACGGACAAACACCCGAAACAATGCGCCTCGAGGAATCCAGCACAGCGGTAGGGCTGGATTCCTGCAACGGCTGATCGCGCCAAGGTCGCCAACGCGCACGGCACGGTCCGTTGTCAACGAGCGCCAAGGAGCCGGTGGGTGGCGAACGCTCTGGAGCGCCGAACGTGTTAAAACTGGTGGTCGAGGTTTCACCGAAGCCGGCTCGGAGGCACGATGAGCGTTACGGCTTCCCTTGGAGAACGACGGAGCGCGGACCGGGCTCGCGGGTGGAGCGGCATCGTGTTCGCCGTTCTCTACTTCGCCGGTATGGTCCCGATGGGAGAGCTGCTCGGCAGCTTCGGCGACCCCGACGCCACGTTCGTGGCGTTCTTCGAGGTGGACGGGAATCGAA
>JANPLQ010000053.1:0-8096 GCA_031422395.1 Ilumatobacteraceae bacterium | reverse complement strand
ACCGTCACAGGTTGCGCAGGCTGAAGCACAGCCCATAGCGGCTGCGGCCGCTGCGGTCCGCGATGCGCCAGCGCCGGTCGACGTAGCCGCTGCGGCTGCGGCTGCGCCGACCGTGACGCAAGCTGCAACAACGACGCCAGTGGTCGACGCCCAGTTCGAGACCGCTCGAACGACACTCCTTGACCGACTTGAAGACTTTGAGGCACCCCCGGGAACCAGCCCGGAGGATGCACAACAGCTTCGCCAGGAGCTGATCGACGCTGTTGAGCGATTCCAGCCCGCACCTGGCCAAAGTACGCAGGATGCGCTTGCCGAATTGCGCGATGACTACGACCAGCGAGTGCAGGATTTCACGCAGGATCAAAAGATCGATGCCCTCGTCCGTGAGGCACAACGCGACAACGAAGCCGACGAACCGGTCGACAGCGCTGCCCAGGTCGGGCCCGACCCAGCCGCGGTCGAGATCCCCGTCGAGATCCCCGCCGAGACAGCGGTCGAAGTCCCGGTCGAAGTCCCGGTCGATTCGACTGCTGAAGTCGAAGACCACGACCAGATCGCCGAGGTAACAGAGGTAGCAGAGGCAACAGAGGTAACAGAAGTTGCCGAAGACAACGATGACGAATCCGAGTCGATTGTTCAGGAGACGCTCGAGCCTGCCAGGCAGCCGGTCGCGACAGCAGACACCCCGGCACCAACTACGGGTTCAGACTCCGGCGAGACCCGACTCGACATCAAGGGTGACCAATCTCGCTCCGACGACACAGTGTTCGTGGCCGAACCACCGACTCAACCGGTTGTCGAGCTTGTCGGCGTTGCAGCCTCTGCTCTGACGATCGAGGAGTTCGCCCTGGTCGACGACTTCGACGCCTTGACAGCGGTCGCCGAATCAGACAGCGCCGGCGACGACGGTCCGTTGCTAGGACGCAAGATTCCCGACCTTGAACCCACAGACACCGCGATCGAGGTCACCGATGTGCGTTTCACCCTTCCGCCGATGGATGAACGACCAGTCTTGACCGGCGACCGTTCCGCTGACGATGTGCTCGGCGACGCCACCTACGCCCAAGTCGTCGAGCTCACCAATCCGGCCTTAGTCGACGTCACTGTGCGAGCCGAGGCATTGGTGGAGGCCGCCGACGTCCCGGCTGTCGATCCCGCCGCGATTCTGATCGGCCTCGATCAGCCGGCCGTTGTCGCACCGATTGACCTGACGGAGGTCGCCCAGGTCGAGATCACTGTCGATCTCGTCGATCTCGCGATCGACACCCATCAACAACAGATCAGCGACTTCGCCGACGACGATGGATTGGCGGCTGAACTCGCCAACGACATCACGCCCGCCGCGCCAGACACCCTGTCGTTCGAGCCGTAACGTCGTTCGAGCCATAACGTCGTTCGAGCCGCACCGTGGAGGCGTGCGATGTCAGATGAAACGAAAGCTCGAAATCAGTTCGACGAACACGTTCATGTTGGCCTGGACCGACTCGTCGCGCTGACTGGTTCCGATGATCTGGAAAAAGTCGACCAGTTTCCCGCCCTCGGTGACGGGAGCGAAGAACATTGCCTGCATCTGTGCGAGAGGCCGACCGTTCGGGCCATCGAGGTTGACGCCCCGGAGATACACGACGTTGCTCCCAAAGCGCGCCAATCGTTCACCGTTGTCGACCGCACTCGGTGTCGATTTCTTCAACTTCGCCCATGTCACTTTGGCGGCCCGCTCAAAATCGATCGAGCGGGGCACTTTGTCGTGGCGAATGATTCCGTTGACCCAGAAACCATCGTCGTCGACGGCGGGCTGACGGACGACGCACAAGGCACCCGGTGCCTCGTCGATCACCCAACCCTCAGGAACGGCGAACAGGAACGGCGGGATCCCAGGCACCATGGCGCTTGGGTGGACTGCGATTCGCCCGATCGACGGGTCAACGGTTGGTTTGTCGATGGGTGGCTCGTCGGGCATGGCCGGACTGTACTGCATCGGCACCCAGTGGCCGGTTGGATTCGGGCAATCACCGGGAATGACAGAACCGGGAATGCTCCCGGTGACGGACGATTCCATGTCGTTTACCATGCATCCAGAGGCCAACTGCGGCCACATGAAGTCAGACCGTACAGAAGGGTACTCAGGCCATGAATTGGTTTGATCAGGCAATGTCAGACATCGGGAACGCCGTCGAAGACGCCGTGGAATGGGTCGGCGACGCAGTCGAAGACGTCGTCGAGGTGGTCGGCGATGCGGTCGATTTGATTGCCAGCGGCGCCGAAGTCGTTGGAGAGGCGATTGTTGCCGGTGCCGAAGTCGTTGGAGAGGCGATTGTTGCCGGTGCCGAGGCAGTCGGCGAGATGGTCGTGGATGTCGTCGAGACCGCCGTCGATTGGACCCTGACCGTCGCTGACACCGTCATCTTCGATCCGGTCGACTTCATCACGGGCGGCGTGATCGACGTCGATTACGAAGACGGCCAACTGACCGGCGAACTCAACCTCGGAATTGCGTCGGTCGGAATCAGCGTGGGTGAGCAGGGCTTCGATGCACACGCGGGGTTTGACATCGGTATCGCCAGCGGTGAAATCTCGTACGACTCCGACGATGGGCTCGCCATCAGCGGGTCAGTCGGTATCAACTGGGGTCCGCTTCCCTATGCCGAGGGCCACCTCGACATTGGTGTCGATGGCGAAATTTCGATCGGCGGCCAGATCCAGGGCACGTTGCCACTTCCATTCGGCTCGATCGGCGGCGAAGTCTCCGGCGAGCTGTATCGCAGCGCCGACGGCACCTGGGGCGCTACGAGCACGGTCGACGTTCTCTTGGACGGTCCCGGCGGCACCGGTGCGAGCCTCCACAACGACGCCTCGATCGCACTAGGACGCGAAGGCTTCGAAGCATCGACCACGACCGACATCCGGCTCGACGGACCAGCCGGCACCGACGCCGAATTCCACAACGACGCCTCGATCGCATTAGGACGCGAAGGCTTCGAAGCATCGACCGCGACCGACGTCCTGATCGACGGACCGCTCGGCACCGGTGCTGAATTCCACAACGATGCTTCGATCGACGTTGATTCCGGCGGCGACGTGTTGTTCGACGCCGGCGTCGAAGCGGCCGCAACCGGGCTCGGCGGCAAGGGCATCGGGACCGACGCAAACGTCGGATACAGCAACATCACCGACGCTGACGGCAATGTCACCACCACCGCCGAAGCCGGCGCCGGCGTGAGCATCGGCGATCGGGCGATTGATGCATCTACAGAGTTCGTTGGCACACGATCCGCCGATGGCGAACGCAGTTCCAGCGTGTCCGGTGATGTCGATGTGACCGGATTCGACCTCCCATCCCTCGCCACAGATCGCCCTGGCGGCGGCACCTCGGCCTCAGACAGCGCAGCGCTGGTCGAGGCTCCGCCTGAATCTTCGGCCGCACCCCTCAACAATCCGGCCGCCGATTCGATCAGCCGGCTTGCCGGCACGGGGGACCTGAGTGATGCGTTTGCGACCGGTGACGCCGACGTCGAAGTTGCGGTCGAACTGGTCGAGAGCGGAGCGCTCGACGATTTCAGCAGCGAGATCGTCAGCAGCGAGATCGCTGAGGCGGCTGTCGAACAGGTGTGGGACGATATCGGCCAATGACCGACGCGTCCGCTCCGACGAACACCGCGACGAACACGGCAACGACTGGCGCGCCCGTAGCCGCTGACGCGCTGATCATCGAAGTTGCCAAGCTGCTTCAGCGAATCGGTCGCTCCGACCTGGCCGAACGAGCCTCGATCGCGGCTGCCCGCCTGAGACGTCCATCGACAGTTGTGTGCGTTGTCGGCGAGTTCAAGCAGGGCAAGAGCTCGCTGATCAACGCGCTGCTCGGTCAGCCGGTGTGTCCTGTCGACGACGATCTGGCGACGTCGGCGATCACGCTCGTGCGATGGGGTGAACAGCCCACCGCGATTGTCCGGCGCCGGGCCGAGTCCGGTGTCCCCGGCGATCCGCCGGTCATCGAAACGATTCAGGTCGAAGATGTCCACGATTGGGTCAGCGAGGTGGGCAATCCTGGAAATGCGAAGCGAGTCGATCGGGTCGAAATCGTCGTTCCCAGCCCGCTTCTCAAACAAGGTCTCGTGATCGTCGACACACCAGGCATGGGTGGGCTCGGGGCCGGACACGCCGCTGCGACACTGAGCTTTCTGCCGTTCGCCGATGGATTGATTTTCACGAGCGACGCTTCGGCCGAGTTGAGCGCACCGGAAGTCGAGTTCCTACGGCGCGCTAGCGAGCTTTGCCCGACCGTGTTGTTCGCCCAAACCAAGATCGACCTGTACGCCAACTGGCAGCGGATCATGGATCTCAATCGAGGTCACTTTCAGCGAGCCGGCTTCTCGCCGCCGATGGTCGCTGTCAGTAGCGCCTTGCGAACCGAAGCACTTCGTCGTAAGGACAAAACGCTCAACGAGTTGAGCCGCGTACCCGAACTTGTCAAGCATCTCAGTGACGATGTCGTCGGCCCGGCGAAAGCATCCGCTACCAGCCGCTCGATCGCAGACGTGCTGGCGATCGTCGGTCAGGTGCTCGCCGGGCTCGGCGCCGAAAAAGCGATCCTGACCGACCCCGCTACCGCCGCCGAAGCGGTCAAAGCGCTGGAAAGCGCCAAGGGACGCCTCGAGTTCCTTCGCGGTCCCGGTGCCAAATGGAACGTGCTCGTCGGCGATCGAGTTTCGGACCTCTCCAACAACGTCAACTATCGATTCCGCGGCGCAACGCGCAACATCTCACGCATGATGGACGAACGGATCGAACTGCTCACCAAGGGCGACGAGTGGGATCAACTCGCTCGATACATCCAGACGGTTGTGGCCGACGAAGTCACCCAGGTGTTCGTCGACCTCGAACAGGGCCGACATGACGTTCGCGCCGAAGTCGTAGATCTGCTTCGTGAGGAGCACCTCGACCTTGCCGAACTTTCACCGATCGGAACCGGTTTCGATGTCACCGAAATGTGGCAGGGCAAAGCGCTCGAACAGGATGCATCCGGTGGGAAAAAGGCCTTCACCACGACGATCACGAGCATCCGAGGAGCGCAAGGCGGGATCATCATGTTTGGCATGCTGGGCACGTTTCTCCCAACTGCCGCCGGCGTGCTGATCGCCTCGAATCCCGTGCTACTCGGAATCGGTGCCGTGTTCGGCGGGATGGGTCTTGCTGACGACCGTAAGCGCAAGATCGCAGCCCGGCGGCAAGCAGCGCGCAGCCAGGTTCGCCAGTTTCTCGACGATGTGCAGTTCGAGATGGGCAACCAAATCGGCAATCTGATCCGGGAGATCCAGCGTGACCTGCGTGACGAGTTCACCGAACGAATCACCGAACTCGTGCGGACCTATGCCGATACCGCGACCCGAGCCCAGGCCGACGCCCAGGCATCGACCGTAGACCGTCAGAAGCGTGGCGTTGAACTCGATGCGTCAATCAGTGCATTGTCGACGTTCGAGGCCGCATTACGCAGTTCTGCATTGAGTAAGGCTGCATCGTGAGCCGTTCGAACGGTCCCAGCGTTGCGGACGAGGTGGTCGCCGTCGCTCAACAAATAGTGGCTACTGCACCGTCCTCGGAGATTCGTGAGCAGGCTCAAGCGGTTGTCGATCGGTTGAGCGGCCCACTGCAAGTCGCCATCGCCGGCCGCGTCAAGGCCGGCAAGTCGACGTTGCTGAACGCGTTGGTTGGCGAGCGGCTGGCACCAACCGACGCTGGCGAATGCACCAAGATCGTGAGCCGCTACCGTCGTGGGCAGGGTTATGAGGTCGTGGCTCGGATGCGTGATGGCCGTACCGAGTCGCTCGCCTTCGCACGCTCCGGCGGCTCGCTTGACATCAAACTTGGTGGACTCGTCGAGGCGGACGTCGAAACAATCGAGGTGTCGTGGCCCACGTCTGCGCTCGAATCAATCACCCTGATCGACACCCCTGGTCTGGCCAGCATCAACGATCAGAATTCTCGTCGAACCCGCGATTTCCTCGAAGCCGACCCCGATCGGCCGAGTGACGCCGACGCAGTGATCTACCTGATCCGCCATGCCCATCGAGCCGATGTCGCATTTCTCGATGCGTTCATGGATCGGTCAGTTACCGCAGCCTCACCGGTGAACGCAGTCGCTGTGCTCAGTCGGGCTGACGAGATCGGGGCCGGACGAGTTGACGCGATGGAGTCGTCCGCCCGAATCGCCCGCCGATACGAAGTCGACCCACAGCTACGAGGGCTGTGCGCCGCTGTGGTACCGCTCGCAGGCTTGCTTGCCGAGACCGGACTGACACTTCGGGAGGACGAGGTCGCCTCGCTGCGAATGCTCGCCGCTACCGACGACGACACGATGGCGATCATGTTGATGTCGGCTGACCAGTTCTGCGAACTGACCAGTTCCGAGCTGACGGTCGAGGCACGACGCGAACTGTTGGCCCGGTTCGGAATGTTCGGGATCCGGTTGGCGGTCGAAGAGGTCCGTTCTGGTCGTGCTACCACAGCGGCCGCGCTCGGTCCGATACTCGTCGAGCGATCCGGGTTGATCGCCCTACGGCAGCTGATTTCACGCCATTTCGCGCCACGCGCCCGGGTACTTCAGGCGCGATCGGGTTTGACTGCTCTGAGGTCGATCGCCCGCGCCGTTGGCGATATCGATCGGGCGATCGCCTCCGACATCGAACGCCGCCTCGAGCAGATCGAATCAACGACGGTCCAGTTCGCTCAGGTTCGCGCCGCCCACCTCGTCGGTTCCGGGGCGGTGGTCCTGGCCGACCACGAACGCGCCGAACTCGACCGACTGTTTTCTGGAGTTGGCGCGGCGACGTCACTCGGGCTCGAGCAACACGCAGGATCCGACGAGATCCGCTCGACAGCGCTCGCAGGAATCTCCCGCTGGCGCACGCTGGCTTCCGACCCACTCGCTGACCCAACGGTCATCGAAGTCTGCGAAGTCGCCACGAGGACGCTCGAACACATCTACGCCGACGCCGCCAACTGATCGAAACCGGGAATTTACCCGTCGAGCAGGCGACGGATCGGGAGTACGGTCAGGCTCTAGGACGAAAGGGGCCGACAATGGCCGACAAGACGACGGACGACAAGCTCGAGGCGGCGACCGTGCGGGGCGGGGACGGAACCGCCACCTTCAAGATCCCGACCACCCCGGGACCGGCGCCGCGTGAGGAGGTGCAACGGACCGGGCCGCGCGACCGTAGTGAGGACGGCGACCAGGATGGCCTTTCCGACGATTACGAGCGACAGCACGGCACCGATCCGAATCATTACGACTCCGACTCGGACGGCGTATCGGACGGCGATGAACTGTCGTGGGGAACCGACGCTCACAATCCAGACTCCGACCGGGACGGCGTATCAGACGGTGACGAGAGGACGTTCGGATCGAACCCACTCGCAATCGATAGCGACGGTGACGGATTCGACGACGCCACCGAATACGGGTGGGGTTTCCCGAACGCAGCGAGTATCCCAACCCCATCGACCGCTACCGCAGATGACGTCGATGGTGACGGCGTCCCGAATGTACTCGAGAAGGAGATCGGTACTTCGCCGGTCGTCGATGGTTCGAAGCTGGCCGGCGGACCCGGTGACACAGCGCTCGTCCGCGAGTACTACGAACAGCTCGAGCAACTCAAGGACAGCCGTGACGCGATCGGCGACGCCGCAGAACGCGACCGGCTCGGCCTCGAAGATACGCCGGAGGAACTCGAGCAGTATCTTCAGCAGGCGGCAGAGGACCTGTTCTCTGACAATGTCGTCGTGCGCCACCGAACCGAGCTTTCGTTCGAGGAACACCTCGGAGAGCAGATGTCACCCGCCACGACTGCCGAGTACGACCAGTTCGTCAAAGACGCCGAGAAGGCGCAGATCGACCGCGACCCCAAGGCGTTCGTTGATGCCCAGCGGGCATTGGGGATCGAACCGACACCCGCCGACATCGAAGACTTCATCAACCCGCGGCCTGAGGACATCCTCGGTGCCGCACGCCTGACCCAGCTGATCGGCCAGAACGTCCCGGAGGATTCGGCGCTGGCGCTGGCGCTCGACTCGGTGATCGACGGGAACATGCCCGGAGC
>JANPLQ010000052.1:0-41002 GCA_031422395.1 Ilumatobacteraceae bacterium | reverse complement strand
CTCACCGTTCGTGCACGACCTTGACAACGGCCGCCGGTACGCCACGCTGGCCGACTTCGAGAACTTCGTCAAGCTGGCATACATGTCGCCCTATCTGCATCACAGTGGGGGCACCGTGTGCGAGCCGGTCGACGTGCCGGTCAGCAAGCGCCACCTCGACATGGTGTATTCCCACCTCAAGTACAGCGACAAGCCGTTCATGGGTTCTGTGACGGCGGGGGAGCGGGCTGCCGATTCGGTTGAGTTGGCGAGGATCGGATTCGGTGGCGACCTTCGGGACCGCACGGTTATGACGAGTTTGATCAACGCCTCGTCGCCGCTTGTGTGGGACGCCACCATGCTCGCCGCGGCTGAGGTGTACGCGCTCAACAATCAGGCAACGATCATCACCCCCTTCATCCTCGCCGGGGCGATGTCGCCGGTCACCTCGGCGGGCGTCGCCGCGCAAACGCTGGCGGAAGCACTTGCTGGGATGGCGTTCACTCAACTTGTTAGGCCTGGCGCGCCGGTGATCTTCGGATCGTTTGCCAGTTCGGTGTCGATGCAGACGGGTGCGCCCACATTCGGTACACCGGAACCTGCGATCGTGCTCTATACATGTGCCGCGCTGGCGCGTCGCCTTGGCGTGCCGTTCCGATCTGGTGGTTCGCTGTGCGCCTCCAAACTGCCCGACGCGCAGGCCGCCTACGAGAGCGCCGCGACGTTGCAGCCGACTGTTCTGGGCGGGGTCAACTTTGTGCTCCATGCAGCCGGTTGGCTCGAAGGTGGGCTGGCGATCGGATACGAGAAGTTCGTGCTCGATTGCGACCAACTCGGGATGATGGCGACGTTCGTGAAGGGCCTCGACATGTCGGAGAACGGGCAGGCGCTCGATGCGATTCGTGACAATCCGCCTGGGAACCATTGTCTCGGAACAGCGCACACCCTCGCCAATTTCGAGACGGCGTTTTACCGCTCGTCGATCGCCGACAACAACAGCTACGAACAATGGTCGGAAGAGGGCGGCCTCGACGCCGCTCAACGCGCCAATCGAATCTGGAAAGAGCAGCTCGCGGCGTACGTCGCACCCACACTCGACGACGCCATCGACGCGGAGTTGCAAGACTTCATCGCCCGCCGTAAGGCCGTACTCCCCGACGCGTTTGCGTAAAGAGGTTCAATCAATAATGAAATCGTTGATCGAGAAAATTTGGCCGTTTCGGGCTTCGGAGCCGGAGCCGGAGCCGGTGACCTCGCCGGCGATGCGGGCGCTGGTTTCGAATCTGCACTACGAGATCGTGCCGATGAATTCGATCGAGCAGGCGATCGCCGACCTGCCGCCGGGCGCGCATGTGTCGATCACCTGTTCACCGGTCAAGGGCATCGCAGTCACGCTGGAGTACGCCGCCCGCCTCCTCGAACTCGGCCATCATCCGATCCCCCACATCGCCGCTCGCCTGGTCGAAAGTGCCGATCATGCCGCCTCGATTGCAGGCTGGATACGCGAGCATCACATCAGCGATGTATTCGTGATCGCCGGAGACGAACCCGAACCGGTCGGTCCATACGACGGGTCATTGGCGTTCATGCGTGAACTCCTATCGAACAGTCCTGGCATCGAACGGCTCGGATTCGCCGCCTATCCCGATGGCAACCCCTTGATCGACCCAGCGATCGTGACCGAACAGCTCCACGCCAAACAGGCACTGTTGACGGAGTTCGGCGTCGCCGGTTGGGTGTCGACGCAGATGTGCTTCGACGACGATCAAATCCGTCGATGGTTGACCGACGAGCGCGCCAACGGGTTCACACTTCCTGTTCGACTCGGTGTGCCAGGAGTCGTCGACCGAGCGCGCCTGATGAGGATGGGCACCAGGCTTGGGATTGGCACGTCGTTGCGGTTTCTCTCGAAGAATCGCTCGACGGTGATGAAGCTGATGTCGCCCGGCGGATACGACCCGACCGACATGGTTGTTGCGTTCGCCGATGACGCCGAGGCGCTCGGTATCGAAGCCCTCCACTCGTTCACGTTCAACGCCGTCGCCGACACTCGGGCGTGGCAGGAAGCGATCGTCAATGCCTGACGCGGTCGTGATCGGGGCGGGAGTGATCGGGTCGTCGGTGGCGCTCGAGTTGGCGCGGGGTGGACGTTCGGTGATCGTGGTCGACAAAGGGACGGGTCCGGGTGCCGGTTCGACCAGCGCGTCGTCGGCGATCATCCGCTACAGCTACTCGACTCGTGACGCAATCCTGACGGCCTGGGAAGCGGCACAGATGTGGTTCGACTGGGAAGCGCATCTAGGCACCGTCGATCCCGACGGAATGTGTCGGTTCGTCGAAACAGGGAACCTGATCTTCCGCACGACCGGCTACGACGGGTCGGCGATCACTCCGCTGTGGGACGAGTTCGGAATTCCGTACGAGGATCTTTCGCCGGAGCAACTTCGTGAGCGGTTTCCGGTGCTCGACATCGGTAAGTACTTCCCGCCGAAGCGAATTGACGATCCGGCGTTCGGTGACGACGCCGACGGCGAAATGAGTGCGCTCTACAACCCGAACAGCGGCTTCATCGACGACCCGATGTTGGCCGCCAAGAACCTCGCATTTGCAGCCAAACAGCATGGTGCCGATTTCCGTTTCCACAGTCACGTGGTGTCGATTGATCGGGACACAACGAGTGGCGTGGTCGGCGGCGCAGTCAGTGGCATTACGTTGTCGTCGGGAGCCACGATCGAAGCGCCGGTCGTGGTGAACGTCGGTGGACCGCACGCCAGCCTGATCAATCGGATGGCAGGCGTCACCGACGACATGACGATCGGTCACCGCCCACTTCGCCAGGAGGTGTTCGTCGCTCCAGCTCCCGTCGGCCTCCGGCTCGAGGATGGTGCTCCGCTCGTTGCAGACCTCGACATCGGTCAGTACTTCCGTCCCCAGCCCGGTGGCATGCTGATGATCGGTTGCACTGAGCCCGAGTGCGATGAAATGCACTGGGTCGACGATCCAGATACCAACTCCGAGTTCCCGACTGTCGAGGTATGGGAGACGTACATGCTGAGGATGGCGCGGCGTGTGCCGGATTTCGGCGTGCCGAATCAGCCAGTCGGTTTGGCGGCGCTGTACGACGCATCTGATGATTGGGTGCCGATCTACGACAAGTCGTCGTTGCACGGATACTTCATGGCGTGCGGCACGAGTGGGAATCAGTTCAAGAACGCACCGCTGGCCGGTCAGTACATGCGAGCGATTATCGATGCCACGATGAGCGGTCATGATCACGACGCCGACCCGATTCGGTTTCGTGGCGCGCACACGGGCGAATTCGTGAACCTCGGCGCCTTCTCCCGGCGTCGGGAGCGGGCGGTCACCTCGGGCACCGTGATGGGCTGATTCCAATTCCCTTAACGGCGAGTGGGCACCGCCGGCTTGTTGAGGGCGAGCGTAGGGAGGTAGTCGTCGATGGTCAACGCCACGAAGTTGGTGATATGGAGCGCCGCCATGGCCTTGGCCTTGTCGAGGATCGGGTCGGCGAGGGCGGTTTCGAACGCCGCTCGCAGTTCGGCGATTCGCTCGGGACCAAGCGTGCTGCGGGCCGCGATCGCTGGCGTCGGGATCAACGGGCCGCGCCCGACTGGATGCAACCCATCGAATAGCTCGGGCTCTTGCTGCGTGATGAAGGCAAGTGTCCAGGCATCGATACAGGCAAGGTCTGCCTGGCGGCGCGCAAGCCGACGCACGCTCTCGTAGTGGGCGCCGGTGAACGTCACCTCGCCGGGCCACGTGCCGGTCGACCCGACAGTTGCGTTCAGCAGGCTGATCCAACCGGACAAACTGTCGGCGCTGTTGGCGACGGCTCGCGTGTCGGCTGAGATCAGTTCGGTCAGCGTCGTTTCGTGCGGACTCAACAAGACACTCTGATAGCGAGCGTCTGGCGTGGCCCGGTCGATATCAAGCGCGAAGGCACCGACCACATCGAGATGGTGCTGGTGGATTGCCGCGTACGGCAGGCCGCACACGTGCGTCACGAGGCACTCAGGGTCGTTCCAGCGAGCATGAACGTCGCCTGAGCGAGTCAATGTCGGCGGAGTCCAAGTGGCACACTCGTGCACGGCGGCCCACAGTGCATCCCAGGCCCAGGCGACCGACTCGAACGGGTACATTCCGAACTCAACGTGATCTCCGCGTCGACCGCCCATCAATGATTGATCCTAAGCGACCGGGGTCGACTCAGGTTCGGCGGCGGCGGATTTCGGCGGTGATTGCAGGGACGACCTGATGCAGATCGCCGATCACGGCGTAGCCGGCCTTGGTGACCATGTTGGCCTCGCGATCGGTGTTGATGGCAATGATGTTCTTGCTCGCCATGGCGCCGACCCAATGTTGAATTGCGCCGGAGATTCCACACGCGAAGTACACGTCGGGGGCTATCCGGGTGCCTGTTTGACCGACCTGGTCGGTGTGGTTGCGCCAGCCGTTATTGGTGACGGCGCGCGAGCACCCGACGACACCACCGAGTTCGGTGGCAAGTTCTTGGAGAGGGCCGAATCCCTCTGGCGATCCGACTCCGCGCCCGCCTCCAACGACGACGGGCGCTGTAGACAAGGTGACCCCGGCTTGGCGCTCGACGCGACCACGTACGACAGATCGGAGGAGCGACGAGTCGAGTGACACAGCAAACGGTGCAGGGGTGGCGGACCCCTGCACCGCTGCCGTTTCAGCATCCACCGAATGGTGGGCGATCGTGACGAGCTTGATCTCAGCTGTGAGAGACGCATTCTCGAGGAGTGACCCGCCCCATCGAAGACGAGTGACTTCGAGGCTGTCTCCGGGTCGGAACGATAGGCAGTTGGCGGCGAACGGCAGGTCGAGCCGGGCGGCGGCCTGCGCGATGATTTCGTTACCCCGATCGGTTCCGCATGACAGCACGATCGCCGGTGACAGCACCCGCACCGTCTGTGCGATCACGTCACCCCATGCTTCTGGCCCGTAGTCGCCAAGCATTTCGCTGTGCGCCTGGTGAACCCTGCCCGCGCCGTATGCCCCGAGTTGGTCGGCTAGATGGTCAGCGGATTCGCCGATCGTGAGCGCCTCGACGTCGCCCAGGGATCGAGCAGCCGTCAGCGCTTCGAGCGCAGCCGGGGCCAACACCCCGCGGTCGTGTTCGACGACAACAAGAATCACAGCGGTCATAGCACACCGATTGCTTCGAGCACGTCGACGACCGCGGCCGCAGCATCTGGCCCGGTACCGAGGATGATCGTTTCGGACTTCGTTTCGGCTGGGCGCTGCAGCACAATTTTCCGGAGGCCGCCCGGTTCGCCGACGGGAACGATCGAGTTGACGTCAGCCTTCTTCGACGCCAGGCGACCTTTCATCGTTGGATAGCGGGGAAGATTGATGCCTTCCTTGACGCCGATAACGGCGGGCAACGGCAGCTCGTAGGTCTCGCGCCCGGAATCTGACTCGCGTTCGAGGTGCGCGACGCGATCGACGATCGACAGGGCCTTGCCACCGTTGACCATTGGTCGACCGAGGGCGTAGGCGACTCTCACGCCGACCTGGAAGCCGCCCGAGTCGGCGGATTCGTTGCCGAACAGGATCAGATCGAACTCGCCGCCGGACGATTCGAGTTCGTTGATCGCTGACGAGATCGCGTGAGCGGTGCGCTGCGGATCCCATTCCCCGTCATCGGTTGGCAACAACACGGCTCCGGTCATGCCGACACTGACCGCGTACCGAAGCTGTTCCTCCGCTTCTGCTGGGCCGAGCGTGAGCACGGTGGCCTCGCCGCCGTGTTGCTCGACCAGTTGTGCGGCGGCCTCGACGGCGCACTCCTCGTGAGGGCTGATCGTGAACGCAAGGTGGGCGGTGTCCACCTCTTGCCCGTCAGCCGTGATGTTGATTCGAGCCCCAGGTGCCGGCACCCGTTTCACACACACGAGAATTCTCATCACCTCTGCCTGACGACTGGTTGGCTTGTCGGGGGAGTCACGTTCAGCTCTTCATGCGGATGTCGTCCGGGTCGAATAGGGGTTGGCTGCCGACTCGGGCTACACGGACCGGGTACTGCTCGTTCATGTACACGACCCCGAGGTCGTTGCCTTCGATGGCGTGCTCGGGCGGGAGGTAGGCGAGTAGCAGGTACGTGCCGAGTGACGGTGCTGCTCCGGCGGTCGTGACTCGCGAGATGCGGCCGTGCGAGTCGAGAATCCGCTCACCGTCGAGCGTGACAATCGGCTCGTTGCCTCCGGTCGGAAAGCGTTTGATCCCTGCCGCAGACATCTGGCTGGTCATCTCCAACGTGCACATGATCGCTGCCGGTCCCGACGCTTCTGATTCGTTGCGGGCCGCCAGGTATGCGGCCTTGCCGATGAAGTCGGCAGATTTGACTTTCGGGCGTGCGAGGCCCGCTTCGACGGGGTTGTACTCGCTCTCGAGCTCGGCGCCCATCAGACGGTAGCCCTTCTCGATCCGACCGGTTACGGCATACACGCCGATCCCGATCGGACGGATGTCGTATTCCAAACCGGCATCGTGAATCGTGTCCCACAGACGAAGCCCGTGCTCCATCTTGGTGTAGATCTCCCAGCCGTTTTCCCCGACGTAGGAAATGCGGAACATCGTGCACGGCACGCCGTCGATCAGCACGTCACGAACGGCACCGTACGGAAAGCCGGCCTGACTGACGTCGTACAATTTGTGCTGGCCGGTCACGACCTTGGCCATCGTCGCTTCAGCCTCCGGACCCCACACTCCGATCGTGCACATGCCCGATGTCATATCGGTGAACGTGACCGAGCTATCAGTTGGCATGTTGCGCGTGAACCAGTACTTGTCACGCCCACCATCGAAGGCGCCGGTGACAACGCGGAAATGGTTCTCGCCGAGTCGCATGATCGTGAGGTCGGTTCGGAAGCCACCGTCGGCTGTAAGTAGCGGCGTGTAAACCGAGCGGCCGACCGGCACGTTGCACGAGTTGACCGTCAGATGGTCGAGGAACGCCAGTGTGCCGGGCCCCTCGAAGTCGAACTCGTTGAACGCCGTGAGGTCGACCATGCCGACGTGTTGGCGCATGTGGAGATGCTCGGCATTCGTGATCGGTGACCACCAACGTGCGTCCCATTCGTGTTCACGCATCTCGCACTGTCCGGGGTAACGATCCATCAGATCGGCGTTCGAGCTGTACCACTGCGGACGTTCCCAGCCGCGGGCATCGAAGAACGTTGCTCCCAACGCTTCCTCGCGGGCGAAGAACGGGCTGCGACGCATGTTGCGCTGACTGGCCCATTGTTCGCGTGGGTGAACAATCCCATACGTCTTGTTGAAATGTTCGTCGCAGCGGGCGTAGATGTGATGCTCAGTCTTCTCGTGCTCGTAGAAGCGGGCGATGTCGGAACCGTGCGGGTCACACATGCGCGGGTATCCGTAGGTCATCCATTCGGCGACGAGTTGGGCGATGCCCGGACCCTCCTTGACCCACACCGCCGCAGCGGACCACAGGTTGCGCACCTCAGGTGTCTCGCCGAGTACCGGCATGGCGTCAGGGGTGAGCGACAGCAGCCCGTTGATCGCGTACTTGATTTCGGCATCTCCGAGCATGTCCATCAGCTCGATCGCCTGCTCCATCTGCGGGTCGAAATCGTCGTAGGTGAGCGGCAATTCGGTGGGGGACAGCGCCGATGCTTCGTTCGACGGGATGTCGTCAGGGTGGTGGAAGATTGCCCGATGGGCGTACGAGCCGACCTCCATCGAACCAGCCGATTGACGTTCGTAGCAGAAGGTGTCCATGTCACGGATGATCGGGTAGCCGACCTCCGCGTTGGATTCCTGGAGGATGTCGATTGGGCCGACATCGGCCATTTGGTGAACGGCCGGTGTGAGCGGAATGTTGGCGCCGGCCATCGCCGCGATGCGTGGGCTCCAAACACCGCAGGCGATCGCCACGTACTCGCATTCGATCCGACCCTTGTCGGTCACGACCGCCTTCACCGTGGTGACGCCGTTGACGGTTTCGGTTTCGACGTCGTACACCTCGGTGTTGGCGAAGACCTGTAAGGCACCGGCGGCGACTGCCGACTCACGCATCAGCGTGCCCATCTGGAGCGAGTCGACGCACGACACTGACGGTGTGTAGTAGCCGCCGAGGATGATCTGTTCGTTGATGAACGGCACCAGTTGCTTGATCTCGGCTGGGGTCAGCAGCGACGCTTCGATGCCGTACGCCTTGGCCGATGTCATCCGACGGTTGAACTCCTCGAGCCGGTCTGGCTCACGCGCGACCTCGATCCCACCGCAGGTGTTGTTGACGCCGTGATCGATGTACTGGTTCTGGCTGTCGATCGTCAGGAACGCCATCTCCTTGTTGTGGTCGGTGGGGAAGATGAAGTTCGATGCGTGCCCGGTCGAGCCGCCGGGGTTCGGCAGCGGGCCCTTGTCGATCAGCACCATGTCGGTCCAGCCGAGTTTGGCAAGGTGGCCAACGAGGCAGTTGCCGACGATCCCGGCACCGATGATCACGCATTTGGCCGTGGCCGGTGTGGTGGTCGGTGTGGTGGTCGGTGTGCTGGACGGTGTGCTGGCGGCGTTCATGTTCTCCCAATTCCCGATTGAACGTTCGGTGTCGGGACACAAACGTTCGGCGATCTGATATATCATGAATGTATCACGAATGGATCGCTGAGTGCACAGGCCTACGCCGAGATTCGCCGGAAGATCATCCGGCTCGAACTCGCGCCCGGCGAGGTGGTTCGCGAGGAACTCCTGCAGGAGTCGCTCGGGATCGGACGCACACCAATTCGAGAAGCGCTACAACGGTTGGCGCGCGATCAGTTCGTTACCGTAATCCCGAGGCGCGGCATGTTCGTGTCCTCGATCGACGTGTCAGAATTGTCGATGCTCTACGAGACTCGCGCCGTGATGGAACCGTACGCAGCGCGCCTCGCCAGCCTGCGTGGGACACAGCGTCATTGGTCGGAAATGCGCGGTGTGATCGCAGCCGCCGGCGTCGGACCGGTCGACGATCAGGCCTTGCTCGACATCGACCATCGCTGTCACGAGATCATCTGGGCCGCTGCCGGCAACCGGTTTCTGACCGACTCCCTCGACGTGCTGTACGCCCAGAGTGATCGCGTCTGGCACATGTACCTCGCCGACGTTGCCGACACCCGACACGCAGTCGACGAACACGAGCTGATCCTCGACGCCTTGGAATCAGGCGACTCCAAAAGGTCCGCCAAATTGGTCGAGGCCCACGTGAGGTCCTTCGATCATCAAGTGCGAACCGCAGTGACCAACCGCCTGGCCCCACCCCTTGCTGGTGCGTGACACTTGACCGTGGTGAAGTGCGAACACGTCAAGATCACACCTGCTGAACGTGTCAATTGTCACAATCACGTGTGGCCATTCTCATGAAATTGCAATCTTCGCCAAACGGCCTCATGTCACGCCAAATGGTGCCGATGGCGAAGGGCAGATCAACACCGCATGACCGGTGCGGGCACCTGAGAGCAAGGGGAACCACGACATGGGATCGATCATCGCAACCACGCTGTCACGACGGGTCGCCGACGCCAAAACTTGCTGGCACGTGCTCGCGCCACACAGTGGTCGGCTTCGTGCACACAGGCCGACTGCCGCTCCACCGACCGGATTCCCTCCGCCAGTTGCGGGTGGAGCGATCTCTGGACATCCACTGAGACTGTGGAAATCGACCCGAAGCTGAGTCGACCGAACTGGCATTGCTTGCCGCCGCCCGCGCCAACGGTGGCTCGCCTCAAGCGGCGTGTCGTGGGGACGTGCGGATGAACGATGCGTGCGCGACCGTCGACGACGTCACGAACTGGACGCACTCGTAGCCGGTTGGGCCGCCGTCAAGGTGGTCGAAGAGGCGTTCACCACTGCCCATCATGATCGGGACGATGGCGACGTGCATCTCGTCGATGAGACCGGCGCGAAGGTACTGCTGGATCGTGATCGCTCCGCCGCCCAAGCGAACGTCGTTGCCGTTGGCGGCCTCGAACGCCCGTTGGAGCGCGGCGTCGATTCCGTCGGTCACGAACTCGAACGTCGTTCCACCCTGCATCTGGATCGGATCACGTTGGTGGTTCGTCAGCACGCGCCGACGCCAGCGTCGCCAGCACGGATGAACTCGTCGTCGATTGATTCGGCGAGGTCGCCGGCGTCAAGCCCGAACATCTGTCGGCCGGTGCGGCAGACGAACACCCACTCGTGCAGGCGGGTTCCTCCGGTACCCAAGGGGTTGTCGACGGCTTGGTCAGGCCCAGCCATGTATCCGTCGATCGACATCGCAATGTTGTGCACGCGAAGCTTCGCCATGGCGTCACAGTACGTCGTACGACCTGCGCGTCGACGCCAAGAATCTTCGCCGTGCTTGACGAAACCTTGAGAATCGAATCCTAATACTTGTCATTTGATTGACCTAGAACGGTTCGATAACCACGTTGTGTGAATGTTAGTGCACCCTCTTGTCAACGATTCGACAAGTTGGTAC
The DNA here is from genome assembly GCA_031422395.1 of Ilumatobacteraceae bacterium. Lineage (GTDB taxonomy): Bacteria > Actinomycetota > Acidimicrobiia > Acidimicrobiales > Ilumatobacteraceae > Ilumatobacter. The sequence continues at coordinate 30,516 of JANPLQ010000052.1, read as the reverse complement.
GATCGACTCCTGAACCACGTGACATGCAGGGCACCCGCCCTGATTGTCTACAACCTCTGGCGGAGGAAACATCATGGGTGGCACCCGTACAACACTGCGAGTAATCCTCGCATCAACCCTGGCCTTCGCGGCCAGCACGAGCGTTGCAAACGCGGACTCGATCGTCGCCGGTGGCGACGGCCTAACGCCGGTGGTAGCCGGTCCGCTGACGTTTGGCAATCTCTGCCTTAATTCGACGACTCAGAAGCCCGTGGCGCTGGCGATCGCAAGGAATCAAGGCGGTAGCAACGTCTTCAAAAATGGTTCATCGGTCGCGTTGACAGCGGTCTCGAACTCTCCGCGGCTCACGGTCGCTGCTTCCGTCGGGTCGATTTCGATTCCGGGCAACTGGTCAAGTGTTGCCGCTGACACTTTGAGCCCTGCGCTGTTCGCATCGGTGACGATGGCCGCCGGCTCGACGACTGGCGCGTTCTCCAGCACGGTGACGTACACGGCCGCAGGGATCAACAGTCAACCGAACAACAGCAATCTCACTCGCACCGTGAACCTGACCGTCACGGCGACCGTGGTCGTTTGCGATACCACTCCGCCGGTGGTGAATGTTCCTGCGGCGATCACTGGTGAGGCGACCAGCCCTGCTGGGCGTGTGGTCACGTTTACGACGTCTGCGACCGACGCCAGCCCTGCCTCGCCAGCCGTCACCTGTACGCCAGCTTCAGGTTCGACATTTGCGATCGGGACGACGACCGTCAACTGTTCGGCGACCGATGCAGCGGCAAATGTTGGGACCAACGCATTCACGGTGGAGATCGTCGACACGACGCCTCCTGCGATCGCAGGGACGCCCACGAACATCACGGTCGAGGCGACCGGGCCGAGCGGTGCGTCGGTGAACTTCACCGATCCGACTGCCACCGACATCGTCGATGGCTCACGTCCCGTGACCTGCGTGCCGACCTCCGGGTCGACATTCGGGCTCGGTACCAACACGGTCACCTGCACGGCGTCGGACAGCCGCACCAACACATCGACCTCGTCGTTCACAGTTACGGTCAGCGACACGACCGCTCCAGTGCTCGTACTTCCCGACCCGATCGTTGCGGAGGCGACGGGTCCGAACGGTGCCGCTGTGACGTTCGCTGCGCTCGCCAGCGATACCGTCAACGGTTCCAGTCCGGTGACCTGCGATCCGCCGTCAGGCTCCACGTTTGCGCTTGGCAACACGACAGTCGACTGCAACGCCAGTGACGCCAGCGACAACTCCACAAGCGGTTCGTTCTTGGTGACCGTGGAGGACACGACCGCCCCGGTGGTCACGGTTCCCGCCTCGTTCAGTGACGAGGCCACAGACGCGACTGGTGCGGCGGTGACATTCTCAAGTTCAGCAACTGACATCGTCGACGGCGCCGTGGTGACCTCGTGCCTGCCTGCTTCAGGATCGACGTTCGCACTAGGGACTGCAGTCGTCACCTGCTCGGCCACCGATGCTGCTGGCAATACCGGTGCTGCGTCGTTCAACCTGACGGTGGTCGACGCGACGGCGCCGACGCTCAACCTTCCCGCCGATGTCATGGAGGAGGCGGTGTCGGGCGCAGGCAACGTCGTTTCGTTCAGCGCAACAGCGACCGATCTGGTCGACGGCTCCGTCATCGTCAATTGCTCTCCAGCCTCAGGATCGACCTTCTCGGTGGGTACCACGACCGTCGTTTGCTCTGCCGATGACGCAGCCGGCAACCACGTGATGGGCAGCTTCACGGTTCAAATCACAGACACGACAGATCCGATGCTGAGCATGCCCGATGACATCACGGCAGAGGCCACAGGGCCGGCCGGCGCCGATGTGGCGTTCGAGGCGTTCGCCGACGACATCGTCGACGGAACCGTTACTCCGGAGTGCAGTCCCCTTAGTGGTTCAACGTTCTCGCTCGGTGTGACTACGGTCAGTTGCACCGCAACCGACACCCACGGCAACACCGACACACAGTCGTTCAGCATCAGGGTGGCCGACACCACGCCACCGGTCATCGAGGGTACTCCGACCGACTTCACGGTCGAAGCCGAGGGACCTCTCGGCGCGACCGTTACGTTCACAAACCCGACTGCGACTGACCTGGTGGACGGTGCTGTAGCGGTCACCTGCGTGCCGCCTTCGGAGTCCGTATTTCCTCTCGACGTTGCGACCGCTGTGGTCTGCACCGCAACCGACGCTCACGACAACACTGCAACCTCGACGTTCGAGGTCTTGGTATCTGATACAACGGCTCCTGTTCTCTCGGTTCCCGACGACTTCACGATCGAAGCGACCAGCGCTCTTGGTGCGGTCGGAGAGTTCGACCCGACGGCGTCCGATCTCGTTGACGGCTTGGTGCCCGTCGATTGCATCCCGCCTTCTGGCTCGACGTTCGAACTCGGTGACACTCCGGTCGACTGCTCGGCGACTGATGATCATGGCAACTCGTCGGATGGTTCGTTCACCGTGACGGTCGAGGATACGACGGCACCTGAACTCACGGTTCCGGGTCCGACCACGGTCGAGGCAACCGGTCCCGACGGAGCAACCGTCGACTACTTCGTGTCTGCGTCCGACATCGTCGACTCCGACGTTTCGATCGTGTGCGACTTCCCGAGTGGAAGCACGTTCGCGATCGGAACTACGTCCGTTACATGCACGGCGACCGACGATTTCGGCAATACCGTGATGGAAACTTTCGATGTCACCGTCGAGGACACGACGGCTCCCGTCCTGACAGTGCCGCTCGACATCACGACTGAGGCGACCGGTCCTGATGGGGCCAACGTGTCGTTCGTTGCCAGCGCAGTCGACATCGTCGATGGAAGCGTGAATCCGGTCTGTACACCAGCCGCCAGCACGGTGTTCGTGCTCGGCACGACTGAGGTGCAATGCACCGCTACCGATGCCCACGGCAACATTGCGACCGGGGCGTTCAACGTCACGGTCGAGGACACGACCGCACCCGCGCTCACGCTTCCCGACGACGCCATCGCCGAAGCAACCAGCGCCGCGGGGGCTTCGGTGAATTTCGAGGCGACAGCGTTCGACATCGTCGATGAGGTTCTGATTGTCACCTGCGTCCCACCTTCCGGATCGACGTTCGGTTTGGGCGAGACAACCGTGACATGTGAGGCGACCGATCAGTCCGGCAATCTCGCTGAGGACACGTTCACGGTCACGGTCGTCGACACGACCGGACCGGCGATCTCAGATCCGAGCGACGTCGATGCGGAAGCAACCAGCGCCGCCGGCGCGATGGTGACCTACGACAATCCAGCCGCTGTCGACCTTGTCGATGGCCCGGTGTCGGTGACCTGCGAGCCACCGTCAGGCTCGACGTTCGCGCTCGACGCCGACAACACGGTGACGTGCACGGCCACCGACGCCGCAGGCAACACATCGACCACGACATTCTCGGTCACGGTCGAGGACCGAACGGCACCGGTGTTGACCACCCCTGGAGATTTCTCGGTCGAGGCGACCGGTCCAACCGGGGCAATCGTGTCGTTCAGCACATCGGCGTCCGACGTTGTCGACGGCAGCGCGCCGGTGGCGTGTGTCCCCGACTCCGGCCAAACACTTGGCCTCGGTTCCCACACCGTCAGCTGCAGCACGACCGACGATCACGGCAATACGTCCAGCGCGTCGTTTATCGTCACAGTCGTCGACACCACCGCACCCGGTGTAACGGTTCCTGCGCCGATCAATGTCGAGGCGACCGGTCCAGCCGGTGCGACCGCCGCCTTCTCGGTGTCGGCCAACGATCTGGTCGATGGTGCCGTGGTAGCGACGTGTTCGCCGGTGTCCGGCAGCGTGTTCCCACTTGGACCCACGACGGTGACGTGCACCGCCGTCGACTCGCATGGCAACACCGGAACTGGCTCGTTTGTCGTCAACGTGAATGACACAACGGGACCGGTGCTCACGCTGCCGGCCAACATCACGGTCACGGCGACTGGCCCGTTCAGCCACGACGATGATGGCGACGAGGACGACGGCGGCCACGGCCACGGCCACGGGTTCCACGTCGGCTACTGGTACCGCGGGTCGTTCCGCTCGGGCCACAACCACGGCACGACCACCAGCTTCCAAGCTGGCGCTGTCGTGATGTTCGACGCAACCGCGAGCGACCTGGTCGACGGCGTCCGTCCGGTTACCTGTACGCCTCCGAGCGGCTCCACGTTTACGATCGGCACGACGACCGTCAACTGTTCGGCGATCGATGCCCATGGCAATACCACCAACGGGTCGTTCACGGTGACGGTCAACTTCGACCTGCGCGGTCTGTTGTCGCCGGTCAACCCGAACGCGATCAACGTCGTCAAGGGTGGCTCGACCGTTCCGCTCAAGTGGCAGGTGCTCACGCCCGGAGCCGAGTACCTCTCAGCCACGTCGATCGTCACCTCGTACTCGGTTGTCAAGTTCAACTGCACGACGCAGGCGGCGATGGGAACGGTCACGGTCCCGTTCACGACCGACGGTGCCACGTCACTGCGCTACAGCAGAGGCGACCATCAGTTCGTGCTCAACTGGCAGACGCCGAAGATGCCTGGTTGGTGCTACAGGGTCGAGATCAACTTTGTCGGTGGACAGAAGTTGTCAGCCAACTTCCAGATCAAGTAGTCCGGCGCGCCACAGCGGACTGATGCGCCGACTCGGCAGCCACATATCCTCGCCCCGTGACATCGAGCATCGCGTTTGTCCGTCGGCCGGGGACTCGACTGGACGACGGCTTGGTGACGCACCAAGTGCGGGTCCCTGTCGATGTCGGATTGGCCGTTCAGCAGTGGGAGTCGTATGTCGCCGCGCTCCGAGGTGCCGGTTGGCAGATCGCCGAGGTCGACCCGATCGACGAGTGCCCGGACGCTGTCTTCATCGAGGACGCCTTTGTGGGTTTTGGCGATCTGGCCGTCATCACTCGTCCTGGTGCAGAGTCGCGCCGAGGGGAGACGTCGGGAGCTGAACGTGCCGCTCGTGCGATCGGCCTGCAGATTCACCGAATCACGGAGCCGGCAACGCTGGACGGCGGTGACGTGCTCAAGGTCGGCCGAACGGTGTACGTGGGCGTCGGGGGGCGCACCAACGTGGAAGGCGTCGCCCAACTCACGGGCATGCTGGAACCGGACGGCTGGACGATGCAGCCGGTTCCGATCTCGCGTGTCCTGCACCTCAAGTCGGCGGTTACAGCGCTACCCGACGGCATGGTGATCGGATACCCACAACTGGTCGATGACCGGACCGTATTCGAACGATTCCTGGCCGTGCCCGAACCGGCTGGCGCGCACGTAGTCCTACTCGGCGACGACCGGCTGTTGATGTCGAGCGAGGCACCACGGTCCGCCGAACTGTTCAGGAGCATGGGTTACGACCCGATCGAGGTCGACATCTCGGAGTTCGAGAAGCTGGAAGGCTGCGTGACCTGCCTGTCGGTGCGGATCAGGCGCTGAGTAACACGATTTGCGAGACTGCCTGGATGAGTGACCCCCTCGATCTGTTTCGGCTTGACGGCAACGTGGCGTTGGTCACGGGTGCGTCAGCGGGGCTTGGCGAACGGTTCGCCCGCACGTTGCATGCCGTCGGCGCAACAGTGGTAGTCACTGCCCGCCGGGCAGATCGGCTGCACCGTCTTGTCGAAGAGTTGCCCGGCACGATCGCCATAACAGCCGACATCGCGGCTGCGGAGGATCGAGAGCGGCTTGTCGCCGAAACCCTCGAGCGGGCCGGCCGGATCGACATCCTCGTCAACAACGCTGGTGTCGCCAACGTCGTCGCAGCTGAAGACGAGGACCTCGACGACTTCGAGCGCGTCATGCAGATCAATGTGACGGCCGTGTGGCACCTGTCGAAACTGTGTGGGAGAGCGATGATCGCCCAAGGGTCCGGCTCGATCGTCAACGTCGCTTCGATGCTCGGCTTCGTCGCCGGTACGCCGGTCAAGCAGGCCAACTACTGCGCAAGCAAGGGTGCCGTCGTCAACCTCACCAGAGAGTTGGCCGTGCAGTGGGCCCGCAAGGGTGTGCGTGTCAACGCCATCTGTCCGGGGTGGTTCCCATCGGAAATGACCGCCCCGATGCAGGACGAAGCGAGTCAGAAGTTCATCGCCTCCAACACGCCCCTCGCCCGGATGGGTGAACCACACGAACTCGACGGGGCGCTGCTCCTGCTTGCCAGCCCCGCAGGTTCGTTCATCACCGGCCATTCGTTGCTGGTCGACGGCGGCTGGACCGCCCGCTGAGTTGCGTTGCCGATTCAAGGCGGGGCGACAATTGTCCGATGATCTGACAGCATGGAGACGATGGGACGGACGATGACCGAGCATGACGCGCCCGCCGTCGTGCCAGATGGGGCCGCAGGCGTGGCTGTAACCGCTCAGCGAATCGCGGCGTCCGTGAGATCGGTGATGGCGGGCCGCGAGGATTCCATCCAAACTGCAATCGCCTGCTTGTTATCGGGTGGGCATCTGTTGATCGAAGACATTCCAGGTGTCGGCAAGACACTGCTCGCCCAAACGTTGGCGGCATCAGTCGGCGGCTCGTTCCACCGCATTCAGGGGACCCCAGATCTCCTGCCGGGAGATGTGACAGGGACGATGGTTCCCCAAGGCGACGGGTTCGAACTTCGCTTCAGGCCTGGTCCGATCTTTTCGAACATCGTGGTCTTCGACGAACTCAACCGGGCCAACCCGCGAACCCAGTCGGCGCTGCTGGAGGCCACCGAAGAAGGTGCCGTCACAGTCGACGGATCGACCCGCCAACTTCCGTCACCGTTCCTCCTCGTCGCTACCCAGAATCCGGTCGAGATGACAGGCACCTATCCGCTTGGTGAGGGAGCTCTCGATCGTTTTGCGGCGGTCGTCACGCCGGGTCGGGCAGGGGCCGATGACGAAGTCGAAGTGCTGACCGGTCGCCGCGGTCGCACGGTGTTGCGTACGGTCGAGCCGGTCGTCGGGATCGACGATTTGATCCTCGCACGGGCGATCGTGGCCGACACATACATCGCCGACTCGATCGCACGGTATGTGGTGGCGCTGCTCGAGGCGACCCGCCAGCATCCCCGCGTTCGGCTCGGTGCCTCGACGCGAGGTGGTGTGGCACTCGTCGGTCTCGCCAAGGCTCGGGCGGCGATGGCTGGTCGCCACTACGTCGTACCGGACGACGTCGTCAACCTTGCCGAGTCTGCGCTTGCTCATCGCGTGATCGTCTCCGACGCCGACGGATCGGTGCGCGCCGGACGCCAGATCGTGACCGAATGCGTCGCACGGGTTCCGGCACCCACTGCGTGATATGAGCCGCCCAGTCGGCGTTTCAGCAGGTGGATTCGGATTTGTTCTGGCGTGGCTGGGTGGCGTCGCGCTCGCACAACTGACGGGATCGACCCCGGTCCTGATCGTGTTGGCGGCGGGCTTGGTGATGTTCGTTGGGGCGATCATCGGCGGGTACCTCGTCGTTCGTCGGGTCTCAGTTCGATCGATCTCGATGCCACCGTTTTCTACGATCGGGGACGCTGTTCCGATTCGGATCGACATGGTGGCTACTCGACCTGTCTTCATCGAGATCAGAGCGTCGGGCGAGTTGGTGGCGAGCGGCTGGAATGATTCGAAAGGTCTGAATACGAGCGCAACCATGACCCGTCGCGGGCTCGTTCAGTCGCTCACGATCTCGATTCGCTCGGCTGGGTCGCTCGGCCTGGTGTGGTGGCGTAGGCGGATCGAATCTGATGTCGCCGACCACCTGGTTTCGCCGCAACCTCACTACGGTCACGCCGCGATCGAGCGGCGATCGGTGCAATCAGTGGGCGACCGGGCTGGTGCATCGGGTGCCGTGGCGGGGGAGATCGACGGCATCCGTCCATGGCGCGACGGCGACAGCGAACGGTTCGTCCACTGGTCGTCATCGCTGCGAACAGGTGAACTCGTCGTGCATGACCGTCGCCACGACGCTGATCACCGCTGGCTGGTGCGTGCACGACACGGGCTCGCAGATCCGGATACCGAGGCGGGCACTATCCGGTGGGCATTGGAACAGGGGCTGCGATCGGGCGCCAAGGTCTTGGTCGCCGTCGGTGATGGCGAACCGGTTGCGATTCCCGACAACGTGTCGGCGGCGCGGTGGACCGCCCTCGTCGATCTCGGCCCTCACCCGACCGTGCGACGCCCGCACTCCAAATGGCCGTCGGGCGTTGAACCGGATTCGCCCGCACCCGTGTCGGCGCGCTGGTGGGCGGCCGGTGCCACGCTCGTGGCGTTGCTGATGTTGCTGGGGGCGTTGGGTTACAGCATCGTGGCCACCGTGTTGGTCACGGTCGCCGTGGCTGCCGGCGCGGCGGCCTCGGCCCGCTCGTTGGCATCTGGAGAACCGACATCGGCCTTCATCCGTTCGCTGGTCGGGATCGTTTCGCTCGGCTCGCTCGTGCTGGTCACGGCGGCGAGCGGTCAGCTCGACGGGTTGCTTTCGATTCTTCGCGGTCCGCTCCCACAGATCCTCGTGATCTTGATCGTGCTGCACGGATTCGAGTGCCGCGATCGACGAACGATCCGGGTCGGTCTGGCGATCTCGGCGATCGTGATCATGTACGCATCTGGTTTCCGGGTCGACGGTTCCATCGGCTTGTGGTTGCTGGCATGGGCCGGCTGTTTCTGTACCTCGTTGATCGGCATGGCGGGCCCACGAATCGCGCCGCTGCTCGACGGTGGAGTCGCTCGCTCGCTCGCTCGCCGGGCGCTGGTGGCAGCGGCCACCGTTGCCGCAACGATCGGTGTGCTCGTGGTCGTGCCGGTTCCCGATGGCCCTACCAGGCTGACGTTACCGACCTTCATCGACGACCCACAGAACGTCAGCGTGCCAGGTGCGTTGGCCTCGGCCAATGGCCAAGTCAGCAGGGCTGGAGACGCGGGAAACGGGCAACGCGCACCAGCCGGGCAGGCGGGGGGATACACCGGGTTCGCACAGTCGATGGACACGTCGGTGCGTGGTGCGTTGAGCGACGAAGTGGTCATGCGGGTGCGGGCACCAGAACCTGATTTCTGGCGCGGCCAGACGTTCTCGTTGTTCGACGGCCGTCGCTGGTATGCCGACGACGACGTCGGTTCGTTGCGCGGCGGCCCGAACGTCGAGATCCCTGCGGCGCTCGGTGACACCGGCGTCGATGATGCAATAGGTCTCGACCGTTTCATTCAGACCTACTACCTCGAAGCCGATTTCCCGAACGTGGTGTTTGCTGCATACCGGCCGGTGCAAGTGATTCTCGACGCCGACGTCTGGACCCGAGACGACGGTGCGATTCGCGCCTCGGTGACGTTGGAGGAAGGTTCGGTCTACACCGTTGTATCCGCTCGGGCGCGTATTACTGAGCCAGTGCTGCGCAATCAAGGCGTGATCGGGCCGCGCCTCAATGAGTTCGGAAGGCAGGTGCTTGGTAGGTACCTTCAGCTGCCTGACTCGACGTCGGCGGAAACGGTTGCCTTGGCGAACCAGCTCGCTGCTGGCCAACCGTCGACGTACGACGTCGTTCGCGCCTACGAGCAGTGGCTCAGTGAACATGTCGTGTATGACCTCGACGCGCCGGTGCCCGACGACGATGCTGACGCCGTCCATGACTTCCTGTTCGAATCGCAACGAGGCTTCTGTGAACAGATCGCATCGGCGCTCACGGTCATGCTGCGCACCCAGGGGGTCCCGGCCCGGCTGGCCACCGGCTACCTGTCGGGCGAGCGCGATCAGGTGGCGGGTGTATTCGAGGTACGCGCCAGCGATGCCCACGCCTGGGTTGAGGTGTGGTTCCCCGAGACCGGTTGGCAAGCGTTCGATCCGACCGCATCTGTCCCGCTTTCCGGAGAAACGCGCAGCGATTCAATCGGTGCCGATCTTGTCGACGGCCTCGAGCGCTACGTCCGTCAACACACGTTGCTGGTCGGTTTGGTGGTGCTGCTCGGTGTCGCTGCAGTTGGTGGTGTTCGTCTCGCCCAGGCTTTGCGGTATCGCCGTCGACGCGGTCGCTGGGGTCTGTTGCAAGACCGGTTCGAGCGTGTCGCCGGTGAGCGAGGAGCGCAAGCTGGATTGCCAAACCCGAAGCGTTGCGCAGTGTGGCCGGGCGCAAATGACACCGCCGTAGCGCAACTGGTCGCCGAGCGGCTTGATCGCGTTGCCTTCGACCCGTCATTCGACGACGACGACGCGCTCTATCGCGAGACTCGCAAACTCGTATCGGCCCTCCGCGCTGACGACCGGTAACCTCGATGGGTGCCGCGGTCCAGAGTCCTCACCTTTGGATTGCTTACAGCACTGCTGTCTTCCGGGTACGGCGTGATGTTCACGGTGCTCGACGACTTCCGGGACAAGTACGGAATCGAAGCGCACTGGCTGGGTGTGATTGTTGGCGTCGGCTTTTTCGCGTCGTTCCTTGCCCAGATGTTCCTGGCACCGATCGCCGACCGCGGCCGGGCACGTCAGATGGTGATTGCCGGGTTACTACTCAACATCGTCGGGCTGATCGGAATGGCCGTCGGCGAGACGCTGTCGGTGCTGCTCGGGGCCCGCTTGGTGATGGGGATCGGTGTTGGAATGGCGCTCCCAGCGGTGCGTCGAATCGTGATCAATGCCGACCCAGCCAACCTCGGCACCAACGTCGGCTTGCTGATTTCGTCTGACGTCGCCGGTTTCGCTGCCGGGCCTGTGATCTCAGCGTTGCTGGTGCCGACGTTCGGCTTGGCATCGCCGTTCCTGGCGATCGCAGTCCTCACGGCGATGTGCATGCCGGTGATCTTCCGCGTTCATGTGGCCGAGGCCACTGACGTCCCAGAGACGCGGTTCGCGTTCGACCTGTTGCGAGTTCGGCCGATAGTCGCAGCGATCTCGATGGGTGCTGCCACGTACCTCATGATCGGTACGTTCGACGCGCTCTGGGCGATCGTGCTCGACGACCTCCGTGCCAGCGACTGGATCGCAAACGTTGGCATCACGATATTTGCACTACCGCTGATCTTCCTCGGATCGTTCGGTGGCCGCCTGGCACAACGCGTCGGCCCTTTCCGACTTGGCCCGCTCGGATTGGCTATCGCCGCCTGCTACATGAGTCTGTACGGGTTGATGCCGACAGGCGCGACGATGTTGGCCGTGGGGATCGTGCATTCGTTCAGCGATGGACTGTCACTGGCGAGTACCGGCGTTGCGGTCGGGTTGGTGGCTCCACCCGACCGACAGGCCGGGGCGCACGGGATGCTTGGCGCGGCGGAGACACTGATCGGCGGTATCACCGCCGTGTTGGCAGGCGTCTTGTACTCGTGGGGTGGTCGTGTGCTCGCCTTCACGACCTGCAGCGTGCTGATGCTGGCGCTCGTTGCGAGCGCCTACCTGCTGGCTGGACCTGAATACCGGTCGCGACGGGGGATCGATTCGGCTCTCGTTGCCGCGGGAGCCTGGCACTAACGTGCCTGCGTGACCATCCGACTCGGACTTCTGGCAGCATCTCGAATTGCTCAACAGGCGGTGATCGATCCGGCTTCTGATGTCGACGGGATTGAGCTCGTCGGCGTGGCGGCGCGAGATCGGGCGCGTGCCGTCGAGTGGGCGCAGAAGTGGTCGTTGCCGCTGGCGTTTGGTTCATATCAGGAGATGATCGATTCTGACGAGGTCGACGCCGTGTACATCGCCGTGCCGGCCTCGATGCATCGTGAATGGGCGGTCGCCGCCATCCGAGCGGGCAAACATGTGTTGTGCGAGAAACCGTTCGCAGCCAACGCCGACGACGCCCGCCTGATCGCCGATGCAGCCAACGCCTCGGCAGTCATCGTGATGGAGGCGTTTCATTGGCGATACCACCCGATGACCGCACAGATCCGAGAGGTGATCGATTCCGGTGTGCTCGGCCGAATCGACCGGATCGACGCTCGCTTCGACATCCAAGAAGGGATCATCCCTCGGTCCGATATCCGTTGGGACCTGGCGCTGGGAGGAGGCGCTCTGATGGATCTCGGCTGTTACCCGGTCCAGTGGGTACGGTTTGCCGCCGGAGCCGACCCTGATGTTGTCTCTGCCGTAGCCGAATGTCCGGTTCATGAGATCGACGGCCGGCTGGAGGCTGAACTGCGTTGGCCGTCAGGTGTCACTGGTTCGATCCACACGTCGATGATCGCGCCCGATGGCGGGGTCGTCACCAACCTGATCGTGCGCGGTGAACTCGGAACGATGACTGCGATCAATCCGCTTGCACCCCAGAACGGCGCCAGCATCGTCGTTGAGACCACTGATCGACGCAGCGAACTTGACGTAACCACGTCGGCGACGTACTACCACCAGCTGATCGCCTTTCGAGATGCGATCGTCGATGGAACACCGTTCCCGACGACAGCCGAAGATGGTGTCCGCAACATGGAACTGATCGACGCCTGCTACCGCGCCGCCGGCCTGCAACCGCGGCCGTCGGTGGCGTAGTCAACCGGACTGGAGATCATCGACGAACTGGTGATGATCGGCGCTCTTCTGGGCCACGTCGGCAATCACCTTGACCTTGCGGTGCTCTCCGCGCAGCAGTGACAACGGATCCTGCTGGTCACCTACGTAGCCGAGGGCGAAGGCACCTTGCTGGTAGCCCATCATCTTGAGTAGGTCGTCGTCGAGTGTCCGGGCGACTGCCGGCGAACACGACAGGTACTGATTCTCCTCCTGCCGCACCCAACCGACCGAGTACGTGATGTTGACGCCGCGCCGCACACCGGTGCTGCGGTTGGCACCGCCACCGTGGAGCACCTTGCCGTCGTAGAACAGCACACTCCCTCGCCGCATCTCCACCTGTGCGCTGGGAAGGAGCGCTGCCTGGTGGTCGGGCATGGAGGATGTTCCCGCCACGATGTGCGTGCCACCGTTCTCGGCCGTGAAGTCGGTCAGCGCCCACATCGTGTTGCACTGCACGTGATAGTCGGTGGGAAACGGGAAGAAGTCGAACGCCATCTGATCTCGATGCAACTTTTGCTGTGATTCACCCGGCTCGATCGAGATGATCTGTGTGAGGTGGAGTTGCACCGCCGTGACGTGATCAAGGAACCGTTCGACGGTTGCCACTACGCCCGGATGCATGACGAGTTGGCGCGAAGTCGGACAACGCTCGATCAGTGATCCGGTTCGACGCGTGAATCGTCCGTCGTACTCGTCGCGCCCCGCATCAGACGAGGTGACGTACGCCATCGACTCGTCCTCGAGTTGGTTCATCGTCGCTTGATCGGCGACGTCATCGATGATCGCGTAACCCCACCGGCGTATGTGCGAGCTGACCTCGGTCGGGTCGATATCGGGTGGGAAATGGTTCAGCTCCACGTGTTGATGGTAGACCGCGGTACGGTCTGGAAATGAGGCGAATCGTGATCCACGCCGACGATGTCGGAATGTGCCACGGTGCCAACCAGGCGTTCATCGAGCTGTCACGTCTCGGCACGATCAGCTCCGGTTCCGTTATGGTGCCGTGCCCGTGGTTCCCCGAGTTGGCAAATGCGGCCGCCGCCGATCCAACACTCGATGTGGGTGTCCATCTCACACTCAACGCGGAACAGCAGGGTTACCGGTGGGGGCCCGTCAGTCGCCCGTCCATGTCTGCGGGTCTGACCGACGACGACGGATATCTCTGGCGCGACGTTGCCAGTGTTCGTCGCAACGCCCATCCGGAGGCGGTCGAAACCGAATGGCGAGCGCAGATCGACCGGGCGTTGGCGGCCGGAATCGACGTCACCCACCTCGATGCGCATATGGGTTCGTCATTGGCGCCCGAATGGTGCGCACGGTACGTCGCCCTCGGCGTCGAGTACCGAGTACCTGCCCTGATCACGTCAACCTTGGGTGCCTATGACCCGAACAATCACCTCGCAGGAGTGAGCGAGTCGACGTTCTCGGAGTTCGTCGATGCGGCGCGGGCCGCCGGTATGCCGGTGTTCGATCGCGTGCTCGAAACCGATTTCGGGCGGGCTCGGGGTGCACAGGTCGACTATCGGGCGAAGTTGCATTCGACCGTCGTCGACCTCGTCTACTGCGCCTTCCATCCATGTCGAAGTGGGCCGGGCGAAATCGAGAATATCGAGCCTGCAGCACACCATGTGCGGGTTGACGAATACGAGCTGTTCAGTACCAACGAGTGGAGTTCGTGGATGCAGGAACAGGACTTCGAAGTGATCGGCATGCGCCACCTTCGCGATACTTGGCGAGATGCGACCTGAGCGAGCCGGGCTTGCAGCAGTCGATTCGATCGGTCATGACGGCTTTCTAAAAAAACTGTGAACCGAATCAGCTTCGCAGCGCGACAGTAGGGACGTGCACAGTCGTCTCTCCGAGTTCGGCGACGCCGAGTTGGTGGCGCTGATAGCCGATCAGCACCGCGACGCGCTGGCCGAGCTGTATCGGCGACACGGCGGTTGGCTGCTGACTCGGCTCCGACATCGCTGTGCTGACGAGGGGCTCGTGGTCGAAGCACTCCAAGACACGTTTGTCGCCGTCTGGCGCGGGGCGCGTCGCTACGAGGGGACCGGCGCAGTCGCCGGTTGGCTCTGGGCGATCGCGATTCGACGGCTGATCGGGTTACTCCGAAAGCGCCGACCAGAGCCGGTGGCGCACGACGATCGACAGGAGGATGTGTTGGGCAACGTAGAGGATCTCGTGCTGGCGGGCACTGAGTATGGTGATCTGGGTGGGGCAATGCGCTCGCTTTCGCCGGAGTTGCGATCTGTCGTGCAAGCCACGGTGCTCGACGGGCTGACGACTCGGGAAGCGTCGCAGCTCTTAGGGATTCCTGCAGGAACCGTGAAGACAAGAATGATGCGCGCGCGTGCCGAGCTGAGAGGGGCGCTCATATGAGCTGGCATATCGATCAGTTCGCTTCTACCCGATACCTTGCCGGTCAGCTCGACTCGACCAGCGCAGCGTCGGTCGAGTCGCACGTGTTGGTGTGCGATCAGTGTCGAGCCGAACTCGGCGCTGCGGCGGGTGAAATCGAGGCCGCTGCACTCGATGTGGCCTGGGCTGGAATAACCGATCTGCTTGATCGACCGTCGGTCGGGTGGGTCGAGCGGGTGTTACAGAGAATGGGTTGTCCTGACACGGTGACACGGGTAGTAGCCGCCACAACCCGCGCCCGATTTTCGTTCCTCGTCGCCGTTGCGGTCAGCCTGCTCCTCGCCATCAACGCCGCTCAGTCTCCGTATGAGAGGTTCTTCGGAATGTTCCTGATCATCGCCCCACTCGGACCGCTCGTCGCCACGGCGGGCGCATTCGGACGGTGGAGCGACCCGGTTTGTGAGCTGGCCAACACGGTTCCAACGTCGTCGCTGCGAATCCTGTTGGTACGCGTTGCAGCGTCGGTTGTGCCTTCGATCGTTCTCACGGCGGTATCGATCCCGTGGCTGATCGACCGCGGCTGGTTCTCCGTGGCATGGCTGCTGCCGTCGGTGGCGCTGTCATTGGGAGCGCTTGCCTTGTCGTCCTGGGTCAGCATCGAATCGGCGGCGCTGGCGCTTGGAGGGTTGTGGGTCGCGGTACCAATCTCGGTCCGCCTCCCCGTGTCGGACCTGCTCGAGTTGCTCGGGCGCCCAACGCAACTGGTATCGCTGATCGTGATCGCAACGGCGTTGGCGATCACCTTGACTCGCCGCAACGCATTCGAATATCGGGAGGCCTAAATGGACCACATCGTGCATACCCGTTCGCTCTCAAAGCGCTACGGCAAGTCACTCGCGCTGGCGTCGATCGATCTTGACCTAGGGACCGGAATCACTGGCCTGCTCGGACCGAACGGCGCTGGCAAGACGACGTTGTTGCGGATACTCGCCACGTCGCTGGCACCATCCTCAGGGGAGTTGCGAGTACTCGGTCAGGACCCTGGGGCGCCTGCAGGTCGGCTCGAAATCAGGCGGCGACTAGGGTATGTGCCGCAGGAGGTCGGGTTGTACGACAACTTCACCGCATTCGATTTCGTCGACTACGTGGCGATTCTCAAGGAACACGTTGATCGCTCGGCCCGCCACGCTGAGGTGCGTCGAGTGCTCGAGGAGGTCGATCTCGGAGACGTGCGGTCGAAGAAGATCCGCAAGCTGTCGGGTGGGATGAAACGGCGAGTCGCGCTTGCCCAAGCGCTGCTGGGTGATCCAACGCTGCTCGTGCTCGATGAGCCGACTGTCGGTCTCGATCCCGAGCAACGGCTGCGATTTCGGCAGTTGATCTCGCAGCACGCCGAGCGCCGTTGCGTCGTCTTGTCGACGCACATGACTGAGGATGTCGAGGCGCTGTGCGATCGCGTCATCGCCCTCGATCAGGGACGTGTCGTCTTCGATGGCACGCCAGCCCAACTCGCCGGTGTCGCCGTCGGGCGGGTCTGGGTCGCCGACAGCATCGACTCCAGGGCGGTTGTGTCGTGGCGAACCGGCGAGGGCCGCCATCGTCACATCGGCGAGGCACCGGCCGGAGCTGAGTTGATCGCTCCGACCGTCCAAGATGGCTATCTGCTGCTCAACGGCGGTGTCCCAGAAGTCACTGCTGCGTGATGATCGCCGAGGCTTCGTTGGCGCGAACCGAGGGTATACGGCTGTTGCGAAACCCACTGGTGTGGGTGGCAATGGCGGCGACCGCCAACATGGTTCGCGGGGCGGGCTCATCGTCCGGATCAGTCGATGAGCGGTACCTCGCGTTGGTTGGATACGCGCTCGTGTTGCCGGGTCTTGTGATGGTCCTCCATCTCATCCTCTCCACGCTACGTAGCCGTTCGTGCCGCTCCGAGGAGCTGCTTGGCGTGCTCCCGGTCGGTGCTGACCGCAGATCGGTCGGTCATGCGCTGTCCGCGCTGGCGGCCGGGCTCGTCGGAGCAGTCGCGACGATGGCGATCTATCTCATCATGCGACCGGAATCGATGCTTGGTCGTTGGGATATGTCGCGCACGATCGAAGTTCCTCGCCCTAACGTTGCCCAACTGCTTCAAGGGCCGGTCGTGTTGGTCACCATCGGCGTCTTCGTCGTCGCCTTCGTGCGCTGGATCCCGACCTGGCTCGTGATCGGGCCGCTGGTGTTTCTGACGTTCGTCCAGGCCTTATTCTTTGGGATCTTTTTTGGCGTGCCGACGGGTGGTTTGAGTTGGTTGTGGCCGCTGAGCACCGGCGTGATCCATGGTGAGTGGTTCGGTTGCGAGACCGGTGCGGGTTGCGAACTCCCCGTCAGCGGATTCGACCGCGTCACCCCATGGTGGCATCTCGCATACCTGGCAGCGCTGTGCGTTTGGCTCACCACGGTTGCGGTGATCCGTCATCGGCGAGATCGTCGTGCATGGGTTGCGTTCGGCTGCTCTCTCGCAGCAGTCGTTGCGCTGGCGATCATTCAGATCATGACTTCTGACAAATACATGGCGATCGAGAATGTTGTCGGGTGATGGGAGCGTCGTGGCGTCCCGAACTGCAGCTCGGCGTCGTCGAGGGATACCGACTCCTCAGGAATCCGTTGATGTGGATCGCTGGTGTTGTCACGGCACTGTGGGTCGCGGCGTATACACCCGCGATCAACGTTGATCAGGATCGTTACATCCTCTCGGTTGGATACGCGCTCGCCGTGCTCGGATTCGTGGCGATCGTGCACACGATGTTGGCGGTCATCCGGTCGCGCTCGTATCAGGCCGAGGAATTGCTCGACGTGCTCCCCGTCGGACCTGACCGTCGATCGATCGGCCACGGAATGTCGGCTGTGAGCGGCGGGTTGGCGGCCGCTGCTGCAACCATCGTGATCGTCGCCATGCAGGGCCTCGAGCCGAGCGGTCAACCGTGGGAGGCCGGAGCCGAGGGGTCACCGACGGTCCCCCAATTGAACACAGCTCAACTACTCCAAGGGCCGATCGCAATCGTTGTCGCGTGCCTGTTCGTCGTCGCACTGGCGCGATGGGTTCCGAGTTGGTTGATCGTTGTGCCGTTGTTCGTGTTGACCGTGGTCCAGCTGATCTTGTTCGGAATCTGGTTCGGCGCCAGGACCGAAAACCCGTTGACGTGGATGTGGCCTATGACGTCCGGTGTCGTACACGACGGATGGACGGGATGCGGCCCAACCGATGCGATCTGCGAGCTTCGGGTCAGCGGGTTCGATCAGACCACGCCGTGGTGGCATCTCGCCTACCTGGTGGCGCTGTGCGTGTGGTTGGTCACGATTGCGGTCTTGCGTCATCGTCGTGACCGCACGACCTGGATGGTGTTCAGCGCGTCGACGGCCCTCGTTGTTGCGCTAGCGATCGCTCAGATCATGGTGGCGAAGGATTACGTACCGGGCGTGATCGAGTTCGCAGTGCGCCGATGATCGAGCTTGGTGCCCTCGTGTTCGGGCCGGCCGGTCGGCGTGTGCCGTGGCTGGCGATCGGCACCACCTCCTTGGTGTGCGGGACTGTGATGTTTGCGCGAGCGGTGCAGGTCGAGTCGGCGAGTGATTTGCTGCAGGTTGTCCGGCTGACGTCGGTGCTGATGGCTGCGGGAGCGGCAAGCTGTTTGGAGGACGGCAACGAAATGGTGACGACGGCCACGTCGTTTGGGCGTCTGCGTCGACGATTGGTGGCCGTGCTGTTGGCTGGGCTCGTCACGGTCGGCAGTTGGCTGCTCGTCGTGATCGGGGCGGCCGCCGCGGTCAACGCACCGAGCGGCGATCCGTCACTCCCAGTTGGCGGACTGCTGATCGAATTACTCGGACTGATGGCGTTTGGTTGGCTGGTGGCGGCGATGCTCATGAATCGTTCGAGTTGGCGCGGCAGTGGGATGCGGGCCGGCCTCGGCGTAATCATCGCCGCTCTGATCACCATCACTGTTGCTCGGTTGGCGCGATGGTTGTGGCCGATGCCCGGTCGTGGTTGGGTCGAAGGGCACGAGCGATGGACTGCAATCGCGATCGTGTCAATTGTGGTATTCATGTTGTCCAGTCGCGACCCAGCGGCTCGGCTCCCGACAAGAAGGGGGATCACATGACGGCCGATCGGATCGCGCGATGGGCGTTGGCGTTGATCGCCGCCCTCATGTTGCCGACCGCTCTTCAGGCTGCATTTACTCCCAAGTCGTGGTTCGACGACTTCCCGTTCGGGCGCGGTTGGGTTGCCGCCGAGGGTGGTGCCTACGACGAGCACCTCGTGCGTGACGTCGGCGTGCTGTTCCTGGCGCTGATCGTCGTCACAGCCTGGGCGGCGTGGAAACGCCAAGCCGTGCTGGCGGTCGCCGTTGCATGGCTGCTGCAAGGCGTTCTCCACCTGGTGTACCACATCGGTCACCTCGATGGGCTCGGCACGGCTGACAAGGTTGGCCTCGTCGGTTCGTTGATGTCGATTCCCGTGCTCGCAGCAATCGCGCTGTTCGCCAACTTACAGAATTCAGGAGGCTCAAGTGAGTGAGACAGAAACACCTCGGCTGTGGAGCACCGTGCTGGCGCAACTTCGGTTGCTCGTTGTTGCCGGTATTCCATTTGGTGTGGTCGTGGCAGGATTCGGAAGTCGGTTGGCGATGTTGGTGTTGCGGATGACCTCACCCGATTCGGTGATTGGGGTTCAGAGCGACGATGACTTCACGATCGGCGAAGTCACGTTCTCCGGCACGTACAGCCTGCTGATGATCGGTGCCGCTGTCGGTATCATCGGCGTGGCGGCATACCAATGCGTTTCGCCTCGATTGATCGGCCCGATGTGGTTCCGGCGGCTGACACTGGCACTAGGGGCGGGAGCGGTTGTCGGTTCGATGCTGGTTCACGCTGACGGGATCGACTTCACGGTGCTCAAGCCCAAGTGGTTTGCGATCTCTCTGTTCGTTGTGCTCCCTGCCTTGTTCGGGCTGCTGATCGGCCCCGTGGTCGATCGCGTCGCCGCGAGACTTACCGCCTCGCCGGTCCGAAAGCGCGATTGGGCGCTGCCGATTCTGCTCGTGGCGGCGTTTCCGGCGACGATTTTCATCCTTGGTTTCGCCGCCGTGATCTACACCTTGTGGGCGAACATCCGCCAGCACACCGATGCCCACCAGGTCATGCAGGGTCGGATCCCGACGATGGTGTTCCGAGCGGCGTGGCTCGGTGTCGCCGTTCTCGGTCTGCTCTCCCTGATGGGAGATGTCCAGGATCTCGTGTAACAGCCCTCAGGTTTGGCCTACTTCAGCACGGTCCTGGTTGGGTGGTCGGAACGTGCTTCACAACGTTTCACGGTCACAGGTTCAAACCTCCGACATCTTCGAAAGTTGCCTGGTCACAGATCTTGATCCCGGGACCTGGGGCTGTCAACGAAGACGTTCAACGCCAGCGCGTCGAGCGACAATGACTGCGTTGACTCCGCTCGCGAGCAGGAGTTAAATGGATTCGACACGCAGGGACTGGCGAGTTTACGCCCAACCGATGAGGCCCAAGGTTACGCAAGTCCCGAACCACTAGGCGAAGGAGCGAGACTCATGCGGACTTGGAAGGTTCGATTCTTGGTGTTCACCGTTATGGCCGGAACGGCCATCTTTAGTGGGACGGCCGCTGCTCAACCGCTGGTTCATGAGCACTACAGCGGCACCGACACATTTTCTTTCGATGACTGCGGATTTCAGATCGATGGGGTGAGCACGTTCAGCGGACTCTTCATGCTCAAGTCAGGTCGCAACGGTGACCCGACTCCTTATTACTTCGACAACTACGAGTACGAAGTGGTGTACACCAATCCTGAGACTGGGGCATGGTTCACGCAAAGTGGGAACGGCTTGTACAAGGATCTCCGGATCGTCAACATTGTCGGCACGGTGTACGAGTTCGAGGCGATCGAGGTCGGTCGACCGTTTCAGATCCATGACATGAACGGCAACCTCGTGGTGAACGATCGCGGCCGTCTTCGATCCCGCTTTTCGGTCGACACGCTGGGCGATGACAACCTCGACAACGACATCTTTATTGATGGAAGTTTTGAACTCCTCGCCGACAACGGGTCGCATCCGGGGTTCTACCTCGACTTCTGCGGCCTCGCCAATGATCTGATCGGCCAATGATCTGATCGGCCCATGATCTGATCGAGTAGATGACGGTGCTCCAAGTCTAGTTGGAGCCCCTGGCGTCGGGGAGGTCGGTTTCTCCTCCCGCCCGGTTCTCGATTGTCGATGTGACTGACGTGGTTGACATGCGCATACGACGTTTCGCTCGTGCCGGCAACCCGTTACGTGGTCATCAGCGCGCCCGAGGCAGCACGCGCGAAATGTGTCAAGCATCGATGAACGGGGCGATACCTGGTGTCAGACACCGAACGACCAACCTTGCCAACCGAAACCACTTCGGCGTGGTTCGCCCTGGGCCTGGGCAGTTCCCTTAGCGGCACTCCTACTTCATCTCCATGTGTGGGAGCGAGGGCCTGGCGGCGATCGGTCACTGGCCGATATATTACTTGACAGTATATCGACCAATGATATAGTTGCCTTATGAGTTCGCCCGACCCTCACGAGTTCCTGCCATTGCCGCAGGCACAGTTCCACGTGCTTGTTGCACTGGCGGAGGGCGAGATGCACGGTTACGCGATCATGCAGTCGGTCGAGTTGTCCTCGGGCGGTGTCGTGAAGATGGGTCCGGCAACGCTGTACGGAACGCTCAAGCGGCTCGTTGACTCACGGCTCGCCGAGGAGCACGGGGATCGACCTGTTGCCGACGACGACCAGCGACGCCGCTACTACCGACTCACCGGCCTCGGTCGTTCCGTCTGTAACGCCGAGGCCGACCGCATGGAACTGCTTGCTCGACGAGCTCACTCCAGGCTGCGCCCGAGGAGTGTCTGAGGTGACCGTCAGCGCCCGCGTCTATCGCAAGTTGCTTCGGCTGTACCCATCCGCGTTTCGCCACGAGTTCGGCGTCGACCTGGCGCTGCATTTTGACGATCTCGTCGCCGGGCTTGGCACGCGTAGAGCGTGGCGACGCACAGCGATCGACCTCACCGTCACAATCCCCCGCTATCGATTGGAGCATCACATGTCAGCACAACACGCAGCCTCAACAACTGGCCTACTCATCGGTGCGTGCGTCGCTGGAAGCGCGTTCGCAGTATCGAGCGGGTTGTACCCGATTGCGCCGGTCTTGTTGCTCATCGGAATCTGGCTCCTTCTGAGTCGGCGCGGCGCGCTGGCAGCGGCGGTAAGGGTTCCCGACTCGAATCGTCGTCGTCGTCGACTGCGGACCGCCGGAGTCCTCGCGCTGGTGACGGGGCTGGCGCTGGTGTCGTATTATTTCGACCTGCGTGACGACGAGATCTCGTCGGCAAGTCTGCTCGGCCACAACCTCGTCGGTGTGTCGGCGATGATCGGTGCGATCGTGTTGGCGATCATCGGTGCGATGACACCACGCGACCAACAGCCGGAAGCGATCGTCGCATAAGCGAATCAGTGACCAGAACGGCGGCAGTTCCGTGAACCGAAGTTGCTGCTCAACGCGACAGATAAGTAACGATCACACCAAGAACACCACTATTGAAGGAGATCACACCATGAACCAGAACACGTCACGAATTGCCGCCGCCCTTGCTGCGGCAGGACTGCTCGCCGCAGTCGCGATTGGATCAGGAGTCGGCGCCACAAACGGTGCAGTCCTCGCCACCGCCGCGATCCAAAACGCCTCCGGTGGCGTGATCGGTTTCGCCAAGTTCACCGAGGACGGCTCAGGACGCGTGCACGTAAACGTCAAGGTCGACGGCCTCTCGGAAGGTCTGCACGGCATCCACATCCACGGTGTCGGCACCTGCACGCTTGCCACTACTCCGACGTTCTCCAGCGCCGCCGGTCATTTCGATCCGATGACCACATCGATTCACGGCGAGCACAACCCGCTGGCTTCCGACGGTTTCGCCCCTGACGGTTATCACGCCGGCGACCTGCCAAATCTCGTCGTCGATGCCGACGGTCGAGGTGTACTCAACGGCGAGACAAACGGTGCGACCCTGACGGTTGGGCTGCAATCCCTGCTCGACACCGATGGCAGCGCGATCGTGATCCACGCTGCTCCAGACGACCTGATCAGCAACCCGATTGGTGGGAGCGGTGCGCGAATCGCTTGTGGTGTGATCATCCTCAAGTAGTCCAAACGTGATCACGCGATCTGCTTGCGATGTACGTCGCAGGCGGATCGCGGTACTCTCGCGACTAGGAGATACCTATGCGTGTTTGGATCGACCAGGACTTGTGCACCGGGGACGGGCTCTGTACCGACCATGCCCCCGAGGTGTTCGTGCTGCTCGACGACGGGATCTCGTATGTCCGCCAAGGTGACCGGGTTGGGGTTGATCCTGGAGGCCGAGGCAGCATGGTCACGGTGCCGGACCGACTCGAAATCAACGTTGTCAACGCCGCTCTCGATTGCCCTGGAGAGTGCATCTTCGTGGAGCCGGATGGTGATTGGTCGGTTGCCCTCGATGACACCGACGTGTTCGACGCCGACGCCGACGTCGTACATGTCGGTTCAGGCCCTGTGCGACAGATTCCCCAAATTTTGCGGCAGGCATTACGACCACCGACGTCGTGATTCCTGCCGCAAAATCTCGATCCCGGGTTTGTGGCAGGCACAACAACCAAAATTGTCGTGATTCCTGCCGCAAAATGGAGGGGGGTGTCATCGTCTATCGGCAGCGGGCAACGGTTTGTCGCCGATTGCTTGTCGCACCGACCGAAACGGGGCAAACGTTCTAGGTCACGGGATTACATGCCGACGATCACGTCTGCGATCGTCTCGATCACGGACGGTGGCTGATGCTTCGGGACCGAGATGATTCCGAGCTCGGCACCGGCGGCTGACAGCGCCTCTGCGTCGGATCGGAGTTGGTCGGCATCACCGGTGTAGCGCAACACCGTGCTGTGCGTGATCTCCGACGGGTCGCGATCGATCTCTGCACAAACCGCGTGCAGGATGTCGCGACACTCGGCGAACCCCTCCGGGTCACCGTCTGGGTAGTTCCAATGATGAGCGAACCTGGCCGCCAACGGCAGGGTGCGGGTGCGACCCTTGCCGCCGATGCAAATCGGCAGCGGGCGCTGCACCGGTTTGGGATTGTTCATCGCCTCGGTCAGCGTGTAGTACTCGCCGGAGAACGTGGTGCGATCGTTGGTCAGCAGACTTTCCAACACGTTGAGGCCTTCCTCGAACCGGTCGAATCGTTCTCGTATCGAGCCGAGCTCGATTCCGAACGCATCACATTCCTCGTCGTTCCAACCGGCACCGATGCCGAGTTCGAGGCGACCGCCAGAAGTGATGTCGAGCGTCGACGCCATGTTGGCGAGCACGCCAGGATGCCGGTACACCATGCCGGTCACGAGAACACCACCACGCAGCCGTTTCGTCTCCTGCAGGAGTGCGGTCAGCGTGATCCAGCCTTCCAAGCAGTCCTCGGTCGAGTCGCCCATCAGTGGGTAGAGATGGTCGAACGTCCATCCGGATTCGAACACGGGTAGGTCGTCGGCACGACGCCACACTTCCTTGATCCAGTCCCACGTCGTGCGTTGTGGTGACGTCGCGAAGGCGAAGCGCATAGCGGCGACCTTACGGCACGCGATCTCGTAACCTCTGGCCGTGGCGCGGCGGTCGAAACGATCCGAGACGGCGGCCGTCGTCGGCGGCGGACCAGCGGGCCTGATTGCGGCGGAAGTACTCGCGACAGCCGGGCTGGCGGTGACGGTGTATGACCACATGCCGTCGGTTGGCCGCAAGTTCCTGTTGGCCGGTCGCGGTGGCCTGAACCTCACCCATAGCGAGCCGATTGAACGGTTGCTTGACCGATACGGCTCGGCTCGATCGCAACTCGAGTCGGCGATTCGGGGGTTTTCGCCCGACGACATTCGTGAATGGTGCGCCGGGTTGGGAGAGTCGACCTTCGTCGGTACGAGCGGGCGGGTGTTCCCGACGTCGTTTCGTGCAACGCCGTTGTTGCGGGCCTGGCTCGCCCGCCTCTCCGCACTCGACGTTCGGTTCGAGACCAGACACCGCTGGGTCGGATGGGTCGATGGCGAGAACCCAACTGCACTGCGTTTCAGTCGACCCGGTCAATCGACCCTTACGACAACGAGTGATCTTGTCGTGTTTGCTCTCGGCGGAGCGAGCTGGCCACGAGTCGGCTCCGATGGAGGTTGGGTCGCCGAGTTCCAGCGGGTCGGGATCGCAATCAACGTGCTTCGGCCCGCCAACTGCGGTGTGTTGATCGACTGGTCACGTTCGTTCCTCGATCGATTCGAGGGGCTACCGCTGAAGAACGCGTCGGTGACGGTGGGCGAGACGGCCGTCCGAGGCGAACCTGTCGTGACGCGAGCGGGACTGGAAGGTGGTCCGATCTACGCCCACTCGGCGGTGATCCGCGAAACGCTTGACCGTCATGGTTTGTGCGAGCTATCGATCGATCTGCGACCTGACCTCCCGATCGACAGGCTGACCACGCTGCTCGGGGCGCGACGTCCGAAGGAATCGGAGTCAACGTGGCTCAGACGAGCAGTCGGGCTGCATCCCGTTGGAGTGGCACTGATGCGCGAGCCGACCGGCGGCGCGATCCGCTCGGCACCCTCCGAGGTCGCTCGGCTGATCAAGGCCGTCCCGATCAAGGTCACAGCGACGATGCCGATCGATCGGGCGATCTCGTCTGCAGGTGGCGTCGCATTTTCGGAAGTCAATGACGCGTTCATGCTGCGTCGACGCCCAGGCAACTACGTCGCCGGGGAAATGCTGGACTGGGAAGCCCCGACGGGCGGCTATCTCCTGCAAGCCTGCCTCAGTACCGGAGTCGCCGCCGCACGAGGTGCCATCGTCGCTACAGCCTGAGCGACAGGCGCTCACCGTCTCGGGCAACGCCGGCCGGCCACAGCCGGCTGAGTTAACCGATGGTTGCGGGAGGTTCTGCTTCGTCCATTGCGTGTGGGAACATCAGCTGTGCCGTCACGCCGCGAGTGATCTCGGCGATCTCGCCTGCGTATGCCACGAGCATGTCGTCAGTCGTCAACATGCCAGCGATGTGATGACCGTTCAACACGGGAAGCCGGCGAACAGCATGGTGCCCGAAGGCACGAACCGCGTCCCGAATGTCTGAGCCGGCCTCGATCGCGATCACGTTCATGCTCATCACAGAGTCGGCTCGCGCACGGGACGTTGGACATTTGCCTCTGGTGTTCGGATCGCCCGAGGGCGAACATGGTGTTGTCGGCAAGGGAGTCGCTATGGATCGATACGTATTTGAGGACCGGCTTGCTGCCGGGCGACGGCTCGGAATCGAAGTCTCCACGATCCAATTGATCAATCCGGTGGTGCTCGGTCTTCCACGCGGCGGTGTTCCTGTCGCGGCGATGGTCGCCGAGGCGATCAAGGCCCCGCTCGACGTCATCGTGGTCCGAAAACTGGGGGTGCCCAGCCAGCCCGAACTGGCGATGGGTGCGATTGGGGAGAACGGCGCGCATGTCCTGAATCACGACGTCATCAGAGCCTCGCAAGTCAGCGAGCAGGCGCTCCAGTCGGTGGAGTGGCGCGAACGGAACGAGCTCGATCGACGCCTGCGGGTGATTCGGTCGGTTCACCCGCGAGAGTCGGTGGTGGGATGTTCCGCCGTGATTGTCGATGACGGGATCGCTACCGGAGCAACCATGCGCGCCGCGATTGGCGTGGCGAGAGCAGGTGGCGCAGCAACTGTGATCGTGGCCACTCCGGTCGCTCCGCCCGACGTCGTCGCCGACCTGCTGCTCGAAGCCGACAGGGTGATCTGCCTCGAAGAGCCACACCCGTTCTGGTCGGTGGGCACCTGGTACCGGCGCTTCGACGCGGTCAGCGACGCAGAGGTCGCCAACGTTCTGTCTTCGTACCGCCGCCCGGCGGGTTAAGTGTCGCCGCCGGCCTGCAGTTCGAGCGCCCGAGCCACGAGCGCCGCGCCTTGCTCGTCGAGTTCGATCGTGAGCGCCGCCGTCCTCCCGTTGTCACTCATTTTGGCGAGGGTCTTGGCCACCACGCTGACCATGTGCTCGGGGTCGAGTCGTTCCGCTGTCGAGCCAAGCTGAGTCTGCACGAACGTGAGACACACGGCGTCCTCGAACACCTGAACTTCGGCATCGGAGCCGAGTCCAATCTTGGCGACGATGGTCACCGAGCGATCGACGATCGCCGGGTCGACCTCGGCCTGCTCCAGGATCTCCCTGAGTTCGATCGCGTGACGGGCCTTCTGATCGCGTCGCCAACGCAGGTATCCAACGCGACCATCGGGGTAGCTCGCCCTTGGGATCATCCAACGCCTGAGGTGATGGGCCCGTGCCGCCAACCGCAGTGCGTCGGACGCAAGGGGATCGAGACTGACGATCCAAGCGTGCGCCAGCCTGCCTTGGGCGAGCGCCAACGGCTCGCCATTCCAGAGGCTCGGGTCGTCGCTGTTGGCAGCGTCGATGGCCTCCATCGCTCGTGATAATCCACCCATTGACGTCACCCTACGCCACCGCCAAGCTGCCAGTTCGTGCCCCGAAGCGCCGCTCGGCGCGCTCGAACGAAGCCACTTAACCGCCGGCGGAGTGACGTTTGGGGCAAACTTTGAAAGGGTACTGAGTTGACGTTCACACCACTGCCGAGAGGGCCCTGATATGTCAAGCGAAGAACTCCACGTGCCGCGGGAACGACTCACCGATTTGACCTACGCGACCCATCAGGCAGTCGTGTCGTTGGTGGAGGAGTTAGAGGCGGTCGACTGGTACGGGCAACGTGCCGACGATTGCGTCGACGACGAACTCAAGGCCGTCCTCATCCACAACAAGAACGACGAGATGGAGCACGCTGCAATGCTCCTCGAATGGCTGCGCCGGAATGTTCCGGAGTTCGCGACGCAGCTGACGAAATTCCTCGGGGCAGACGGGCCTATCGCCTGATCGCACCCGAGCACTGCGCTCCAATCAGCTTACCCCTTGTCTACGGCGATGCAAAGGTGCACCATGTTCATCGGGCACTCAGATCGGGCGTCACGCGAAAGGAGTCCAGATGGATGTTGAACCGAATCTCAAGACCGTGCGAGACGGCTACGCGGCGTTTGGCAGCGGCGACATGGACACGCTGATGGCGCTCTATAACGACGACGCGGTCCATACCGTGCCCGGCGCATCGAAGGTTTCCGGTATGCACAAGGGTAAGGACAGCATCCTCGGCCTCTACGGAGCGTTGTTCGAGCTGAGCGGCGGCACGTTGCAGATCCAGCTCGAACACGTGCTGTCTGACGGCGGTGACCGAGTGGCGGCGATTCACACGTCGACCATGGAGAAGGACGGCGAGACGATCTCACAGCCCGCAGTGCTGCTGTTCACCTTCAAAAATGGCAAGGTGGCCGGGATAGAGGACTTCTTCGTCGATATCGCGCTGAACGACCGCTTGTTCAGCTGAATCGGCCGTCAAATCGGCCCGCCGGCGTAGCGACCGAACAGACACCGAGGGGCACGCGCTGTGCATGACGAGTGGGACTGAAGACCCTAGCGACCGGTACCTCGTACGTTTATGTTGACTGCGATGAGCATTGATGCAGCGGTTCTGCGGCGTTCTCGCCACCAATCCCTCAACGATGTGCGGGCAGTGATACCCGAGGCCTGCTACGACCGGTCGTCGGCGCGGGCTTCATGGGCCTTGTTACAGGCGGCTGTGCTGTACGTCGCGCCCGTGGTCGGCCTCGCTCTGACCGATCAGTGGTGGGCACTTGTGGTTCTGTGGCCGCTCGCCGGACTGGGAGTGGCGGGTTTGTTCGTGCTTGGCCACGATGCGTCGCACGGAGCTCTACTCCGCTCTCGCCGCGCCAACCTCGTGATCGCGCAGGTGTGCATGGTGCCGAGCGTTCACGTTGAGGCGGCCTGGGACCTCGGCCACAACCGCATCCATCACGGCTACACCACCCGCCAGGGGTTCGACTTCGTGTGGCACCCGTTGACCGTCGACGAGTATCGGGCGCTCGGCCGGTTGGCCCGAATTCGCCATCGGTTCGAGTGGTCGTTCGTCGGATCGGGGACGTACTTCCTGCGCGTCGTGTGGTGGCGGAAGATGTGGCGCTTCAACGCCCCCGGCAAGCGCCACGACGCGATCGTGCGCGACAAGGTCACTGTCGGGTCAGTGCTTGCGGTGGTCGGCGGGGCGTCGGCGCTGCTTGGCTCGCTCACCGCTGGGTGGATCGGCGCGTGGTGGGTGCCCTTCAAGCTCTTCGTTGTGCCGTTCCTGCTCTTCGTGCAGATCATCGGGTGGACGGTGTACGTCCACCACGTGTCGCCCGAAATCCGCTGGTGGTCTCGGCGCGACTGGACGCAGTACAACGGACAGATGGAGTCGACCACGATCGTGCGAATTCCAGAGGTCGTCAACCGCCTGTGGTTCCACAACATCTTCATCCACGTTCCGCACCACGTCGACACGCGCATCCCGTTCCACAACCTTCCGCAGGCCGCGTCGGCGATCTCCGATGCGTACCCCGAGGCGGTAAAATCATCACGATTCTCGGTGCGCGACTACATGCGGGCGACGCGCACCTGCAAGCTCTACGACTTTGACGCCGGCCACTGGCTGCCCTACGCCGCAAAGGACTAGGGCGCGGGGACGGTGAATGACACCGACCCGCGCCGGTCTGCGCTAGTGGATGCGTGGCACCATGAGCGTCACCGACCCACCACCTGTGAAACTGCCTTCCGGAAATTCGCCACTGACGGTATATGTGCACTCAATGACAAGGTTGCGCGTTTTAGGGATGTTCGGCTTGGCAAATGGTGGGTCGGTGAACTCCTCGGGAGCGCCGCCGGTTGGGGTGAACACCCCATGGAACTCGCCGAACGCAAAAGGCAACCCGACGAGCGTGCTATTCAGGTCATGCGCCGGTGTCCAATCCCCATTGCCAGCCACAGAGATGTCGAACGTCTCCCCGTCGCAGGTGAGCTGGACGTCATCGCTGGGCTTCGGGTCGGCGCTGACACTCGTCGCGGACAGGACGACTACGGCGAGGCCGAGCGTTCCCGATATGAGCCATCTGTGCTGCATTATGGTCCTCCATTGAACAACAGGTGTCGCCGCGCCGACACCTGCTTTCTGCGGTCACGCATACGCGGCAGGTTGATGAAGAACTTTGCGCTCAAATCCGCTCGAAGTCAATCCGACGATCGGTGACCTCGTCTGGCTGTGATCACGCCGTGCCTGTGCTGGTCGCGCGGGGGCCGTTCAGTTCGAGGTTGGGTGGATTCTCTGATCGACGGTGAAATCGCCGCTCAATACCCGCACGACGAGCTGTCCGTTTGCGAGCGAAGCCTCGACGCCCGAGCCGAAACCGGCCGGGGTCTCGACCGACCGTTCGTAGCCGCCGTACTCCCATTCGTGGATCTCGTACTCACGCGGCCCGGCGCTGCGAAGTTCGGCCCAGAATCGAACACCGTCTTCTGTGAGCTCGACCGATACATCGTTATCGGTTACGGCCGGGAACGGCGCGACGATGACGAACGCACCAGGGGTTTGATAGGCGTTGACCGGCACCCGTTGTGGCGTCATCGAACGGGCGGTCTCGGCGGTCGTTGCTCGGACCTC
>JANPLQ010000051.1:0-2664 GCA_031422395.1 Ilumatobacteraceae bacterium | reverse complement strand
CGGTGCGGCAGGCGCGAAGCAGTGTTTGAAGTGGGATGCGGAGAATCGTGTCACGAACGTGTCGGCCACGATCACGGCAGCATGGGAATGGCACTCTGATTTGGCCCCACTTGTGATGGTTTTGGCACGTTGATTTGGCCCCATCTGGGGTCGGCTGGTGGGGTCCGCGTTCTGGGTGTGTTGGTCGTGGATGTTGTCGTGCATGACATTTGCTGGGTGGTCGAGAGTGGAGTTGTTCGAGCAGATTCGTCGGTCTCATCGGTTGGATCCTGATGTTTCGATTCGGGCGTTGGCGGCCCGGTTTGGGACGCATCGCCGAACGGTGCGCGAGGCGTTAGCGGCGGCTCAGCCGGCAGCGAGGAAAGCGCCTGAGCGTGTGGCGCCGGTGCTCGATCGGTGGAAGCCAATCATCGATGGTTGGTTGGTCGCTGATCAGGTGGCGCCGCGTAAGCAACGTCACACTGCGCATCGGATCTGGGAACGGCTGGTCGATGAGCACGATGCGATGTTGAGCGAGTCAACCGTGCGGCATTACGTCCCGAAAGCGAAACAGCGGCTCGGTTTGGGATCGGGCGAGGTGATGATCCCTCAGACGCATCCGTTGGGGGCTGAGGCTGAGGTTGATTGGGGTGATGCCCGGTTCGTGCTGGACGGCCAAGTGTTGGTCGGGTGTTTGTTCGTGATGCGGTTATCGGCATCGGGCAAGACGTTCCGGCGGGCGTATGTGAACGAGGCCCAGGACTCGTTCCTCGACGCCCATGTGCGGGCGTTCGAGTTCTTCGGTGGGGTGCCGGGCAGGGTCCGTTACGACAACTTGAAGACGGCAGTGATCAAAGTCTTGAAAGGTCGTGATCGTGACGAGAACGAACGGTTCGTGGCGTTGCGTTCGCATTACGGGTTCGATTCGTTCTTTTGTCGACCCGGTGTCGAGGGGGCACACGAGAAAGGTGGTGTCGAGGGTGAGATCGGCCGGTTCCGTCGCAAAGCGTTCGTGCCGGTCCCGAACGTCGTATCGATGATCGAACTCAACGCCCATCTTGAAGCGGTCGGTGTTCGTGACGATCTGCGCCACATCGGATCGAGGCGATTGTCGGTCGCCGATCATTTCCAAGCCGAATCGATGATGCTGCAAGCGTTACCGGTTGAACGTTTCGACGCGGCGACACGCTTGACGTGTCGGGTCGACACGAAATCACGGGTGTGTGTCCGACAGTCGTGGTATTCGGTCCCTTCCCGCTATGTCGGGCGACGGATCGATGTTCGTCTCAGCGCCGACACGATCGAGGTGTTCGACGGGGCACGGCTGGTTGCCTCACACACCAGGTCGGCGTTCAAAAGCACCGAAACATTGGTGTTGGATCACTACCTCGAGGCGCTCGCCCGCAAACCGGGTGCATTGTTGAACGCCACTGCGCTGGCCCGCGCCAAAGCCGGTGGAGCGTTCACCACAACCCATCAACAACTGTGGGACACCGCTCGCCGTCGGGTCGGTGATCGTGACGGGACCCGAGCCCTGATCGGTGTCTTGCTGCTCCATCGCAGCCTCCCTGGTCCAGCGGTCGAGGCCGGGATCGGGGCAGCGTTGACGGTCGGCTCGATCGATGTCGACCTGATCGAAATCGAAGCACGACGATCCGTTGAACGCGCAGCCGTGGTGATCCCGATCGATGAACACCTGACCCGGTTCGACCGACCAGCACCATCACTCGATCACTACGACCAACTCCTGGAGGCACAAGCCTGATGGCCAAATCAATGACTGACAACGCTGCGCTGGCATCGATCGGTGCCGCCACCCGCGAGCTGCAACTCCCACAAATCCGTTCCGACGCCGGCCGACTCGCCGAGATCGCTCAACGCCAACAAGCGACCTACCTGGCGTTCTTGGCTGAAGTCCTCGCTGTCGAGGTCGATCACCGTGTCGAGCGTCGCAAACAACGCCGCATCACCGAAGCCAAGTTCCCGCGCATGAAACGCCTCGCCGAGTTCGACCTCACCGCCGCACCAGGAGTCAACCCGGCCACGCTCGCCACGCTCGCCTCAGGCAGCTACCTCGATGCCGGCGAACCCGTCGTTCTGCTCGGCGATTCAGGCACCGGCAAATCGCATCTGTTGATCGGGCTCGGTGTCGCCGCCTGCGAACAAGGACGACGAGTCCGTTACGTCACCGCCGCCCAACTCGTCAACGAGCTCGTCGAAGCAGCCGACGACCGCAAACTTTCCCGACTGGTTGCCCGCTACGGCCGACTCGATCTGCTCTGCCTCGACGAACTCGGCTACGTCCAACTCGACGCACGCGGCGCCGAGCTGCTGTTCCAAATCGTCACCGAACGAGAAGAGAAAGCGTCAATCGCGACCGCCTCGAACCTGCCGTTCTCCGAATGGGGCAGCGTCATCCCCGACCCGCGCCTCGTCGCCGCGATCGTCGACCGGATCACGTTCCACGCCCACATCATCGAAACCGGCACCGACAGCTACCGCCTCAAAACCACCCGCACCAACCGCGCCCGCCAACGAGCCAACTAACCAAACGCAAGACATCACAGGTGGGGCCAAATCAACTTGCCGCGATGGGGCCAAAACCACTTGACAAACTCACCAGATCGAACGCACCTTCGAGGCACCCATCGACCTCATCTGGGCGATGTGGACCGAACCGGAGCA
>JANPLQ010000050.1:0-8553 GCA_031422395.1 Ilumatobacteraceae bacterium | reverse complement strand
CCCTTGGGCACGCATGCTGGCCTCGACCGGATCTGCGATGTGACGAACGGCGAGCGCATCATTGCCGGCTCGCTCGGCATCACTACTCGAGTTGCCCTCAAGATCAAGCTGACCAGACGAAGCGGCCGTGCCAGACGGCGGCGAGAATCGGGTGAACTTCGTGATCAAGTCCGCCAGTTCGTACCGCGCTTCGGCCGGGTCGATCAGATAGGCAGCGATGGCCGTGTCGAGCCGGAGCCCACCCAAGTCGACTCCGACAGCGAGTAGCGAGCGCATAACCGGCTTGACGTTGTGGCCGCGCACATTCGTGTGAGCCGCCAGCGCGGCGCTGACGAGCGGGTCGGCAAGCACGGCAGCCGGCAACCACACCACCGACGCCGAATCGACGTCAGTGACAACCGCAAGACCCGTTAACGCCGTCCGCCCGGGTTCGCCCTCCCACGCACCGGCGACATCGAGTACAGCGAGTCGGCCGATCAGTTCAGCCGCCTCAGATCGAGTTGACACCACGTCGACCTCGGCGACGAGAATCTCACGCGCCACGGAGGACTGGATACCCGAACTCGGCCCCAACACTTCCGATAGACGATCGGCCAACGTTCGAAACTCCAAGAACTCGAACAGACGCTTGATCTCAGCAGGATTCGGGGAAATCGCCAACAATTCGAAGTTCACAGAATCGAGTGGTGCGTCGAGACGCAAGATCATCAGTTCAAGGTTTTTGCGCGCCCGCGCCTCGTTCTCGACCAGCGACTCACGCAACTTCGGTGTTTGCGCGTCGACGTTGGCGAAGATTCCGTCGAGCCCGCCATATGTGTTGATCAGCTTGGCGGCGGTCTTCTCCCCAACGCCCGGAACGCCCGGAAGGTTGTCGCTGGTGTCGCCCCGGAGTGCGGCGTACTGGGGATACATCAGGGGATGGACGCCTGTCTTCTCGACGATCCCCGCCTCGTCGTAGAGGGCGTAATCACTGACGCCACGCTTGTTGTACAGCACCTTCACTTGAGGGTCACACACGAGCTGATAGCTGTCACGGTCACCGGTGACGATCACCACATCGTCGCCGCGATCGACGAGCACCTTGCAAGCCGACGCGATCAGGTCGTCGGCCTCCCATCCGGCGAAGTCGATCTGCTGGATCCCGACGGAGTCGAGTACCTCACGAACCAAACCCATCTGCTGACGCAGGATGTCCGGTGCCTTGTCACGCTGGGCTTTGTACTCCGGTTCGGCCAGGTGACGAAATGTCGGCTCGGGCCGGTCGAACGCCACCAACATTCCGTCAGGCCGTTGATCCTTGATCACGTTGATCAGCATCGACGTGAAGCCAAACACGGCGTTGGTGACTTGTCCACTGGCGGTCGCCATGTCCGGAGGGAGGGCGAAAAACGCCCGGTACGTCAGCGAGTTTCCATCGACCAGTAGGTACTTACCCATCGCAACCGTTCAGCCCGGCCGAAGCGAGCCGTCAAGAATTCGTTCGGCGACGTCGCGCATCCGGGTGCGCTCGCTCATTGCTGTGCGCTGGATGAATGTGAACGCTTCGGATTCCTTCATGCCGCAATCGTCCATCAGTAGACCCTTGGCGCGATCGATTGCCTTGCGCGCTTCGAGCTGTTCACCGAGGGCATCGATTTCGCCGGTCAGGTTGCGAAGTTCGCGGAAGCGGCCGATGGCGACCTCGATCGCCGGTATCAGGTCACTCTTCTGGAAAGGCTTCACGAGGTATGCCAATGCGCCAGCATCACGGGCCTGCTCGACAACCTCACGTTGACTGAACGCAGTGAGAATCAGGACACCGCACAACTTCTCGGCAGTCACGATTCCGGCGGCTTCCAAGCCGTCCATCCCAGGCATCTTCACGTCGAAGATTGCCAGATCGGGTCGCAGTGAGCGAACCAGCTCGACGGCGACATCGCCTCGCCCGGTCTCTCCCACGACGACGTAACCCTCTTCCTCGAGGGTCTCGCGCAGATCCATCCGGATGATGGCCTCGTCTTCGGCGATCACGACTCGTAGCGACAACGTTGTTCCTTTCGAGCCCTGGGCGGATGGGTGTATTCAAGCAGACCGGCGAGACAGCCGTATCGGCCGATTCAACGTTTAGCGCTCAGTCTGTCAAGTAGATCGTCCTGGCGCTGCTCCAACTCCCGGATCGAGTCGATCACATGCTGACGATGGCGGGCGCTGGCGTTGGCGTGCTTGCGTGAATCGTGAGCCTCGAAAGCGGCACCGGGAGTTTCGGACACCAATGCTCGCAAGGCCTGATCGTCAGCATCACTGGCGAATACATCATGCTGTTCGTCGATCACGGCCAACTCGGCGCGCAACGACTTGAGGCGAGCAACGTTCTGGGAAAGCTTACGTTCCACGAGCCACGACATCAGCGTCCAATGCTATGTGCCCCGGGTCGGATTCGAACCGACACTGGATGGTGTTTGAGACCACTGCCTCTGCCGTTGGGCTACCGGGGCGAAGACGGGAAGACTATCGGCCCTCCCGCTTCGGCCGTCGTCAAAGTCAACCCAGTCAAAGTCGGCCCAGTCAAAGTCAGCGCGTCTTCACCACCAACGTCTTGGCTACCTGGTCCCACACAGTCTGGCGAAGAGGCTTGGTGAAGAGGAACACCAGGCTCACGATCACAACCACCAGGTTGATCAGCCCCGGCAGGATCGGAATCGGAATCAACGCCACCGCACCGGGAATTGCCCACCGCGTAATGGCGTGGCTCCACTCGACAGGCCCGCCATTGTCGGCGCGAACGACCTTCATGCCGAATGCCAGTTTCATCGGACTGCCGCCATATTGCTTGGTGCACACGGCATCCCAGACGAAACCGGCGGCCGCGCCCAGAAGCGCCAACAGCCAAACTTTACCGAAACTCGCATCGGCACCGAATCCTCCGAAACCACCATCGTCATCGCCACTCAACACGATCGCCGCAAAGATCAGCCCGAACACCACGCCAACGATCAATCCGTCCAGAAACCTTGCAAGGACGCGCATCCACGGGTCGGCAAGCGGTTGACCGGACGGTGCGATCGCTGCGCCAGAGTCGGTAGGGAGCGGTGGTGGCGGTGGCGGTGGGGGCGGTGGCGGCGCGTCAAAGCTCATGATCGGATCGTACGCACGTTGACGAGATGCAAAGAGTTACCGGTGGGTAGCGCAGGGACCCGGTCGGATTGGGTCTAGCCTCGCCACTGATGCTCGCGTTCACTTTCCCAGGCCAGGGGTCGCAACGCCCTGGGATGGGACGCCCTTGGGTCGACCACGAGAGCTGGGAACTCGTCGACGAGGCAAGTCAAGTCGCCGGCCGCGATGTTGGCGCATTGTTGCTCGATGCCGACGCCGAAGAACTCAAAGACACCCGCAACGCACAGCTGACCACGTTCGTCTCGAGCTTGATGGTGCTCGATGCCGTCGAGCGTCTCGGCATCGACGCCAGCTTCTGCGCCGGTCACAGTCTCGGCGAATACACCGCACTCGCAGCCACCGGAGCGCTCGGCTTCGAAGAAGGCGTGATTCTCGTCTCCGAGCGAGCAGCAGCGATGCACGAGGCCGGATTGGCCCAGATCGGGACGATGGCGGCGGTGCTCGGCCTCGACGATGATCAGGTCGAGGTCGCCTGCAATTTGGCCGACGCCGACGTTTGGGTCGCCAACTTCAATGCGCCCGGCCAAGTCGTGATCGCCGGGTCGCCGGTCGGCGTCGAGACAGCGGGTAAGCATGCCAAAGATCTCGGTGCCAAACGGATCATGCCCCTCCAAGTCTCAGGCGCATTCCACACTGCCTACATGTCGGCTGCTCGCGATCGGCTTCGTGGCGCAATTGCCATTGCCGACATCCGCGACGCCGAGATTCCCGTGGTCTCGAACGTCGACGCCAAACCACATGACTACGGCTCAGAATGGACCGCACTCCTTTCAGCCCAGCTGGCCAGCCCGGTGCGCTGGAAGCAGTGTTTGCAGACGCTCGCTCAACTGGGTGTGAACGACTTCGCCGAACTCGGCCCAGGAGGTGTTCTGACCGGGATGGCCAAGCGCACCGTCGAGGGGTCACGCACCATCTCAGTTGCGACTCCCGAAGATCTCGACAAGCTGCTCGAATGGGTCGGTGGAAACATTGCGCCTCCCATCCATGAGCTCGAGGGTGAGCATCTGTTCGGGTTCGAGCGCCTCATCGTCTCGCCCGCTGCCGGCATTTTCACCCCGATTGCGTTCGCCACGAACGGCTTGATCGACGTCGGCACCGTGCTCGGACACGTCGGCGAACACGAAGTCAGATCGCCGTTCCGCGGCGTACTTCAAAGCTTCATCGCGGTCGACACAGAGCGTGTCACGCCTCGTCAACCAATCGCCTGGCTGCGCACGGACTGACGCAGCGAGCACGGAGGAATTTACAACGATGCCAGCAATACGCGAAGGTGCCAAGGGCGCCGTCATTTCCGGGTGGGGAACTGCACTGCCACCCAAAGTTGTGACCAACGCCGAACTTGCCGCGACGATCGACAGTACCGACGAATGGATCACGACTCGGACCGGTATTCGAGAACGCCGATTCGGTGGCACGACGATTGGTCTGTCGGTTGAATCTGGTCGCCAGGCGATCGAAATGGCTGGACTCAATCCATCTCGGATCGACGCCGTTGTGTTGGCAACGACCACGCCAGACAAGTTGTGGGGAAATGCGTCCGTCGTGCAACACGAGTTGGGGTTGAGTTGCGGAGCGTTCGATGTCAACGCCGCCTGCACCGGGTTCATGTATGGCTTGGTCACCGGCCACGGTCTGATCGCGATGGGTGCTGACCGAGTACTGGTTATCGGTACCGACACACTGTCAAGGATTACTGACCCAACTGATCGCGGCACCGTCCCGCTGTTCGCTGACGGCTCAGGCGCAGTCGTGCTCGAGTCGGTCGACGGGCCTGGCCAACTGCTCGGTTGGGATCTCGACTCCGATGGATCGGCGATCGGCATCCTCTACGCGGAGGTCGGAGGATTCATCAAGATGGAAGGCAAAGAAGTCTTCCGCCGAGCCGTTCGGATCATGGTCGATTCGGCTGAGAAGTCGATCGCGCACGCCGGTATCACCGCCGATCAGATCAAGGTGGTTGTGCCCCATCAAGCCAACATTCGAATCATTCAGGCGGCTTGCGACCGGCTCGGTATACCGATTGAACGAGCTGCAATCGTGCTCGACCGGACCGGCAACACGTCGTCGGCATCAATTCCCCTGGCGCTCGCCGACGCGCTCGACACCGGACGCATCGATCACGGCGACCTCGTACTACTCGTCGGCTTCGGTGGCGGCATGTCGGCCGCCAGCATGGTGTTGCGTTGGGGCGGTGGCGTCGGATGAGTGAGCCCCGGATCGTGCTCGTCACCGGGGGCTCGCGTGGGATCGGATTGGCTTGTGCTCACCGATTCAAAGCACTCGGTGATCACGTCGCAGTCACCTACAATTCGTCGGCTCCTCCCGATGGACTGTTCGGCATCAAATGCGACGTCACTGACACCACACAGATCGAGTCCGGATTCGCAACCATCGAGCAGGAGTTTGGCGGCACCGTCGAGGTGTTGGTCTCGAACGCCGGCATCACGCGCGACGGACTATTGCTACGAATGAGCGAGGACGACTTCACCAGCGTTGTCGATGCCAATCTCACAGCGGCATTTCGTGTCACCAAACGCGCCACCCAAGGCATGCTCCGGGCTCGCAAGGGTCGGGTAATCCTGGTCTCGTCAGTAGTTGCGCTCTCCGGTGCCGGCGGCCAAGCCAACTACGCCGCCTCCAAGTCCGGGCTGGTCGGCTTCGCCCGATCCGTTGCCCGCGAGCTCGGCTCACGCGGCATCACCGTCAACGTCGTTGCGCCCGGGCCAGTCGAAACCGACATGACCGCCGCACTTGGTGAGAAGCGGATCTCCGACATCGTCACCAGCGTCCCGCTCGGACGGATGGCCACCCCCGACGAAGTCGCCGGAGTTGTCACCTTCCTCGCATCAGCAGACGCGGCCTACATCACCGGTGCCGTAATTCCAGTCGACGGTGGGCTCGGCATGGGGCACTAGGCCCCGAGCCACACCCATCAACCAATCAATAACCCCGGCCGGCCAGGTAGATCCCTACACTGGATTCGGTTCCACCCTGACAAGGAGATATCCGTGAATCAAGAACTGTTCGCCCGCTTCCAGAAATGCGCCGTTGAGGTGCTTTCGGTCTCGGAAGACCAGGTCACGCCCGACGCTAAGTTCGGTGATGACCTCGACGCCGACAGCCTCGACTTGGTCGAACTCGTCATGGCGCTCGAAGAAGAGTTCGGCGTCGAAGTGCCTGAGGAGGAACTCGATGGCGTCGAAACTGTCGGCCAGGCCTACGAGATGATCATCTCCAAACTCTGATGTCAGGCCCGCGACAGCTCACACGTCGCCGGGTAGCAATCACGGGCCTCGGAGTCGTAGCCCCATGCGGACTCGGCAAGGAGGCATTCTGGTCGGGCCTTCTCGGGCCCGGACTCGTCGATGCTGGCCGGTCAGTGATAATCGAGGCTTGGGACTCAACTCCGTACTACGAGTCTCCGAAGGACGCCCGCAGGGCAGACCTGGTTGAGCAGTTCGCGATCGCCGCGGCGACCGAGGCGATGGCGCAAGCCGGCGACCTCGACATCGACCCGAGCCGAATCGGAACGATCTTCGGAACAGGCATCGGTGGCCTGCACACGCTTGAGGAACAAATTCGGGTGCTGATCGACAAGGGCGAGCGACGTGTGTCGCCGTTCCTCGTGCCGATGATGATGGCCAACGCTCCCGGCGCCGCAGTATCGATGCGGTTCGGATTGCAGGGTCCGAACGAAACGATCTGCACAGCGTGTGCGGCGGGCACGCACGCAATCTCCTACGCCGCTCGCCTGATTGCGTGGGGGCTTGCCGACGCGGTTGTCACCGGTGGCAGCGAACACGCCGGGACACCCACGTCACTAGCGAGCTTTGGCAACATGACGGCCTTGTCGTCGAGTGGCACCAGCCGCCCGTTTGACGTTGATCGTGACGGTTTCATCATGGGTGAGGGTGCCGCCGCGTTCGTGCTGGAAGAGTGGGACGCCGCCGTGAGTCGTGGTGTACCAATCTTGGGCGAAGTGCTCGGTTCCGGGAGCAACGCCGACGCCCACCACATCACGGCACCATCACCGGGTGGTGCCGGAGCGATCCGATGTATCAATCTGGCACTTGCCGACGCAGGACTCGAACCCGGCGATATCAGGCAGATCAACGCCCATGGAACCAGTACACCGCTCAACGACGCAGCCGAAGCGGCCGCGGTCGAAGCCGTATTCGGGGCGAGCACCGTGCCGGTCGTGTCGACGAAGGGCGTCACCGGCCACGCGTTGGGTGCTGCCGGTGCTCTCGAGGCGGCGGCGGTGCTGCTCTCGATGCAGCACCGCCTGATCCCTCCCACGGCCAACACGCTGGTCCTGGGCGATGAGATGAACATTGATCTCGTGATCGGTGGGCCACGCCCATGGGAACCCGGCCCGGCGCTCTCGAACAACTTCGGCTTCGGAGGCCACAACGGCTCGATCATCCTCGCGCCCTCCTAAGTGGCGGGTTCGTCGTCCGCTACTAGTGGCGGGTTCGTCGTCCGCTTCGCGTCCTCTCCTTGTGGCGGGTTCGTCGTCGCTTCGCTTCCTCTCCTTGTGGCGGGTTCGTCGTCCGCTTCGCTTCCTCTTCGCGCCGCTTCCGGCTCGTCGCTGGCGCTTCCCTCGCCGGGTGGCGGCATGTGACGCGACGGGTTCAGGCTCGTCGCTGGCGCTTCCCTCGCCGGGTGGCGGCATGTGACGCGACGGGTTCGGGTCTTGCTGGCGCTTCCCTCGCCGGGTGGCGGCATGTGACGCGACGG
This sequence comes from Ilumatobacteraceae bacterium, assembly GCA_031422395.1. Classification (GTDB taxonomy): domain Bacteria; phylum Actinomycetota; class Acidimicrobiia; order Acidimicrobiales; family Ilumatobacteraceae; genus Ilumatobacter. The sequence continues at coordinate 660 of JANPLQ010000050.1, read as the reverse complement.
GTGGCGAAACATGACGCGACGGGGTTCGGGACTTCTTTGGGGTTAGGCGTCTACTAGGACGAACATCAGGTCACATTCGGTGGCTACTTTGTCGTTGAGAATCGCGCGTCCTTTGCCCTTGCCTGCTCGCGCTGAGATGTGGCCCATTTCACATTCGAGAATCAGTTCGTCACCGGGGCCGACCTGACGACGAAACCGAGCGCTATCGAGTCCACCGAACAGCGGCAACTTGCCGGCAAAGCGCTGATCGGCCAGGACCGACAGCGCGCCAACCTGAGCGATCGCCTCGCACATCAGCACCCCGGGCAGTGTTGGGCGCCCCGGGAAGTGCCCCGCGAAAAACCACTCGTCACCGGTCAGGCGCCATAGCGCTCGAGCCGATACACCCGGGACGATCTCAAGGATCTCGTCGACGAACAGGAACGGCGGTCGATGGGGTAGCAGATCTGCAGGGTGCACGAACGCGACTGTAGGCGACCAGTGGGCAGGTGAACACCCCTCGAAGTCAGTGCCACGTACGGCGATTGTGGTGCCACAACCACCTAGCAGCACAATTCTCTGTTAATTCGTCCATTTTGTCTGGTTATCGTTCAGTTAATGTCAAGATCAGCCACCCAGCGTGCTACTCTCCGCACTGACCGTTTGTCCCAGGTCGGAAGG
>JANPLQ010000049.1:0-35768 GCA_031422395.1 Ilumatobacteraceae bacterium | reverse complement strand
CAACAGCGAATGGCGGCTCATCTGCACCGCCCACAATCTCCTCAAACTCCGCCAAGCAGCAATCGGCTGACCGGCGCCGCCGGCGCGCCCCGACAACAAATCTATGCGGCCACCAGACCCACAAGTTCGTGCGACAGCCTCCGCTATGCGAAAGGCATCACCATCTGGTCCACGAGGGCGGCTGGCGGCTGACGATGACATCCGGTCGGATCGCCACCTGGCGACGACCAGACGGCACGATCTGGCACACCAAACCAACCATCGACCGGCAACCCAGCCGACAAACCGGACCAGCAGAACAACACCAACCAACACTCTGCTAACGAGACCGCCAACACCAGCAAGCACCCCGCAATCGCGGGCGCTCCGGCGCGCCCGGAGACTGGCAGCCGGTGGGCGTGTCCGCGAGAGCCTCGGCGCAGCACTCCCAGTTCGAGACGCAGGGCGCGCACAGGGATCGTCGAAGAGCGAGATACACCGGAACGTGAGGCACACTTGGTATAGGTAAGGAACGCGGCACCTCCGCAGACGTTTCTCGGAGACTTTCGGGTGCTCGTTCGTTGATAGGGGTGTGATGAGCGCTGACGCCAAACCTCCGGCGAAGGCGTTCGACGGCGTCCCATTCGACGATTTCTACGATCGGGCCCTGCCCGTGGTGTACGGATACCTGCTGCGGTTGTGTGGCGGCGACAGCGAGGAGGCATGGGATCTCACGCAAGACAGCTGGATGACCGTCGTCGATCGGCTGGCGCAGGGACGGACCGAAACGGCGACGGTCGGGTTCCTGCTCTCGGTGGCCCGCTCGCGCTACCTCGACGCGTGGCGACGACGACAGAGGCTGCAACGCAAGTTGCGGCTGGTCTGGGCCGGCGCCCGCCAATCCGAGTCGGCGGAGCTGTCGGCCGGCAAGGTGCTCGATCACCTGTCAGTCTGCTCGGCGGAGCACCGGGTGGTGCTGATGATGGCCTACGTCGATGACATACCGATTGCTGAGATCGCCCAGATGTTGGGGTCGTCGGTGTCGTCCACCTACTCGCTTCTTGCGCGTGCGCGCAACGAGCTTCGAAGCCACCTCACCGGAGATCTGACATGACCGATCGCTTCGACGAGATGAGCGTCCACCCCGACCCCTCCCTGGCGGAGGCGTTGCGACAGCGTCTGCACGCACGCATGGCGGGCGCCGCTCGGGATGACCACGAAGGTCGATCTCATCTCTACCCGAGAGCCGCACGTCTCGTACCCCAACAGCACCTCGTTCCAATGAAGGAGATCTCCGTGCCTCTCAACTCAACGCCCAACGAAAGCACAAACCGTCGGCGGATCGCGGTGGCCGCCGCGGCGGTCGTAGCCGTCATCGGCACCGCCGGCCTCGCGCTCGCCATCATCAACAGGAGTTCCGACGACGTTGAGGCGCCGTCGCCCGCTCCAGCCGCATCCGCCGCACCAACCAACGTCGCGCCGACCACCGTCGCGCCGACAACCGTCGCACCAACGACCACCGCTAGCGCCGTACGAACGACCCCCGTTGTCGTCGCAGCAACAACCGGCACCTTTGTCGTGTCAGAGAATCATCCAGGGTTCGACGGCGACGATGCCTCGCGCGACGTTCGCCTCACATTCGCCGTGCCGTATGGCTGGAAGCACGACGGCTGGGTAGTGGTCAAGGGGAACCCGATTGTCGGGGTGCTCTTCGACGTTGTGGCCAACATCTACACCGATTCCTGCCCGTCGGTGCTGGTCGACCCCCCGGTCGGACCGACCGTTGACGACCTCGCCTCGGCGTGGGCGAACCTGCCCGGCTTCGACGCCACCGCGGCGAGCGACATCACCGTCGACGGGTTCCACGGAAAGCAGATCGAGTTCACGGTCCCCGACTACAACTCAGAAGACTGCGCCTACGGAGACTTCAAACTGTTGAACGCTGTAGGTGGCGGCGACTACTGGGCACAAGGACCTAACCAGCACCACAAACTGTGGATCCTCGACGTCAACGGCACCCGACTCGTGATCGTCGCGATGTCCTTCCCGGACACGTCGCCGCAGGACCGAGCCGCCATCGACGAGATCCTGGCCTCGATCCAGATCGGCTGAACCTCACCGCCCGATCGAACGTGCGGGCCGCCCATCTGGATCTTCAGCGAGATCAGCTGAGCGTACGGAGCTGCGTTGCGTCGTTGACTTGCCTGTCCATCGAGGAGCCGGCGGCGACACCGGCACTGGACGATCGTTCGACGCAGGGTTTCACCGACCGGCGATTCGGTGCCCACCTGCCGAGACCGGCCGGATCGCTCGAGTCGATGATCGTCGCTCGCCAAGCTATCAATTTCGGTGACGCCTCCGACTATGGATCGCTGGCGGCCGAGTACTTCTCGCTCGGAGCGGGCACCGACATCGCGCCATTACTGAAGGGCCTCGACGACGACGCCTGTCACGCACCCCACTGGGGATTCATGATGTCGGGTGAAGTCGTGATCACCTATACCAACGGTCCCGAGGAGACCTGCGTCGGCGACGACCTCTTCTACTGGCCGCCGGGACACAGCGTGCGGGTGGTGAGAGATGCCGAAGTGATTCTCTTCAGCCCGCAAGTCGAACATGCCGAGGTGATCAACCACATGATCGGCGCCATGGCCGGCTGACCCGAAGCGAACTCAAACCGTTCTGGCTCAGTCCGGCTGGCTCAGGTGCCGATCACCCCGCCGTTGTTCTTGGTGATGACGAGTGTTGCGGCGCGTGGACGCCCTTCGCCGATCGGCTTGAAGTCTGGCCAGTTACTGATCGCCTGTGGGGCGGCCGGGTTGCTGAGTTCGTTTGTCGGCTCGCCGGGGTGTTGGATGTCGACGAACATCGTTCGTTGATCCGGGGTGGTGCACACACCCGTGACCTCGCATCCCTTCGGCCCGACCAGGAATCGACGCGTCTCTTTCGTCTCGGCATCGGCGACGAGCATCATGTTGTTCGTGATGTTGGCGTACGGCCCAACCCCGAGCGTGCTTGTAGAGATATCGGTCTGAATCCAAATCCGTCCCTCGGGGTCGGCCCAGATTCCGTCGGGTGAACCGAACATGTCACCATTCACGTTGCCTCCCGGCTCGTATCCATCGAGCAACAGTGGGTTTGATGGATCACCGGCCAGCATGAAGATGTCCCAGGTGAACGTCGTTGCGTCCGCATCACCGTTCTCAGACCAGCGCACGATCTGACCGTACGGATTTCCTTGGCCGGTCGCTGATCGAGGGTTGGCGTCATCGGGTACAGAGTTCGGGTTCTCTGACGCAACCGTCGTCGTGCGACCCCGTCGGCTGTTGTTCGACAGTGCGACGTACACCCTGCCATCGGGCGCGACCGTCAGCCATTCCGGTCGATCCATCTTGGTGGCGCCAACGAGGTCGCCTGCCACGCGGGCATGCACCAGAATGTCGTCGATCGTCATCGCCGCCAAGACCGAATTCGACGGGTCAAGCGGAATCCACTCACCGACCCCCATCTCGTCACCCACGGCGTCACCGGCATCGAACCGACCGACATACAACTGGCCTTCGGCCAATGGGCTGACACCGATCTTGCGGGCCTCCCTCACACTCCGAGAGCCGACGAACTTGTAGATGTAGTTGTTGCGCTCGTCGTCGCCGGAATACACCACTGCACGACCATCGCAGGTCGTCGCGAATGCGGCGCTTTCATGCTTGAAACGACCCATCGCTGTGAGCTTCTGGGGAGTGCTGTCTGGGTCGTAGGGGTCGATCTCAACCATCCAACCGAGTCGGTTGGCCTCGTTGGGATTGAGCCGGACGTTGAACCGTGGGTCCTGCTCGAACCACCGATACCCGAAGCCAACGTTCGTAATCCCGTAACGATTCTGCTGCGTCGTCGGCGTGTAGCCGCCATCCCAGCCGAAGTAACCGTTGAAGTTTTCCTCGCAGGTCACATAGGTACCCCACGAGCTTTGACCGCTGCCGCAGTTGTTGATTGTGCCGAGCGACACCGTGCCGGTTGGGTCGTCGGCGGTCTGCAGGAGGGGTGAACCGGCGGCAGGGCCGACGAATTCAATCGGGGTGGCACCGGTGATTCGCCGTCCGAATCCGGACGGCCGGACCACGTTCCACTGTCCGTGGCGTTTGCGGATCTCGATCACTGACACGCCGTGCGCAGCAACTGCCTTACGGACCTTGTCGGCGCTCCAGTTGTCCATGCCGTCTGAGAACAGCAGCCCCTGATCGACGTATTCGTGGTTGATGCACAGCAAACCGCGATTCGAGTTGCTCGATCGCTTCGATAGCGGGAAGAAAAAGATTCCGTCGTGGTGCATTCCGGCCTGAACCGACTGGGCCTCCCAGTCCTGCGAGGCGTCGAACTCGAAGGCTGGGCCAGCGGAGACCGGATCACCCCACGCGTACAGAACGGTGGCGGTGTACCCGGGAGGCACGGTGACGGCGTCATTGCTGTTGAGCGGCACTGACTGAAAGCCGATTCGGCCACGCCGACCGAGGAGACGACCGTCGTGCGACTCGGTTTCGCAGCGATCATCGGAGTCGTCGTCATCGTCGTCGTCATGGGCCAGGACGACTCCGTGTGAGGTAAAGCCGGCAAGCAACGCGAACGATGCTGCCGCTCCGCCGATTTTGAGAACGTTGCGGCGGCTGAGGTGGGCCGCCACGATGTCGTCGAGCGAGCGATTGTTGCTCAGGTTGGTGTCGATGTCGTCTTCGTGGCTCATCGGGATCCTCGCAATCAATGGGTATCGGTTTCTCGTGCCGAAACCATACGCCACTTCGCGAGTGCCTCTGAACGGAGGTGTATCCGATCCGAACTGATGAGCGGCGGGCTCAGGGTCGCCAGCTGTGAAGCATCTGGTAGTAATTGGCGCGCTCGTATACGTCGGGGTCGGGGACGTTCCGCCGGCTCACACTGCCTTTCAATTGCTCGACGCTCTCGTAGTCGCGTCCGGCCATCCAGTTGCGTACCCAGTCCAGCATTACGGTGATCCGCTCGGGACCGTGTTGGAGTAGGGCGCTGGTCGTCATCGCCACGTCGGCGCCGGCGAGCAGCAGTTTGAGCGCATCGGCACCGTTGTGCACACCAGTGGTGCCGGCCAGTGAACACGACGTGATCCCACGCAAGATCCCAATCCAGTGCAGTGGCAACCGCAATTCGGCCGACGTCGATAGGTGAAGGCGCGGAGTCACGTCAAGCGTCTCGAGTTCGATGTCGGGCTGGTACAACCGGTTGAACAGCACCAGGCCATCGACACCCACCGATTCGAGCGCCAGCGCGAAGTGGCCGAGCGAGGTGAACCACGGAGCGAGCTTCACCGCCACCGGCACCGTGACTTCGGCGCGGACCGCCTCGACGACCTCGAGGTACCGTTTCTCCACGTCAGCGGCGCTGCGGTTCGGATCGACGATCACGTTATACAGATTGAGTTCGATAGCCTGCGCCCCCGAATTCTCGAGGTATCGGGCGTACTTCACCCAGCCGCCGGGAGTGGTCCCGTTCAAGCTGGCGATGACCGGGATCGACAATCGCGCCCTGGCCTGTTCCACGAGCGCGAGGTGCCGAGCAGGGCCGGTGTCGTACTCGTCGAACGAGGGAAGGTAGCTGAGCGCCTCACCGTGCATCTCTGTGCCGCGGTTGAGGGAATCGTCGAGCGTCGAGGCCTCTCGCACGATTTGCTCCTCGAATAGCGACGGCAGCACGATCGCTCCGGCCCCCGCCCGCTCCAACGACTCCCAGAGACCCGGGTTGCCGGTCAACGGGCTGGCGGAGGCGACAATCGGACTATTCAGATGAAGCCCGAGATACGTGGTCGAGAGATCGACGGAGCCGAGGCTCACGACTCATCCTCGGTTTCGGCGATGGTGTGCGGGGCGACATGGACCGGCGCGGTGCGTTCGATGCCTGCCAACTGCTCGTAGTGATGCCACCTCGCCGTCACGTCGGATTGGGCAAGTGCCAGCAGCTCGGCGGCACGGTCGGGATCGCTGCGTTGCAGCATCGAGAACCGCGCCTCGCTACCGGCGAAATCGGCGTACGCCACCGTTGGGGCGGCGCTGTCGAGCTGGAACGGCTGCTTCGCCTCGCCGTCGCCCGGCTGGTAGCGGTACAAGGGCCAATGGCCGCTGTGCACGGCGGCCTTCTGATGCGTCATCGACTCACCCATGTCGAACCCGTGGGCGATGCAGGTGCTGTAGGCGATCACGAGCGACACCCCCGGCCACGCCTCCGCTTCGAGCAGTGCCCTGACCGTCTGGATATCGCTGGCACCGAGGGCGACGTGAGCGACGTACACATCGCCATACGACATTGCCTCGAGACCGAGGTCCTTCTTGGCGATTCCCTTGCCGCTGGCGGCGAATTTGGCGACGGCGCCTCTCGGGGTCGCCTTCGACGCTTGACCGCCCGTGTTCGAATACACCTCAGTGTCGAGCACGAGGACGTTTACGTTGCGGCCGCTGCCGAGGACGTGATCGAGGCCACCGGCCCCGATGTCGTACGCCCAGCCGTCGCCGCCGACGATCCAGACGGTCTTGCGCACCAGCGTGCCGATCAGCTCGAGCAGGTGCGTGGCATCGGGTGAATCGAGTGCCGTCAACGCTGACCGAAGCTGCTCGACGCGTGCCCGCTGTTGGCGAATCGGAATATCGCCTAGGTCGTCGACACTCGCGGCGATCGCGGAGGCAAGGTCTGCATCGACGAACGGCGCGTCACCGGAGCTCAGCTTGTCGAGCAGACCGAGCGCAGCGTGCTGCTGGGCTTCGAGTCCGAGCCGGATCCCGAGGCCGAACTCGGCGTTGTCCTCGAACAGGCTGTTACTCCAAGCAGGGCCACGACCCTCGTCGTTGGTGCAGTAGGGGGTGGTCGGCAGGTTGCCGCCGTAGATGCTGCTGCACCCAGTCGCATTCGCAATCAGCAAGTGATCGCCGAACAACTGCGTCAAGAGTTTCAGATACGGCGTCTCGCCACAGCCGGCGCATGCTCCACTGAACTCGAAAAGTGGTTGACGCAGCTGGCTGGTCTTGACCGACGCCGGGTCCCATTGGGCCGGGTCTGCCTCGTGTACCCGCAAGAACGCATCCCAGGCGACGCGCTCGACGTCGAGGTGATCTTCGATCGGACGCAGATTGATGCTCTTGCGCTTGACCTCACTCTTGTCGTGGGCAGGGCAGGCAGTCACGCACAGACCGCAGCCGGTGCAATCGTCTGGCGCGACCTGAACTGTCAGCGACATGCCGGGGACCTCGCGGCTCCGGAACGGCTTGGTCTTCAAGGCCTCGGCGCCGTCGGCAGCGAGTTGGCCTGGCTCGTAGACCTTGATCCGGATTGCCGCGTGTGGGCAGACGATTGCGCACTTCCCGCAGTCGATGCACAGATCCGCTTCCCATATCGGGATCTCGGTTGCGACCGTGCGCTTCTCGACGCGCGACGTTCCGGTCGGGAACGTGCCGTCTGGCGGCAGGGCACTCACCGGGAGTAGGTCGCCCTCGCCGGCCAGCATTCTGGCCGTCACACGCTGGACGAAGTCGGTGACTTCGCCGGTGACGGTGGGACGGCGATGCTTGGTCGCCGTCACCGTCGCCCCGATCGGTACGGGAAAGAGTTGGGCGAGCGTTGTGTCGACGGCGGCGATGTTGCGTTGCACGACGACATCGCCACGTTTGCCGTAGCTGGCTGCGATGGCTTCCTTCAACCTGGCGATCGCCTCGTCGGTCGGCAGCACATCCGCAAGTGCGAAGAAGCAGGTCTGCATCACCGTGTTCACGCGACCGGCCAAACCGGCGGCCTCGGCGACAGCGGCGGCGTTGATCGCATGTAGGCGCAACCCTCGATCCAGCACATCCTGTTGCACTTCGACCGGCAGGCGATCCCAGATCTTGTCTGCCGGATACGGGCTGTTGATCAGCACAGTCGCCCCTGGTGCAGCGACGCGCAACACGTCGATCCGTTCGAGGAAACTCCACTGGTGTACGCCCACGAACGTCGCCTGGTCGATCAGGTACGTGCTGCCGATCGGCGCCGGGTCGAAGCGCAGATGACTGATGGTCATCGACCCCGACTTCTTCGAGTCGTACACGAAGTAGGCCTGCACGACGAGGTCGGTGTTCTGGCCGACGATCTTCGCTGTGTTCTTGTTGGCGCCGACGGTCCCGTCGGCACCAAGCCCGTAGAAGACCGCACGGACCCGAGCGCGATCCGTTGTGAAGGTTGGGTCGTACGTGAGGCTCGTGTGGGTGACGTCGTCGATGATCCCGACGGTGAACCCGTTGCGCGGCGTCTCCTGTGCCGCCTCGTCGAACACCGCCTTGACCATCGCCGGGGTGAACTCCTTACTGCTCAGCCCATATCGTCCGCCGATCACGCGAGGCAGCTTGCTGTCGGCCCACGATTCGGTCGGGCTGTGCCACATCGCCGACAGCACGTCGAGGTGCAACGGCTCGAAGGGCGCGCCCGGCTCCTTCGTGCGGTCGAGCACGACAACCGTTTGCGTGCTCGGTGGCAGTGCCGCCAGCAGCGCCTCGGTGGGAAACGGGCGGAACAATCGAATCACGGCGACCCCGACCCGCTCACCCGTGCGGCACAGTTCGTCCACGGTCTCCTTGGCGGCGCCTGCACCCGACCCCATCAGCACAATCACGCGGTCGGCGTCTGGCGCGCCGTGATAGTCGACAAGGTGGTATTGGCGACCCGTCAACTCCGCGAGTTGGTCCATCCTCGACTGCACCGCACCGGGCACCCCGGCGTAAAACGGGTTGCAAGCCTCGCGAGCCTGGAAGAACACGTCGGGGTTCTGGGCGCTGCCGCGCAGCACCGGGCGATCTGGGTCGAGGCCGCGGGCACGGTGCTCGGCGACAGCATCCTGGTCGATCATCGCCGCAAGGTCCTCTGCGCTTGGCACGTCGATGGTGCCGATTTCGTGACTGGTGCGGAAACCGTCGAAGAAATGGAGGAACGGGATACGCGTCTCGAGCGTGGCCGCGTGGGCGACGGCGGCGAAGTCGGCGGTCTCCTGCACACTGCTGGCGCAGAGCATGGCGAAGCCCGTCGTGCGGGCCGTCATCACGTCGCTGTGATCGCCGAAGATGCTGAGCGCGTGCGTCGCAATTGTGCGGGCGGCGACGTGGATCACCGCTGGGGTCAGTTCGCCTGCAATCTTGAACATGTTCGGCAGCATCAGCAACAAGCCCTGGCTTGAGGTGAAGGTCGTGCCCATCGCACCACGCGTGACCGCCCCGTGTAGCGTGCCGGCGGCACCGGCCTCGCTCTGCATCTCGATCACCTCGGGGACAGCACCCCACAGGTTCGTACGCCCCCGTGCGCTCCAATCGTCTGCCCACTCGCCCATCGGTGACGCCGGCGTGATTGGATAGATGGCGATCACCTCCGATGCCAGATGGGCAATCCGCGCCACCGCTTCGTTGCCGTCGACGACCTGACGCCGGCTGCGTCGGCGATCAGCGGGTAGCGAACCCTCGGTCAACAGGTCGATCGTCGTCATTCCATCTCCGCTGGTGTGATGTTTCGTCGTATGGCTACAGGATGTATGCCCCATTACGGGCAGTTCCAACCGTCCTGAAAGCACGATAGGACGCGCCAGCCCGGCCCAACAGAGGCCTTCGACCCTTCAATCGACTGACCCATTCATCGGCCAGGAGCGTTTCCGACTTTCGGAATGTTTGAACCAGTGCTACTGTCGACTGGTCTAACCGTTTTGGTGATCCAGCATCGACGGTGCAGCCCAAAGGGAGACGACATGCGTTCGTTCAAGCCTGTTCTCGTTGGTTTCGCCGTGCTGTCTGTGTCTCTGGCTGCAGCAACAGTGGCGCAGGCACTGACATCGTCTGAGTCCCAGGCGAACAGCCCTCAGGTTGGCGGCGATCCCACATCCGATACCACGGCGGTATTTCCGACGAACAAGCAGAATGAACCGACTATTGCCGTCAACCCGGTCGACTCCCGCTACCTGATTGCAGGATCAAACGATGAGCAACTGCAGCCGCCGTGCGGTTCTGGCCCGGTTCGTGGGGTAACCCTCGATTCGGACTGTGGGTTCTTCCCAGGGGTCGGTACATCGGGCATCTACACGTCGGCAGACGGCGGCACGACTTGGACGAATCGCGGCCTGCTCGACCAACAGACCAGTTGGGTCGGTGCCGGCGTAGTTTCCGATGGCGATCCGGTGATCGCGTACGGACCCAAGCCGGCGGCTGACGGCGGGTTCACCTTCGCCAACGGTGCACGGGCCTACTATTCGTCGCTCGGGAGTATTGCGGGTGCCAAGGGATTCGAGTTCATTGTCGTCAGCTACTCCGACGACAACGGTGCCACGTGGTCGGCACCGACGATCGGCACGGTCAAGACCAGCAGCGTGGATTTCAACGACAAGAACTGGATCAACGTCGACACGTCGCCGACGAGCAGATACTTCGGCCGCGTCTACCTGACTTGGACCGAGTTCCGTTCGAACACGGCAACGGGTAACGGTAACGAGCCGATGATGGTGTCTGTCTCCACAAATGGGGGAGCCAGCTTCGGATCGCCGAACCAACTCTCGCCGGCCGGGAACAACGGAACCGGCAATGGCCGTCAGGGTTCGTCTATCGCGGTCGGTCCTGACGGAACCGCATACGTCGCGTTCGAGCAAGGTTTCTCTCAGGTCGTCGTCGTCTCTCGTGACGGTGGCAAGTCGTGGACGCGTCCGATTGTGATCGGGCCGGTTGTCGACATTGCCGACCCGATCCCGGGTGCCAACTTCCGCACCGATAGTTTCCCGACAATTGCAGCCGATCCCCGGTCCGACAGCGCCACCGTGTACGTCTCATGGTCGAACCGAACCGTCGACGGCGGCCGGATCGTGGTTGCCACGTCAACTGATCGCGGGGTCCATTGGAGCATTCCGGTCCAAGTCAGTGGCACCGAGGGATATGCCTTCTTCCAGGGTCTCGATGTCGCCCCGAACGGGCGCGTTGATCTCGGCTACCAGGCGCTCGTCGCTGTCGATCCCGAGGTGTTCGGTACTGGAAACGCAGCCATCGACGCGTACGCCGTCAGCAAGCCTTCGGGTGGTTCGTGGTCGAGTCCGGCGAAGATCACCACGGTCTCGTCCGATCCCGCCGCCAGTGCCCAAAACAACCTGCAACGTCAGTTTTGGGGCGACTACAACACGCTCGTCAGCGACACGACCGGTGCCTGGTTCATCTTCACTGACAGTCGGAACGGTCTCGGTTGCCCTGACGTCGATGCATATCAGAAGTTCCTCCGCGACAACGGTCTGGCGACCCACGGTGATATGGCGGATCGTCTGAGTTTTCGGACAACAGGTACCAACCCGGCGCTTTCGGCTCCGTCGGACAAGCCGGCGCCCGGAGTGGTCTGTCCGGGATTGGCAGGTTCAGCGTTTGGCAACACCGACGTGATGACTGTGCACTTCACCCCCTGATTCCGTATCTCATCCGTTGCGTGTCGGCGGCGAATCTTGCCGATCCGGCGCGTTCCCGCGTGAAACCGGGTTAGGGTCTACGACTGAGCCGCAATTGGCGGCTCATTTTGTTGTAAGGACATGTAATGACTCAAGGTACTGTGAAATTTTTCAACGCCGAAAAGGGTTTCGGCTTTATCAGCCGCGACGGTGGCGACGATGTGTTCGTCCACTTCTCGAACATCGAGGGCAGCGGCTACAAGTCGCTCAACGAAGGTGACAAGGTCGAGTTTGAGGTCGCACCGGGCAAGAAGGGCGAGGAAGCCCAGAAGGTTCGCGTTCTCTGATCCAAACAGAGTGAATGTTTGATCGAAGCCCGGTTGACTCCTCGGAGCCGCCGGGCTTCGATCGTTTTCTTGAGTGACTTCGTTGTGTCAGGCTGGCGCGATGAACAGCACGGGCAAACCGCTTCGAATCGGCGTGATCAGCACGGCCGCGATTGGCACCGAGAAGGTGATTCCGGGCACCCAGGCAAGTGAGCGGTGCTCGGTCGATGCAATCTCGTCGCGTTCACTCGATTCAGCTCGATCGGTGGCCGCCCGGCTCGGGATCCAGAAGGCGTACGGGTCCTACGAGGAACTGCTTGCTGACCCCGACATTGATGCCGTGTACAACCCGTTGCCGAATCACCTGCACACCGAGTGGAACCTGGCGGCGATCCGGGCTGGCAAGCACGTGTTGGCTGAGAAGCCGTTTGCGTTGAATGCTTCCGAGTGCGAACTGGTGTTCACCGAAGCCGAACGACACGGTGTCAAGGTCGTGGAAGCGTTCATGTACCGCTCGCATCCGACGTGGCGCGAGGTCAAACGGATCGTTGACTCCGGGGAGATCGGGGAAGTCCGCCACGTGCAGACCTTCTTCGGATACCGCAACGAAGTCGCCACCAACATCCGTAACATCGCCGCGTATGGCGGCGGAGCGCTGATGGATGTCGGCTGTTACGGCATCAACTCTGCGATGTTCCTGTTCGGTACCCAGCCCCAATTGGTCGGTGCGACGATCGACCGGCACCCGTCATTCGGTACTGACATGGTTACGTCGGCGCTGCTGCGATTCCCGAACGGCACTGCAAGCCTTACGTGCGCGACGGCTCTCGAACACGGGCAATGGGTTCACATCCTCGGTTCGAACGGTCGGGTCGATTTCGGAATCCCGTTCAACATTCCCGTCGATCGGCCGACGTTCGTGTACGTCGCGCAGGGCGGTAAGCCACCGGTTGCGCCAGCGATCCGAACAGTCGAATTTCCGACCTGCAATCAGTACACGACGCAAGCCGACGCCTTCGCAGCCCACGTGCTCGACGATGTGGAGCCGACCCTCACCGGTGACGATTCGATCGGCACGATGCGGATCATCGATGAAATCTTTGCGACCGCCAGGTAGCGCGTCTTCGGGCTGTCACACGAAGGTGGCCCAGTCGTCCAACGCCATTCGTCGGGATTCCAGCGAGTTGATCGGCGCATCCCAATCGGCGTGACCGATCGCCATGCCGCAGAACAGCAACTCCTCGTCCGGTGCCCCCACGAACTCGCGAACCGATGCTTGGTGAACAGACCAGAACTCCTGCGAGCACGTATCGATTCCGGCTTGCTGGGCGAGCAACATGAACGTTTGGAGGAACATACCGAGGTCTGACCATTGCGGTGGACCCATCCGGCGATCGATGAAACAGAACAGCCCGCATGGAGCACCGAACATGTCGCCGTTCTTTGCGAACTGTTGCGATCTGCCCTGCTTGTCTTCGCGTCCGATACCGACCGTGGCGTACATCGCCTCGCCGAGCGCGAACCGGTTCGTTCGGTACGGTTCCCACAAATCAGCGGGGTAGATCTCGTACTCGCCTCCAGTCGCAGGTCGATCGACCATGAACGCCCGGAACCGGGTCAACGATTCACCGTTCAGCACGTAGATCCTCCATGGCTGCACGTTGCCGCCGCTCGGGGCACGTGCCGCCAACTGGAGCAACTCTCGGATCGTGTCGTCGCCAATCGGATCCGGCAGAAACTGGCGGACGGACTGGCGACGGGACACAGCTTCTGACACGTTCATTGCCCGAGTCTGCCGACCGCAATCGTCGTCTACCCAACCGGGAGGTCGACGTCGGTGTTGCGGAAGTGCCGAACCACTTCGATCAATACCGTCACACCGAGCGCCGCCGCGAAGGCAACGATGAACGCCATTGTGTGGTTGTCGGCGAATGCCTTACCGCCGATGTATCCCAATAAAGCCGCGTACGTCGCCCAGATCGTGGCCGCCAGAGCCGTCCAGCCGATGAACCACTTGCGAGGTTGATGGGTGATTCCCGATGAGAGTGTGAGCGCAGTGCGGCCGCCAGGGATGAATCGGGCCGTAATCAGAAGCAGCCCACCTCTGACCCGGATCTGCTCAGCGGCCCAGTCGAGCCGCCGTTTGAACTTCGGCTTTCGTTCGGCCCGGCGGCTCATCCAACCGCTCATTCGTGCGCCGAGCACATAGGCGGTGTTGTCGCCGAGGAACGCCCCAACTGCCCCGCACAGAATCACCCATCCGACGTTGTAGTGACCGACTCCGGCAGCGACGCCGCCGATGATTACGGAGGTTTCGCTCGGCACGATCGGGACGACCGAGTCGAAGTACGCAACTGCGAGAATCAGCGCCAGAAACCACCAGTGGGCCGAGACCTTGTCGAGCCACTTGGTGGCGTCGGTGAACACGTTGGCAAGCAGGACCGCGGTCATTGCGGTGGCACGTTAGCTGGCCATTGCGGAAGGTTGCGGAAGGTTGCGGACGGACCTACGTTGCCGATTTCTCGGGAATCGTGATTCGTGACGAATGCACCGCCTGCACGGACGTGCGCACACCGTGCTCCCATATCGACGGCCACGAGACGAACTCGCTGGCAACGCCGTCGAGTTCGAGACTGATCATGCCGTGACACGTTGCCCACAGCCAAGCGGCGATCTCGATCGGGTCACGTTCTGCGATGTCGCCTCGTTGTTGACCGAGTTTGACGCGTTCGACCATCATGAACAAGGACGTGGCAGCGATCTCGATCGCCTCGGGCGAGGCGACGAATCCGGGGACCGTCGAGCGGAACATGATCCCGTAATAAGTCGGGTTGTTCAAGGCGAAGGTTCGGTAGGCGCTGGCAACATTGATGACGTCAGCGGAAACGTCGTCGGTCGACGGAACTTGATCGAGAAGTGCAATCAAACGGCGATGTCCATCAATGAAGAGTTCCTCGATGACTCCGTCCTTGCCGCCGAATCTGGAATACACGTTCATCGTGCTCATACCGGCTTCAGTGGCGATTCGTCGAACGGTGAGCGCATCCGGACCAGCGGTTGCCAGCAAGTGGTGAGCGGCGGCAATCAGTGCTGCACTGGTCTCATCATTCGCTCGGTTCATTGTGCCTCTTCCATCTGGTGGTCCAGGTGTTCAACTCGTCCAACGACTCCTTACGGGATCGAGACCGTACCGGCGTTTATCAGGCGATTCCAGTTAATAACTCCCGCGATAGCTTAGAAATACTACTGTTCGAAATTGAATGAACGCTCATGGTGTCGGAAGTGGGTCAGTGGGCGACGCTCAGTGGCGGAAAGGTTTGTTTCGGTTTCGGTACCCGGGATTCACTTTCGGGCGTCTACGCTCCGTTTATGCGTGTCGAGGTGAACTCAGAGCTGTGCCAGGGTCACAATCGTTGTTTCGCGCTGGCACCAGAACTCTTCGACGTCGATGACTACGGTAATGCCGTCGTGATCGGCGACGGCGAGGTCTCAGCCGAGCTGGCCGACAAGGCGCGTTTGGCGCTCGCCAACTGTCCCGAATATGCGATCACCATCATCGACGTCGCCGACCCGTCATGACAACGACGCATGGACCGGTCGCTGACTGGGCGACCGATCTTGATCACGCCGACCCCGAGTACAATCGGCGCGCCCACGAAATCTGGACCGAGCTTCGGGAGAGCGGATGCCCTGTCGCCCATTCCGATCGCTACGGAGGTATGTGGGCTCCGGTCACTCATGCGCTCGTGCACGAGGTCGCATACGACACCGAGCACTTCACCAGTAACGGCGTGGTCGTCAGCAACGCCCGACCGTTCATGCCGCCACCGGTAGGCCCGGCGCCGCCGATCACCAGCGATCCGCCGTTTCATCAAGTAGCCCGTCGAATTCTGCTGCCGCCGTTTTCCCCGAAGGTAATCGACGCCTGGGAGCCTGAAATTCGACGGCTGTGCAACGAGCTACTAGATCGAATGGGGGAAGTCACTCCCGGCGAGTCAATCGTCGACGCCGCACTCCAATACGCACAGTTCATCCCAGTCAACGTGATTTCCCGCATGCTCGGCTTTCCTCCTGAGGACGAGGCGACCTTCCGTCGTTTTGTTCACGACGTGATCGAGCAGGTCAACCTTCCCGTCGAGGAACGAATCGCCTCGTTCGCCGAACTCGATCAGTACCTCGATCGTCAGGTCCAAGAACACCGTGACAATCCGCGCGATGACCTCACGTCGTACCTACTTGACGTAGAGATCGACGGCAATCCACTGAGCGTCGAACACGTGCGCGGCTCGATCGTGTTACTTCTGATTGCCGGGATCGATACGACGTGGAGTGCGATCGGGTCATCGCTATGGCATCTCGCCCACAACCCTGTCGACCTCCAGCGGCTCGTCGACGAACCAGAGGTCATGTTGTTCGCCCTCGAGGAATTCCTGCGGGCATACGCCCCGGTCACGATGGCTCGCCTCGTCAAGGATGACTTCGACTTCCACGGTTGCCCGATGAAGGCCGACGAATGGGTGCTGCTCCCGTTTCCGGCCGCCAATCGCGACCCGGCGTTCTTTGATCAGGCCGACGAATTCATCATCGATCGTGAAGCCAACCGTCACGCTGCATTCGGCCTCGGAATCCACCGCTGCATCGGCTCCAACCTGGCGCGGCTCGAACTGAAGGTGGCGATCGAGGAATTCGTGAAGCGTTTCCCACGTTTCGAACCTGCCGGCGATGTGACGTGGAGCGTCGGTCAGATTCGGGGTCCACGCGTCCTCCCGGTACGCGTACTCGAAACGGCGTGAACCCCGACAGCTCTCAGCTGAGCTGATGCCCTGCGAAGGCGGCGAGCAGGCCGAGCGTGATGGTCGAGCAGACTAGAACGACACGTTGACGGGTGGGGCTCTCGACGGTCTCGAGGGAGAACGTGCTGAACGTCGTGAACGCGCCACACATGCCCGTGCCGAAGACGGTGACTGCTTCAGGCGAGGTGCCGCTCGCCAATATCCACCCGAGAGCGAACGAGCCGACCACGTTGATGCAGAGCGTGCCGCGCCACCCGTGGCCGAACTCGTTGATCCGGTGACGCAATGCCGCTCCGAACCCGGCGGCAACGATGAACCACAGAACAGTCATCGGCGAGGCCTTCGCGCCCACTCCGTGATCCCGAGACCGGTCACGAGCGAGACGGCGACGTAGGCGAATGCAAGCGAACTGTGCCCGTCATCCAGCAAATGGCGGGTCTCGACTGCGAACGCCGAATAGGTCGTGAGGCCGCCCAATCCACCTGTGATGCACGCATGCCACAGGTCCGACCCTCGCACCATCCGTTGAGCGGCGACGCCGACCAGCAGACAACCAACGACGTTGACGAGCAGCGTTGCCCACGGGAAGTCTCCGTGCCCCACGGGCACGATTTCACTGACGCCCCAACGCGTCGAGGCGCCCGCCGCACCCCCGACGGCAACCAGGAGAGTTGAACGCATTTGTCCATTCTCACCCAACGCTTACCGACATCTGGTGTACTCGTACTCGTGCATGTGCTGTTAGCAGAGGACGATCGGGCAGTTCGGGAGTCGGTGGCGCGGGCGCTGAACCTCGAGGGCTACAGCGTGAGAGCTGTGAGTAACGGCGCGCTGGCACTCGACGCGCTGCGGGAACAGCCCGCCGATCTCGTCTTACTCGATGTGTCGATGCCGATGGTCGACGGGCTCACTGTGTGCCGTGTGCTTCGTTCCGAGAAGAATCGTGTCCCGATTCTGATGTTGACCGCCCGAACGCAAACGAGCGATCGGGTGGCCGGTCTCGACGCCGGTGCCGACGACTACTTGCCCAAACCTTTCGCCCTTGACGAGTTGTTCGCCCGGATGCGAGCCCTGCTGCGGCGCACGCAACCCGACACCGAAGACGACGTCGGCGTCTCCGAACAGCTCGAACTCGGAGATCTGCGGATCGATTGCGCCGGCCGGCGGGCGACTCGTGGTGATCGCGAAATCGAGCTGAGCAAGACCGAATTCGATCTGTTGGAGTTGCTGATTCGGAATACCGGAATCGTGCTCGACCACTCCACGATCTACGACCGGATCTGGCACTACGACTTTGGTCCAGACTCGAAGAATCTTGCGGTGTACATCGGTTACATCCGTCGCAAGACGGAGGAGAATGGCGAACCGCGACTCGTCCACACCGTTCGCGGCGTCGGCTATATCGCGAGAGTCGAGGCGTCGTGAGCCTGCGGTGGAAGGTTGCCTTGGCGATGGCGGCGATTGCGACTCTGGCAACTGTGGCATTTGGCGTCGCCAGCTACCGCACGACACGTGACCGGTTGTACGCCGAGGTCGACCGCTCGCTGATCGAACTAGATGGTGTCGTCAGTGGTCGCAGGCCCGGTCGCGATCTTGACGATAACGAACCGTTGGACCGCGGCCCGTTGGCCGGCTTTGCAGCACAGCTGATCGGCCCAGACGGCGTGGTGCTGCAATCGACATTTCCCCAAACGCTGCAAGTGACGGATGCGGAATTGGCGCTGACCGGCAATTCGAGGGCAAGCACGTTTCGTACCGTTGACACGTCGGCTGGCGAGTATCGAGTGCGCTCTGTTGGGTTGCCGCGTGGCGTCGTCCAAGTTGGCAGGCCGCTCGACGAGACCAATCGCCTGCTCCGTAGTTTGCGTGCCAGGAGTTTGATGTTGGCGCTGCTGGTGGCCGCCGCCGCTGCGGGTGCCGGGCTCTGGATAGCGGGTCGCGTCACGGCATCACTGCGCCGCCTCACAGTGGCTGCCGAGACGGTGGAATCGACCGGGCGCCTGGACGTAAAGACTCACGAGGGCGGCAGCGACGAAGTCGGACGGCTGGCGGAAGCCTTCGATCGGATGCTGGCGGCGTTGTCGCGGTCGAAGGACGACCAGCACCGCCTCGTGCAAGATGCAGGGCACGAACTGCGCACGCCGCTCACCAGCCTTCGAACGAATCTCGACTCCCTCCGCCGTTATCCCGGCATGGGCGAAGCCGATCGTGAAGCGATCATCGGCGACCTGCATGCCGAAACAGCGGAACTGACCGAACTGGTCAACGAAATCATCGCTGTCGCCAGCGGCGAGGTGGAGAACGAGTTGGCCGAACCATTCGACCTTGCGGTCTTGGCTGCCGACGTAGCAACGCGGTACGAACGGCGCACGGGCCGACAGATTGTCGTGGTGGCTGAGTCGACACTGGTGGTCGCACAACGCGCTGGAGTACAGCGGGCGCTGTCCTGCCTGCTGGACAACGCCCAAAAGTTTGACAGTTCCGACGGACCGATCGAGGTCACGGTTCACAATCGGGAGGTTGCCGTTGCCGACCGCGGGCTTGGGATCCCCGAGCACGAGATCGAGTTGATCTTTGAGCGCTTCCATCGTGCCGACGAGGCCCGCACGATGCCCGGTTCAGGGCTCGGACTCTCGATCGTGCGTGAGGTCGCTCAACGACACGGCGGCCAAGCCTTCGCTCGCAACCGTGACGGCGGCGGAGCGGTCGTCGGTTTCAGCCTTCCGACGCGATCGTAAGAACGGCGGTCGCGTGAATGGTTGCCTCGTCGGCCGACAGCGTTGGGCCGAGTTCGACGATGAAGGCGACGGATCCTCTTGACTCGAGGGTTTGGCGTGCCCATGTCGCCGCTATCCCTGTGTACACACCCCCGGTGATCTCCCCGAGCGGCAGCCCGGTCAGTTCGGCGTAACGCGCCCTGATCGCACCGTCGCGACCGCTCGATGGGCTGATCACGTAGAGATCCTGGTGGTACCAGAGGGCAATGTCCGGCTGGAGTTGGCTGATGAAGTTGACCATCGCCTGCGTCTCAGGCTCGCTCGCCGGCCGTGTACCCGCGTACTGCCCATCGCCCGGCTCGCCGAGCGGCCCCCACTTGTACGGGAAGTTTCGATTGAGGTCGACCTGATTGGCGTTCTGACGAGTCTGATTGGCGACACCGTCAGGATTCATTGCCTCGACGAGCCACAGTTCGACGCCTTCGGGTACGTTCCGCTGTCGAAGTTGATCGATGATGGCGACACCGGCGTCCTCGTCGCCGTGAATCACTCCGATCACCAGGACTCGCCGACCGCCCGTTGCTCCGAACCGTTCAGCGATGATCGGCCGACCTTCGACCGAGTTTCCGAGCATCACTCGATCGGCGCTGAGGTCGAGTGCAACGAACGGCACCTCGACATCGGTCGTCATCGTTGGTATCGATGTGCTGGTCGTGGTCGATGTGCTGGTCGTGGTGCTGGTCGTCGTGCTGGTCGTCGTGCTGGTCGTGGTGCTGGTCGTGGTGCGGGTCGTCGTGGGGGTCGGGCTCGTGGTCGAACTGACAGGTGACGTCGAACTGACAAGTGACGTCGCCGTTGATGCCGGTGCGTTCGAGCTGGTTGAAAACGCCTCGGTATTGCTTCCGGCGCATGCTGCGACCACGCCAACAAGTAACAGCGTCGAAATCTGGCTGAGCACGGAACGGAAATTCACGTCACCATTCTTACTGTGCTCTCACGTTGTTCGTGTTTGCTTCTCAAGTGGGACGTTCAGTGTGAACTTCGTCAGCAACGTTCCAAACCCCTCGAAAGGACCCAATCATGAGTTCCCCCCTCAGCCAACAGAATCGCCGGAGCAGGCGCAGCACGATAATTGGTGCAACCGCCGGACTGCTGGGTGGTGCCGGAGTCGGCCTACTGTTCGCAGTTCCGTCGCTGACCAGCGCCGCCAGTGATGACAGCAGCACGGCTGTCGACACGACCGCCATTGTCCAACAAGATGACACTTCGACCGACACCGACACCGATGCCGATGCGACCGAGGTCGAGCCGGGGGTTCGGTTGCGGGAAACCCTGCAGGCGCTCGTCGATGATGGCACGATCACGGCTGAACAGGCCGACGCCGTGACGGCTCACCTCGTTGCCAACCGGCCAGAAGGTCGTCCGGGTCATGGCGGCTTCGGTCACGGCGGCTTCGGACGTGGCGGTCATAGAGGGTTTGACGGTGAAATCGTCTCCGAGCTGCTCGGGATCGACGCCGAGACGCTTCGCACCGAACTCCAGGCGGGCAAGTCGATCGCTGACATCGCAACTGAACAGGGTGTCGATGTGCAAACGGTGATTGATGCGCTCGTTGCGGAGGCTCAGGAGCACATCGACCTGATGGTCGAAAACGGCCGCCTGACCGACGAAGAAGCAGCAACCAAGCTGACCGATGTCACCGAGCGGATCACCGAGCGGGTCAACACCGCTCGCCCTGCCAGCGACTGAACCAGGCGAGTTCGTCCCCCCCCAGGCGATGGGCCGTAAGGCACTTGTGCGCCCGGCTCGTCCGGGCGCACACTCGCGCTAGGTAGCACGCAGGCCGTTGGGAAAAACGAGCCGGTGAGTAACAGAAGGAGGCTGGACATGACCGCCGAACGAAATACGATCGTGGTTGGTGTTGATTCGAGCCGCGAATCGGACCGTGCGGTCGATTGGGCGAGGGGAGTCGCCACCGGTGACGATCGAATAGTCGTCGTACATGGGTGGGATGTGCCGATTGTGACGTCGTACGACATGGTCGTTGTCGTCGATCCACATGAAATCGAGGTCGCCGCCAAACAGGGCGTTGACGACCTGATGCAGCGTGTTGCCGATGAGCGATTGAGCCCGGTTACGGCCCAAGGGGCGGCCGGCAGAGTGCTTGTCGAACAGGGTGAGCACGCCGACATGATCGTGGTTGGGCATCGCGGATCGAGCCGTGCGGCGTTGATCCTTGGCTCGACGGCGAATTACGTCTTGCATCACACCGCCAAGCCGGTTGTCGTGATTCGCGGGGCGGAGATCCGTCCTCCGCGGCGAATCGTCGTCGGAGTCGATGACCACGAACTCAGGACGGACGGCGAGAACGCATCGGTCCGGGCCGTGCGGTGGGGTTGGTCGCTGCCAGGAGTCGAGCAGGTCGTGGTGGCCCACGCCTGGTTCATTCCGGCGTTGGCGATCGGCCGCATGTCGTCGTACGCGATCGATTCTGACGAGATGGACACCGCCGCCCGAGGTGTTGTCAATCGAGTGCTGCGGGCCGCTGGACCGCCGCCGGAAGGAGTCACCGTTGTCGCCGAATCTATTCGCGGAACACCCGACTTCGCCTTGATCGAAGCGTCGAGCAACGCCGATCTCGTGGTGGTCGGATCTCGCGGCCGTGGCGGCTTCGCGGAGTTGATCCTTGGATCGACCAGCGCAAAGGTGGTTGCCCACAGTCATTGCCCGGTCGCCGTAATTCGTTGAACGTTGTCATCTGAATCAGGCCGTATCGTGGCTCGGTGATCTGTGTCGATACGGAACGAATCGGTGTCGCCCAGCCCGACAAGGTGTTGTTCGAAGATCTCTCGGTGACGATCTCGTCAGGCGATCGTGTGGCGTTGGTTGGCATCAACGGCTCGGGAAAGACGACACTGTTGCGGATTCTGTCTGGTTCGTTGACTCCTGACAGTGGTGTTGTGCGGTTCGGACGTGGCGTGCGGATCGCCGTGCTCGACCAGGATCCGCAGTTGCCGCCGGGCACCGTGTCGGAGTTCCTCGGCAATAGTTGGGAAGTCGCCGCCGTCGCAACCACCCTCGGCGTGCAGCCATTGCTCGACCGTCGGACCGATGAACTGTCGGGCGGTCAGGCAAAGCGTGTGGCGCTCGCCAAGGCGCTGGTCGGGGAACACGACATGATCGTGCTCGACGAACCCACCAACCATCTCGACCTGGAAGCGATCGAATGGCTCGAACAGCGTCTGCTGGCGACGTCGGCGGCGCTGGTGCTCGTAACCCACGACCGTCACGCCCTCGACCGGATCACGACATCGAAGGGTGCAGGCAAAGTTGTTGAACTCGATCGCACGAAGGGCTACATCCACGTCGCCGCTGCCGGAACAAGCGCGTATGCAACGTACCTTGAGGCCCGCGCCGATCGATACGACCGAGAGGCGGGTGACGAGGCGACCCGTAAGATCCTCGCCCGCAAAGAGTTGGCGTGGCTGCGGCGCGGCGCTCCGGCCCGGTCGACGAAACCGAAAGCCAGGCTCCGGACGGCGACAGAAGTCGTGTCAGGAGGCCCTGCCGACCTCGGTGTGCGGGGAAGTGAACTGCAACTGAGTGGCGGTGCAACGCGACTCGGCAACCAGGTCGTCGAACTCGAAGGCGTAACCCAGCGTTACGGTGATCATGTCGTGTTCCGCGGTGTCGACCTGTTGATCGAACCGGGCGCCCGCTTGGGTGTCGTCGGGCCCAATGGTTCAGGCAAATCGACGTTGCTCGACATCATTGCCGGGCGAGCCGAGCCTGTCTCCGGCACGGTCAAGCGCGGCAAGACGGTTGTTGCCGGCTATGCCGACCAGCAGTCGTCCATCCTCGACTCGGAGGCGATTGTGCGCAAGCTGGTCGCAGGACCGTTGCGTGAGCCCGACTGGGAGGATCGGGTGCTGCTCGAACGATTCTGGTTCGATTCGACCGCTCAGTTCGCGCCGGTCAGGTTGCTGTCAGGGGGCGAGCGTCGCCGACTGCAGCTCGTCATGGTGTTGGCGACGAAGCCGAATCTGTTGGTGCTCGACGAACCGACCAACGACCTCGACCTCGACACGCTCCGATCGCTGGAGGAGTTCCTCGACGACTGGCCGGGTGCGCTCGTCGTTGCCAGTCACGACCGAGCCTTTCTCGATCGCACGGTCGATCATGTTCTGGCTATCGACGGTGACGGCGTTGTCGCACGAGTTGCCGGTGGCGTCGAGGGTTGGTTGGCGTCGCGGAAAGCGGTGAACGTGCAACGCGCTCGCGTCACGTCACCGACCGGCGCAGCGGTCGCACGTGCGAAGTCCTCGGCTGGCCCCAGCCAGTACACGATTGGTCGACAGCTCAGAGATACCGAGCAGGCGATGACCAGGATCCAACGTCGCCGCGACAAGTTGGTCGGGGAGTTGGATCTGGTGACGGAGCACTCGACGATCGCCCGGATCGGCGGAGAACTGACCGCAGTTCAAGCTGAACTCGACACGCTCGAACAACGCTGGCTCGAACTCGCCGAACAACAGTCCGGCTGACCAATCCCTGAACGTGGTCTTGCGGATACGTTTGCGGACGTGGCGTCGACTCGGGCTGAGATTGGAATGTGTTTTGATCGATCGTTTCCGGCTGGCCCTATCTCGGAGTATGCCCGTCGGCTCGAAGCCGCGGGGATTGACCAGCTGTGGGTCATCGAGGATTGCTTTTTCACGGCTGGAGTGAGCCTGGCGGCGACGGCATTGGCCGTCACGGAACGGCTCACGGTCGGGATTGGCATTCTCCCGGCAGTCGCACGCAACCCAGCGGTAACGGCGATGGAGATTGCGACGTTGGCGAACCTGGCACCCGGTCGATTTGTTGCTGGAATCGGGCACGGTGTCCAATCCTGGATGGAGCAGATGGGAGCCCGCACGCCGTCACCGCTGACGACACTCGATGAAACGATTTCGGTCGTGCGGAGGTTGCTCACGGGCGAGAAGGTGACGTTCGCCGGGCGCCAGGTCACGCTCGATCAGGTCCAACTCGATCAGCCGCCATCGATCGTCCCACCCGTCGTCGCAGGTGTGCAGCAGGCGAAGTCGCTCGGCGTTGCTGGCAGGGTGGCAGACGGCATGATTCTCGTCGAGGGCGCCGGCCCGACCTACGTGAACTGGGCGCTTGATCAGGCTGGTCGTCCCGATCAGTTCCGTGTCATCACGTTCACGATGATGTCGATCGACGCCGATCGCCGTCAGGCCTATTGGCCACTGGCACCCTTCATCGCCGGGATGGTCGCGGAGCGTCGGCCGGCGTTCGTCGTGCTGCCGTTCTTTGATGAGATGTCGGCTCGGGTTGCTGCCGGCGGGCCGGATGCGCTGATCGAGATGCCAGCCGATTGGTGGGCGGAGATCGGTGCGATCGGAACAGTCGATGACGCCCTCGGCCATATCGCCGCGCTGGAAGCGGTCGGGGTTGGGAGTATCAACGTCTTTCCTGGCCCAGAACTTGGGATCGCGTGGGAGCTCATGACGGATGTCGCAATGCTCGCCAGTCGGTGATTCGGGAACCCTGTGGCACCCGCTCCGTAGGATGGGTGCACCATGGCAGACACGTCGCAACCTGAGCTGTTTGGCCATCACCCGTTCGACGGCAACCCGTTCGACGTCAACGCGTTTACCGAAGGGCTCAATCCCGATCAGCTTGATGCGGTCGTGCATCGCGACGGTCCGCTGCTGATCGTTGCAGGTGCCGGTTCGGGTAAGACGCGGGTGCTGACGCACCGAATCGCCCACCTGATCGACCAGGGTGTCAAGCCGTCGAGCATCTTGGCGATCACGTTCACGAACAAGGCTGCGGCCGAGATGCGTGAGCGGGTCGCCAAACTGGTTGGCCCAGTTGTCAAAACGATGTGGGTCAGCACGTTCCACTCGGCATGCGTACGGATTCTGCGACGCGACGGCGCGGCCTTGGGGTTCCCACGCCCGTTCTCGATCTACGACCAGGCCGATGCCGTGCGTCTCACCAGTTACGTGATCCGCGACCTCGGACTTGACTCGAAACGGTTCGCGCCGCGCACGGTGCATGGCCTGATTTCGTTGTGGAAGAACGAGTTGACTGATCCCGCTGAAGCCGCTGCGAAGGCGGAGAACATCTTCGACCGCAAACACGCCGAGATCTATGCCGAGTACCAGACCCGGTTGCAGCGCGCCGGTGCGATGGACTTCGACGACCTGCTGCTCAACGTCGTGTTCCTGTTTCGCCAACATCCCGACGTGCTCGATCACTATCGCCAACGCTTCGAGCACATCCTCGTCGATGAATACCAGGACACGAACCAGGCCCAGAACGAAATCGTCCTGCAGCTGGCCGGAACCCACCACAACGTCTGCGTTGTGGGCGACACCGATCAGAGTGTGTACCGATTTCGGGGGGCTGACTTTCGGAACATTCTGCAATTCGAGGATGCGTTTCCCGACGTCACGACGATCGTGCTCGACCAGAATTATCGATCGACGCAGACGATTCTTGACGCTGCCAACGCGGTCATCGCCAACAACCTCGAGCGCAAGCCGAAGCAGCTGTGGACCGACTCTGGCGGGGGTGACCGGATCATCCGGTATCACGCCGAGGACGAGGGCGACGAGGCGATGTGGATTGGCGGCACGGCGCAACAACTGCATCGCGACGACGCCATCAACTGGCGTGAAATGGCCGTCCTCTATCGCACCAACGCGCAGGCTCGTGTGGTTGAAGAAGCGTTCATGCGACTGGGGATTCCCTACAAGGTCGTCGGCGGCACCCGCTTCTACGATCGGCGCGAGATCAAGGACGCCATGTCATATCTGCGGGCCGTGATCAACCCGCTCGACGAGGTCAGTGTGAAGCGGGTGCTCAATACGCCTAAGCGTGGCGTCGGTGATGCCAGCGTGGCGCGCCTCGACGAGTACGCCGCCACCGAACAGGTCTCGTTCGTCGAGGCGATGCGCAACGCTGACGACGCCGGAGTCACCGGGCCGGCGCGACGCGGAATTGCCGCCTTCGTTGATCTGCTCGATCGGTTGCATGCGATGGTCGGCCACGATGGCGTTGGGCCGGGTGACCTGCTCCAGGCGGCGATCGACCAGTCCGGTTACCTCGGCGAGTTGGAGGCCGAAGACACAGTCGAGGCGCACGGCAGGATCGAGAACCTCGGAGAACTTGTCGGGTCGGCCAGAGAGTTCACCGTGCTCGACGAGTTCCTCGAACAGGTCGCCCTCGTTGCTGATACCGATGATCTTGACGACGACGATCAGGTGGTGCTGATGACGCTCCACTCGGCCAAAGGGCTCGAGTTCCCTGTCGTCTTCATCGGTGGGGTCGAAGAAGGTGTGTTCCCGCACAGCAGGGCGCTGACAGCACCCGAAGAAATGGAGGAGGAGCGGCGGCTCGCCTACGTCGGCATCACGCGGGCGATGAGACGCCTGTTCGTCTCGCATGCATGGAGTCGGATGTTGTTCGGCAACACCCAGTACAACCCGCCATCACGGTTCCTCGACGAGATCCCCGCAGAGCTGATGGAGTCGCGTGGCAACGTGACTGGGCGTTCGTCATACGGGCGCCAGAGCTACCGTCAGCGCGACGATCGCGACTTCTCAGACCCTCCTGCGTACCGGCGTGGTGCCAGCGGCCGTAGCCGAGCGACCGACTCGCATGCAGCGGACGCCCATCGCGATCGTGTCGTAGAGGCAGCGATCTCGGCGGGTGCCAGAAACGCCACGCAGCCAGCCAACTCACAAGAACTCGGGCTTCGAGTCGGAGACGATGTCGCTCACCCGGCGTTCGGTGAAGGCGTGATCATCCACATTTCCGGTGTCGGTGACAAGGCAGAAGCGGTGATCAACTTCGCCGGTGTCGGCCAAAAGCACCTGGCCTTGGCCTGGGCGCCACTCAAGAAGATCTAGGTGGTCTAGATCGATACGTGACGATTCTCTGTGCCGGAGTTTCATTTCGCCTGCTGCGCAGTCGAAATAGCGAACTGTAACGATTGGTCGCCTCGCCTATCGGCTCGTCTCCTAGGATCGATCGTGTGAAAGCAGCGTTGCTCGTCGAGAGTCTCACCGGAAACACGTGGAGGGCTGCCGAGCTGATCGGCGAGAAACTCCAGCAGGAACGGTGGGGGATCACCGGTTTGTCGAGGGTTGGCAGCCCTGACCTCGCATCGATCCAGCAGGCCGACATCGTCCTGGTCGGAACCTGGACACACGGTCTCTTCGTACTCGGCCAGGCGCCGTGGGCAGCGAACAAGATTTCCAGCCTCCCGGCGATGAAAGGCAAGCAGGCGGCCTGCTTTCTGACGTTTGCACTCAACGCCGGCAGGAGCATCGAGCGACTCGACGCAGCGGTCGGTGCGACCGGTGCCGAGGTGATCGGGGGACTCGAAATCAAACGCAACTATCTCGAGCAACACACCGATCTCTTCGTCGAACGCCTGCTCAACGTCGTCGCTGTTACCCCGCGCTAGACGCCAGCTCGGAGGGCTTCGACCGGTTCGAGGCGGGCAGCTCGAATCGCTGGGTACAGGCCTGCGATCAGGCCAACGATGGCACCGGCCGGAGGCGCCGCCAACGGCAACCAGGGGTCGAGTACCGGTGTCCAGTCGCGGGCAGCCGACACCGCCACGACGGTGACGATTCCGGCACTGGCACCGAGAATTCCCCCCACGACTCCCATCGCCGCCGACTCCGAGAGGAACTGTGCGGCAATGTGTCGGCGTCTGGCACCCAGGGCTCGACGCAAACCGATCTCACCGGTTCGCTCCATCACGGTGACCAGTGTGACGTTGGCGATACCGATCGCACCGACGGCCAGCGAGATCAAGCCGAGCAGCAGGAACATGCTGTTGACGTCGCTTTCGACGCCCTCTCTGGCGGCGTTCGGGTCGGCCGGAGCCGAGACCGAGAGCCCTTCCGGCGAGTTCGGGTTGAGGGCGGTCGCCGCCTGTGACGCAATCAGGGCTGCCGCCCCGAGTTCGGTTTCGATCACGACCCGATCTGGTCGAGTGACACCGAACCGTTGCACGGCAACCGAGCTGGGAATCACGATCGCTCCGACGAGTCCACGCTCGCGCGGTGCCTCATCAAGGATTCCGATCACGGTGAACAACTCATCTCCGATGAACACACCGGGCTGGTTGGCGACGCCGATGATCCCCATTTCGTCGGCCAGGTCTGCTCCGATCACGGCAACCCGATCGCGACGTTTGACGTGACCGTCGTCGAACCATCGCCCCGTCGCGATGTGGCCCCGGACGGCTCCGAGGACTCCGGGGGATGCAGCGATGATCGGCACGGTTCGTTCGCTTGAACCACTCGGATCGATCACCGGCACCGTTCGAACCTGTCCGGGGTTGGTGATGTCGGCCACGGCACCGGAAGCGACGACGCCATTCAGTCGGTCGAGTCTGGCTTCAACCGACCAGGGCAGCGGAGCGCCCGCCTGACCGCCGGACGAACGCGACTGGATGATCACCTGCGTCGCTCGGAGCTCATCGAAGCGACCGACGATCTGCTCGCCTGCAGTGCGCGAGATTCCCAACGTGGCGACCAGCGAAGCCAACCCGAGCACTGTCCCGAGAGTGGTGAGTGCGGCTCGCGCCGGTCGGGCCAGAACACCCGCCAAGGTCTCGTCGCCGACGTCGATGGCACGCATCCGACTGACGGGCGCAGACGAGTTGCGCGACTTGCGGAGTTTCATCGGATCACAGTTCCGTCAGCCGACCGTCGATGATTTCGACGCGTCGTCCCGCCCGCTGGGCGACATCGCGATCGTGTGTGATCATGACGATCGTCAAGCCGCCATCGACCAACGTGTCGAAGAGGTCGAGCATCGATCCCGTGCTCGTCGAATCGAGGTTGCCGGTCGGCTCGTCACACAGCAGGACGCCCGGGTCAGACGCCAATGCTCGGGCGACGGCGACCCGTTGGCGCTCACCACCGGACAGGTGGTTTGGTTGAAACGCTGCTCGCTGGGCCAGTCCAACCCGTTCCAGTGCGTCCAGCGCCCGACCGCGCCGTTCTGATCTGGAGTGGCGACGGTACAAACCAGCCATCATCACGTTTTCCAGGGCACTGCGATGGGAAAGCAAATGAAACGACTGAAACACGAATCCGATCCGGCTGGAGCGCAATCCGGCCCGCCGACCATCGTTGAGCGTTCCGGCATCGATCCCGTCCAGCAGGTACGTTCCGCTGGTCGGCCGATCGAGGAGTCCGAGCACGTTGAGGAGCGTCGACTTGCCTGATCCCGACGGGCCGACGATGGCGACGTGCTCACCTGACTCGATTGTCAGATCGACTGCACGGAGCGCATGGACCGGCGGCGTGCTGTCGAAGACGCGTGACACGGCCCGCATCGATACGACCGGCGCAGGTTGAACCTCAGTTGTGACCTCGTTGGAAGCCAGATCAGCCGTCGCTACTTGCATCACCCGACTCGTCACGATTGCGTCGCTCGTTGGTCTCGGAACCGACGACGACGAGATTGCCCTCCTTGATGGTCTTCGAGACGATCTCGACCAGCCCTTGCGCTGTGAGGCCGACCTCGACCTCGACCGTTTCGGTCGCACCTGGATCGTTGTCAGTGACTGCACGCGTTTCGATCTCGACTCGCGAATCTCCCCCCGGGCCGACCGACAGTGCGGCGACCGGCACGACGAGCACCTCTCCGTCAGTTGAGGCGATGTCGATTCTCACTCGCGCCGAATAAAACACGAAGTCGCGCAGGAGGGCGGCATCGTCCGGGGCGATCAAGACCTCCAACCGCCCCGAGCCGCTACTCGCGCTTCCGCCACCCTGCTCCCCCAGCGATGGGTCTGTTTCCTCCCGTGGTTGTCCAACTGACAGGACGGTTCCGGTGGTCTCGACCGACGTGTCTCGAATCTCCACTGTGACGGTTGCCCCCACCGTTACCAAGCCGGAATCGGCCCTGCTCACACGAGCTGATACGAGTGTGTCGGCGGTCGACAGGGTGCCGAGTTGATCGGTGGTCGGTGAACCGGGAACGGCGTACAACTCGGTCACCGTGGACGGAAGGATCGGGACGAAGATGATCTCTCCTGGCGAGATCCTGATGCCGATCTCGGAGTCGAGCACGGCCAGATCGTCGCGTGCGGCGATGACGTTGGCGTCGGCTTGAGCCACGGCGGCTTGGGCGGCGGCAGTGTCGGCCGGTGCAGTCGATTCGTCGTACTGCAAGCGCTGCAGGGTCCGATTGTCGATAGCCGATTTGAGATCGGCGGCTCCTTGCGACTGGACTGCCTCCTGGTTCGAGACGGCGGCGACAACGTCAGCCTCGGCTCGGGCGAGCTCCTCCTCGGCGAGCGCCAAGTCAGTTTCCAGAAACGCGATCGACTCCGCGGTATGCGGCTCGTCGGTGTTCACGTCGATCGCCCCTGGAACCTTGGCGGCGTTGAGCAGTACCGCGGCGGAGTCACGCAACGTTCGCTTGGTATCGCGCGAAACAGTCGCGGTCTGCAACTCCTGGGCCGCCGACTCGTTGGCGCGAGCAGCTGCTCGCTGGGCGGCGGGTACGGCCGCCTCGGCGGCCTCCAGCGCTTGATCGAGCTGCAGCAGCTCCGATGGAGTCCGTGTGTCGGCTTGCAGAGTGAGATCCTTCTGGGCCGTCCGCAACGCTTCCTCGGCGTCGGTCACGGCTTGTCGCGCTGCTCGGAGTTGGTCGCGCTCGGCCTGCGACGGTCCTTCGGCGTCGTAACCCTTCTCGGTGTAGAACGCGCTCACGGCTTGCTCGGTCGCCTCGTCGAAGATGTTGTCGACGGTTCCCGGCGAGAAGCCGAGCCGATTGAGTGCCTCCTCGAGCTGACGAACGTCGGGTCCCTGTGAACCGGCGGCCAGGCTGCGATACATCGGCAACTCGCCCTGCAGCGTGAAGACCGGCCGGCTGGTGACGTCGAAGATCGCGTCACCTTCCTGAATCAGCTGATCGATTTCAGGGACCCGCGTGATCACCGCCGCCTCGCCGGCCTCGACCCCAACCGACCCCGCAAGCTTGATCGGTGTCGGCTCGTTGAATCGCACCTCGCCAGACAGAACCAACGACGAGCTGAGTAACTGGCGTTCGACCGGAACAACGATCCGTGATGCGAGCGGCGCGGCACGGTCGGCTGCTTCATCGGCAGGCGACTTGATGCTGCGGCCGATCAACACTCCACCACCAGCCGAGGCGAGCGCCACGGCGAGCACGATTGCTCCCTGGCGTCGGCGACGGCGTCCGTCGAACTTCGATGCAGCCTCGCGCCATGAGTTGTCGGTCAGCTCGACGTTGTCGGTCGGCTCGACGTTGTCCGTCGCATCCGGCAGAACCTCAGTCGCCTCGTTGTCAGGTGCGTCGGCTTCAATCTCTACAGTCACTTGTCGGCCGTTTCGGTCAGTTCGGGGAAGTCGGCGATCAGTTCGTCGACCAGTCGTTGCTCGCTGCGCTTTCGGATTCCGGCAATGTCGACATCCTGCTGACAACCGAAATCGACTTTCCACAGTTCGAGTTCACGCGTGCGCAGTGTTTCCAGGTCAACTTCGCTGAGCGGCTTCGGCGTGCCGACAGATGCCCATCCCTCACCGCCGCCGTACATGCTCATGCCGAACCCGTCGTCACTCGACGCACCGACCGGCATGCCGGTGTCGGGGTCGGTCTCGACGATCTCGAGTCCTTGCGCGATCTGCTTCAACCCGTCGACATAGGAGTACATCGAGTCCGGCGTGGTGATTCCGATCAAGGCGACACCGTCATCGTCAGCCATGTCTTCGAGATTTCCGAGTTCGTCGACCATGCAAGCGAGCCAGTCTTCGTAGGCGGCTTCGAGCTCTGGGTCATTCTGCTGGTTCTCGTAGTATTCGTTCATCCGTTCCTGGATATCAGGATCTTGATACGGCTGGTCGCCGTACACCTCATGCTGGGCCTTGCCGTAGCAACCCTGCTCTTCGAGTGGCGGCATTGTCATCACCGTCGGCTCGATGAACTCGCCATCGGAACCTTCGACCATGGCGGGTTCGATGTACGCCGACTGATCGCCGTAGAGCAACTCCTGGTAGGCCTGCTGCTCGCTCGGTGACAGAGTCTGTTGGTACTCCCCATTCGGATCCACGAACCCCTCGTCGCC
Organism: Ilumatobacteraceae bacterium; assembly: GCA_031422395.1. Classification (GTDB taxonomy): domain Bacteria; phylum Actinomycetota; class Acidimicrobiia; order Acidimicrobiales; family Ilumatobacteraceae; genus Ilumatobacter. The sequence goes on along the minus strand of JANPLQ010000049.1, from coordinate 3,384 downwards.
CGCGTAGCTGAGTTCGCCGTCGGCGTTGAAGTTCGGCTCCTCGTACAGCTCGTAATTGTGCACGACGCCGTACCCGTACTTCTCGCCGAACGCCTTCGGATCGTTGTACAACTCGGCGGCGTCGTCAACCACCTGCGGGCCCTGCGCCGAATAGTCGACGGGCGTGTACTCGAACCCCTCCTCGCGCATGCACGCCGCAACTGCTTCTTCCTGCTCCAACTGCTGGGCACGCCCCTCGACCTCGTTGTACTCCTGATCCCATCCCATCAACTCGGCCAGCGGGCTGGCGGTTGGCTCGCTGGGTGCCGCATCGGGGTCGCCACAACCGACCGCCACAAACCCAGCAGTAAGCAGTAAACCGATCCGCACGGCGCCTCTACTCATGACGTTCCTCGATCCCGCTCGACGTCAGTCCGGGCCTGACGTGCCTCATTGTGTATGTATGAGCACAATAGGCCACGATCGGTTCCCAATTTCTGGCAGCCCGATCACCCAGATTCGTCGGCTTGAGTGACGCCCCTGAGGTCGATGATCAACGTTGATCGCTCTTCGACTCGGGGAACAACGCCCTGATCGGGCGGTGAGAGTTCGGTCACGTCGATCGTGCGCCCATCACAGTCGGTGAACGTGGACGTGTGGGGAACTTGTTTGACGACGCATGTCGAATCGCGATCGGCCGGGTATGCCCAATACACACGCCAGTTGTCAGCTGGCACGTCACCCGTGTGATTGATCACGATCGAGCGGGTTCCGATCGCTGTGCCGAGCTCGGGGAAGAACAGCGGGCCGTCCTCAGCGACGGTTTCTGAGAGGCCCTCGACGTTGCCGATCGTGAAGAAACTGGGAGCTAGTCGGTCGGTCGTCCTTGACTCGCCACCGGAGATATAGGCGGCGATCGCCCATGTGAATCCGGCCACGATCGCCAGCACGACAGCGCCGCCGAACACCGGCAGAACAGCCCGAGCGAAGGGCGAGCGAAGTTCGGGAACCTGCACGAACACAGTGTGCCTCACCTTCCGGCCGAAGTAGCGGGTTGGTTGGTCGTTGGTGTCACCGAATAGGGTCAGTCATTCGTGAAGCGCCAGTATCGAGTTGTCGTAGCCAAACCTGGGCTCGATGGACACGACCGCGGGGCCAAGACGATTACCCGGGCGCTCCGTGACGCCGGCTTCGAAGTGATCTACACCGGGTTGCATCAGACGCCCGAGCAGATCGCCGAAACCGTGCTCCAGGAGGATGCTGACGCGGTTGGGCTGTCGCTGCTGTCGGGCGCGCACCTGACGCTGTTTCCTCGGGTACAACAGGAACTCCGCGGCCGCGGGCTTGGTGATGCGCTCGTCTTCGGCGGTGGTGTGATTCCCGATGCCGACGCTCGCGCGCTGCGCGAGCAGGGCATTGCAGAAATCTTTCAGCCGGGTGCCTCGCTGCGGGCGATCAGCGCCTGGCTCGAAACCGCGCTCGACGCCAGAGAACAGTAGACCGAGAAACCAGACCGAGAAACCAGAAGGGACCAGCAGACCAATGGATCTGTTCGAATATCAGGGCAAGCAGTACTTCGCCCGTTATGACATTCCGGTCAGCCCGGGCGACAAGGCCGACACGGTCGACGAGGCTGTGGCGGCCGCCGAGGCTGCCGGCTATCCGGTTGTCGTCAAGGCGCAGGTGCAAGTCGGCGGCCGTGGCAAGGCGGGCGGAATCAAGCTCGCCAACGATGCCGACGAGGTTCGTTTGCACGCTGGAAAGATCCTCGGAATGGACATCAAGGGCCACGTCGTGAACCGCGTATGGGTCGAAAGTGCGTCTGACATCGACGAGGAGTACTACGCCAGTTTCACCCTCGACCGTGCAGCCAAGAAGCACCTACTCATGCTCTCGAAGGAGGGTGGCGTCGAGATCGAGACCGTCGCCGAAACCAACCCTGGTGCGATCGTCATGCTTCACATCAACCCCGTCGATGGCCTCGACGCAGCAACTGCACGCAAGGCCGCCATCGATGCGAAAATTCCGGATCGAGCGATCGAAGGCGTCACCGACATCCTTGTCAAGCTCTACCGCTGCTTCGTGGACGGCGATTGTGATCTGGCCGAGATCAACCCCCTGATCCTCACGCCGACCGGCGAAGTCCATGCCCTCGATGCCAAGGTCAGTCTCGACAACAGCGCCGCATTCCGTCATCCCGAGTGGGACGAGTATTCGGCCACAGAGGTGCTCGACGAGCGTGAGCAACTCGCCAAGGCGAACGACCTGCAATACATCGGGCTGGAGGGCAGCGTCGGGATCATTGCCAACGGTGCCGGCCTGGCGATGTCGACACTCGACGTCGTCAATCAGGTGGGTGGTGCGGCATCGAACTTCCTCGATATCGGTGGTGGGGCAAATGCCGATGTGATGGCGGCGGCGCTCGAGGTGATCAACTTCGACCAGTCGGTGAAGTCGATCTTCATCAACATCTTTGGCGGTATCACGCGTGGCGAGGAGGTTGCCAAGGGGATCGTCGAGGCGATGGGCCGAGTCGACCTGAGGGCACCGATCGTGATCCGACTCGACGGCACGAACGCTGAAGAGGGTCGACGGATTTTGGCCGAGGCCGGAATCCCCGAGTCGAAACTTCGCTCCGAACCAACCATGCTCGACGCTGCCCGTGTAGCCGTAGCCTTGGCAAACGCCAACTGAGAGACGAGACAGACATGGCAATTTTCGTCAACGAACACACCAAAGTCATCGTTCAGGGGCTGACCGGCGGTCAAGGCAAGTACCACGGACTCCGCAACAGGGCATACGGCACCCAGGTGGTTGCCGGGGTCACACCGGGCAAGGGTGGTCAGGATGTCGAGGGCATCCCGATCTTCGACAGCGTCGCCGAAGCGGTCGCGGCAACCGGAGCGACAGCATCGTTCGTCGCCGTGCCCCCCAAGGCTGCGCCGACAGCGATCCTCGAGGCAGCCCGCGCTGGTGTCGGCTTTGTTGTGTGCATCACCGAAGGCATCCCCGCTCAAGACGAGGCGTTGACCTTCAACACGCTCGTGCGTGACTTCCCGAACACCCGCCTGCTCGGCCCCAACTGTCCTGGGATCATCAGCCCAGGCAAGTGCAACATCGGGATTACGGCCGGTGAGATCGCCCAGCTCCCAACCGCTGATGGGCCGAATGTCGGGATTGTCAGCCGTTCAGGCACGCTCACCTATCAGGCGTTGTACGAACTCAAGCAGAAGGGCATCGGCGTGTCGACCTGCGTCGGGATCGGCGGTGACCCGGTCCCGGGAACGAACTTCATCGACTGCCTCGCCGAGTTCGAGGCCGACCCCGAGACGCATGCGATTATCTTGATCGGCGAGATCGGCGGATCGGCCGAGGAGGAAGCGGCCGAGTTCATCAAGGACCACG
>JANPLQ010000048.1:0-9789 GCA_031422395.1 Ilumatobacteraceae bacterium | reverse complement strand
CACGGGGCCACGCCCACGTTGTGACTCAGGCGTGGCAGCGGCTCGAAGATGTATTCATCGGACTCGGCTTCCAAGTCGCTGAAGGGCCGGAGGTCGAAACTGACTGGCACAACTTCGAGGCCCTCAACATGGGTGAGGGGCACCCTGCGCGTGGCGAGTTCGACACGTTGTTCGTCGATCACGTGGCACCTGGGGACCAGCCCGGGCGCACCGTGCTTCGGACGCACACGTCACCTGTCCAGATCCGCACGATGCTTGCGCAGAAGCCACCGATCTACATAGTTGCGCCAGGGCGCGTCTTCCGCCGCGACACACCCGACGCCACACACATGCCGGTCTTCCATCAGATCGAAGGGCTCGTGATCGACCGCAACATCACGATCGCCGACCTTGCCGGAACGATCGAGGCCTTCACGAAAGCGTTCTTCGGTGCCGACTTCTCTTCGCGGCTCCGACCGTCCTACTTCCCGTTCACCGAGCCGTCCGCCGAGTTCGACATTCAACGACCCGACGGATCCTGGCTAGAGCTCGGTGGGTGCGGGATGGTGCACCCGAATGTGATGCGAGCGGTCGGACTCGACCCAGAGCAGTGGAGTGGATTCGCCTTCGGGTTCGGAATCGATCGGATGGCCGTAATGCGTCACGGCGTGGCCGATATTCGCGAGATGTTCACGAACGACATCCGGTTCTTGGAGCAGTTCTGATGAAGATTCTCCTGTCTTGGCTCAACGAGTACGGTGACTTTGCGGACCCGTCTGATGCTGACGCGGTGGCCCGACTAGCTGACACGATGACCTCGTTGGGACTCGCTGTCGATGGCTACGACACGATCGGCACAACCGTGGCTGGCGTGATCACGGCGCAGGTCAAGCGACTCGAACGACACCCCGAAGCCGCCAAAGTACAGCGTGTCTATGTCGATCAGGGTGACGGGGTCGAACGTCACGTCTGGTGTGGTGCCTTCAACATGCAGCCGGGCGACATCGTCCCGATGGCGACGCTCGGCGCACGGATGCCCGACGGTCGAACGATCGAGCGACGCGGCATCCTGGGCATCGATTCGGAGGGCATGTTGTGCTCGGCCGACGAACTCGGTCTCGGCAGTGACCACAGCGGGATCAAGGTCTTGCCGGTCGGTACGCCGCTTGGATTGCCGTACGGTGAGGCACTCGGCCTGGTGCCCGACATCCTGTTCGACCTCGACATCACCCGCAACCGCCCAGATTGTTGGGGGTACGTCGGCGTCGCACGCGATGTCGCCGCCCAGATGGGAATTGGATTTCGGCCACCCAATCCGACCGCAATTCCGACTACAAATCCAACCAGAAATCCGACCACAAATCCGACCACAAATCCGACCACAACAGCCGTCGGGTCAACCATCGCCGCTTCGGTCGAACTGCTCGATGGCGAGCGATGCGGGCGCTTCACGAGCACGGTCATGTCCGGCGTGACGATCCGTCCGAGCGCCGAGTGGATGCAGCGCCGACTCGATGCCGCAGGCATGCGGGCGATCAGCAACGTCGTCGATGTCTCGAACTATGTGATGCTCGAACTCAACCAGCCGAATCACGCCTACGACCTCGACGCGCTTGGTGGCGGAGGCTTTCGGATTCGAACAGCGGCTGATCGCGAGCAGATGACGACGCTCGATGGCGAGACGCGCACGTTCACCGCTGCGGATTTGTTGATATGTGACGCCAACGACCGGCCGATCGGGGTCGGTGGCGTGATGGGAGGGCTCGACACCGAGATCACCGACGCCACCACGACCGTTGCGTTGGAGGTGGCCTGGTTCCAGCCGCTCGGCGTGATGCAAACGGCGTCGCGACTTGGTCTGCGTTCCGAGGCGTCGGCGCGTTACGAACGAGGCTGCGATCCGTATGTGATCGACACGGCGATCGCCCGTTTCGCTGAACTACTCAGCGAAACCTGCCCTGAACTCGTCGTTCACGCCGGTTCGCACGACGCCCGCGGCGCAGGTCTGCCTGAGCAAGCACGCTCGGTGATGGTTCGTGTCGCGCAGGTCAACCGGATCCTCGATACCAACCTGTCGGCGACCGACTTACCCAGGTTGCTCGACTCGATTGGCTTCACCGTGACCGGTCACGGCGACCCGGATGGCGGCATAGTCGGCGGCATAGTCGAGGTGGCGTTGCCGACATGGCGGCCAGACAGCGAGGCCGAGATCGACGTGATCGAGGAGGTCGCCCGTCACTATGGTTACGCCAACCTCGGGAAGACGGTTCCGAAGTCGACCGTTCACGGCGGCCTGACGCTTCATCAGCAGCGACGCCGTCAGCTCCGCGAGGTACTGATTGGGCTCGGACTAGCAGAGGCGATGCCGAACCCGTTTCTGGCCCCAGACACGTTGGCCAAGGCTGGACTCGACGGTCGCGCGATTTCGATCACCAACCCACTTGCGGTTGAGGAGAGTGTCCTGCGTACCTCGTTGCGCCCTGGTCTCCTCGACGCCGTCGCCTTCAATGCATCGCACCGTCGGACAGGCGTCAAGTTGTTCGAAATCGGTCATGTCTACCCTCCTGGCAATGGCGAACTGCCCGACGAGTTCGAGGCGCTGTGTGTCGTACTTGCCGGGGAGCACGCACCGGCGGCGATGGCCGTGTGGCGTGAGATCGCCGATGCGCTCGGGATCGGAGCACGAGTCGACCAGACTCGAGTGCCCGCCGGCCTGCACCAAACTCGCTCTGCAACGCTGCAGGCCGGCAAGGGGCCGTCGGGCGCGGTAGGGGAGATTGATCCGGCCGTCTTGCGAAGATTCAACGTCGATCAACGGGTCGCGATCCTTGAGCTCAACCTCGACGAAATGCTCGGGCGGGCACCGCGGCCCCTGGTGTGGAAGCCGGTCAGTCGGATGCCGTCGAGCGACCTCGACCTTGCATTCGTCGTCTCCGACGAAGTGCCCGCCGAGAAGTTGGAGAAGGCGATTCGTCAGGGTGCCGGAAACCTACTGGTTGGCTTGGAGCTGTTTGATGTATTCCGTGGTGCCGCGCTCGGAGATGGGCGTCGAAGTCTCGCTTATCACCTCCGCTTGCAGGCTTCCGATCGAAGTCTCACTGATGCCGACATCGCCGGTGTTCGCTCCGACGTAATCGATTCGGCTGGAAAATTTGGTGCCGAGCTGCGAAGCTAGTGCCGTGTCAGCAAACGCGTGCGTGTTCCCCCGGTCGGGTTCGCCCGCTGATGCGTTGCGGGCTCCTCACATTGGGGTAGGGCCAGTGCATCGTCGCCGCGCCTTGCATCGAACGAACCTGGCTCGATGTTTACCCAACAACGTTCAATGACACGGCACTAGACGAATGCACGGGGAGCGCGATCTCATCCGGCTATTGGCGGCTCTCGACGTCCAGCGGCGCGACGGCGTCTACACGTTCGTCTCGGGCGTCTGGCCTGAGCTCGAATCCGAGGCGCATGCCACGGTCGTCGAAGCCGAGGGCGAGACGTACGTCGTCACGGTCGACGATGCCCGCCGTGCGGGCGCGACCGTCGGGTTCGAAGCGGCGTGGCTCACACTCACCGTGAATAGTTCACTCGAAGCAGTCGGCCTCACCGCTGCCGCCAGTCGCGTACTGGCCGACGCCGGAATTGCATGCAACATCATCGCCGGCTTTCATCATGACCACTTACTGGTGCCAGTCGTGCGGGCAGACGAAGCGATCGAACTACTCCGCTCGCTCAGTTCGCACTGAGATCGTCAGGAGCGGTTGCCAGCCATGCGAGTCGTCCTGGCTGGCGCCGTAGCACCGTGCGCCACAGATCATTGGGTTCCAGTGCGAACACATCGGCTGGTTCTGCGTCGAATACGAGCCATGCACCGGCCTCGATCTCGACTTCGAGCTGGCCTGGACCCCATCCGGCGTACCCGCGGAAGATCCGAACTGCGCTCACATATGCGGCGACGAGGGCGGGATCGGTGGAGAGGTCTGCGGCCGCGATTCGCCCGGAAATCGGGGAAAGTTCCTGAGTTTCCTCGGTTACGGGCCGATCCGACCACGCCAACGCGATCAACGCCTCGGGTTCAACCGGTCCGCCGTTGAACAGCGAGTCCGGCCTCGATTGGAGATCGTTCCAGCGCTCCAACGGTTCGCCGAGAACTTCGCCGGTCGGGCGATTGATCACGACACCCAATGCGCCGTTCTCGTGGTGCTCGATCATGAAGATCACGGTGCGGTCGAAGTTGGGATCCTCGAGTGGGGGCGTTGCCAGCAACAGTCGGCCCTTGGTCGGATTGGCTCCGGGAATCACTTCACCATTCTGCCCGCTGCAACGGTGCGTGCCGCAAGATCACTCGCCCTCCGTGGGAGTGGTGACTGATATGTTATTGCATGACAATACGAAGATGTGTATAGTCATGCGTCTATGGTTTCTGTTGGCATCATCGGCGCGTCGGGATTCACCGGCGCCGAACTGTTACGAATCGCTGCTCAACACCCCGAGTTCGAGGTCACCTACGCCACGGGTGATTCGCAAGTCGGGGTGTCGGCTGCGTCGCTGTACCCATCATTGGCGGCCGCGTATCCAGGCTTGATTTTCGAGGCGTTCGATGTGGAACGTGCTCGCCAGCTGGACCTTGTGTTCTTGGGTGTGCCTCACGAAGCGTCCATGTCGCTGGCTCCACAGTTGGTCGGCAAGGTGGGTTGCGTCGTCGATCTGTCCGCCGCCTATCGCCTCAAGAATGCCGCTCAATATCCGCTGTATTACGGGTTCGAGCACGATCAGCCCGGCTTGCTGAGTGATGCTGTGTACGGATTGCCAGAACTGCACCGTGCCGAACTCGCCGGTGCCTCGCTCGTGGCGACACCTGGTTGCTACGTGACGGCGGCAACCCTCGCCCTGCGTCCGCTCGTGGAAGCGGGTGTGATCGAAACGAGCGGGGTGATCGTCGACGCTGTCAGCGGCGTCACCGGGGCAGGCCGCAAAGCGGACTACGGCTACAGCTTCACGACGGTCGACGAGAATTTCGCCGCATACGGACTTCAGAATCATCGACACACCCCGGAAATGGAGCAGGAGATCGGTGTTCAACTGCTGTTCACCCCGCATCTCGCTCCGATGAATCGAGGAATCCTGGCGACCTGTTACGCCCGGCCGGTGGTTGGAGCGTCGGTATCGACCGCCTCGCTGCTCGACCTCATGAGGGCGCGTTGGGCGGGGGAGCCGTTCATGGTGGTGACCGATGGCCTACCGTCGACTAAGGCAACTCTCGGCTCGAACGCAGTTCATGTCACAGCGCGCTACGACGAGCGCACCAACACGATTATTGCCATAGCCGCCCTCGACAATCTCGCAAAAGGGGCATCAGGAGGCGCAGTTCAATCGGCCAACATTGCCCTCGGCCTCGAAGAAACCTTAGGCCTCAGCCGTGTCGGAGTCGCACCATGACCAACCCCCCATTCATGTCGCGATCAACCCCTCCATCGCCGGCTCATCGCGACATGAACGGGGGTATTGGGGCTGCTCAGAAGGCGGCGACGCTGGTCGAGGCTCTGCCGTACATCCGTCGGTTTGCGGGCAAGGTCGTGGTGGTCAAGTACGGCGGGAATGCACTTGCCGGCACCTCTGAGCACGACGCTCTTGCCTTGTTCGCGGAAGACATCGTCCTGATGCGCCTGGTTGGCATGCGACCGGTCGTCGTCCACGGCGGCGGACCGCAAATCAGCACGCTGATGGCCAAGCTTGGCAAGGTCGCCGAGTTCCGAGACGGTCTGCGTGTCACAGACGCTGAAACAGTCGACATCGCGAGGATGGTGTTGATCGGACAGGTCAACCCGCAGATTGTCAGCGCCATCAACGTGCACGGCAACTATGCCGTCGGTGTGAGTGGTGAGGATGCAGGGTTGATCAAGGCTTCCGCCCGTGATCCGGGACTCGGTTTCGTCGGCGACGTTCGAGCTGTCAATCCCGGCGTCCTCCACGGCTTGATGAACAACGAGTTCATTCCGGTCATCGCCACGATTGGAACCGACGATCACGGTCAGGCTTACAACATCAATGCCGATACGGTCGCCGGTGCGATCGCGGAATCGCTCGGCGCCGAAAAGTTGGTCTATCTCACTGACATAGAGGGACTTCGGCGTGACGTCGACGACGCAGCCAGCTTGATTCGACAGGTCACCGCCGACGAACTCGAACAACTCGTGGCCGACGGCACGATTGCCGGCGGAATGATTCCCAAGGTCGACAGCTGCGTTCATGCTGTCCGCAGCGGCGTGAATCGCGCCCACATACTCGACGGGCGAATCGCCCACGTTCTGCTGCTCGAGATCTTTACCGACTCGGGCATCGGAACCATGGTTCTCGGAGGAGCCTGATGACCGCTCACACATTCGATCTACAAGGGCTTGATCACTGCCCGTTCATGCCAGTCTTTGGCGCCCCGGCAATCAGCTTCGAACGCGGTCGGGGGACCGAATTGTGGGACACGAACGGAAAGCGATATCTCGATTTTCTCGCCGGTATTGCTGTCGTGTCACTCGGTCACGCCAACCCTGTGATCGCCGAGGCGATCAGTCACCAGGCATCGACGTTGGTGCATGTCAGCAACTTCTTCACCAACCCGGTTGCCACCGAGGCGGCGATCAAGCTCAATGAATTGTTGAGAGAAGCGACTGGTGATGTTGGCCAGGTGTTCTTTACGAACTCAGGTGCCGAGGCCAACGAGTGCGCGCTCAAGCTGGCCCGCAAGTGGGGTGGGCGTGGTCGCCACTCGGTAGTCAGCGCCTTCGGCAGCTTCCACGGCCGCACACTGGCGACCCTCGCGGCGACCGGCCAGCCATCGAAACACGAACCGTTCTTCCCGATGCCAGAGGGGTTCCGGCACGTCGCCTGGGGCGATCTCGACGCCATGCGTGCGGCCGTCGACAGCTCGGTGGCGGCCGTTCTGATCGAACCGATTCAGGGTGAGGGCGGTGTGATTCCTGCCCCTCCTGGCTATCTCCAAGGTATTCGTGAGCTGTGTGACGAGACCGGTGCGCTGATGATGGTCGACGAGATCCAAACGGGTTTCGCACGGACCGGTCGATGGTTCGGCTTCGAACACGATCACATCAAGCCGGACGTCGTGACGCTCGCCAAGGCGATGGGCAACGGAATGCCGGTCGGTGCGTGTTGGGCGCGACGCGACGTGGCAGCCGTATTTCAACCCGGTGATCACGGCAGCACGTATAGCGGCACGGCGTTGGCGACAGCTGCGGTCGTCGCCGTCATGGACGAAATGCGACGGATCGAGGCACCTCGACTGGCGGCTGAGCAGGGAGAGAAGTTCACGGCAATGCTGTTGCAGATCCCACAGGTCGACTCGGTGCGTGGTGCCGGTTTGCTACTTGGCGCAAAGTTGGCCGATGGGATTGACGCCCCGACGGTCTACAAGTCGTTGCTCGAAAAGGGGCTGATCTGTAATGCCGTCAACCCGTCGACGCTGCGCTTCGCGCCGCCGCTCACGGTGTCGGATGCCGAGCTTGCCGAAGCCGCAGCGTTGGTGCGGGAAGTTTTGGCCGAGGTCGTGTCGTGACCCCGTCATTGCTCAACGTCACCGATTGTTCTGCGAACGAGGTAGCTGCGATTCTTGATCTTTCCGAGCGACCAATCGCCGCCCTCGGACGTCCGTTGGAGGGTCAAGGCGTTGCGTTGATCTTCGAGAAAGCGTCGAATCGCACGCGACAGTCGATGGAGATCGCGGTAGTTCAACTGGGTGGTCATCCCGTCTACACGCGCGGCGACGAGGTCGGGTTCGACGTCCGCGAACCGGTCGAAGACATCGCCAGAATCATGTCTGGGTATCACGGCCTGATTGCGGCACGGGTCTTCGATCATTCGATTGTGGAACGACTGGCGGTATCGGCCTCTGTGCCAGTGGTCAACATGCTCAGTGAGTACTCGCATCCGCTTCAGGGTTTCGCTGATGCGTTGACGATGAGGCAGCGCCTCGGGGAACTGGGTGGGAAAACCGTTGCGTGGATCGGCGACTACAACAATGTCGCTCGCTCGCTTGCGGAGGTTTGTGTGCTGCTCGGCATGCACGTCCGGTTGGGGTGTCCATATGGATTCGACGCCGAGCACGACGAACTCGAACGACTCGCCATGCTCGGTACCGGTTCCGTCGAACAGTTCAGCAGGCCGAAGGATGCCGTCGAGGGTGCCAACGCGGTCCACACCGACACGTGGGTGTCGATGGGTCAGGAGGCCGAGAAGGACCAGCGTCGGCAGGCGTTCGAAGGTTTCACCGTTGACGAGGATTTGATGTCGGCCGCCGATTCACAGGCCGTGTTCATGCACTGCATGCCTGCCTACCGTGGCCTCGAAGTCACTGCTGACGTGTTCGACGGGCCACGCAGTGTTGCAATCCAACAGGGTCACAACCGGCTCCACGCGTCGCGCGGCGTACTCGCCTTTCTCCTCTCACAGAGTCGTCACGGCTCATGAGCAAGGTGCAACGACAGCAGGCAATCGCACGGTTGATCGAGCAGCAACAGGTGACAAATCAGCCACAACTGGTTGAGCTGCTGGCGGGGGACGGAATCGCCGCAACCCAGGCGACGGTGTCGCGCGACCTGGAAGATCTCGGTGCCGTCAAGGTGCGGGTTCCGGGCGGTGCCACCGTATATGCGGTTCCCGAGTTCGCCCCCGAACGCGTGGCGCCAGTCGATCAGCTTCGTCGAGTGATGGGGGAGTGGGTCGCCGAAGTGACGCATTCCGGGAATCTCGTCGTCGTCAGAACACCGCCGGGTTGCGCCCACGTCGTGGCGTCGGCGCTGGATCGCAGTGGCGTCGATGGTCTGCTCGGTACTGTCGCCGGTGATGACACGATGTTGTGTGTGGCGACTGAGGCGGTCGGTGGCGCAAAACTCGCCGCCACGCTTCGTGATTTGGCCGGAATCGCCGTGTACGGCAGTGAAGGCGTGAGCTGATGAGTGGGTCGACGTTGTGGCACGGACGCTTCGAAGGTGGCCCGGATGCTGCGCTGATGGCGTATACGGCGAGTCTTCCGTTCGATCGGCGGCTCTGGAAGGACGACATCACGGGCTCTCGCGCTCACGTACGCGGTCTGGCGCGGGTCGGCCTTCTCGGTGACGCAGAGCGTGACTCCGTGCTGGTCGCGCTCGACCAGGTCTACAACGAAATGGAGGAGGGTAGGTTCGAGTTCGTCCCTTCGGATGAAGACATTCACACCGCCGTCGAACGGCGAGTGACCGAGCTGTCTGGTGCCGCCGGCGCCAAGCTGCACACAGCCCGCAGCCGGAATGATCAGGTCGCCACCGATCTCCGCCTGTGGTGCAAACGCGAGTTGCTCGTTGTCGCCCACGGTGTCCTCGAGTTGCAGCAGGTACTGCTGAATCGTGCGACCGAAGCGGGCGGCACGTACCTCCCGGGTTACACCCATCTCCAACGTGCCCAGCCGGTGCTCCTGGCGCATCATCTGCTCGCCCACGGCTGGGCGTTCGGGCGTGACATCGATCGCGTGTTGGCGACGATCGACCGGCTTGATGTCTCGCCACTCGGCGCTGGAGCGCTTGCTGGAACGTCCTTGCCGATCGACCCGGCTGGCAACGCAGCGGATCTCGGATTCGCCAAACCATTTGACAATTCGCTCGATGCGGTCAGCGACCGCGACTTCGTCGCCGAGGCGTTGTTCGACCTTTCGTTGATCGGAATCCACCTCTCACGGATCGGCGAAGAGTGGGTGTTGTGGACCGCCGAGGAGTTCGGATTTGCTCGCCTCGACGACGCCTTCGCAACGGGGTCTTCGATGCTGCCGCAGAAGAAGAATCC
>JANPLQ010000047.1:0-16080 GCA_031422395.1 Ilumatobacteraceae bacterium | reverse complement strand
CCGCTTCGAACTCGGAAGCGACAGCGCGCACGGCGTTGTCAGCTTGCGCCGGCCGCAACTCGAACAGACCCCCTTCGCCTGCACCCCAGTCATACACGACGCCCTTGAGTGGCGACACCGTGTTCGGATGCGCCACCCGATGCCCGCTCTCGGCCTCAGAGGCAGTGGCCACTTGAAGGCCGAGAACGACGGTATTGGACTCGTCGATGTTCCTTCGGCGTCTGCGTTTCCACACGAGAGGAGACTACGTCTCGCCCACGTCGCGCCGCCGGCGCAGGAAGGGCGGGACCCGCCATCCAAGATTTCATCCAAGAAATTCGGCGGGACGACTTGGAAATGGGCGGTACTCGACGGACACGTCGTTCGCGAAATACCTGCTAGATGGCACAATCTGGGACTCGCCGGACACCATTTCTGCGACTCATAATCCCTGGGTCGTGGGTTCGATCCCCACCCGCCCCACCTATATCTACCAGGGATGATGTCGGATTTCGAGTCGATCGTCAAAGTGAAAATCCAAGATTTCCAAGATGCATCCAACGTGTCAGGTTCGGTTTCGTGATGGGCGAAGCTGCGAAAGGTACGGGAATGCGGGAGCGTGCCCCCGAGTTGTGGGGGCTCGTGGTGGATCAGTCGGATGCGCAAGCGGATCGGTCTCGACCATCCCGACTTCCACTACCTCCGCAAGTTCATGGAGACCTACGGCCAGGAGATGGGCTGCGCATCACCCAAGTCGCGATGCGAGCAGGACACGATCCCCAGCGAGTGGCCGCGAACCGCCAAGATCGCAGACGCCGAGGACTGGTACGAACACCAGAACGAAGGTCTCGGCGACCGCTTCCTCGCCGCAGTTGAAGCGGCGGTGAACCGGGCCAGTCGCTGGCCGAACGCTGGTTCCCCGGTCACCATCTCCGACGACGGGACGATCGTCAACCGCAAGATCTCGACGGGCGGTTTCCCCTGGACCGTCGGCTACGACGTCGTCGGCAACACGCTGTTGGTGCTGGCTGTGTTTCACCAACGCCGCAGGCCGGGCTACTGGACGGCACGCGAACGCTGAGCGCGTCACCGCTGAGCCGGTGGCGCTTATTGATCGCCAGTGAAGCGGATCTACGTCGACTACGCGTGGCTTGGCCGGTCGGAGGACGTGAAGCCGTTCGAGGCGCGCCTGCTGCCGCGTGATCGAGACGGCTTGTCCCCGGCGTCACGGTCGCCATCGATGGTGACGGTGGGCTGGACCACGAGGCCACGTTCATCAAGTTCCTCGACGAGCACACCGCTCTGTTCTCGGTCGTGCTTGCGTAAGCCCCGGCTTCCAATGTCGATTGGTGCACCGGAGCTTCCGACTTCCGGACGGACTGCCTCCGGCGCGCCCCAGTTTGCCTCGCGCCCCGGCGCGGTAGAGCCGACGTCGACAACGAGCGACATGGATCTGCTACTCCGGGCTCGATCGACTTGCGTGACGCTCTACGATGCCGCGGTGGGGAAGAATCGCAACGAGTCCAATGAGCTGCCTGCCGGGCTTCGGTTGTTGCTTCCTGACTTGACGCCCGCCGAGTTGGCTTCCGCTCCGATTCTGCACTCGGTTGACGAACTAGTGATCGAGGATCTGACCGACGACGAGTACGCCGCGTTCGTGGCGGCGCTCGAGGCCTGACGCAGCTGGGTTGCGGGTTCGATCACCGCACCGCCGACGCGGCTCGGTTGGTCTCGCCACCTACAAGTGGGTCGGAATTGGTTGATCTGACGCGCATCCGCGGGCGCTCGGGTGTTGCCGATTGGTGGCGGTTGCATTCTGGCCCGCAGTGATAGCATAATGCAAGCATGCCGAATGTACTGGTACGCGATCTTCCCGACAAGGTCCACGCTGGCTTACAACGCCGCGCCGAGGCTGAGGGCCGGTCCCTCCAGCAGTTCCTCGCGATCGAGCTAACCCGCCTTGCGACGACCCCGACGATCGACGACGTGCTCGCACGAATCGCCCGTCGGAAGGGAGGCCGCGTTGGTTTCGATGCCGCCGTCCTCGACTTGGACGACGAACGCAGTCGACGTTGATCGTTATCGACGCGTCGGTACTGGCGAACGTCGTCGGCGACGACGGCACAGCCGGCCGCGCTGCTCGCGCACGGTTGGCCGCCGCCCGCGACGCATCGGTGCCGGATCTGGCAGATGTTGAAACCGTGTCAGTGCTTCGGAAACGATGGCTCGCCGGTGAGCTCACCGATCGACGATTCCGATCGGCGATCGACGATCTGCTGGCTCTTCCGCTGACACGATTCCCGACCGGTCCTCTGATGATCCGAGCGTACGAACTGAGAGCCAATATCACCGCCTACGACGCCTCCTACATCGCTCTCGCCGAAGGACTGGCGTGCACGCTGGTCACTGGCGATTCCCGACTGGTGACGGCCCCCGGCACGAACTGCGCCATCGAGATCTTGAAACCCTGATCTCGGCACAGATCGGAATTGCCGAGCGGCCCTGTTTCTCGGCATCGCGATCGCGCTCGCGTCGAGCATTCGGACCGTCCAACCCGGGTCCGGGTGCCGCGAGCTACTTGGCCTGACGTGACACCGTGTGTCCGACAGTCTGTACCAGGTCTTGGGCGAATAGGTCTCTTGAATCTGCGCGAACCATCGGTACTCGAGGGTCGGATCGCGCCTTTTGATGAGCCCGAGAGCGGACCTTCGGCCCTACTCGCCCAGCTGTGTCACCCGTACCGTGATTGGCGTGGAGATGAACGAGTTCCAATCGCAGGCAAGGTCGCTGGTACAGGATGGGTCGCTCGGTTACGACCAGAAGATCCGCCGGCTCGCCAACATGGCGGCCGAAGCACTGCCGTACCCCGAGCTGTCCGACGCGTGCCGCGAGGCGCTCGACAAGCGGGTGATCTGCGACCTCTACGAAGGCAATGCTGCCTTCGCCCCGCGCTACGTGCTGCCCGACTACGGACGAGCGATGCGTCGGGGCATCGAGTTCCTCGAGCTGCCGCCGCCGACCGACCTCGACGACGCGCTCGCGTTCCTGCAGATCATGTACGCGCACGTGCCGAGCGTCACCACGTACCCCGTGTACCTGGGCGACCTCGACGACCTGCTCGAGCCGTTCGTCGACGACCGCATCGACGACGAACGGCTCGACCGCACGCTGCGCCGATTCTGGGTCGGCCTGGACCGGATGCTGCCCGACGCGTTCGTGCACCTCGACATCGGTCCCCGCGACAGCCGCATCGCCCGTTCGGTCCTGCGCGTCGAGCGGTCGCTTCGACAGTCGGTGCCGAACATCACGCTCAAGGTCGATCCGTCGATCACCCCCGACGACCTGATCGAGGATGCGGTGCGCACCGTGTTCGAGACCGGTAAGCCGCACTTCGTCAACCACCCAATGATGGTCGCCGACCACGGCGAGGGCTACGCCGTGGTGAGCTGTTACAACTCGCTCAAGATCGGCGGTGGCGCCCACACTCTGGTCCGGCTCAACCTGAAAGAGGTTGCGCTGCGCCACGCCGGCGGTGTCGAGGCGTTCCTCGCCGAGACGCTGCCGCACTACGTCGGACTCAACGCCGAGCTCGCCGAGGCGCGGGTCCGGTCGCTCGTTGAGGAGCAGCGGTTCTTCGAGACCCACTGGCTCGCCACGGAGGGCTTCGTCAGCATCGATCGCTTCGCGGCGATGTTCGGCATCTTCGGTCTCGCTGAATGCGTCAACCTGCTGATGTTCCATGAAGGCCTCGACCGCGGCGGCGAGGCCCGCTACGGGCACGACACGGCGGCCGACGCGCTCGCGGTCCGCGTCGTCGAACGGGTCGCCGAGCTGGTCGCGGCGCGGCCGATGCCGTACTGCGAGGGTGGTGGCGGGCACTGCTACTTGCACAGCCAGGGCGGCATCGACCTCGACGACGATGTCACCGCCGGCACGCGCATCCCGGTTGGCGATGAGCCGGCGATGCTCGAGCACATCACGACCTGCGCACCCCACCACCACCTGTTCTCGGCGGGAGTCAGCGACATCTTCCACGTCGACGAGACCGCGGTCCGCAACCCGCGTGCCGTCGTCGACATCATCCGAGGTGCCTTCGCCAGCGGGATGCGCGACTTCACGTTCAACCTCGACAGCAACGAGTTCGTCCGGATTACCGGCTACCTCGTCCGCAAGAGCGACCTTGCGGCGATCGGCGCCCATGGCGGGGCGCGCCACTCGAGTGACTACCTGGCGGCCGGCAGTGAGGACGCCTACCACCTCACGTCGCGAGCGGTGAAGCGGATCGGGTGCAATGAGCGCGATCCTCGTTAGGGCCGCCAGCGGCGAGCGGTCTGCGCGCGGCCTCGTCTCCGACACGATCACGTTTAGCAGTGTCGACGGCCCCGGCAACCGGTTCGTGGTGTTCCTGCAGGGGTGCAACTTCGACTGTCTCGCCTGCCACAACCCCCAGACGATTCCCGGCAACGGGGTTGCTGGCGGTCACGTCCCGCGGCGGATGTCGGTGGACGAGCTGCTCGAGCACATTCGGGCCGCAGCCCCGTTTCTCAGCGGCGTGACCGTGTCGGGCGGGGAACCCACGCAGCAGCCGGCGTTCGTGCGCGAGCTCTTCACCGCCATCAAGGCCGATCCGGCGCTCGCCCGGCTCGGTTGCTTCGTCGACTCCAACGGTGCCTGCGAGCTCACGGTATGGGAGTCGCTGGCACCGGTGACTGACGGGGTGATGATCGACCTCAAGTGCCTCGATCCCGAGATCCACCGCGCGCTCACCGGCCACTCCAACGATCAGGTATTGGCCAGCATCCGGTATCTGCGAGATCTCGGCCTGCTGTACGAGGTTCGGATGCTCGTCCTGGCCGGGCTCAACGACGACCACGACTTGATGCACCGCACCGCCGAATGGCTCGCCGCCATCGATCCCCACATGCGGGTCAAGCTGATCGGCTTCAGGGATCACGGCGCAAGGACTCACGACCCGCCACTCGTCGAACCAGGCCCGGCCACGATGGAGTCGATCGCCGAGAAGTTTCGTGACATCGCTCAGTTCGACGTCCAACTCGTGTGACGTTTCAGATGGTGTCAGGCGCCATCTGAAACATTCGGGGCTGGCGGGGTCCGGGGTGGGGGGAAGCGTGTCGCTAGGCCGGGCGCCGCGACCTGGAACAGCGACGTCACATCCGGGATGCCGCGCAGGCGGTAGCGGCCGAGGTGACGGAGCCGGATATCGGGCAGGGCTGTGCCGGTGGTCGCCTCCCGGGTGTGTCCGGTGACGAGGATCTGTCCGCCATGGGCCGCTGCACTCACCCGAGCAGCCGTGTGCACCGCCATCCCGATGTAGTTGTCGACAGCACGTGTCGGGTAGCCGCTGTGAAGCCCGAGTCGAACTCGAACCTCCTGGTCGCCGACGAACTGACGCGACCTCATTGCACGTTGCGTCGTGACCGCCGCGACGAGGCCGGCGACGGGTGATTCGAACACAGCGAAGAACTCGTCGGCCCGAGCCTCGACCACCTGGCCGCCGACGTCGAGCGTTGCTTCGACCAGAATCGAACGGACCTCCTCGATCAACGTGGCGTAGTCGTCACCTAGCCGCTCGAGCAGTCCCGACGAGCTCTCGATGTCGCTCAGCAGCAGAGTTACGAACCCGGTCGGGAGCACGGCGCGGGCAGCCTGGTCGGTCTGGCCGAGCTGGCGCTCTGATCGCAGCTGGTTGTCGATGAACCCGACCGGGACGATCCCGAACTTCTTGGCGGCGTTCAGCAATCGTCGCCGGGAGCGCTCGCGGGCGTCGTCGTCGTCAAACGTGACCTGATTGAATCTGGCGAGCGCGTTGCGGACATGCGGTTCGTCGTGAATCGGCAAACGGCGTCGACCGCGGGCATCGACGTACGCGAACGCACCGCTCGGGAGGGTTGCACGCTCCTTGGCGTCCAAGCGGGCCACAGCGCCCATGTTACGCGCTGCGATCGTGTCTCACCCCTCCGGTTCGGCAGGATCGGACCGTTTCGAGGTCAGTCGACGTCGACAGCCGACCGACAAGTGCGCCGTCATCAGGGGTTGACAGTTCCGGTGTTCGTCGGTCATACTCTATTACACTATGGAACTAGATAAACAGTGCAATAACAGCGGACCATCGCGATGATCGCCTTGCGGTTGGATCCGGGGTCGGGCGTCTCCACGTATCTACAAATCGTGCATCAGGTACGTCAAGCGGTCCAGCTCGGAGTCTTACGCGAGGGGGATCAGCTTCCGACCGTGAAGGAAGTGGTCGGCGAGCTGGCGATCAACCCCAACACGGTGCTCAAGGCGTATCGCGAGCTCGAACACGAGGGTTTGGCCGTCGGGAGGCCAGGCGTTGGGACGTTCATCACGCGCACCTCGACCTCGCCGTCGCCGGAGGAGCAAACACGCCTTCGTGCCGAGCTCGGGCGCTGGGTCGATCGGGCAACGGATGCCGGGCTCGACATCGAGACGATGGTCGGGCTGTTGCGCTCGGTCGTCAACCAGGCAAATGGCTCGGCCGTGGCATGAACGTCGTCGAAACCAAGGCACTCGGACGCCGCTACGGCAAGCGATGGGCGCTCCGCGACCTCGACCTCACCGTGGCGGAACACACTGTCGTCGGTCTGGTCGGGCCGAACGGCGCCGGCAAATCGACGTTGTTGCACTTGGTCGCCGGCCTGATCGACCCAACCGAGGGACGCGTGTCGGTGCTCGACGCCGAGCCAGGCAGCAAGGGCGTGCTGCCCGATGTCGCTTTCGTCGCTCAGGACTCTCCGCTGCCCAAGCGGCCCCGCGTTCGCGAAGTTGTGGCGATGGCGGCAGGGATGAACGTCCGCTGGGATGCGGATGTGGTCAGTAACCGGCTCGGAGAGTTGCGCGTCGACGAGAGCCACCGCGTCGGCGAACTGTCGGGTGGACAGCGCGCCCAGTTGGCGTTGGCGCTAGCACTTGCGAAGCGGCCGAGGCTGCTCCTGCTCGACGAACCTGTCGCCAGCTTGGATCCGCTCGCTCGGCGGGGCTTCCTGCAGTCCTTGATGGCGGCTGTCGCCGACGGCGGAATGACCGTGATCTTCTCGACCCACCTGATCGACGACCTCGAACGAACCTGCGATCACCTCGTCGTGCTCGGCCAAGGAACACTGTTGCTCGCCGGATCGCTCGACGAGATCGTGCAAGGGCACGCCGTGATCGTCGGCCCGCCTGATCGTCCGTTGCCGAAGGGAAGCAGCGTTGTCGGCGGCCACCGCTCGCCGTCCGCCCACCAACATCTCGTCTCGATCAGCGCGCCGGTGATCGATCCCGCATGGCAGCAGCTCGCGCCGACACTCGACGAGATCGTGCTCGCACACCTCGCCGTCGAACCCGAACAGCGACCGGTCCGCCGACTGGAGGTGGTGTGATGCTTTACGTCGCACTGCGCCGCTTCCGCCACGACACAACGGCGATTGCAATCGCGCTTGCCGGCGTCGGACTGTTGGCGCTGATCACCGGCAGGAGCATGAACCGCGAGTATCGCAACAGCGGACTCGCCAGCTGCCTCGCCGACCAGTCACAGTCGCAATGCCGAGATCTGGTCGATCAGTTCGGGGAAAAGTTCAATGCCCTCCAGTTCCTGATCGTGCCGCTCGTGCTGCTCCCTGCCCTGCTCGGCGCGTTCATCGGAGCACCCCTCGTCGCCCGCGAACTCGAGGCGGGAACGCATCGTTTCCTGTGGACGCAGGGCGTCACCCGCCAGCGTTGGTTCGCTTACACCTCGGGAGTCGCTCTCGGTGCAGCGCTGATCGCCGGGTCGCTCCACGCCTTGATCGCAGGTGCCTGGCTCGACACGACCAACACCGTGACAGGCGAACGCTTGAGTCAGCTCTACGACTTCCAGGGCATCGTCCCGATCGCTGCGTCCGTCTTCGCCGTCGCCGTCGGGGTCGCATGTGGCGTCGTGATTCGCCGCACCGTGCCGGCGATGGCAGCGACGCTCGGGATCTTCGTCGCCGTGCGGGTTTCCACCGCAATCTTGCTTCGACCGCGCTTCGCCGCGGTGAAGACGATCGAGGTGCCATTCGGCATCGGGCCCGAGCTGGATGATCCACTCGCCGACAGTGGAGCCTGGGTGCTGTCGATGAAGATGCTCGACGCCTCCGGAAAGCAGATCGGCCAAAACGACTCCATCAACATCGATGACTTCGTCGGCCGCTGCCCCACTATCCAATCAGGGGTGGCCGACTCGCTGCCGAACCCGGGGGATGTCAACCAGTGCCTGAACGACCTCGGTGCACACACCGTGTTCCAGTACCACCCAGCCGACCGTTTCTGGACCTTCCAGTTGATCGAGTCAGCGCTCCTACTCGGCCTCGCCGGTGTCGCGATCGCTGTCGGTGTGACAACGCTCAACCGCCGCACCGCCTGAACGGTCCGAGCCTGCCACCAACCAGACGCGCGCTGAGCGGTATATTGCGAATTGAACCGACAGGAGACCGTCATGTCACCACGTAGTGTCCTTCGAATTGCAGCGGGACTGGCTGCGGTTGCCGTCGTCATGTCGGCGTGCGGTTCCGACGAGTCTGCGCCCGCGACCACGACGACCTCTGCGCCGGAGGTCTCGACCACAACGGCCGGCACAACCACGACGGCCGGCACAACCACGACGACGGTCCCCGCGGCGACGGTGCCAGACGACACCGGCGACACCGGTGATGACGGAGTACTCGCGTGGCAACGTGATGCGCAGCAGTATCGCGGTCAGGACGGTGAGAAGTTCACCATCGAATGTCCGCCGAACGGCACACTGGATCCGATCTGGGGCACCGAGACGTATACCGACGATTCATCCGTCTGCAACGCTGCCGTACACGTCGGGCTGATCACCTATGAGACCGGTGGCAATGTCGAGTACGAGGTCGCTCCTGGCCAAGACTCGTACGACGGCATGGTGGCCAACGGCGTCACATCGCTGATGTATGCGAGCTGGTCGGGGAGCTTCATTTTCCCCGCTGCGCCCCCGGGCTCCGGAGAGTTCGTTGTCGGCCCCGAGTCTTGGAGCCGGACGTCGACTGAGTTCGGTGGGCAGGAAGGTAGGCACTTCGCGATTCCCTGCTCGCCCAAGGGCGAGCCCCACTCGATCTGGGGCACGAACGCCTACACCAGCGATTCGTCGATCTGCACTGCAGCGGTTCACGTTGGCCTCATAACCATCGCCAGCGGCGGCACCGTAGTCATCGAGGTCGCGCCGGGCGAGGACGCCTACGCCGGCACCACAGCGAATGGCATCACGTCGTCGAACTACGGCAGCTGGAGCAGCAGCTTCACATTTCCCGAGGACCAGACGCCTCCATGAGTCCTGCGGCCGCGCTCGGTCGCGGCCCTCGGGTTTGTTCGGGCGTGACTACTCCTGCTGACGACAGATCGCTCGAAGTTCATGATCGGTGAGACGATCGCCCTCACGTGGGGTCCCGCCGACTGAGACGTGTAGTGAGTCTCGCCGCGACCAAGAGCGTCATCCGGTTGTCGGGTACGGTCGGGCTGATGTCGTCGCTTCCGATTGCGGATCGTTGGTTTAACCGGATGACGGTCGACGACTCGATCACGCTGCTGTGGGAGCCGTATGTGGTTCCGTTGATGCGGTGCAACATCTGGCATGTCCGAGGGCGCGATCGCGACCTGATCGTTGACACGGGCATGGGGCTGGCGAGCTTGGTCGGCGAACTCGGATCGCTGATCGACAAACCGATCACGGCGCTGGCGACTCACGGACACGACGACCATATTGGCAACCATCACGAGTTCGCTGACGTGGTCGTCCATCCGCTCGAGTCGCACCTGCTGGTTGACCCCCCGCTGTGCAGCCTGGAACCGCGTGTTGCGTGGGGCGATGAGGAGGTCGACATGCTGGTCGCTGGCGGCTACGTGATGGACGATCCGTTCTTCGTCACGGCGTTGCCCACTGGAGTCGCACTCGACACGTTTCGTCAACAGCCAGTCAGCAATCTCCGAACGATGGTCGATGGCGACACGATTGATCTGGGTGATCGGTGCTTCGAGGTGATCCACCTACCGGGTCATTCGCCGGGATCGATCGGGTTGTGGGAACACCGGACCGGCACGCTGTTTTCTGGTGACGCGATTTACGACGGACCACTACTCGATGAGTTGAAGGAGTCGTCGATCGAGGACTATTGCCTGACGATGGACCGCCTGATCTCGCTCCCGGTCGAGGTGGTTCATGCCGGACACGATCCGAGCTTCGGGCGGGTGAGGCTCGGCGAGATCGCCAGCGCCTACCTCGGTCGCCGCAGGACTTCAGTCTGAGGGGGTCTCGATCGAGTCGAGGAATACGTCGACGTCGGCGTCTTCGCCTCCGACGAGCCAGATCACTTCATCCTCGTCACCTTCGTCACGCCACGGCATGATGCCGTCGATGTGATACCGGTCAACCGTGATGTCATCGTCGCCATCGCCA
Organism: Ilumatobacteraceae bacterium; assembly: GCA_031422395.1. Classification (GTDB taxonomy): domain Bacteria; phylum Actinomycetota; class Acidimicrobiia; order Acidimicrobiales; family Ilumatobacteraceae; genus Ilumatobacter. The sequence goes on along the minus strand of JANPLQ010000047.1, from coordinate 5,648 downwards.
ACGGGGGCGATGATCGACAGTTCGACGACGGCATCGCCGGGGTGCTGACTGAGCAGGTCAATCAGTTCGGCCACGGTCAACCCATCGCGCTCTTCGCCTTCCACGCCATCTCCCTGTCGTTCGTCAGTCATCTTCGGTCGTCCTCGGTCGTCGTCGGTATTCGATCAGAACTCTTCGCCGAGCCAGGCTTCGGCCCGCTCAAGCAGAAACAGACTGACATGTTTGCACCGTTCGAGTGCCTGTTCGATGGATCCGTCGTTGTTCATGTAGACGTCAGCCAGGTCAACCGCGATCCGGCCGACGATCGACAAGCTTCGTTCCGGTGCGTCTGTGACGCTCGGGAACGAGTCGATGGCGGAGACCTCGACCGGTAGATCGAGCCCGCCGACACCGGCGACCTCGGTCGCTAACACCAGCAGATCGGGTGGGTTGGGGAGTGGGGGCAGGGTCCAGGTGAACAGCAGCGGAAACGTGAAACCGTGTGGAGGGTCGTCGTCGACGTCCTCCATCTTCATCACTTCGTCCTCGAAACCGAGCAGGGCACGCGGATCGACATCGAGCGAGAGGTGCAGGTCGATCGGCCCGGCGCAGGCCTCCTCGGGGTGTAGATCGACTTCCCACAGCTGCCGCAACGAGTAGGTCTCGACGAAATGTCGCTCGTCGTGTACGTGGAATCCGTAGTCGATTGCCTGGCTCTTGAGATCGGCGACAAAGCCCGCTACGTCGATAACTGCCACACCTGGACACTAGCGGCGGGACGCTACGGTCAGAGCTTGTGATCGATTCCATGTTGACTCGGGCGGCGGAAACCTTGCTGTCGGCCGCCGATGCAGTCGCCGCCTTACTGGCCAGGAATACGGATTGGGGAGCGTCGGGCGTGCGTGACGGGCAGTACGCCGTCGACATCGACGCAGACGGGGCGTGTCTCGACCTCTTGTACTCCGCCGGGTACCGCGTACTCTCCGAAGAAAGCGGGATTACAGGCGGCAAGGGCTCAGAGTTCGCACCGATCGTGGTCGTCGATCCACTCGACGGTTCGACGAACGCATCGCGTCATGTTCCCTGGTTCGCATCTGCGCTGTGCCTCGTCGATGACGACGGGCCAGCGGTCGGCGTCGTGGTCAATCACGCAACAGGCGAGCGGTTTACCGGAATCCGTGGTCACGGTGCCGAACGTGATGGTATGCGGATTCGAACGACAGATGCGACCGAACTCGGTGCCTCGATTCTCGGCGTCTCGGGCTTGCCGTCTCATCACTACGGCTGGGCGCAGTTCCGTGCACTGGGTGCCTCGGCGCCTGACATTTGCGCCGTCGCGTGTGGTGTGACCGATGCCTGGTGCGACATGGTCGACGATGGTCACGGTGTGTGGGACTACCTCGCGTCGGTCCTGATCCTGCAAGAAGCAAGTGGCGCTGCCGGCGAGGTGTTCGGGCGTGAGTTGTGCGTCCTCGATCACGCCGCCCGACGATCGCCTGTGGTTGCCGCCACCACCGACCTGCTCGCCGCCGTGCTCATCGAGCGCCGCCGGTAATGAGGTGGCTGGACCTGCGCCAGTCTTTCATCTTCTGCCGATAGCGTCGTTGCGCTCGACGGCATTCGGCTGTCGCGATGCTCCTCGTCAGGAGGTTGGCGTGACCACTGGTCTCAACTCGTCCCCCAAGCTCGCCACGATCACCGGTCCGGTGGTCATCATCGGATTCGGTTCGATCGGTCGCGGCACGCTGCCACTGCTCGACCGTCACATCGATTTCGATAGGGCGCGCTGCACCGTGATCGAACCCGACGACCGTGATCGTTCGATTCTTAGTGGGTACGGCGTGCGGTACTTGAGCGAGCACATCACCCGCGAGAACTACGTCGACATCTTGACGACGTTGTTGACCGAGGGTTCGGGGCAAGGGTTTTGCATCAACCTGTCGGTCGATACCGAGTCGGTCGACATCATGCGTCTGTGCCGTGAACTTGACGTGCTGTACATCGACACAGTCGTCGAGCCGTGGCCCGGTTTCTACTACGACAAGGAGACCGACAACGCGATTCGCACCAACGAGAACCTGCGCGGTCTGGTCAGCGCCGAGCGGCGCGCTGCACCGGGCGGAACCACTGCGATTTCGTGCTGTGGGGCGAACCCCGGCATGGTTTCGTGGTTCGTGAAGGCAGCCCTCCTCAACCTCGCGGCCGATCTCGGGCGTGATGTAACTGAGCCCGCTGTCGGTGACAGTGCTGGGTGGGCGCGCCTGATGCGCGACCTCGGCGTGAAAGGTGTCCACATCGCCGAACGCGACACACAGCGCACGATCAATCCGAAACCGATCGACACGTTCTGGAACACGTGGTCCGTCGACGGGTTCATCTCCGAAGGTCTCCAACCGGCCGAACTCGGTTGGGGCACCCACGAGAAATGGATGCCTGCCAACGCACGCACTCACGACGATCCAAACGCGCCAGGGATCTTTCTCGAACAGCCGGGGGCCGAGACGCGGGTGCGGACATGGTGCCCGTCGCACGGTGCGCAGTACGGCTTCATGGTGACTCACAACGAGGCGTTGTCAATCCCTGATTTCTTCACGGTGCGCGGCGATGACGGCACGGTCGAGTTCCGGCCGACTTGCCACTACGCGTACCACCCGTGCAACGACGCGGTGCTGTCGTTCCATGAGTTGTTCGGCGCAGCGGCTCGCTGGCCCGGCACGCAACACGTGCTCGACGAGCACGAGATCGTCGACGGGCGCGACGAACTCGGTGTGCTTCTGTACGGACACGAGCGCAATGCCTACTGGTACGGCTCGCAACTCACGATCGAGGAAGCGCGTGTGCTGGCGCCGTACCAAAACGCCACGGGCATGCAGGTGACCTCGGCGGTGCTGGCCGGTCTGGTGTGGGCGGTCGAGAATCCATTGGCGGGGATTGTCGAGACTGACGACATGGATCACCGTCGGTGCCTCGAGATCCAGACGCCCTACCTCGGTACGGTCGCCGGCTACTACACCGACTGGACCCCACTCACCGATCGTCCAGGCCTCTTCGCCGAAGACATCGATCCGGACGATCCGTGGCAGTTCCGCAACGTCCTCGTCCACTAACCATTAATCACTAACTGCTAACCGCCCACTTGGGCCGCACACTCGATGATCACGTCGGCAGCTCGATCGCCGTCCTCCAATGTTGTCTTCCAGGACGACACGCTGATGCGCATTGCGGTGCCGCCGATCCATTGGGTCGGTCCGCACCAGATTCGACCATCGGCCTGGATCTCAGCGATCAGCGCCTCGGTTGTTGCGGGATCGTCGAGCCGCACGAGTACCTGGTTGAGCACGACGTCGTTGAGCACGGTAAATCCTGCAGCGTCGAGACGATCGGCGATTGCGGAGGCGACGTTCGAGGTCCGTTGGATCAGCTCGACGACGCCGTAGCGACCCAACGTTCGCAGCACCGACCACACCTCGAACTGGCGGGCGCGTTGCGATGATTGCGGAGTGTGATGCATCGCCTCGAATCCGGTGTCGGGAGGCAGATAGCCGGCCGCTGCAGCAAATGTTCGTCTCAGCGCGCCTGGCCGGGTCACGAACGCGATCCCGCAGTCGTATGTCACATTCAGCCACTTGTGGCCGTCGGTCGCCAAGGAGTCGGCACGGTCGAGTCCATGCACAAGGTGCGCTCGGGACGGGTCGGCCAAAGCCCACAGCCCAAACGCGCCGTCCACGTGCAACCAGCCATTCTGTTCGGCGACCCAGTCGGCGATTGGCTCGAACGGATCGAATGCTCCGGTGTTGACCTCGCCCGCTTGGGCACAAACCAGCACCGGCCCACCGATCCTGGGAAGCAGTTCCGCTCGCATACGACCTTGGTCATCCGAGGGCACAATCGTCACTCGATTGCGTCCGAGACCGACAAGGCCGAGTGACTTCTTGAGCGTCGTGTGTGCCCGTTCGCCGATCACGACATTGATCGGCGGGGCGCCGAACAAACCGTCAGCTTGCGCGTCCCAACCGACCCCGGCGAGTAGCGCGTCGCGGGCCGCCGCGAGACAACTGGCGTTGGCGACCGTCGCCCCGGTCACGAACGCCACGTCGGTTGCCGTGGCGAGCCCGAGTAGATCGATCAGCCACCGACGAGTCACGTCGTAGATCGCCGCCGCGGCTGGCGACATCACCGGGAGGGCGGCATTCTGATCCCACGCACTCGTGAGAAACGAAGCACAGAGCGCAACCGGGTAGGTGGCCCCGTTGACGAACCCGAAGTAGTTCGGACCTGTCGTCGCCATCGTCGTCGCGCCGGCGACATCGCTCAGCAATCTGAGTGTTGCATCCGGATCCTCGCCGTGACTCGGCAGGGGCTCGTCGAGTTGGGCGAGCAGTGCGAGCGCCTCGGAACCGGGTGCAACCTGACGGTTATCGATCGCTGCCGCATATGCGATCGCAAGTTGTGACGCTGTCTGCAACAGGTTGATGTCGGATCGCATACAGGCATCGTGTCGCATCAGACAGCGATCCGCCAGTTGCGGTTTGTACCAGACAACCCGCTGACGCAGATCAGACGAGCCATGAACGCACCACCAACGTTTCGTATGACGGGCGACATTCCTTTCCTATGTCCTGAGACAACAGCTGCGTGCCCACTCGTTCGCTGTGAATCCGCGACGACGCGGGTGGGGATACAGTTGGGTGATGCGACTGACTGCTGCGATCTCCGAGGACTCCGGCTGGTTCGTGGCGCGGTGCCTCGAGGTCGAAGTCGTTAGTCAGGGCAAATCACTCGACGAAGCGCGACGAAACCTGGTCGAGGCGCTCGAACTCTATTTCGAGGACGAATCCGAGATCGTTGTGAACGAGTCGCCGATCATCGTTCCGCTCGATGTAGCGGTGTGAGCCCACCGCTACCGCAAGTCTCCGGCCACGCTGCGGTGTCGGCGTTGAGTCGCGCCGGTTTCGTGTAGGTGAGCCAACGTGGTAGTCACGTCAAGCTTCGATCGGAGGCCGGTCTGACAGTGATCGTTCCGATGCATCGCGAACTGGCACCGGGAACGCTGCGGTCGATCATTCGCCAAACGAATCTCGACGTCGACGTCTTCATCTCGTTACTGCGCTGACGCCACCGACGGCCTCGGGCACCCGCTGCGCGTGCAGTCAAAACAGGTGCATTTCGTACTCCCGAAACCCTTGTCGACACCGATTCGGCCTCGGGTAGGATTCGTTCGCCTTCGGGCGCATAGCTCAGTTGGTAGAGCGCTTCCCTTACAAGGAAGTGGTCGGGGGTTCGAGTCCCTCTGCGCCCACCTATCTACCAGGACTTTCGCGGATTCAGCGTCGAATCTGTGAGGGCGGTGGGCAACGCGATGGGCAGTAACTCCTTGGTGAATGTTCCGCAGCGTATTCCGCGTCTTATGTCATTGAGTGCTCGGATGCGGTGGTAGACGGTCCCGACGACCCATAGGTTGCAAGCACGTCTTCAAGTCGTTGACGGTGGTCGCACTGATGGCGCGCGGGTACGGTCGAAGGGGTCCCGAGTCCTGGCGCCGGGTGTGTCGGATGTTGGCTCAGCGTTGCCGTTGGTGAGATGATCAATCGAGATCGACCATCTCAACGCGACCACCTCTGCACGACACACGGCTCGTGTGAGAGGGAGAGGTGAATCCCGCCGGAAGG